>CAWHUK010000032.1:0-38437 GCA_963832535.1 uncultured Acidobacteriota bacterium
CGTGTCTCGCCGGCTTGGCGAACATGGCGACTCCAATTGATCCAGGCGCTGCTTGCGAATCAGTGCTGCTTGCGAATCCCATCGTCATAGAGTCCGCTGCGATTCTTCGGGGACAGCTTCCTATCCCAAGGTCATTCGAGCAAGCCCAGAGTCTTGCGGTGCTCTCTAAATTTTTTCTAATCTGAGCCGATGCATCCAACAGGAGATTTCGACGCATGCCGCCTCATATTGCATCCACATTCCTCCTCGCATCGCCTGAGCCGGCACTTCTTACCGCCATCGAGCCGGTTCTGTCCACCGCCGGCGAGCGCGTCGAAGTCGTTCTCTCTGCCCAGGCCGCGCTGGCCTCCATGAGCGCGGCTCGCCCTCCGGGACTGGCGCTGCTCGACGAGAGCCTGCCCGGCATGTCCATCGGGCAACTGCTCGCCGAAGCGCGCGCACAAGGCACCAGCGCACATTTCCCGATTGTCCTGATTGCAGACACCGTGACCCAGGCATGGATTGACCGCCTCGCCGAAGGCGCCATCGACGACCTGATCCTACGCTCCGCGGAGTCTTCCTATTGGCAGCTCCGCATCGACCTGGTGCTGCGCAATCAGCGCTTGGCGCACGAGCTGGAAACTCTCCGCGACTCCTCCATCCGCAATGCGCAACTGGACCGCCTCACTGGCGTCTACAATCGCGAGGCTCTGCTCGCCATGCTCTTTCGCGAGACCGACCGCGCACAGCGCATGAACAGCTCCATGTCCCTGGTGCTGTTCGATATCGACGACTTCGGCCACTGGAACTCGCGCCTCGGCGTGGATGCCTGCGATGAGCTCCTTTGCCAGGTAGCCAGCCGTACCGCATCCTTGTTGCGCAGCTACGATCTGCTGGGACGGCCCGGCATGGACGAGTTCCTGGTGGCTCTGCCTTGTTGCAGTCCCGCCAACGCGATGGCCCTCACCGAGCGCCTTCGCGTCGAGGTGTTTTCTGTGCCCTTCCAGGTTGCTGGCGAAGCCATCCGCCTCTCCGCTTGCTTTGGCATCGCCGCCAGCCGCGGCCGCTCTCCGGTGGTGGTTCTGCGCGAGGCCGAAAAGGCTCTCGAATGGGCCAAAGCCGCGGGCCCTGAAACTATCCAGTGCTTGGGCAGCCCTCCCGCTTCCACGCCGTCTCCCGTCACGTTTCTATCTTCTACCTCCGGCGACGAACTGCTGGCGTGGTAGGGGCGAAGCACTTTCGCCTATCCAGCCGGCGCTGAGCGGCCGGGGCGATTGGCGCCTCATTTATATGAAATATGATATATTTCGATTGTGGAAGAGTATGCAGAGATCCACTGGGCCGGGGATGCAAAGCAAGTTCTGAGTTCCTTCCCTCATGAGGTCAAGAGCGTGCTCGGGTACTCGTTACGCAGACTGCAAAAGGGATTGCTTCCCGACTGCGATGCGAGGCGGATGGAGTCAATTGGAAAAGGCGTGTGGGAGCTCAAATCCGCCGATGAAAGAACTTGGTACCGGGTGATTTACCTGGCGCGGATCGGCAATGCGTTGTACGTTCTGCACGTCTTTGAAAAAAAGAGCCGCAAGACGGACCGGCGCGACCTTGAGGTCGCGAAGTCGCGTTTACGGCTGGTGCTTGGACAATTGAGAAAGACCGCGGAGGAAGCTTATGGCCAGGAAGGTTAGCGTAGTGACGCACGTAACGCGGGGCGATGTGCTGGACGATCTCGGTTTCACGCGCTCCGAAGCTACGGCGCTCAAGATCAAAGCCGATCTGCTCGACGCAATTCGCACCGAAATCGAGCGCAAGAAGTACACGCAGCGCCAATTGGTGAGCATTCTCGACGAACATCAATCGGCAGTGAGCAACCTGATGCGCGGGCGCATCACCCAGGTCAGCATTGAAAAGCTGCTGCGCTACTCGGATCGCCTGGGAATGCGCGCCATGCTGAAGGTCCTTCCGGCGCGCCAAGCCGCTACTGCAGCTTGAAGATCACAATGCCGCGCCAGTGTTTTCTGCCGTTAGAAACTCCTCGAACACTTCATTCGAAATCAGCCGCCCCCGCGCCGTGAGCCGCGCTCTCTCGCCGTCGAATGTCAGGAGCCCGTCTTTCACCAACTGTTCCACCGTCTCCATCGCGGGCTCGACCATTGCGCGGCCAAACTCGCGCTTGAGCGCGGCCACGTCAACCCCCACATTCATCCGCAGCCCCAGAAACCACGCTTCCTCGTGCTGCCGCGCGGGCGAAAGCCACGCCGTCTCCAGCATCGCAGGTCCAGCGAGGTACGCCTTTAACTCGTCTGTGGTAGTGGAGCGGAGCACGAGAGCAGGGGCTAAAGCCCCCATCGATTTTGCGTTATCTGCGGCACGACTGAAGTCGTGCCCTGATACAAGGGACTCGCACAGCACGGCTTGGGTGGGATCTGTCCGCAGCATCGACGACGCATCCAACCCCACGCCCAGATACGGCCGCCGCTGCCAGTAGCGCAAGTTGTGCCGCGACTCGAACCCCGACCGGCTGAAGTTGGAAATTTCATACTGGTGTAGCCCTGCTGTCTCCAGCCGCTCAATCGCCCGCTCATACATGCGCGCAATCGCATCGTCGTTCGGCACCAGCCCGGCGCGATAGCGCGGCCCGCCCGCCAATACTTCGCGCCCCAGCCGCGAGTCCTCGTCCACCTCGAGCATGTACACGCTGGCGTGGGGCACGCCGGAGTCCGCCAGCGCCGCCAGCGACTCTTCCCACGAGGCGAACGTCTGCCCGGCCAGCCCGGCGATCAAATCAACATTCAGGTTCGTCGATTCCGGCCGCGCGCAGCCGCCGCAAATCCGCCTCGACCGTGGCGCGGTCGTGCAGCCGCCCGCTCGCATGCGCCTCGCTATCGACAAAAGACTGCACGCCCAGGCTCACGCGGTTTACGCCCGCAGTTACCATCGCTTCCAGCGTCGCGTCACCCAACTGTCCCGGCGCGCACTCCACGGTAATCTCTGCATCCCGGTCGAGCGAGAACTCCGCGCGCATCGCGGCAAACAGCTTTGCCAGCAACTCCGGAGCCAGCAGACTGGGCGTTCCTCCGCCCAGATACACCGTGTCAACACGCAGCGGCAGCTCCGCTCCCAGAGCAGCGGCCCACGCTCCCGCGCCGGCCAGATCCCCGATGGCCCGTTCCACATACCGCGCGTGTTCGCTGGCCGGATACACCCCCGAGGCAAAGTTGCAGTAGGTGCACTTCGACCGGCAAAAGGGAATGGAAACGTAAATCCCCAGCGCGTTGTCCGCGGTGCGGTACATGAAAAGATTGTTTCACGTGCATGAGCGATCCGCCGGCCCGGAAATTCCAGCCCCGCTTCATGCCATCATGTTAAAAAGGAGCTCTGGATTTGAAAGCCTGGCCAACCCTTCCCATCTTCGTTCTCCAGGTTCTCCTCTTTCTTGCCCATTGGTTCGTCTATTCCACCTGCATCGCCTTCTTTCCCGGTCTCAGTCCCGCAGCGGTTGCCAATCTGCGCGCCACCATGCTCATTCTGGCTTTCAGCTTCGTGCCCGCCGCGCTGCTCGCCTTCCGTTTCTACAACTTTGCCGTCCGGTTCCTCTACTGGATCGCGGCTATCTGGCTCGGCTTTCTCAACTATCTCTTCTGGGCGTCATGCCTTATCCGGCTGTCCTGGATTGTGTTCCGTCTTGTTCCCCTGCCGGCAGATCCCCCCGGAGTCCGCCCGCTGTTCGCCGGAGTTCTCTACGCCTTAGCCGCGCTCGCCGGCCTCTATGGCCTGCTCAATGTCCGCATCGTCCGCATCCGCCGCATCGCCGTCCATCTTCCCAACCTGCCCGCATCCTGGCGTGGCCGCAAGGCAGTCCTCCTCAGCGACCTGCATCTGGGCAGCATCAATGGCGTCCGGTTCTGCCGGCGCATGACAGCTCTGGCGGCCAGCCTCAATCCCGATATTGCCTTTCTTCCCGGCGACATCTTCGACGGCACCAAAGGCGACCTTGACCGCCTGATCGCGCCCCTCAAAAAGCTTGCCCCGCCATACGGCATCTATTTCTCCACGGGCAACCACGAGGAGTTTCACGATACCGCGCAGTATGTCGAAGCTGTGAGGCGCGCCGGCATCCGGGTTTTGGCTAACGAGCTGGTGACCGTCGACGGGCTGCAAGTCGCCGGCGTGCTCTATCACGACAGCTCCTCGCCGTTGCACATGAAAGCCGCGATCGAGGGTCTGCGGCTGGACCGCACCGTAGCCAGCGTTCTCCTCAACCACGCGCCTACGCGCCTGCCTATCGTGGAACAGGCCGGCTTCAGCCTGCAACTCTCCGGCCACACCCATGGCGGGCAGCTCTTTCCCTTCACCTGGCTCACGAGCCGCATCTACGGCCACTTCACTTATGGATTGCAACGCTTTGGCGCGCTCCAGGTCTACACTTCCACTGGCTGCGGAACCTGGGGTCCACCCATGCGCGTCGGCACCCAGCCGGAGATGGTTTTCCTCACGTTTGAGTAAGGGGATTCTGTGGTAAAATGTAGTTACGTTGCTACATGGAGGTGCGCCGTGGCCATCACGACACTTTCGAGCCGGGAATTCAATCAGGATACAGGTCGCGCAAAAAAGGCTGCCCGAAAGGGTCCGGTCTTTATTACCGATCGCGGGCGGCCTGCGCATGTGCTTTTGACCATAGAGGAGTATTTGGCAATCTCCGGCGGAAAGAAGAAAATAACCCTTGCGGAATCGCTTGCGATGCCGAACGCGGACCAAGTGGACTTTGAGCCCCCTCGCATCGGCGGCAATGAGTTTCCCGTCCCGGCCGGACCTCGACTGATGTATCTGCTCGACACCAACGTCGTGTCCGAATTGCGCAAAATGGACACCGGGCGGGCAGATCTCGCATGTAAAGGCATGGTCGGATGCTTTGGCCTACTGAGGCAACTTTTCTCTCCGTGATCACCATCATCGAATTGGAGCAGGGCATTCTCTTGATGGAACGGCGCGATCTTCGGCAAGGCGCGATGCTGCGCGCATGGTTGGAGCGTCAGCGTTCTGATTCGAATTCGAAGGCCGAATGCTGTCGGTGGATACGCAAATCGCAAAACGATGTGCGGCCTTGCATGTACCGGATCCCTGCTCCTATCGCGACTCCCTCATTGCCGCCACTGCCCTCGTGCACGGCATGACTGTCGTCACGCGCAATGTCTCCCACTTTCCGCGCGCCGGCGTCAAAGTTTTTAATCCATGGGGGTAAACCTACTATCCTTCCGGCGGCACCTGCTCCAGCAGCCGCATCCACGTCTTCTGGTTTTTGCGGAAGCCCTTCTTCAAATCCTCCAGAATCCGCGCGAAGTCCGCATTTGTCCGCAGATTGTTCCACGCCGGGTTCTTCTGGAACCAGGGATAGTTCTCGTTGCCGAGATAAATCGCGCGGCGCAGCCAGTGCAGCGCCTCGCTGGAGTCGCCTTCGACGGCAAAGTACGTGGCCAGCCTGTAGCCCATTTCGCCGTCGGCCTCGGCCGCGGCAAGCGTGTCGTCCTTGAGCAGCGCCGCGCCCCGCTCCCGCTCGCCCTTCTGCACATAGCAAAGCGCCAGCGTGGGCACGGCGATGCGCAGCGATGCGTCGTCGCGAATCACGCCCTCCAGAATTTCGATGGCCTTGTCAAGGTTGCCCAGACGCATCTGCTGGTAGCCCGCCGAGGTGCGCAGCAGCGGATGGCGCGGCTCCAGCGCCAGCCCTTTTTCCAGCTCGTCGCCAGCCAACTCGATCTGGTTCTGGTAGTGATACACACGGGCGCGATGGTTATAGAGAATCGCCGCGTTGGCCGGATTCAGTTTCAGCGCGCGGCTGAATTCGCTCAGCGCCTCGTCGTACATTCCGTCGCCGCGCAGCACAACCCCCGCCACCATGTGGACATTCCAGTCGTTCGCCGCTGCCGTCAGCAGATCGGCGATCCCGTGCCGCGCCGACTCCTTTTCGCCGCGCGACAGCAGCACGATGATGCGGTAGAGGTTGGCTTCGGTCGAGGCCGGGTCCAGCTTGAGCGCCTCGTCGAACGCCCTCCGCGCGCGCATCACGTGAATTCCTCCGCCGAAGCCGTGCCGCGCATACTGCAGCTCGGCTATGCCCAGCCCGCTCCATCCCGCTGCAAATTCAGCGTTACTCGCGGTCACGTTCGTAAACAGCGCGTGCGCACGATCCAGATCGGCGCGCGAGCCCGTGTGCACGATAAACGAGCTGAGCAGCGCCCGCGCCTGCAGATACCTTTCGCTCACCGGCCCCGGCAACGATCCATCGCGCGGCGACGGCCGCGGAGCGTCGATCGGCGCAGCCTCAATTCCGTCCGCAGAGCTCAGCCCGTGCAGGGTGGCAAACACCTCGTTTGAAATCTCCGTCTGCACTGCGATCAGGTCAAGCGACGGCACGCGGATCGTTCCGCCCGAGCGCACGCTTTGCGAGGCCACGTCGAGCAGTTGCCAGTTCAAGTCGAATCCGCTCTCTGAGCGCGCAAAACTCCCCGCGAGCACAAACGAAACCACAAGCTTCCGACCCACCGCCAGCGGATCCATCCTGGCGATGGGTAATTGCATGAGCGTGCTCGACGGCCGAACCACAAGCGCCGGAATTCGCGCCAGCCGCGCCGCAATTGCGTCGGCCAGCGCGTAGCCATAAAGCGGAGCAACCTCTGCGGCGCCCAGATTAGCAAAGGGCAGCACCACCAGCGAGTTCTGCGCCGCGCGTTCGCCCCCCGACTCGCGAAACCGCTCCGTCAGCATCGAAAGCAAGCCCGTGGCGCGCTTCTGCGCCTCAGGGCCAGTCGCCGGCAAATTGGCCGCCACTTCGCCGGGAATGATTCCAGTCTCAATCCGCAGCGCCTTTATGATCGTCCTGAGTCCCTCGCGCACTTCGGCCGCCGAAGCTGTGCGCGCCCCCGGATTTTTTTCAAGGCACGCCGCGATCACGCTCTTCAGCTCCTCGGAAATTGCCGGCACTATCTCGCTCAAATCCGGCGGCTCAAGAAACTGGATGGCGCGAATGGCCTGAAAATCCTCGGCGTTGGGCCGCGCGAAGGGATGGCGCCCGCTGGCCAACTCGTAGAGAATCACGCCCAGAGCCCACACGTCGGACTGCACGCTCGAGTGGCCGGTGACAAACTGCTCCGGCGCCATGTAGCGGATGGTTCCGCCGCGTGCCATGCTCGTGGACGCCATGGAAGCGTCTTTGGCCACCGCGGGCTTCGAGGGGTCGAAGTTCGCGTCTTCCGGACGCAGCCGCCACGCCAGCCCGAAGTCCAGAATCTTTACCAGGCCGCCGTCGGTCAGCACCACGTTCTGCGGCTTCAGGTCGCGGTGAAAGATGCCCAGCATGTGCGCGGCCTGCAATCCGTCGGCGATCTGAATGCCCACCGGCAAAACCAGTTGCAGGTTCGCCGGCCCGTGCTCGATCAACTTGTCCAGCCGCTGGCCGGGCACGTACTGCATGGCAATATACGCCTCGTCGCCGCTCTCGCCCACCTCGTAAATGGCGCACACGTTGGGATGCTCGATGGCCGAGGCCATGCGCGCCTCGCGCAGCACCGTCGATCGCATCTGCTCGGCCGTCAGCAATCCGGTGTGCAGCATCTTCAGCACCACCGGCCGCTGCAGCAGCGTATCGTTGGCCGCGTACACCACGCCGCTGCCTCCGGCGCCCAGCCGCCGCAGAATCTCGTAATGTGCTATCGTCTTTCGCGCCATGCCTATTGCTCATTTCAAGTCTAATGGCCATCGCTTATAGACAGACTTTTAATCGAAAGCACGAGTCTGGGTGCCCCATCGTTGGCGCGCTTAGTCTTTGCGCCAAGGGTGGGATAGCATGAACCTCAACTTGCCGCGCTCACAGGGGCTCAGCCGACGCCGATCTGTTAACGTCGAATTGAAGATGAACTGCGTACGCGGACTTGCGGCACAAAGCAACCGGCGCTTCGTAAAACCTGCGCAGGGCGAGCCGCTACCTATAGCAATGCTGGCCCTCGCTTTCGCGCTCGCCGTGTTTGTGTCCCCGCTCGCTGCGCAGCAGAATGCGCCGGAACCCACGCCGCCGCAAACTGCGCCCCAAGCCGCTCCCGAACTCCAATCACCCGCCGCGCAACAGCCTGGAGCCGGTGCGCAACTAAAAACCGGAACTTCGAGCGGCATCGACGCCGATACCCGCTTGCAGAACCTGCTCGCCGATCACCAGTATTTTCGTATCGCTGCGCAACTCGATCGGCTTCCGCCCGATCAGGCGCAGCTTTATCGCGGCATCCTGGCCAACCGCTCCAACGACCTCGAGCAATCCGTCGAGCTGCTCACGCCGCTTATCGATCCGGTCGCGGCCAGCGGCAACACGTCCCACGAAAAGCTGCTTCGCGAAGCGCTCGCCGAAGACTACCTGCGCCTCGGTGACTGGGCAAAGGCCGCACAGGCCTATCAAACTCTCGACACGCGCCTCCACGCCAAGCTCAGCCCCGACGAGCAGGACGAGATCGAGATGCCGCTCAAGATGCTGCCTCTGGCCAAAGACAACCCGCCCACGACCGTCGATCCCTGCGACCCGTTCAGGCTCCAGGTCAGCGAAGATCCCCTCGGCCTCATCGACGTTCCCGTCTTCGTCGACGCCCGCTCGCGCAGTTGGATGCTCGACCCCACCGCGCCCTTCAACCTCATCGCGCGCTCCACCGCGAAAGAAGCCGGCCTCAAAGTCTCTGACGAAACCGCGACCATCCGCACCCTCACCGGCCGCCCCATCCAGGTTCACGTCACGGTGATTCCGCGCTTCACCATCGGCGGGCGGCTCACCCTTCGCAACATGACCGCCTTCGTCTTCGACGATGCGGATTATCGCTTCCCGCGCAGCGGTTATCAGGTCGAGGGCGTCCTCGGCTATCCCGCGCTTGCCGCCATCGGCAGCCTCACCGTCACCTTCGATAACACCATCCAGATCCGTCCCGCCAAACAAAACGCGCCCGCCTCGAAGGACGATCTGCTCATCACCGGCGCGCCCTTCTTTCTCGACGGCGATCAGGTCATCGTCGCTCTGGGCCGCGTGCAAAGCTCCACAGCCGATCCCGCGGTTCCGCAAACGGCCTCAGCCGGCAGCGGCGACCCCGATGACGACCGCATGTTCGCAGTCGACGCGGGCGGCCAGCAGACCTACCTCACTTCGCGCTACTTCGACGAGCACGCCGCCGACTTCAACAGCGAGAGGATGGAACTGTTCTCATTCCCCGGCCAGCAATCCACGCCCCAGCCCGCCTATGTCGCCGAGGACGTGCCTCTCGCCGTCGGCAATACCATCGTCGACCTGCACGACATGCGCGTTCTTACTCAGCCGCTCGGCTCCGCCGCGCTCGACGACGTCTACGGCGTCCTCGGCATCGACGCCCTCGAGCAGTTCAAGAGCTACACCTTCGACTACAGGACCATGCGCTTCAGCGTGACGGGGGAGTGAGGAGGGCAGGGAATAGGGAGTAGGGAACAGTCCCTAGTCCCTACGTCCCTTAGTCCCTGCCTTCTCAATTCGCATTTGTCCACGCCTGCCCAACGCGAGAACCACAATCCCAAACACCAGCAGTGCCAATCCCCACCAGAGATTCACATCGATGCCCAGGCTCTTCACATAAACCGCCGCATTGTCGCGCGTGGCCAGGCCGAATGCAGTTAGAATCGTTCCGATCAGAGTAAACATCATTCCCATCGAAATGCGCGCATCGTAGAACATCGCCGCCTCACTTTTCTCAGATAAAGATCAAATTCACTGCAATTGCCGCCAGCAGAATCGCCGCTGCCAGCGTCTCCGGCCGCTTCCACCAAATCGCATGCGCCGGGGGCCGCTCCGCGAGCGAGTGCACCAGTCCCGCCAACTCCGCCTCAGGCCGCGCTTGAGTAAACGCGCTCACCACCGCCGTCACCACCAGGCTCAGGGAGAACGCAAACACTGCCGTCCCCAAATTCAGCGCCATCTCGCTCCGGGGATGGTGCAGCACCGCAATCCATCCGCCGTGAATGCCGGGCTGCTCGCCCTGCGGCAGTGCGAGTCCATGGTGCAGCAGAGCGCCGGCCAGCCCCGCGATCAGGCCCGCAAAAGCGCCGTGTCCCGTCGCGCGCTTCCAGAAAACTCCCAGAAGCAGCGTGGCAAACAGTGGCGCATTCACCATCGCGAAGACCAGCACCATGGCGTCCAGGAGGCTGCCAAATCGCATTGCCGCGCACGCCGCTCCTATCGCAAGCAACATGCCGCCCAGCGCCGCCCACCGGCCCGCCTTCAGAATCTGCTTGTCGCTCGCGCCCTTTGCCAGGAACGCTTGATAGATGTCGCACGCGAAGACCGTGTTGAACGCCGTCAGACACGCCGCCACTCCGCTCATCAGGCAGGCCATCAGCGCCGCCAATCCCAACCCCAGCATGCCTGTGGGCAAAAAGTGCAGCAGCATCGCCGGCGTGGCCATCTCGTAGTTCAGCACCGCGTGGCCATCCGCGCCCAGCACCGGTTTTCCAGTCGCGGCTTCGGACTTTGCCGGAACCAGTCCCTGTCCCGCTGCCTCTGCTGGCGGCACGACCGTGATCTCGTGATAAATTGCGCCGTTCTCGTTGTGGATCACAATCGTGGTGCGCGGCGTCGGCAGCCCCACAGCAATCAGCCCAGGCAGAATCAACACTAACGGCACAAACACCCTTGCCGCCGCGGCAAGCAGCGGGGCCCTACGCGCCGACTCCACAGTCTTTGGCTGCCATCGCCGTCTGCAACAGCCTGAAGTCCGCGCACCATACGCCGCCGCCGAGCACAACGCCCACGCCAACTACCAAAACGGCAGCACCAATTCCCAAAGGATGCCCGCCCGCATGGCTCACGCCATTCCACTCATGCAGCAAACCCGCCGGAACCGCGACCTTCAGTCCGCTCCAACCGCCAATTTTTTTCAGCCCCAGCAGCGCCACGGGAAGCATGCCGGCCATTACCACGCAAAACTGCAGCGCCTGGTTGTACATAGCCGCCCCAAGCCCGCCCAGCAGGACGTAGGCCAGCACCAGCGCCGCAGGCAGTGCGATCGCGAGTAGCAAAATCCCTGCCGGCGGCAGATTCCACGCGGTCGCAATCCGATCGAAGACATGGAGCGCCGCGAAGATTCTCGCCATCGCGTAAAGCGAAATCCCCGCGCTGAACAACGCCATTGCGGCAAACAGGCAGGCATTCAGCGCCCGCGTCTTCTGGTCGAAGCGCAGCCCAAGATACTCCGGCACCGACCGCACGGGAACTTCCGCCGCTCCAGGATCCGATGCCGCCTGCGGGCCGTATAGCGCCCGCGGCCTGCATTTTGCCCCGTAGTAAACCGGCATCAGATAAAGGCCCGCAAAGATCATCGCCGGAATGGAGCCAAGCACAAACAGACCCACGCTCGCCAGCCCGTATCGGGCCCCAGCGGCGCCCATGCCAAGCAACTCCTGGGAGCCCAGGCCAGCACCCAACATGGCCATGCCGCACAGCCAGCCTGGCAACGCGCGGCCCGCTTGCAGATACTCTCTGCTCCCCGTCATGAATGGCTTGAGCGAAAAACCAGCGGCAAGCACAAAGAAGAAATAAATCAGCAGGATCAGCCAGTCGGCAACCGCAAGATTCGGCACAAACGGCTCCTTCCATCCCGATGTTACAGAATCGGTGCGGCTCCGCGAGCCGCCAGCAATTCTGGAATCGCCGCGCCCTGAGCACACTCGCGCTCCTCGCCTGCCGCAAGAGCAAAAAAACGGCGGCAAGGAGAAATCCCCCTGCCGCCATGGGTCTCAAATGCACCTGTGCTTTGCTCTTTCGCCTGAAGCTCTCAATCCTTGGCCGCGGTCACACCGCGCAAGCCACGGCCTTGCGGACTACTGAACGTCTCCCGTACCCGAAGGCGCCGGTGCCGGCGCTGGCGCCGGCGCTTCCTGAGGAGCCGCGCTTGGCGCTGGAGGCGCTGGAGGTATTTGCCTGTGGAAGAAGAACTGGTTCCCCGGGCCGCCCATGTCCGGCCGCTGTCCGTCATGTCCCCAGGCGCCTCGCTGCTGCCCGTGCTCTCCGCGCTCCTCGCGGTCCATGTGGTTCTGGCGCATGGTCTGCAATTGCTTCCATTGTGCTGGCGTCAATTGCATGCGAAGATCCAGCAGAAAAAGCGAATTTGCCTTTTCCAGCGATGCTCTTGCAGCCACAACCTTGTCGATCTGCGCTACAATCGCCGCCCGGTCTGGCGTATCGGCTTTCATCAGCGGGCCCAGCTCCACTTCTGCCCTTTCCAGATTGGCCTGCAGATCAATCAGCTTCAAACGGTGGTCCTGCATAATCCCATCCATCGCTTTCCGCTGAACGTCGGTCAGGTTCAACTGCTTCACGATGTCCGGATTGTTCCAGAGCTGACCGCCGCCCAGTCCGAACATTCCTTCCATGACCGGACGGCGCTGAATCACGACGGGCCCCGGTTCATCTCCATGCTGGACCCAGACTTGTCCCATGCCCGGCCCGCCGGGCCCTTGTGCGCCCGCCAGTCCGCCTGCCGCCAGAACTCCCGCTACAGCCAAAACCAATCGTCCAATTTTTATCGCTCTCATCGAGCCCTCCTCCGTCTGCCTGTCTTAGAATCGTTTCCCGTTTTCCGTCTTGCTTTTTATTGTGCCCCGCTATCGTCCACCAGTTGCGCCAGCGGCTCCATGGCCGCCGGAACTTCCCGTGACACATCGCTGTCAACCGTGGCCAGCAAATAAGCGTCCGCGTCGTCCGCCCTCACCGCGGCATTGGATCTACCGGCCAACGCCCGATCCTGCAAGGCGCTTTGCGCCGCCGCAGCCTGCTCAGCCGCCGCGCGCACCTGTGCGGCCCTTTGCGCCGCTTGCACCGCCGCTATCCGCGCCAGCTCTTGCCGGTGATGGCGCTCGTACACCGCGCCCGCCAGGCTCCCCGCCGCCAGCACGCATCCCAGCGCCCAGCTTGCCGCCAGCCGCCAACTATGCCGAACCGTCCTCCGCACCGTTGTCCGGGGCCTGCTATAGGCCGCGTCGGACCGGCTATACGAACTCCAGGCATCCACGCTCGCCTTAAAGTGCTTGAGCGCCTGCGCCAGCATCGGATCGTCGATTTCTTCCGCGAATTTGTTCTCGAAATTCATCATTTTCTTCTCAGCTCCGCGCGCACTCTCCCCAGCGCCCGTGAAAGATGCGCCTTCACCGTGCCTTCGCTCAATCCGGTCGCTTGCGCAATCTCGCTCAACTCCCGTTCTTCCACGTAGCGCAGCAAAAATACCGTTCGCTGCCGCTCGCTCAGTCCCTCAACTGCCTTCCAAACCTGCGCCACCTGTTCCCGCGCGAGCAGTTGCTGTTCCACAGCTGTGCTCGCCGCTCGGCAGCCACTCGCTGGCCTCGTCCACGTCCACCGCGTTGCTGCGCGTGTGCCGCCAGAACTGCATCCGCCGGTTGCGCCAGTGGTCTTTCTGCAAATTGATGGCGATCCGCATCAGCCAAGTCATCGCGGTCGAATCGCCCCGAAAATGTTTCCAGTTCCGGTGCGCCTTCAGGAAGCACTCCTGCGTCAGCGTCTCGGCCAGATCCATATCTCGCAAAGATGCCAGCAGAAACCTGAAAATCTGCGGCCGATGGGTCTCGACGATTCGGGCAAACTCCTGCGCAGCTATCTCTTCTGCCGCTCCCGCGGTCATCGGCTTCACTGTCGTGCCGGCTGCCATCAATTTGGTAGACGCCTCATCGCTGCGCAAGTTTACAGCCCTCCCACTCATTACACGCTGCGCCTGCGCTCAGTGTATGCCGCCGCAAGGCCGCAATGGGCGGTAACAGGGGCCGCAAGATCGCCGCCGCCCGTGGTGTCTCGACCGCAGTGGCGTCTCCGGCCTGGCTGCTGCGCCGCTCGGCGGTCAACCTGCCCATCCCTGGCGCCTGCTCCGTCAAGCGCCTCGAAGAGAGCGTCAACGCGACCGCGTTTCGCCTCACCGGCGCCGAGTTGGCCGAAATGAATGAGGTGGTCCCAAAGCCCTATTAGCTACGATGACCGCGGCGCGGCGGAATGTAGTGGAAGCGGATCAAGTAGATCTTCTCGCCTCTGCCGTGCCTGGCCACCTTGAGGAGATCGAGGACGCCGAGAAATCCCGACTCGCGAGCCAACTCCGGTGTGATATCCGGGAATCCGATCGGTTCAATCGAGTCCACCTCGATCTCGCCTTCTTCCATGCGGTAGCGCCCGCCCACTCGCACATGCGGCCGCAACCAAATGCGCACGCTGCAAGTAATCTCGCCCCGCCGAACCCCATCACGCAGCCGCTTGGCAAACATCATGCGGAAAGTGTACCCAGGGCGAGCGTTTGCTTCAAAGCAGATTGTCCCTTTGCGCGTTTTCATCGCGGCAAGAATTGAAGGACGCATCCTTTCATCAAGGTTCTCGCCGATGCCGCCGGTTGTGCTCTGCCCCGCGCATAAGAAAGACCGCCGGTATGGTGACCAGGGATAGGATTCCCATCAGATAAAACGCGTCCGCATAGCTCAGCAGCGCCGCCTGCTGCTGAAGCTGCCCGTAAATGAGCCCGTTCGCTTTATGCGCCGCCGTCACCGGATCGAATCCCCGATGCGCAAGGTAAGGCGTCAGTTGCGCCAAAGCCTGCTGGCTGGTTGGGCTCGAGGGCGTGATTTGACCCCCGAGTACCTGCTGGTGAAACTGGGAACGGCGCGCCAACAGCGTAGGCACAAAGGAAATGCCGATGCTGCCGCCGATATTGCGCACCGCGTTGAAGAGGCTCGTTGCGTATCCCGTCTCCGCCCTCGGAATCGGGCTCATGGTCAGCGTAGTCAGCGGCACGAACATGAGGCCCATGCCGCACCCCTGGACGATCTGGATCCAGCAGATGTCCCAGGTTCCCGAATCGAGAGTCATCCGCGCAAAGCCGAATAAGGACAAGCTGACAAGGGTGAGCCCGATGAACAACATCCTGCGTCCGTCCCAGCCCTTGCCCAGCAGATGGCCCACCACGGGCGTGCACAACGCAATGCCGATACCTTTCGGGCTATTCCAAATTCCCGCCGTTGTCGCCGTCCAGCCCAGCAGGGTCTGCATGAACAGCGGCAGCAGCACCAAGCTCCCATAGAGCGCGAAACCCAGGATCGTGTCCAGGCCGACTCCCGCGGCAAAAGTGCGGTAGCGCAGCAGGCTGAAGCGCACAATCGGGTCCTCGGTCGCCAATTCGCGCAGCACAAACACCGTAAGGCAAACCAGCGCAACCACGCACAGGACGCGAATCAGGTTCGATCCGAACCAGTCCAACTCCTGTCCTTTATCCAGCATGATCTGCAGCGCGCCCATGCCCACGGCCAACATGCCAATGCCCCACACATCCACGCCGAACCGGCGCTTGAGGTAGTGCGGATCGGAGACGTACTGCGAAATCAAGAGAAGACTCAGCACGCCCACTGGCAGGTTGATGAAGAAGATCCAGCGCCAGGACCATGTGTCGGTGATCCAGCCGCCCAGCGTGGGGCCCAGGATGGGCGCCGCGATGATGCCCAGGGTCCAGAACGCCATCGCCTTGCCTTGCTCCCTGCCGGGGAACTCTTCCAGCAGCACCGCCTGCGAAAGCGGCTGCAGGCACCCGCCGGTGGCGCCCTGCAGAACGCGAAAGACAATTAGCATGGGCAGATTGGGAGCCAGCCCGCACAGCAGGCTCGACAGCGTGAAGCCCCCCACGGCAATCAGCAGCAGCCGCTTGCGGCCCAGCACGCCAGCCAGCCACCCGGCGATGGGTAGAACGATGGCGTTCGATATCAGGTAGGAGGTGAGCACCCACGTGGCCTCATCCACCGTCGAGGAGAGCGAGCCGGCGATGTGCGGCATGCTGACGTTCACCACCGAGGTGTCCAGCACCTGCATCACGGCGCTCGACATCACCGCGATGGCGGTCATCCAGCGATGCGGGTTTATTGCCTGGCCATCGAGGAATGAGGGAACGGCAGCCCTTCCCCCGGCGGCGTTGCCGGAAGGGGGTCCTCGGCCAGCGCGGTGTCTGGCAGGCCGGGAATCAAGAGATCAGCCACGGCGGCCTGCCAAATGCCGGGCGCAGAGCGGCAGGCTGAGAACTGCGACGTCGGCGATGTTTCGTGTGCGCACAGTCAAACCTCCGCGCTCGCGAGCATCCACCCGGCGAGAGGGACTCCAAATCTGACGCTGGAAAAACCAGACGAAGATTACCCCCAGTTTACCGCATCGTCAGTTCACGCGCCACGCCGCCGCGCCGTGGTGCGCAGCACCGCGAACCTTCCATATTCCGCCGAAGAAGGTAACCCTAAACTAAAGTAAGCTGCTTTGGTTCAAAAGCATACCATTTTTCATATATTGATCCTCTTCCATGTAAGCGCGCTCTCGTTTTTTGCATTCGATAGGTGATATGCTTCACGTACCGGTGATGTTTTCGCGGAACCCCGAGTCTATATGTTACGTATTCTCAAACGATTGGAATGCAGTCTTCGGGGCGTCGCTTGATCTCCCGTGCGTGGCAACTGACGTGCTAACAAAGAGCTCGAGTTTAGAATCTCTCCCTTATATGGAGACAAGCCTTCTCAACCGCGTGCAGGCTACGCTGCTGGCTTTGGCCACAGCCGCTCTGCTCGTGTTGGCTGTTTTCAATATCCTTCAGGAGCGCCAGTTCCAGCAGCCCTACGACGGCGTGTGGTGGCGCGAGGTCGCTGGCGGCCTCCAAGCCGAAAAAGTTCTGCCCGACATGGCCGGCGAGCGCGCAGGCATCCAGACGGGAGACCTGCTGACCGGGGTCAGCGATACTCCCACGGCGCCCGTGACGGCAGTTTTGCGGATTAGCGATCTGGAACGCGAACTTTACCGCACCGGCTCCTACGTTCAGGTCTACTACATCATCACCCGCGACGGCATTCCCCTGGATACCTCAGTCAAGGTGATTCCGGAGCCGCTGGACCGGGGCCTGAACCAGGGGCTCCGCCTCATCGGCCTCATCTACCTGATCATCGGCTTCTACGTTCTCTTCCGCCGCTGGGGAGCTCCGCGCGCCACCCACTTCTACCTCTTCTGCCTGGTTTCCTTCGCGTGGTATGCGCTCAAGTACACCGGCCAGCTCGACATGCTGGACTGGACCGTATTCTGGACGAATGTCGTGGCCGAGTCGCTGCAGCCAGCCCTCTTCCTGCATTTCGCGCTCAGCTTCCCTGAGGAACGCTTCAAAAACATCCGCCGCCGCTGGCTGCTGCCGTTGGTCTACGCGCCTGGCGCGGGCCTGCTCGGCTTGTGGCTGCTGGCCATCAACCAGTGGCAGGCCACCGGGCTGCTCAAGCACCGGCTCGACCAGACCGCTACCGCCTACGACGCCGCGTTCTACGTTCTCGTCGCCCTGCTCTTCCTGCGCAGTTACGGCCGCGCGGACTCGCCGCTCCTGCGCCAGCAGTTGAAGTGGCTCACCCGTGGCACTTTGCTCGCAGTGCTGCCTTTTACGCTGTTTTACGCCATCCCGTTTCTTTTTGATCTGAATCCGCCCCGCCTGCTCACCAATCTGGCCGGCCTGTCGCTCATCTTTCTCCCGCTCACCTTCAGTTGGGCCATCGTCCGCTACCGGCTCATGGACACCGACCTGATCTTCAAGCGCGGCGTGGCCTACACGCTGGCGACCGGCCTCATCGCGGGCGGCTACTTCGGCATCATTGCCCTCATCGCCTTGGTGGCCCACCAGCGCATGCCTGAAACCATACGCGAGTGGGCGCTAGTCATCGCCATTCTGGCCACTGCGGCCGTCTTCGATCCCCTCAAGCGCCGTATTCAGGGCTGGGTCGACCGCGCCTTCGACCGCCATCGCTACGACTACCGCAAGGCGCTGGTCGAATTCGGCCGTGGACTCAGCTCCGAAACCGACCTGCGTGCCCTGCTCCATTCCATCGTCGAAAAGCTGCCCAGCACCCTGCTGGTCGCCCGCGTCGCCGTCTTCCTCACAGCCGAGTCAGGAGGCCTGCGTCTCGCTGCCTCCCACGGTTTGCCAGACGAGGTCAGCGCCGCACAGAACAACTTGGCCCTCGGCTTCCTCAACTTCGACCGTGCCAAGGACCACTCGCATATCTTCATTGAAAACGCGCAGGCTGCCCTTCATCTCCCCGAGGACCAGCGGCGCACCGCGGCCCTCCTCGACCTAAACTACTATCTCCCTTGCCGCATCGCCCTGGGCGGGCACCCGGAAGGCGATGAATCCGCCGGCCACACCATCGCCGTCATTGGCCTAGGCCGCACACTGGGCGGAGACTTCCTTTCGAGCGAAGATGTCGAGCTCCTCGAGTCGCTTGCCAGCTACATCGGCATCGCCCTCCAGAACGCCAGCCTCTACGCCCGCCTGGGGGAAAAAATCGCCGAGTTCGAGCGCCTCAAGGAGTTCAACGAAAATATCGTCGAATCCATCAACGTGGGCATTATCGCCATCGACCTCAACGACCGCATTGAAAGCTGGAACGCACAGATGGAGGCCATGTATGCCCTCAGCCGCGCTGAGGCCATCGGCCAGCCGCTGGGCGCGGTCTTTCCCGCGGAGTTCATCGAGGCGCTCGAGGGCTTCCGCAGTGACCAGGGCGTGCACAACCTTTACAAGTTCCGCTTCACTACGCGTGCAGGCGAGCAGCGCACAGTCAATATCGCTATCGCGCCGCTGCTCAGCCGCGACTTCATCCCCGTGGGCCGCATCATCCTGGTCGACGACATTACGGAGCGCGTCGCTCTTGAAACCCAACTCGCCCAGGCTGACAAGCTCAGCTCTATCGGCCTGCTCGCCGCCGGCGTCGCCCACGAAATCAACACCCCGCTCGCCGTCATCGCCTCCTATGCGCAGATGCTTGCCAAGCAAATGAAGGGCGATGCCCGTCTCGACACACGGCTGGGGCCCGTGCTCGACAAGATCACACAGCAGAGCTTCCGCGCCGCTGAAATCGCCAACGGCCTGCTCAACTTCTCGCGCACCTCCACCACCGAGTTCCGCCCCACCGACCTGAACCAGGTCATTCACGACACGCTGTCGCTGCTCGAACACCAGTTCAAAACCGCGCAGATCCTTGTCGATCTCGATCTTGCCGACGAGCTTCCCCCCATCCACGGCAACCCCGGCAAACTGCAGCAAGTCTTCCTCAACCTGCTCCTCAACGCCAAGGACGCCATGCCCGGCGGCGGGCGCCTGCGCGTCGCTACTCTGGTCAATGGCCACGTCGAAGCCCTCATCTCCGACTCAGGCTCCGGCATCGCTCCCGAGCATCTCAAGCGCATCTACGATCCCTTCTTCACCACCAAGATCATGCCCGGCGACAAACGCGGAACCGGCCTCGGCCTCTCTGTCAGCTACGGCATCATTCAAGAGCACGCAGGCAAAATCCATGTCGAAAGCGCGGTCGGCGCAGGCACCACCTTTCATCTCGAGTTTCCCCTATTAAGGAATTCCGTCCATGCCTGAAGTCGACGTGCCCTTGAACGCGTCCGTTTCCGCGTCCGCAGTCAACGGCAATGCACCCGCTGCATCCATCCTCGTGGTCGACGACGAAGCCGGCATCCGGGAATCGCTCGAAGTTTTGCTCTCCCTCGAGAACTACGCCATCAAAACGGCACGCGACGGCGAGGAGGGACTGCGCCTGCTCGATCAAAACAGCTTCGACCTGGTCCTCCTCGACCTCGCTTTGCCCGGCCAAAGCGGCCTGGAGCTGTTGCCGCAGTTCAAGGAGCGCCACCCCGAGCTGCCCATCATCATGATCACCGCCTACGGCACTGTGGGTAACGTTGTCGAATCCATCCGCGCCGGCGCCGAAAATTTTGTCCAGAAGCCCTGGGACAACGAAAAGCTCCTCGCCGACATCCGCTCCGCCATTGCCCGGCGCAAGGCCGAGGAAGAAAATCTCCAGCTCAAGCGCACCCTTAAGCAGCGCTACAACTTTGCCAACATCGTTGGCAAGAGCGAGATCATGCTGAAGGTCTTCGACCTAGTCGCGCAGGTCGCGCCCAGCCGGTCGACATTGTTGATCCAGGGCGAGAGCGGCACCGGCAAAGAGATCATCGCCAAGGCCGTCCACGCCAACTCGCCGCGCCGCGACAAGCCTTTCGTGCCCATCAACACCGGCGCCATGCCCTCCGAGTTGCTCGAATCCACGCTCTTCGGCCATGTCAAAGGCGCGTTCACCTCCGCCATCGCTTCAAAGAAGGGCCTCTTCGAGGTCGCCAATGGCGGCACGCTTTTCCTCGACGAAATCGCCACCATGGGCATGGACACCCAGGCCAAAATCCTGCGCGTTCTACAGGACAAGCGCTTCATGCATCTCGGCGGCATTCAGGAGATTCAGGTGGACGTGCGCATCCTTGCCGCCACCAACATCGATCTGCGCAAGGAGGTTCGCGAGGGCCGCTTCCGCGAGGATCTCTTCTACCGCCTCAACGTCATCACCGTCGACCTGCCGCCGCTGCGCGCCCGCCGCGAAGACATTCCCCTGCTCGCCCAGCACTTCCTTGACTTCTACGCCAATGAGAATGGCTTCGCCCCGCGCAGACTCTCCACAGACGCCATCCGCGCACTCATGGATTACGACTGGCCGGGCAACGTGCGCGAGCTGGAAAACGCCATCGAACGCGGGGTCGTGCTCTCCAGCGGTCCCGTTATCGGCGCCGATCTGCTTCCCGGCCACATCACCGGCCGCAGCTTCCAGGACGCCCTCCTCGAGCACAACCCCAACTCCTCGCTCTTCGACATTCTCGAGGTCATCGAGCGCCGCATCATCGTCGAGAAACTCGAGCGCTGCAACTGGAACCAGACCGACGCCGCCGAGCAGTTCCGCATTCCGCTCTCCACCCTCAACCAGAAGATCAAGCGCCTCAACATCGAAATCCGCAAAAAGGGCAGGGAGTAGAGGATTAGGGAATAGGGACTGGGGAACAGGCCTGCCAAGGCAGAGCGTATAGTTAGACGTTGACCGAACCCTTGGTGAATCCAAGGCACGGGAGGGATGGAATGCGCTCGCACGCAGTCGCTTTCCTTGCCACAATCTGCGCCATTCACGCAATCGCTCAGGGAACACCCCAAAGCCCATCCGGTGAAGGGTCGAGCGCAAGTCAGCAATCCAGAACCGAAAGCGCGGCCAATGGGTGGGCCGAAATCGTCGCGCACGTTAGCCCTGCGGTGGTGGTTATAGAAACTGATAAGGGCTTGGCTAGCGGATTCGTAATCAAGCCTGACGGGATCATAGTTACCAATCACCACGTCGTGGCCGACGCTACAGCGATGGTGGTCAAACTCGCATCGGGGGAGGCCTACAGGAACGTGTACCTTCTCAGCTCAGACCCTGTTGATGATCTCGCATTCCTCAAGATCGAAGCGGTTGACCTTCCGACAATACCGTTGGGCAACTCGAACGATGTGCAGGTGGGTGAGGAGGTGCTACTGGTCGGCGCTCCGCAGGGGCTTGAGCAAACGGTATCAAATGGCTTAATTAGTGGCATCCGCCTCGACGAAGGCGTCCGCGTCCTACAGACATCAGCGGCGGCAAGTCCCGGAAGCAGCGGTGGACCCTTGTTAAATCGGAACGGGGAAGCAGTCGGAGTCATGTCCTTCAAGGTCGTGAATGGGGAGAATCTGAATTTCACGATCCCGATTAATTACGTGCGTGGAAAGTTGGGTACCCTAACTTCATCGAACCCGCAAGCATTTGCGCCGCTGCAAGGTCAGGCGGAAAAACACCGAGGCGTTTGGGTTGCCGGGCATGGTTCTGGTGAGTTTGAGAGCGTCTCTATGGACATTCTCGACTTCCTAGGCGCAAATGGCGTGGAGATCGCCAATGACGGGATGCAAAAGTTTACAAACGCAAGAGATACTGGTTATATGCCGCTGTCCACCCTAATCGAGAAGCTACCGAAGACTGGTGCCGACAGTCTGTTGTACGTTAGGGTGGAATCGGCTCTTTCGTTGGGCAAGCCGACAGCCACGGTCTATTTTCAGTGCTTTGACGCTTCGGGGCACCTTTTGTGGGATGAAACAGCTTCGGATGTGCTAGCCAACGGGGCGAACACTCTTTTTCATCCCTCTGGTTGGAAACGCAAGCTAGCTCGCCATATCGGCAAACCGGGGCTGCCATTAAAGCCGGGCCAAGAGGAACGCTAAGAGGTAGCCGCGTAGAGTGAGAATCTGCGAGTTACCGGCTGATCCCTGAAACCTGGCGCCGTCATGACCTACTTCCTCTTCAAATCCGAGCCAGACGTCTACTCCTTTGACGATCTCCTGCGAGACGGCGAAACCGTTTGGGACGGCGTCACCAACCCAGCCGCCGTCAGACACCTGCGCGAGATGAAGCCGGGAACGAAATGGATCTTCTACCACACCGGCGATGAGCGCGCCGCCGTGGGCACGGGCATGGTGACAAGCGTCGACGCAACCGATCCCAAAGTTCCCATCGTCCGCATCAAGGCAGGCAAGCGCCTCAAACACCGCAAAACCCTCGCCCAAATCAAAGCCGAAAAACTCTTCGCCCGCTCGCCGCTTATTCTCATCGGCCGGCTTTCGGTCGTCCCGCTGACGCAGGAGCAATGGGATTGGTTTGTAGGGTGAAGTGGACGCATCGTAGCGTTGTCAAGATTGCGATCGTTGCTCTGCGACTAATGGCGCCGGGTGCCGAGGTCCGGGATCCCCATGGACAGGTTTCCGTCCGTGGGATGGATATCTCGCTTCTGAAACCTGGGAAGTTTACGCCGTGGGAGGCTGCGCAACTATTCCTGCACATGATAACTTTTGGCGAGCCCAGTCTTTTCCCTTCTCCGCGACCAATATAGATAAACCGGAATCCCCAGAAGAACCAGGATCAGGCCGGGCCAGGTGTATTGTGGCTTGTAGCGGAGCAGCGCGGCGCAAATGCCCGTCGCCATCACGATATAGAGGGCAGGCAAGAACGGATAGCCAAATGCTTTGTAGGGGCGCGGCGTTTCGGGCTCTCTGAAGCGCAGCACGAACAGCCCGAGGATCGTAAGAATATAGAAAACCAACACTGCGAAGATAATGTAATCGAGCAACTGGCTGTAGGAACCCGAGACGCAGAGCACCATGGTCCAGACAGCCTGAACCACAAGTCCGGCCACGGGAGTGCGGAAGCGCGGATGCAATCTGCCGACGGATTGAAAGAAGAGGCCGTCCTGCGCCATGGCGTAGTAAACGCGCGCACCGGCAAGAGTCATGCCGTTGGCGCAGCCGAAGGTAGAGATCAGAATCGCCGCAGCCATCAGGTAGCCGCCAAAGTGCGGAAACATCTGCTGCAGCACTGCGGCGCCGATGCGGTCCTCGGCGGCGTACTGCACTCCACGCGCGAACACCGTTGCCCCGTGGGGATCGCCTTGCAGCGGAAGGACCATGATGTATGCTGCGCTAGCCAGGATATAGACGACGAGCACAAATCCAACGCCAAGGGCGAGCGAGAGCGGCACGTTGCGCCGCGGATGCTTGATCTCACCAGCCGTGAAGGTGACGTTGTTCCAGGCATCGGCCGCAAACAGAGATCCGACCTGCGCCACGGCCAGAATCACAATCAAATTGACCATCACGGTCGGCCCCTCCGCGCCCACCTGCACGGGATGCAGCGAACCCCAGCCGGCGTTCCGCCAAAACTGGCTCCAATGGCTGCCGAAGTTAGCGGCGATGGCAAGGCTGTTGCGGCCGACGGTGAATCCGAGAAGAATGAGGCCCGCGAGCGAGAGCGCCTTGGCCACGGTGAAGACGTTCTGCACCAGTGCGCCGAACTTCATGCCGAAAATATTCACGGCGGCAAGGAAAACGACAACGGCGATTCCGGCGAGATTCGCGGTGCTGATGCCGATCTCCATGTTGCCAAGCACCATGGGGCCGAGCGGAATCGCGGGAACGTGCGCGATGTGCCACAGCCAATGCGTGCTGGAGACGACGGGAAAGAAGACGCCGAGGAATTTGCCGAAGGCCACGCAAACAGCGGCGATGGTTCCGGTCTCAATGACGAGAAAGAGCGTCCAGCCGTAGAGAAAGCCCCAGAGCGGACCCAGCGACTCGCGCAGGTAAACGTACTGGCCGCCGGCCTTTGGCATCATGGCGGCCAGCTCGCCATAGCTGAGCGCGCAGATCATGGTCATGACGGCGGTGACGACCCAGGCGCCGAGGTAGAGCGCCGGCGAATCGGTGAGGCGCGCAATGTCGCAGTCGACGATGAAGATGCCACTGCCGATCATCGACCCCACAACAATGGTGGTAGCGCTGAACAGGCCCAGGCTCTGTACCAATTGCGGGCCGGCTTTCGGATCTGCCCCGCTGTCCGGCGCGGCGGAACCGGGCCGCGCCGAAGAGGACGGCGCCGCGCCGCTGCTGCTGGCGCCTTCTTCCGCGTCCGGTCGTAGATGCATACCGGTAATGGTATCTGAATCAGGCGCGGGGATCGATGGCGCCAGGAGACTTGTGCCGCGCGACCTGCTTCCCGCTCCGGCCATACGAGCCGTAGCGGCTTTCCATTCTCTTGCCGCTAGTGCGCCGCGCCCGTAACGCCCCGCCGCATTTTAGCGGCTTTTAGCGTATTCGCCATCAGCATGGCGATGGTCATCGGTCCCACTCCTCCCGGAACCGGGGTGATTGCCCGGCATACTTCGGCGACCTTCGGATGCACGTCTCCGACCAGGGTCGAGCCTTTTTCCGAGAACTCCTTTTCCCGCTTCGGATCGCCGGCAAAGAGACTTTGAAAGAGCTCGCGGCTGTCGATCCGGTTAATCCCGACGTCGATGACGGTAGCGTCCGGATTCACCATCTCCGGGGTAATCATCGCGGGTTTGCCGATGGCCGCGATCAGGATGTCGGCGCGCCGGCAAACGCCGGCCAGATTGCGCGTGCGGGAGTGGCAGATGGTGACGGTGGCGCTGGCATTGGTCAGCAACATGGCCACGGGCTTGCCGACAATGTCGCTCCTGCCCACCACAACCGCATCCTTGCCGGCGACTTCGATGCCGCTGCGGCTGAGAATTTCCATGCAGCCGGCCGGTGTGCAAGGCACCAGGCTGGGGCGCATGGTGGAGAGCAGTCCGATGTTGATGGGATGGAAGCCGTCGACGTCTTTGGCGGGATCGACCGCCAGCAGGATGCGCTTGGAATCGATCTGGCGGGGAAGCGGCAGTTGCACCAGAATGCCGTCGATGTCATCGCGGCGGTTCAGCTCGTCGACGATGGCCAGTAACTCCTCAGTGGATGTGCTTGCCGGGGGCGTAATCATTTCGCTGAAGAAGCCCAACTGCTCGCAGGTGCGGACCTTGCTGCGCACGTAGACTTGCGAAGCCGGATTTTCTCCCACCAGCACCGCTGCCAGTCCGGGACGCACTCCCTCGCGGCAGAGTTGGGCCGTTTCCGTTTTCAGTTCCGCCTTGATCTGGGCGCTGATGCTATTTCCATCGAGAATTCTTGCCGTCACTGGTTTTGCCCTCGTCCCATCTAAATTTGTGAAAACTTCCGAAGAATTGTCGCCGCGGAATCGCCTCATGATCTCCGGCGCGTAGAGCTGTTTGCATCCGACCCGGCCGAAAAACTTCCCGCAGGGGCTAAAGCCCGCGATTTGCTTGCCTTTTCGGCACGACTAAAGTCGTGCCCTTTCAAACCGCGTCTGGAGGATTATGCAATCGGTTCCAGAACCCGGCCGGGAGCGCCATCGCGCAGAGTTACGCTTTCGATTCAGAGGCAGGGGCCGGTTTCTTCCCCTTGCCTTTCCCGGCCTTCAGCAAACTGAGCTTCTTTGCCGAGTGATCGCGCTCAAGATAGAAGTTGATCCACGAAGAGCTCTGGCTGAGGTCGTAGTTGGCCGGGGGCGTACGCTCGCCGTTCAGCTCTTCCTCGGCTCCGTGGCTTTTCAGCCGGTCGTAGGCCCGCACGTAAATGCACTTTTGCTGATTGGGATACTTCTCGCACCAGCCTTCAAAGCTTCCGCCGCAGGGGCCGTTGCGCTGGCCTTTGGGGCACTGGCTCATAGGGCACAGGTAGGCGGTGTCAAGCATGGCGCAGTCGCCGCAGTGCATGCAATCGTTGGTGATGCCCTTGATGATTTGCTCCGCCTTGATGTAGGCGCCCTCGGCTGGTGTTTTATCCACTGCCTTTGAGAGCCAAACCATGGGACGGAAGAGAAATCCGCGCGGATCGAACATCGTGTGGTGAAAACATCTGAATAACTGATAACCGAGGCCCGCCGCGGGAGCCTTGCTCTTGGCAGCCGGCGTCTGGGTATTCAGCCCGGTCTTCTCGTCCGCCTCGAAGCAATACCAGCCGTTCGGCTGGGGAAAGCGGAATTCATGAACGAACTCGGGCCAGTTCGGCAGCAGCTCTTCTCCCCGGTCAACTACGTATTCCAGGTCCGCGAAGGTCATGCCATGGCCGGAGATGTGCGCGCCGGCAAAGCCCATCCCTTTCATCATCGCGTACATCTTGGCGGCCCGCTCCTTGCGCATGCCCTTGCCCTTGTCTGCCGCAGCCGCCTCGCTTTGCAGCACCGCGAGGAATTCGTCGGTCACCACGCAGCCCGGCAGCTGGTTGTCGTGCATCACCTTGGCCGCGCCGAAGGGCAGCAGGTAGATGTTTCCGACCACGGGAATATCCGCGAAGCCCAGCAGCTTCACCGCCTGGAGCAACTCGTGAAACTTGCGCATGTCGTAACCGAGTTGAGAGACGACGAACTGCGCGCCGGCTTCGAGCTTCTTCCTGAGCTTGAAATACTGCCCCATCTGCTCCGCTTCAAGAGCCTTGAACGGGCTGGCGGCCACGCCCGCGAAAAAGTGCGTCGGCTTCAGGGTTTTGGTTCCCTTAACGGCGGGAACTTCCTGGCCCCGGTTCAGGCTTCCGATCAACGCCATCAGGTTCACCGGGTCGAGATCGAATACCGGCTTGGGGCCTCCCATAAACCCGGTCTTCGGGAAATCGCCTGTCATGGCCAGCACATTGCGTATGCCGGCTCGCTCCATCCCGTAGAGAAGGCTTTCCAGCTCGTTGCGGTTCTTGTCCTTGCACGTCAGATGAACCAGCGGCTCGCAGCCCAGGCGGATGATTTCAGCGCCCAGCATCTCGGCGGAAAGCGCGGGAGCTCCTCCGGGATTATCCGTAATCGTGAGCGCGTGGACCCGGCCCGATTTGGCCGCCTGCTCCGCCGTCGCGAAAACATCCATTTGGGATTTTTCGAACGCGCCCCGTCCCGGCACCAACTCCCAGGTGATACTGAACTTCGCCGGGTCGCGCAACGACTGCTCATATCCCCCTGCGCCATTGCGATCGCCGTCACTTGCTGGTTTCGATTCCTCACCCGACATTGGACCCCCTCCGCGCGTTTCCTGCCCCGGAAAGACTGGATATTCCGATTTGCAATCTGAATAATTCTATCATAACATGATATTGATAGCCCTCAAAAAATCTGGCATCTGGAGAGTACAGCCCAATGGCTCAGAATGTGACGGAACTTCCGAATAGCTCAATCTCGACAACTCAACCTGCGGCGGCCGCTGCAGCCAAGCCGGCCGTGCCCAGCGATATTGCGATTGCCCAAGCGGCGGTTCCCCTCCCGATTGCCGAGATTGCTCAGGCAGCCGGTATCCTCAGTCACGAACTGGAGTTATACGGCAATACCAAGGCGAAGGTGAGGTTGTCGATTCTCGATCGGCTCGGCAGCAAGCCGGCAGGAAAGTACGTGGTGGTGACGGCGGTGACGCCGACTCCCCTCGGCGAAGGAAAGACGACGACGACCGTCGGGTTAAGCCAGGCATTGGGAGCGCATCTCGATAAGAAGGTATTTACCTGCATCCGCCAGCCCAGCATGGGTCCGACCTTCGGAATCAAGGGCGGCGCGGCCGGCGGCGGATACAGCCAGATTATCCCGATGGAAGAGTTTAACCTGCATCTGACCGGCGACATTCACGCCATCACCGCAGCCAACAATCTGCTGGCCGCGGCCATCGACACACGCATGATGCACGAGTCGGAGGCAACCGACGAACAACTTTTCGACCGCCTTTGCCCCGCGGCAAAGGACGGCTCGCGCCGCTTCAGCCCGGTCATGTTCCGCCGTCTGCGCAAACTGGGAATCAGCAAGAAAGATCCCAACGAGTTGACTGCCGAGGAGCGTTCACGGTGGGCGCGCCTGGATATCGATCCGGCAACCATTACCTGGCGGCGCGTGATCGACACCAACGACCGCATGCTGCGCGGGATCACGGTCGGACAGGGACCGGAGGAGAAGGGACACACGCGCGAGACTGGCTTCGATATCTCTGTGGCCAGCGAAATCATGGCGGTTCTGGCGCTGACCACCAGCCTGAGCGACTTGCGCGAGCGTCTGGGGCGCATGGTGATTGGGTCGAACCGCAAGGGCGAGCCGATCACGGCCGACGACCTGGGCGTGGGCGGCGCGCTTACGGTGATGATGAAGGACGCCATCATGCCCAACCTGATGCAGACGCTCGAGGGAACTCCTGCGTTTGTGCATGCCGGCCCCTTTGCCAACATCGCCCACGGCAACTCGTCGATTTTGGCCGACATGATTGCCCTGAAACTGGTGGGAAAAGACGGCTACGTCGTCACCGAAGCCGGCTTCGGCGCCGACATGGGCTTTGAGAAATTTTGCGATATCAAGTGCCGCGAGAGCCTGCTGATTCCCAACTGCGCGGTGATCGTGGCCACCATTCGCGCGCTGAAGATGCACGGCGGCGGCCCCAAAGTAGTGGCCGGCCAGAAGCTCGCCCACGGCCTACACGGAAGAAAATCTTGAATTGCTCGAGAAGGGCTGCGTCAATTTGACGCGGCACATTGAAAATGTGCGCAAGTTCGGCATACCGGCAGTTGTGGCGGTGAACTGCTTCAGCACCGATACGGCCGCGGAAGTCGAGTTGGTGCGCAAGGCGGCGCTCAGGCCGGCGCCGAAGATGCCGTCATCGCCAACAACTGGGCCGAAGGCGGCGCCGGCGCCGTGGCGCTGGGCGAAGCCGTAATCAAGGCTTGCGCAAAGCCCAGCGAGTTCCACTTCCTGTATCCGCGCGAAGCTTCGATCAAGGAAAAGATCGAGTGCATCGTGCGCGAGATCTACCGCGGCGCGGGAGTCGAATACTCGCCGGAGGCGGAAAAGCAGATCGAGCTGTACACCCGCCAAGGCTTCGACAAGCTTCCGGTATGCATGGCGAAGACGCATTTAAGCTTCAGCCATGACCCGGCTCTCAAAGGCGCGCCCACGGGATTTGTGGTTCCCGTGCGTTCGAAGTTCGCGCCAGCGTAGGCGCAGGGTTCGTCTACCCGCTGCTGGGCAAAATGAGCACCATGCCCGGACTTTCCAGCCGGCCCGGTTATTACGAAATCGATATCAATACCGAAACCGGCCAGGTAGTCGGCCTGTCGTAACTGCCAGGCCAGCAGCGTACCGCAACACTGCGGCCATCTTTGCTGACCCAAAGATGGCCGCTGTCATTCGCTGGAGGGTGTTTTTTAATGTTTGTGCTTGATGTTGAGACCAGTTTCGCCGCCGGACATGCACTTCGGGGATATTTGGGCAAATGCGAAAACTGCCACGGACACAACTATAAAGTTCAGCTCACTGTCACTGGTGAATTGTTGAACGAAATTGGATTGCTGTGCGATTTCAAGGATGTAAAGGCTCTGATGAAGGAAGTGACCGGCCGGCTGGATCATCAATTCCTCAACGACCTTGAACCATTTCGCGAAGCCAATCCTTCCGCGGAAAATATTGCCCGCTATCTTTACCGGGAAATTGGCTCTCTGGTTGCGCAATCGAGCGAGTGCCGCGCTAAGGTGAGCCGCGTCAAGGTTTGGGAGACGGAGCGGAACGCGGTTACCTATTTCGAATAACCTGCTGAGTATTTCTCCATTCGCTGGCTGATTGATTCCGCTAGGTTGATCATCCAATCGCAGCTCTATTCAACTGCGATGGAAGGGTCATTTCCCGAAATCAGCAACACTGTTCCTGAAGGCTTTCTGACGGGCCGATACCCAACCGCCATACCCGAACAAGAATCACCGTTCTCTATCTAATCAGTCCTCTGGGCGTAATTCATCACCTACGCGCCACACGTTAACGATGACGCAGCTCTTTTCCCGTTCTGCATGGCCGACGAAGATGGTGCGAGTGAGCCATTGCAGCTCCGGCGCGGCAGTCTCAAACACCGGAGTGGTCATAAAGTAGTACTCGGAGGGAGGTACGCGCTCGCCGGCGGCGATGCGCGCGGCCAAATCCGGCGGTCCATGACGAAAGCCGCGATTTTCCATAGTGATCAGCTCGCCTCTGTCGGTCTTGAGCGTGCCGCGGGCGTAGAGCACGGCCACGCGGTCGGGCCGAGTCGTCTGCCAGTCCGCTCCGCCGTCCAGCACCTTGCCGCGCATCGACGGCCCCTCGAACGAGCCGCCGGTGATGCGAATGATGCGCTTCGCCGCGCCGTGCATTTCGCCTAACTCCAGCGGGTCGGCGACGTCCACCCGAATCCGCATCACGAAGTGCAGCGTCGGGGCAGGGAGGCTGCTGTGTTCATCGTTCTGCATCGTGGTCCTCGCTATAGCAAGTTTTATGTAACCAATTTAGTTTACGATGATCAAGGCGTCGAGGATGACCGCTCCGTGAGCCATCACATCCGCTTCGATCAGCAAAACCGCGGTCGGGAAGGTTCAACGGGCTTCATCGGAGATCCCGCGTCTCATTTCTCCCAGCCTGATGGCATGCCGTAGGGAACGGTAATGATATTTGCGGCTATGTGCTGGATGACGCCGTTCTTGATCCAGAAAATCTCGTTGATAAGGATTGAATTCGGCAAATCTCCGCCGCCGCCGCTGCTCATGGGGACCTTGTTCCCATTGCTGTCCATATGGAACTTGGCCTTGCCGGCGTGATCGAAGAAAACCCGAGCGAAGACGATGCCCTTCTCTTCATCCACAACAGGGAAGCGGCGCCCACGCACCTCATCGTCGAAAACGAAAAAGCCTTTGATGTTGAGCTGCTCGGCGCAATGCCGGCGCGCGAATTCGCCCGAGGCAAGCCCAGTCGACGCGTCCGGACCGGCGGTGGCGGCGCCGGACGTGACGACCCCATTCTCGATCCGATAGCAATTGGGCGCGAACGGCACCGGCGTCGCGGCGCCCAACTGAATGGCCGAGAAGTAGCTGTTGGCAATCGCAATCATGCGGTCGCGTGGGACCCGTTCGCTCGGCTTCAGGGTGTCATTCCAGTTAGCAGTCGTATACATCCGCCCGCTGCCGGGTTGCGTGCGTTCGTCCCAGCCGGCCGGGTCGTCAAGGTCGTAGCCGGGCCGTTTGCGCACCACGATCTGCTCGGCTTCTTCGATTACCCGATCGCTCAGCTTGAGCCGGACCGACAGGATTGATTCGTGGCCTCGCTCCATAATGGTCCCGAGGAAGCCGACCGAGTGGCCTTGCGGATCCGCCACATACTGCTTGAAGGCGCCCAGCGAGTCCATGGTCTGCCACGCCGCCGTGCCGATCGGCAGAATGACGCCGTTCTCGGTGAATTTAACGTGCGTCGCGAATGCGGCGCCTGCCGGATTATGGGCGATCATCGCCGCGAGATACTGGTCCATCACCCCGATGAGGCAGGCACGATCGCAGGTGATGCCGAGTTCCTCAGTCGACAGGGCCGTTTCCGGCTCGCCGGCGTGCGCGGCAGCGCCCAACAGCAAAACCAGCGCCGTAGATGCAATCAGGACTACCTTCATAACACCCTCCAGATCAGTTAGGGACTCAAAACCAGAGGACGGCCGAGCAGCGCCATCCGCGCTGCCCAGCCCGAATCTCCCGCCGATCGGCCGGCGATACTTCAGACCTGAACCAATGATCTGCTTCGCCGTGCACGAATTCCACCCGGATCGGCTCAGTCAATTTTATGAGCCTAGCACGAATCCCGCCCTTAACCGCTGCATAAGAATGGAACAAGCCCGTGCTTTCAGCGCCGCCAAAACCGCCTTCCGCAAGGACCGTTTCATAAAATATGCAGCGATCAAATAATTTCCGCTCCTACGGCTGCGCCGGTGGCGGCGTCGACCGGCGCTGTTGTGCAATCCTGGCACGGCGGCGCTGTGGGCGAGATAGGGTCGGTCTCGCCCAATTCCGGATAGAACAGCGCCCGCCGGGCTGGCGCGGACTCATTGAAAACCTCGCGCTTTTGGAACAGCCAGTGACCATCCACCTTAACGAGGTGGTCAAGGTAATGGCCCATGTACAGTACTTGCGTGTCCTTCTGCGGCGTGGCGTTGGTAAAGGCAATCCAGTAGGCTACCTGGGTCGCGGTGTCGCCATTCACATCGATCACCTGGTCAGTGATCATGTGCTGCACGCGCGGGCGTGAGATGGTGCCGGGCGGGACCTTGACAGGCCGGCCGACTGACACCTCTGCTATTTCATCATGGAGTTCCTGCCGCCCATGCCTGACGCCGCCGGCGAAGACAAGCACGCCGTCCGGCGTGAATGTGGCCGCATAAGCGTCCCCATCGTGGTCATCGAACGCTATGAAATAGCGCGCACAGAGATTCTCGATCTCTGCCCGATCGTTCCCATAGTTTGCGTCGTAATGGAATGCTGCATGGGTCGGAACATCGGCTGCTTGGTTTGATTGTGCTGCCGTCGCGAGCGAGCCCAGTAAAATGGCGCTCACAATCATCATGATTCGTCGCATTTTATCCTCCTCCTATTCCGCCTATTGCGCTTTGCCTATTACGGCAGGGTGCTCGCGGGCTGCACTCCCGCCTTGAAATACCGTATCTCATTTCTGAGCATGTCCCACGGCCAGTTGATAGTTTCTGAGCGGCGGTTGGGCTGATGTTACTACGCCGCCTTGTGGCTGGCGGAGGCTATCGGGTTCGGGATTGCTTAAATCGAAAGTCGAGATATTGCCTTTAACTTACGGCCGGGATCGTTTGTCTCGATTAAGCTGTGCTCGCTTCCAAAAGCAGTGCGAAATCAGCCCTGTACAATCGCTCAGTCCCCAATCTACCGAGGCAAGCTAGTTCTTCCGCTCTGCTTCCTTGGTAGCGAAATCGCTATTGGACAAGAGTGAAACTGGCGTCGAGGATAAAGATTCTGGTAGGCTACGCAACATGCGGCAAGTTGAACCGTGGTGACCGTCGTGCTTCAATGCGCGAAACTGAGCAGGAATCTGTGACGCCCCCCGTTTTTCGACTCGCGGCGGATGTCATGCGCTCCCGCAACCAAACGGACGAGAAGATCACGTGAGCAGTACTAGAGCCATTCCGGACGCATTGCGGACACGCTTCGCCGAGGCCCTCGGGACGCAAGCTGTCTCGGAAGATCCCACGCTGCTCGAGACTTTCGCGAGTGACGTCAGTTTCGCTCCGAAGTGTCTTCCCGGAGTTGCCGTTTATCCCAGGACCCGCGCCGATGTGCAGAGTATTGTCCGGGAAGCGAATAAGACAAAGACGCCGCTGATCGCGGTAAGCTCGGGGCCGCCACATTTCCACGGCGACACGGTGCCCAGCCGGGGAGGCGTGATCGTCGATTTCAGCCGGATGAACCGCATCGTGAAAATCGACCCCGTGGAGCGCTATGCGATGGTCGAGCCGGGCGTCACCTATGGCGAACTGATTCCGGCGCTCCGGGCGCAAGGTCTGCGGCTGAACATGCCCTTGCTGCCGCGAGCTTCAAAATCGGTGGTGGCAAGCCGGCTCGAGCGCGAACCCAACCTCGTTCCCAAGTATCAGTATGACTATATGGATCCGTTGCTGGCGCTCGAGGTGGTGTACGGCACCGGCGATGACTTTCGCACGGGGTCGGCCTGCGGCCCCGGCCCGCTGGAGACTCTAAAGTCCGACAAGGTAAACCCTTGGGGGCCGGGATCGATCGACTACTTCAGGTTCCTGTCGGCGGCGCAAGGGACCATGGGTTTGGTCACCTGGGCGGTCACGAAGGCGGAGGTTCTCCCCTCGGTGCAGAAGCTCTATTTCGTTGGGGTCACTGACGTCAGCCAGGTCACCGGGCCGATCAATGAATTGCTAAGGCGGCGGGTGCTGGATGAGTGCCTGGTGCTGAACAGCGTTTCCCTGGCAACGATACTCGCCCACGAATGGGATGCCGAATTCGCGGATTTGGCGGCTGCGCTGCCTCCGTGGACGGCAATCCTGTGCGTCGCCGGATATGCGCGGCGGCCGGAAGAACGGATTGCGATACAGGAACGATATTTGCGCGAGACCTGTAACGCGTTCGGCGTGCAGCCGCAACTTTCCTTGCCGGGGGCCGAAGGGCGGGAAGCCGAAGTTCTCGCGCTGCTATCGAATGTGTGGACGCAGAGTCCCGGCTGGAAGTTGCGCGCTAAGGGGAGCAGCCGCGAAATCTTCTTCCTGGCGCCGATTAGCAAGATTCCGCGATTGATTGGCGTGATGAACGAGGCTGTGGCCGCCTCGAGCCATCCGATGCCCGGCCTGGGGTGCTATGTGCAGCCGATGGTCCAGGGGCGTGGCTGCCATTGCGAGTTCATCGTGCCGTGCGATGAGTCGAACGCGGAGGAGATGGAGGAGGTCCGAAGGCTGTTGGCATCCGCATCGGAAGCACTGATGAAAAACGGGGCGTTCTTCAGCCGGCCTTACGGGCCGTGGGCAAAGATGGTCTATGAAAATTATCCCGAAGGTGTGGCCGCCCTCAAGAAGCTGAAGGGCGTGTTCGATCCCAATAACATCCTGAATCCGGGAAAGTTGTGCTTCTGACGGGGGCGAGGTCAGTGGAGAAGCTGGAACAATTTCGCTACACGATGGAGTCCTGCAACCATTGCGGGCAGTGCAAATGGCTGCTGGGTCCGAAAACCAAGGGCTGGGACTTCGCCGAGATCTGTCCCATCCACAGCAGGTACCACTTTGATGCGTACTCCGGACAGGGTCTGCTCAACATCTCACAGGAACTCCTCGACGGCCAGCTCCACTACGAAGGCGGGTTGATCGATCTCATCTATTCCTGCACGACTTGCGGCGCCTGCGATATCAACTGCAAGGCGATCCGGGACATGGAAGTGCTCGACACCATCCTGGCCTTAAGGGCCAAATGCGTGGAGGACGGACAGGGGCCCAAGCCGGTGCACGCGCAAATGGCCAACTCTGTGGCGGCGACGCACAACATCTATGGCAGGCCCTATGAGCAAAGGAGCGATTGGCTGCCGGGCGGCGTTCATCTCACCGAGGGCAGCCCGGTAGCGTATTTCGCCGGATGCGCCGCCTCGTATACGCAACCGGATATAGCGCGCAACACCGCGAAGATCCTCAACGCCGGCGGTGTCGAGTTCACGGTATTGGGTGGAGATGAGTCCTGCTGCGGCTGCCCGTTGTGGCGGACGGGGCAAGTCAAAGCCGCGGTGAAGCAGGTGGAGCGGAATCTGGAGGCGTTCAAGAAGCGCGGCATTAAGAAGATCATCACGAGCTGCGCCGAGTGTTTCGGAACCTTGCGAGGGTTCTATCCCAGGGTAGCCGCGCTGGACGTCGAGGTGGTCCACATCAGCGAGGTCGTCCAGAAGCTCATTGCCGGCGGGAGACTGAAATTCTAGAAGCCGGTCGCGAGGAAAGTCACGTACCATGATCCCTGCCTGCTGGGCCGGCTTTCTGAGCCCTATGTCCCCTGGAGCGGTGAGATCAAGCCGTTCGGCTACCACGAACCGCCGAAGCAGTGGCGGCGGGGGAACGGCGGGGTGTACGACGCGCCTCGCCAGGTGCTCGCGGCGATTCCGGGAGTGGAAGTGGTCGAGATGACGCGCAACGAAGAAAATGCGTTCTGCTGCGGGGGCGGCGGCGGCGTACGCGAGGCCTTTCCGGAATTCGCGCGTTGGACAGCCACCGAGCGGCTGCGGGAGGCCAAATCGACGGGTGCGGAGACGGTGGTTTCCTGTTGCCCGTTTTGCCGGACGAATTTTGAAGAGACGCTCCATGCCCAGGGGGATGGGTTGAAGTATTGCGACCTTACGCAACTGGTGGCCGATGCGCTTTAAGGTGGAAGCACCGACGTTATAAACGCCCCTTTCCTTGCAACGCCGAGATCGCCGAAGTCAGGCGCTATTGAGCGCGGAGAACTTGCGATGCCCTTGCCACGGCACATTTACGAAGAACTGGAACGCGTCGTCGGACCGGAAAACATCAGTGACCGGCCCTATATTCTGGCGGGCGTTCGCGCCGCCATGCCCGGTGGCCCGAAGCCGCCCAGCCCGGAAGCCGTCCTTCTTCCCGGCAGCGCCGAAGAAGTGCAGCAGATCGTCAAGATCTGCAATCGGCACAAGGTGTCCTATATTGCGACCGTGTCGAGCCTCATCCAGTTTGCGTACCCGAGCGGTCCCGGCACGGTGATACTGCAAATGAAGCGGATGAACCAGATCGAGGAGATCAACGTCGAGGATCGGTACGCCGTCATCCAACCCGGCGTGCGGCACGGGCAGTTGTTCACCGAGTTGATGAAAGTGGGCTTGACCTATCCGGTCGCGGCGGTGGGACCTGGGGGGTCGGTGCTGGCGAATTTTGCCTGTTCCAGCGGTGACAACCATTGCCAACATGGCGCCTCACGCACCAATCGCTACCTGGCGGGGATCGAATGGGTCGAGCCAACCGGCGAAATCGTGAGGCTGGGTTCGCTGGCCAATGGCGCCGGATGGTTTTCCGCCGATGGGCCGGGTCCCAGTCTGCGCGGGCTGATCAAGGGGTTCGTCGGCCAATGGAGTGGGTTGGGAATCGTCACCCGGATTGCTATTGGTCTGAATGCCTGGCGTGGGCCGCGAGCGTTTCCCACCGAGGGCCGCAGCCCCGCATATAAGATTCGTCTCGACAAGAAATGCCACAAAGTGTTCATCTTCAAGTTTCCTTCGCTCGACCGCGTACGGGACGCGATGCTGGAGATCGGGAAGGCGGAGATCGGACAGGCTGTGCTCAAATACTTCAATGCCACGGCGGCGCTGCTCGCCACCGAATCCGCCAACGACTTCTGGGACCTATGGAATAGCGGCTTATTCCAGAAGGAACTCTCCATGCCGTTGTATGTGTTCCTCTCCACCTGGTCGCCGGAGGAAATGGAATATGAAGAGCGCGTGCTGAACGAAATCATCGCGGAAACCGGCGGCGAACCGGTAGATCCGCGGATCCTGCGGATTTATGAGGACAACATGGATTTCTTCATGTTGGTCGGATTCCTCCAGCGGGTGCTGCGGCTGGGTGGCGGCTGGGCGCCGTGCAAGCTAAGCGCCGATTCGGTCAGTCATATGTTCTTGGTCGCCAAGGCGATTCCGGAGTTCATGACAGAATTCATCGAGCGGGGCAAGATTCTGAACGCGCCGCACAACTTTCAGATCATTCCTCTGGAGTATGGGCACGGCGCCCACATTGAATTGCTGTTCCTGTGGGATCGCATGCGGCCCGATGCCCTTGAAATCCCGATGGAATTCATGCGGGCGTCCCTGGAGGCGGACATCAAAAACGGCCATCATGCGACCATGCCGCCCCGCGTCCCGGCGCCGCCGCCGAAGCGCTCGGGCGTCTGTACAGCAATTCCCATCGCTGGGCGCAGGCGATCAAGGATGAATTTGATCCCCAGACCGTATCAAATCCGCGCTGATTCGCATTTGTCCAGTTCTCAATTTCCGCTCCGATAGCAAAACCAGGGATGCTGTAACCCGAAGTCTTCAAAAAAAGCTGAATAGGGTACACCTTCTCTGGTTTTGCCGTAACGCTCCTACGGTGTCGGTGTCGGCGGCGACGGACGCGTTGTTGTGCACCCCTGGCACTCCGGCGCCGTGGGCGAGATAGGGTCAGTCTCGCCCAATTCCGGATAGAACAGCGCCTTCCGGGGTGGCCAGGACTCATTGAAAACCTCGCGCTTTTGGAACAGCCAGTGACCATCCACCTTAACGAGGTGGTCGAGGTAATGGCCCATGTACAGCACTTGCGTGTCCTTCTGCGCCGTGGCGTTGGTAAAGGCGATCCAGTAGGCCACCTGGGTCGCGGTGTCGCCATTCACATCGATCACCTGGTCAGTGATCATGTGCTGCACGCGCGGGCGGGAGGTGGTGCCGGGCGGGACCTTCACAGGCCGGCCGACTGACACCTCTGCTATTTCATCGTGGAGTTCCTGCCGCCCATGCCTGACGCCGCCGGCGAAGACAAGCACGCCGTCCGGCGTGAACGTCGCTGCATAAGCGTCCCCATCATGGTCATCGAACGCTATGAAATAGCGCGCACAGAGATTCTTGATCTCTGCCCGATCGTTCCCATAGTTTGCATCGTAATGGAATGGTGCATGGGTCGGAACATCGGGCGTTTGGTTTGATTGTGCTGCCGTCGCAAGCGAGCCCAGTAAAATGGCGCTCACAATCGCCATGATTCGTTGCATTTCATCCCCTCCTGTTTTGCCGATTGCGGGTTGCCCGCGGGCCGTACTCCCGCCTTGAAATGCCCTGTTTTATTGCT
>CAWHUK010000033.1:0-56675 GCA_963832535.1 uncultured Acidobacteriota bacterium
TATCTTGCCCTACTGGCAGGCGCGTCATCCCGATCACGCCATCACTGCGACCCTCGGCCATGAGGCCTGCTTTCTCTCTGGCCTGAAGAAAGTTAGACTGATACCGGCGCTGAGCCGCATCGTCCTTTCAAAATCCTCTACGCCAGCCTCTACGCCGATGTGCGCCCCAGTTTCATCGTCGACATCTCGCCCTTCATCGAGCAGCGCCATCTGGCGCTCATGGCTTACCGCTCGCAGTACGCCAACCAATCCGCAGGCAGCGCCCTCTTCGTCCCCGAAGAGGAGATTCGCGAGCGCACCTTCGCAGAGGCGCGCCACTACGGCCTGCTGGCCGGCGTCCGCTACGGCGAGCCGTTCGTACAGAAAGAGGTTGGTCTCATCGACGATCTCACCCTCCTGCCTGTGCAGTCGCTTTAAGACGATTGCTCCTGCTGGGTTAGCGGCGGACGCGGTTGGCGGCGCAGGGCATCGGCCGCCGATCAAAGCGCTTTCGGGATGCACGTAGACTTTTGAGAGCCGTTTAGCTGGGTCCCCGGAAACCGGGTCCTCCGCAGTGGCGTTCTGCCCACAGAATCGGGACCTCTATCGGATCGCGTGAATACCGCAGGCAGATGCGGCTCCTGAGTCATAAGTTTCCTCCAACATCCCTGAGAAATAGCTGGCATGAGCTTTGCACGAAAATGCCCTAGAACGCCGCACCATAACTCTGCAGCGAGCTTCGCGAGGGGCCGGTGACCGAGGCTTCCGGACCAACCCTATGGCCCGGCAAGGTTGGAACATATTTTGAGCTTGATGAACATGGATCGAACTTGTTCAAAATGCGGCGGTGAGGGAGAGTTTTATGCCCACAGTTGCCACATGTCTGGTTCTTCTGCTTGCACTGGCGGAGTTCCTTTCTTCAAACGTTGCGGCGGGACAGGCCCAGCGCGACGGCCGTCAGGACGAACAGGGCCTTGCTGTCACAGCTCTTCCTTTGCTGGCGGAGAGAAGTCCGGACGTGTTGCCCGTCGCGACGGCCCTAGCCGCCAGCGCCACGACGCCGGCCGTGTTCAGTTATAGGGTGGCCCAGTCGCCGAGGCAGCATTCGCCGGCGTGGACCGAAGCGGAGACCTTCGCTGTTGGCAATTTCAATCCGACCGTGACCATTCACCTGGGCGACGGCACGCCTGTGAAGAGCCATTACAAGTCATCCGTGGGCGTGGGAACCGAGTACAGGCACTGGTCAGGCGATCATTACGCCGTAGGGCTGTCGTACGTGCGGAATCCCTCGGACGGAAAGTTGATTGTGAATCCGGCACAAATTTACATCTGGCCGCTAATGCGCTACGAGTTCGCGGCGCTGGCGACGGAGCGGTTCAAGGTGCGGTGGAGGCTCTCGCCATTCGTCGCCGAGGGGCCGGGATTCATCGTCACGCAAAGTCTGGTGCAGAATAGCGGCTGGTCGGAGAACTTCGCGCTTGTGATGGGCGGCGGCGTGGATTACCGGATCACCAAGCGCCTTGGGGCGCGGGCTGGCCTGACGATCTTCGACTCCGCCGCAGGCTGCTACGGTGACCCGACCTGCCATGAGGCGTGGGGGATGACAAAAGATGTGCAGGTAGGCTTTGCGTATCGGTGGCGGAGCCCGACGTTCCACTGATAAGCGGGCACCGTTGGCGTGAGGCGAGACGAGGTTTTTAGAACGATGCAGATGGCGAAGAGCGTCGCCGCGCGCGAACGCCCAGCGGCGATATCAACCCGCGGCACTCTTCGCGCAACTTTCCCCCCTCAGTGTCGGGCCGCTGGCGGCCAAGGAGACCGGAGAGCGGATTTCGGATCGCCCCACCCTACTGGAGCTAAGTTCTCGGTTTGTCGCGCTCTAGTAGTCTGTCGGAAGGCAGGCGGTCCGGGTAAGCCGCGCGACCTATTGCATTGGCGCCATAGCCGCACAGACCTTTACCCGCCACCCCTCCATCCGCCACAATTCTTTTTGAGAAGGTCCCATGCCTCAAACCTGGAACCCTGAAACCTACGGGCGCGACGGCGCATTTGTGCATGAGTTGGCTGGCGGTGCGCTTGAATGGCTCGCCGCCCAGCCCGGCGAACATATCCTCGACCTGGGGTGCGGCGACGGCCAATTGACCGAACGCATCGCAGCCAGTGGTGCCAGCGTGACCGCCATCGACGCCTCTCCGCAGATGGTGGCAGCCGCGCGGGCTCGCGGCATCGCAGCCGATGAAGGCTCCGCCGAATCTCTGCCCTATCACGATGGCGCATTCGACGCCGTCTTCTCCAACGCTGTGCTGCATTGGGTTCGCGACCAGGACGCCATGCTCGCCCAGGTGCGCCGCGTCCTTCGTCCCGGCGGGCGTTTTGTGGCTGAGATGGGCGGGCATGGCAACATCGCCGCGATCCGAGTAGCCTTTGCCGCAGTGCTTGCCCGCTACGGCTTTGCCGACCAGGGCGAGCGCGGGAACTACTATCCCACTGCGGAAGCCTACACGCGCCGGTTGCAACAGCATGGCTTCACCGTCGCACGCATTCTTTTTTTTCCCCGCCCCACGCCGCTTCCTTCGAGCGGCATGAACGGCTGGCTCAACACCTTCTCCCGTGGCGCGCTCGACGCACTGCCCGAGACTCTGCGAGAAACCATGGTCGAGGAAACAGTCGCGCTCCTCGCTCCCGTCCTGCGCGGCGAAGAGGGCCACTGGACAGCGGACTATGTGCGCTTGCGCTTCATTGCGACGGCCTGACGGCCTCGGCAAGGGCTACGCGATCAACGTGGCCTCGAATCGCAACGGCGTTGGCTACGGCCCGTGGACGCACATCGACGGCTGGAGCGAGGCGGTGGTCGAGTACATTGCCGAGCTCGAAACCGCACAGGGCACGCCGGGCGTTTGATCGCCCTTCGCGCCCATCAACCAGCACTAACAAACTCGGGGGCAGTCGCACGAGGCCGCTCCCCGAAACTTTATGCGGCCGCAGCGCTTTACTCCGCGGCCAGCAGCTTGGTGCGGAACAGCAGTCCCGCCACAATGCCGCCCACGCTGGGAACGACAAGGAAGAGCCAAAGCTGCTTGAGCGCCTGACCGCCCACAAACAACGCCGGCCCCAGGCTCCGCGCCGGATTCACGCTCACACCCGTAATGTGAATGCCGAAGATGTGAATCACCAAAAGCGTGATGCCGATGGCCAGCCCCGCAAATCCCGCCGGCGCGCTCTTCTGCGTCGACCCCAGGATCACGATCACAAAGATCAGCCGTGGCCACAAACTCAAACAGAATGGCCGATTGAATGTTGTACCCGCCTTGATATCCGGGCCCCCAGCCGTCCTGTCCCAGCCCGTTTAGGCGCAAGGCTATAATCCCGGCGCGCCGACCGCAATCACCAGCAGCACCCAGGCCGCAAGAATCGCGCCCACAAACTGCCCCACCCAATAGCCGATCATGTCCTTGACCGGACATCCGTCCGGCGACCAAACACCTAAGCTTACCGCCGGGTTGACGTGGCCGCCCGAGATGGGGCCAATTCCGTAGATTGCCGCGACCTGCGCCAGCCCGAAGGCGAATGCGATGCCCAGAATGCCGACCTTGTCGCCCGCAATCACCGCCGTTCCACACCCAAAAAGCACCAGGATGAAGGTGCCTACCAGTTCCGCCAGATATTTCTTCATAAATCCTCCTTGTTGACCTGAGAAGCTTGGGGCCTGCACGGGCTGCATCGCTGAACTCGCGCCTCTGTGCCGCCGTGCAGCGCAGAAGCTCAATTGCCTGATGGGAGGGCCGAGAAACCCGTGCGCAGAATGCGCGAAGGCAGTTTTGCAGAAACGCTGCGGTGCAGTCAAGATAAAATTTGGCCTTCATCCAAAAATCCGCTCCCGCAGGATGCTTACGGAAAGCCTCAGCGCGTCCACAGCCCGTGGCGGGCGCCTTTTGTTGTGCTAACGTTCAAGCGTGAGCGTTGGCGCGCCAGGCAGGACCGCGATGAAGGGCGGAAAGCCGCGCCTTTTGCCAGGGCTGGCGGTCAAAGATGGACTCATTCGCCATCCCTTTGACCTGGAATTTGGAGTCCGCACCAGCGGGCTGGTTGCGGGGCGGCATCTCGGCTTCGGGCACCAAAAGCGACCGGCACTTCACGGCCTACTACGCGGTTGCGCCTTCGGTGTTTCACGGCATGATCGTGCGCTGGCGGCGATGCCGGCCGGTAGCGCCCCCGCTAGCGCCTATTGACGCATATACCTTTATCGATGTAGGCGCCGGCATGGGCCGCGCCATGCTGCTGGCCTCGGCATACCCTTTTCGCGCGGTGATTGGGGTGGAGCTGCATCCCACGCTGGCGCGCATCGGCCGCAGGAACCTGGCGTTGTGGCGCGCCGCGGGACGCGCGCTCGCTCCCATGCGCATGCACTGCCGCGATGCCGCGGATTTCACTCTCCCGCCCGGTCCGTGCGTGGCCTTTCTCTTCAATCCGTTCGGCGCACCGGTGCTGCGCCGCCTGCTCCGCGCACTGGAGCCGAAACCTTGCCGAACGCGCCGGGCAACTGGATATTCTGTACGTAAACAACGAGCAGGAGAGCGTGTTGGAGCGCGAGCCGGGATTTGCGCGGCTCTTTCTCGGCCAGGTCAGGCGGTCGCACGCCGATGCCGTCGCCGACCGCACAATTCTCAAGCGGCAGCCGGGCGCCGAGTACGCGGCCACGGGCTGGGAGGATTGCTCGATCTATCGTTGGGTGGGGAAAACAGAGAACAGCTTCTAGCGAACAGCTTTTAGCTTTCAGCCCACGCCTTTCCGAATCATCGCTTCGACCTCTGTGGCAGGCTATGGGATCAAATAAGCTGGAGGCTGGAAGCTAGAGGCTAGGAGCTGGTACTATGAGCGAACCGCATCTGATTCTGGGAATAGGCGAACTGCTGTGGGATGTTTTGCCGGACGGCATGAGGCTCGGCGGCGCGCCGGCCAACTTCGCCGTAATGGCGGGCCGGCTGGGCAATCACGCCGCGATTCTCAGCCGCATCGGCCGCGACGAGCTGGGCCGCCAGGCCATTGACCGCCTCGATCCGATGCCCGTGGAAACCAGCTTCCTTGAAGTCGATGCGGCGCACGAGACGGGCCGCGTCACCGTCGATTTCGCCGGCAGCGAGCCGCATTACACCATCCACCAGCCCGCGGCGTGGGACTTTCTGGAGCTTTCGGACGAGTGGATTCAACTCGTGGAGAGAGCCGACGCCCTCTGCTTCGGTTCGCTCGCGCAGCGCAGTCTTGAGTCGCGGCAAACCATCCAGACATTGGCTGCGCAAAGCTCCGCATCCTGCATTCGCATTTTCGACGTGAACTTGCGCGCGCCGTTCTACTCTGCCGAAGTGCTCCAGGAATCGCTGGAGCTGGCCACAGTGGTCAAGATGAACGATGCCGAGGCGCCGCTGGTGCTGGAACTGCTGGATCTGGCCATCGACGAGGAATCCGCAAGCGATGGACCGCGCCTGAGTTCGGAACTGTTGCGCACGGCCGCCGAGCGCCTGCTCCAGGCGTTTCCCACGCTGCAATTGGTGGCGATTACTCGAGGCAGCCGCGGCAGCCTGCTCGTCAACCGCGACGAGTGGGATGAGCACCCCGGATTTCCTGTCAAATTCGCCGACGGAATCGCCGCCGGGGATGCATTTACAGCGGCAATCGCGCACTACCTTCTGCGCGGGGCCGGCCTGCCCACGCTGAACGAGGCCGGAAACCGCTGGGGCGGCTGGATGGCCTCGCAGTCCGGCGCCATGCCCGCTTTGCCCGATGCTGTGCGCGATGCCATTGCCGCGGCCATCGAGCGAGCGGACTGAGGCCGAAATCGACGTGCAAGGCTGGTTACGCTCGAGCGACAGCGCGCAGCTACAAGGGCGCGAACGAACTCCGGCGTCGAGCCGCAACATCCGCCCACAAACGAGGCGCCGGCATCGCACAGGGCCCCGTAGTGCGAGGCGAAATACTCGGCCGATGTGGCATAGCCAATGGCAGCTCCCTCCACAACAGGCAGGCCCGCGTTGGGCTTGATCCAGACCGGCAGCGCGCAGGCTGCGTGCAGGCGCCGGCAAATCGGCACGGCAAATTCGACGCCCACGCCGCAGTTCGCGCCTACTCCATCCGCGCCCGCTTCTACCATCGCTGCAGCCACAGACTCGGGCGTCGTGCCCATCATCGTACGATCCTTGTTCCTGCCGGAATCGAATGCGAACGACGCAATCACGGGAAGTCCCGTGGCCTTCGCAGCTTCGACGGCCAACCGCGCTTCTTCCGTGTCGCTCATCGTCTCAATCAGCAGCGCGTCCGCGCCCGCAGCGGCCAGCGACCAGGCCTGCGCTGCAAACGTCGCCGCATCGACTTCTCCGCGGGCTCACTTGGCGTGAAAGCAGTATCTTGCCGGTGGGACCAATCGACGCGAACACCAGCGCCTGCGGGCCCGCAGCTTGTTTTGACAAGGTCACACCCGCGCGATTGATCGCATCCAGTTCTGCCTCGGAGCAGTCGTGCATTGCAATCGTATTGGCGCGGAAGGTGTTGGTCAGGATCACCTGGCTGCCCGCCTCCACATACGCTCGCGCCACGGCCTCCACTTGTTCGGGATGAGTCAGGTTCCAGGTGTCGGGAATGGTTCCAATGGCCAATCCGCGCGCCTGCAATTGCGTGCCCCACGCGCCATCGCTGATCATCGCGCCGTTCTTCAGCCACTCGCTTAATTGGCTCATTCGCTCACCCGCTTCCCTGATACACAGTTTTCCGGCACACGGCTTCCGAGATCGTCATTCCAGTTGATGCGTTCCCGCCGTATCCAGCATCGGCCAGTATACACGCCGCGAAATTCTTCCGGCCAGGCGCACAACTCGAGTAAAGTAGAGTTCATTGTGATTATCGATTTCGCCAGGCGCGCGCACGATCACAACTGGGAGATGGACCCCATCACGCGCTCCCTGCTCGACACCGATTTCTACAAACTTCTCATGCTCCAGTTCATCTGGAAGCATTTCCCGCAGGACGCATGCCACGTTTACTCTCATCAATCGCACGTCCTCGGTGCGTCTGGGCGAAATTGTCAGTCTCCCACAGCTACGCGAGCAACTCGAAGCCACGCGCCGGCTCCGCTTCCGCAAGTCGGAGCTTGGTCTGGCTGGCCGGCAACACCTTTTACGGGCGCCGCGGCATCTTCGAGCCGGCCTTTCTTGACTGGCTGGAGCACGACTTCCGTCTTTCCGATTACGAGTTGTCCGTCCAGGATGGGCAAATCACCCTCCGGTTTCACGGCCTGTGGTCCGGAACCTCGATGTGGGAGATTTACGCACTTTCCCAGATCGGCGAATTGAAGACGCGCGCCGCGCTGAAGCAGTTGAGCGAGCTGGAACTCGACATTCTCTACGCGCGCGCCAAGACTCGCCTCTGGGAAAAGATGGAGCGGCTGCGCGGCGTTCCCGATCTCAGCATCAGCGACTTCGGCACGCGCCGCAGGCACAGCTTTTTGTGGCACGAGTACGTCGTCAATGCCATGCACAACACGCTCGGCGAGAGCTTTTCCGGCACCTCCAATGCTTACCTCGCCTACAAGCACGACCTCGAGGCCATCGGCACCAATGGCCACGAATTGCCCATGGCCATGGCGGCGCTCGCCCGTGACGAAGAGGAGTTGCGCACCGCGCAATACCGGCTGCTGGAGTTATGGCAGCAAAGTTATCAGGGCGAACTGCTCATTCTGCTTCCCGATACCTTCGGCACCACGCAATTCCTGCGCGGCGCGCCCGCCTGGGTAGCGAACTGGACCGGCCAGCGCATCGACAGCAAGGACGCGTATGTGGCGGGCGACGAATATATCGCCTGGCTGGAGCAGCATGGCCGCGATCCGCGCCAAAAGCGGCTGATTGCCAGCGACGCCCTCGATGTGGAGCAGATCCTCAGCCTTCACGCCTATTTCGCCGGCGCTCTGCGCAACGGCGCCTCGCCCGACGACTTCCACTCGGCAAGCGATTTTCACGACGCCAGCCGCTGGGTTCCGGAGCGCCGCATTCGCTTCAGCGCCGGCTGGGGCACTCTGCTCACCAACGACTTCCGCAACTGCAATCCCCAAGGCAACGACGGCTTCAACCCGGTCGGGTTGGTCTGCAAGCTCACCGATGTCGACGGCAGGCCCGCCGTCAAGCTCTCTGACAATTACTCCAAAGCTTTCGGCGACCCCAGCGAAGCCGAGCGCTACCGGCGCGTCTTCGGCGTAGCCGGCGTGGCCGATGCACCCGTCCTGATTTAAGAACAGCCTGACGCGAAGAGCCCCGCTGCATTGCAGGCGCTACGCTCCGGCCGGTGTACCCTTCTCGATATGGGCTTGCAGCCAGCCTGGTACGCTACTCAACTCCGAGCTGAGTTAGCGCTGCGCAACCGCAGCTACGCGCGCGGGCGCGCGCATGTGGAGAGCTACGGAAGCGCGCCGGTCATCGTGTATGCGCCCGAACACCCCGCAGACGAAGACCTAGTCTGCGGGGACCCCGTTGAAGACCGGCCGCCACGGAAACTTCTTCGATGCCGCCTATGCGGCCATCGCCGCGCGCCCGGAGTGGATGCGGCGATTCGACAAAATTCACGCGCAGGCCGCGCGTTCGCTGCCCAAACCGCAACTCGACCCCACTCGCCGCTGGCGCGAGCTTGACTCCTGCATGAGCTCCGATGCGCTGCTGATGAATATCTTCTGCACGCCCGGCGTGGCGGAATCCGCTGCCGTTCGCAATGCGCTCGGCGTGGAAACCGAAGCTGTTCCCATCTTTGGCTGGAAGGCGCGCGTGCCGCTGGCTAATGGCCGATTCGATCGCACCGAAGTCGACATGCGCTTCGGCTCGCTGCTTGTCGAGGCCAAGTTAACCGAAGTCGATTTTCAATCGCGCGCCGCCACAATTGTCGAATCGTATCGCGACTTCGACGCCGTATTTGACCGCGACCTGCTCCCGCGCACTGAGATCGCCACCACGCGCTGGATGCAGGCAAGCGAATTCCCTGAGAACGAATCGCAGGAACTGGAAAGCCTCGTCGGCGACCCGGCCTCTTTTTCTTCGGTCGAGACCAGCTTTCGCGCTCCCGGCGAGGCGGGCTACGCGGTTATCAGCTCATCCGCGGCGTGCTGGCCGCCCATGCCGCGGACTGCAGCTTTTGCGTGCTGCACGACGAGCGCCGTCCGGACCTGCGCGAGGAGTGGTTTCAGGTGATGTCGGCGGTCAAGAGCGCGGACCTGCGCGTGCGGTTGAAGGTTCTAACCTGGCAGGAGCTGGCCGCGCTTCTGCCTGCCGCGCTACAGGAATTCCTCGATCTGAAGTACGGAATCGTCGCGCCGGGAAAGACCGCCTGCGCCGATCGATGAATCGTCAAACCTCGGTGATTGACGCCATCCAAGCCTCCGCCCTGCGCCCTATAATGCCTGCGTAAGGCAGCGCCATGGACCCTACGAAGACCGCCTCGATCGAATCCGCGCGGCGCTTCTATGCGGAGGAGTTGTGCCGCATCAACGGCATCTCCTCGCCCGCCATTCTCGCAGCCTTCGCAACCGTGCCCCGCGAGCGCTTCGTCGGTCCCGGCCCGTGGATCATTCAAAGCAGTGGATCGTCCTGGTTCACTGAAGACGCCGATCCTGCCCACGTCTATCGCGACTCGCTTATTGTGCTCGACGAGGCCAAGCACTTGAACAACGGCCAGCCCAGTCTGTGGGCCTATCATCTGAGCCTGCTCGACGTGCATCCGGGCGACCAAATTCTCCATCTCGGCTGCGGCACCGGTTATTACACCGCGATCCTGGCCGAGCTCACCGGCCAGCATGGCAAAATCATCGCCATCGAAATCGATGAGGGCCTCGCCGCCCGAGCGGCAGTTGCTCTCGCTCCTTGGCCGCAGGTCACCGTGGTTCACGCCGATGGCGCACTCGGCCCTTTCGAACCCTCCGACGACGTCGTCGTCAGCGCCGGCGCCACGCATCCTCTCGCCGCATGGCTGGCCGCCCTCAAGCCCGAAGGCAAACTGCTCTTCCCGCTCACTTCCACCGAGGGCCGGGAACCATGGCGTACATCACGCGCAAGAACGCCGATCTCTTCGCGGCTTCTCTCAACGGGTCCGTTTTTTTCGTCGATTTTGCCGGAGCGCGCGACCCTTCGGTGAGCAGTGAACTGGCCCTGGCACTCAAGCGCGATCAAGGCGCTGCCGTGCGCTCCCTGCGCCGCGATGCGCATGAAAAAGACGCAACTTGCTGGCTGCACGGCGACGGCTGGTGCTTCTCGCGGCTTGCGCCGATATGATAGACTAGACTTAGTCAGGTCTGGAGCAGACGATGCCCATAGTAAACATTTACCACGCCAAAACCCAGCTCTCGAAGCTAGTCGATCTCGCATCCTCGGGAACCGATGTGGTGATTGCACGGGCGGGCAAGCCGGTGGCGCGCCTGACCGCGCTTGAGAAAAGGAAGGGGAACCGCCGCATGGTGGGTTTTGGCGCTCTCGAAGGCAAGGGGTGGATCGCGGACGATTTCGATGCGCCATTACCGGATGAGATTCTGGCGCAGTTTGAGGGGCGGTCGCCAGACGAACCCGCCGTCGATTCTCAGGCGCCAGCTGGCGATCGAACCGCAAATAGGGAACGCTGATGCGCGTCCTGCTCGATACGCACCTTCTTTACTGGTGGTTTTACGACACGAAGAGGCTATCCCGCAACGCGGAGGCTCTGATCCGCAGGGCAGAGGATGTATTCGTCTCGGCCGCCTCGTTATGGGAGATTGCGATCAAAGTCCGGCTCGGGAAGATGGAAGCGCGGCCCCAGGACGTCATGAACTGGATCGAAAAGAACGATTTCATCGAGTTACCCGTGTCGTTCCATCATGCAGCCCTGGTTGCCGATCTGCCGCTCCACCATGGAGATCCGTTTGACCGGCTGCTGGTGGCGCAGGCGATCAGTGAGCCGCTGCACCTGCTGACCGTGGATGAGCACCTGAGGCGGTATAGCGATCTGGTGGTTGTGGTGTAGGCGGGTTGGGCGGCCAATAAGCGAACCGTGCGATAAGCCGTATATCGATACGTATCCCTGCTTTGGCGTGAAAACCACGCTCCGCGAATGCGTTGCCATGTTTACTGTGGTTAAGGCTATTGGGGATGGCGGGTGGCCGCGGTCTCGATGATTTGAGGACCTGACTGAGGATGCGCCTGGTCCCTCGCGCTCGGGGATCGGGGATGTCGACGAGCGGCAAATCGCCAATGCGCTCATTGAATCGAGAACAGGAGCGGGACGCCGACTTCCAGCACGCGATTCGCCGGGTGCCCGGTGCCCAGCCGGCGAACCCAGAAGGTGGAATCGGGTCCTACAGCACCCTTGCCAGCCACTTGCCAGTGTGCGAATGCAGATTGCCCGCGATCTCCTCGGGCGGACCTTCGGCCACGATGCGGCCGCCCGCATCGCCGCCTTCAGGCCCTAGGTCGATCACCCAGTCGGCGCTTTTGATCACGTCCAAATTGTGCTCGATCACGATCAGCGATCCGCCTCCATCGATCAGCTTTTTGAATGCCGTCAGCAGCTTCGATACATCGTCAAAATGCAGGCCCGTGGTCGGCTCGTCCAGAATGTAAAGCACGCGGCTGGCCTGCGAGGGTTTCGCCGCCGCGTTCACCGCGCGCACCTGCGCCAGATGCGCGGCCAGCTTCACGCGCTGCGCCTCGCCGCCTGAGAGCGTCGTCGCCGACTGGCCGAGCCGCACATAACCCAGCCCGATCTCATCCAACACCGCTAGCTTTTCCACGAGCTTGTTCTGTCCGGCAAAAAAGCGCAGCGCCTCCTTCACAGTCATCTGCAGCACGTCGTGGATATTCTTGCCCTTGTAGCGCACATCGAGAATCTTCGCCTGGTAGCGCGTGCCGTTGCAGTCTTCGCAAGGCAGTTCCACATCGGCCAGGAACTGCATCTCCACCGTCACCGTGCCGTCACCCTCGCAGGTGTTGCAGCGCCCGCCCGGCACGTTGAACGAGAAATGCCCCGGCGTAAGCGAAAGCCGCTTGGCCTCGGGCTGCGCGGCAAACAGCTCGCGCACCAGATCGAATCCCTTGATGTACGTAATTGGATTCGAGCGCGGCGTCCGTCCGATCGGTGTCTGATCCACCAGCACTACATCGTTCAGCCGCTCCACGCCGCTCAGCGAACTGAAAACCCCGGAGGGATCGCCGCCATCGCTCTGGCCCACCGCCCGCGCCACCGCGCGATACAGCACCTGATGTACAAGCGTGGACTTGCCCGAGCCGGAGACGCCCGTCACCGCAACCAGCATCCCCAGCGGAATCTCTACGTCAAGTCCGTGCAAATTGTTGGCTCGCGCCCCGCGCAGTACGAGCCTTTCCCGTCCCGGCGCGCGCCGCCGTGTGGGCACGGGAATCGATATCTTCCCAGAGAGATAGCGCCCCGTAAGCGACGCCGGATTCGCCTCAATCTCCGCGAGCGCGCCCTCCGCAAGCAGCTTGCCGCCAAACTCGCCCGCGCCCGGCCCCAGGTCCAGCAAATGATCGGCGGCGCGCAGAATGTCGGCGTCGTGCTCCACCACCAGAATTGTGTTTCCCAGGTCGCGCAGCTCTTTCAAAATGCGAATCAGCCGCTCTGTGTCACGCGTGTGCAATCCAATCGACGGCTCATCGAGCACATACAACGCGCCCACAAGTTGCGATCCCAGCGAAGTCGCCAGTTGAATCCTCTGCGCCTCGCCGCCCGAGAGCGTCGAGGCCAGCCGGTCCAGCGTCAGGTATTCCAGTCCCACGGCGGCAAGAAAACTCAACCGCTGCCGCACCTCATGCAGAATCGGTCCGGCAATCTCCTCATGCATCGGCGAAAGTTGCAGCGCATCGAAGAATTCCTTCGCCTGCGCGATGGTCAGCGCAGTCGCCTGGCAGATGTTTTTCTCGCCGGTCTTCTCATTGCCGATGCGGACGGCCCTCGCCTCGGCCCTCAGCCGCTGCCCGCGGCAATCCGGGCACTCCGCATAGCCGCGATACTTGCTCAACATCACGCGCACGTGCAGCTTGTACTTCTTGCGCTCCATCTGCGCAAAAGAAGCCCATCACGCCCGCAAAACCGTCCCTGCCCCGCAGCACCGTTTCGCGCGCCCGCTCGGGCAGTTCGTTCCACGGCACGTCCAACGGCACGCCCAGTTCCGCCGCGCGTTTGCGCAACTCGCCAAACCACGGCCGGTACTTGGGCCGGTTCCACGGATCGATGGCGCCGCCATTCAGGCTCAAACTCTTGTCGGGAATTACCAGGTTCAGGTCGTAGTCCACCGTGTTGCCAAAACCCTGGCAGCGCGGGCACGCCCCAAAGGGATTGTTGAAGCTGAACAGCCGCGGCTCCGGCTCGCGGCCCGGCCGGTGGCAACTCGTGCACTCGTAGGCGCCGCTGAAGCGCCGCCGCCGCTGGACCGTCTCGTCGCGGGGCGCCTCCTCAAAGAACACTTCGCCGCCCTCGCGGTATGCAATCTCCACAGCGTCCACAATGCGCGGACGCGCCTCTGCGCTTACCTGAATTCTGTCCAAAAGGACAAACAGCGGAGCTGAGAAGTCCAAATCCAGCAGCGATTCCGGCGTGGAAAACTCGAAGATCCTTCCCTGCTGCCACAGCCGATTGAATCCACCCGCGCGCAGCTCGCCAAGCCGCGCCTTCAGCGTCTCGATGTGCGGCGAGTCGCCGCCTTTCGCCAGCGGTTTAGACTTGCCGGCAGATTTCGGCGTTCTTCCCGCGGTCTTCGCAGCCTTCGCTTCGGGCTCCGCAGCAGGCGTCGCGGTCGCCACGGGAAACAGCACATTCAGCCGCGTTCCCTCGCCCAACGCCAGCACCACCTCGGCCGCCTCGTCCACCGAATCGCGCTTCACCAGCCCGTCGCAGTGGACGCAATGCACCGTCCCGCAGCGCGCATACAGCAGGCGCAAGTAATCGTAGATCTCCGTGGCGGTGGCCACCGTCGAACGCGGATTCCGCGTCGTGTTCTTCTGCTTGATGGCGATGGCCGGCGCCAGCCCGTCGATCTCGTCTGCATCGGGCTTCTCGATGCGCTCCAGAAACTGCCGCGCGTAGGCCGAGAGCGACTCCACATACCGCCGCTGCCCCTCGGCGTAGATGGTGTCGAAGGCCAGCGAGCTCTTGCCCGAGCCCGACACGCCGCTGATCACCGTCAGCTTGCCATGGGGAATCTCGCAGGAGAGATTTTTCAGGTTGTGTGTCCGCGCGCCGCGGATAACGATGGCATCGTTCAAAGGGAAGGCACCGGCGTAAACTTGTCCGGCCGCGACACAGTCTCCTCAACGAGGCTCAGGGCGCAACCGGCCATTTTCATTATACGTGGTGCCGCAAGGCCTGCGCGCAGAGTTCAATCGCAACGTTGCCCTCATGCACTTTGCATGCGGCAGAAGAAGATTTCTAAGCTTTAAGAAAGCCCGCAGGCCTGGGGAAATCAGGCAGCCACAACAGCCATTCGCGTGAATCCATGCTGCGTTTCGTCATCCGCTTCGCGATTCAACACACCGGCCAGGCCGATAAGCGCCTCGGATGCGCACGCCGGGCATTGTTTCGCGCAATTGCCGATGCAGTTGCAATCCTGGCAAAGATAAGCCCGCTTCAAGGGAATATGTTGCATTGAGAGGAAGGTCATCGTATCACCCCATTTAGTGCTGGAGTCGTCAGTTCACGCCGATCACCCCGCCACTCGGCAGCATCCTTTGCCTGCCTCCTTCATCCCCCCTAGGCGGACGCGACTTGCCCTGACACACTCCTTTAGATGCTGCCTTCCCCAGCAAAGTTGCAACTCTATGTCAATATGCGCACCTAACCCCTTTATTTGCTTCGCGATTCAAACCTAACATCAAGCCGTTCGTCCGTTCATTACACTGTGAACCGAGGCTCTTTGTGTTCCAATGTGCCTTGTTCGCCCTCGTTTTGGCTCTCGTCTCCGCATCGGCTACCCTCCCAGCGCAATCTTCCTCTGCCGGCTCCGGTGCGCCGACACCGCCTACCAATGCTTCCGCCGCAACGCCCCAGCCCGTTCCGGATGCGGTTGCCGCAGCCGAAGCCGCCTCGCGAACTCCGACTGGAAGAGCGCCTAAGACAAACTGGGCGCGCCAATACCGCTCACCCGGGCATAGACACACAAATATCCCGACTAGTGCTTCAACACTAGAAAATCTGTAGCGGCAGGGGTGCATCTCTGTTACTCCCCAGTTCTTTCATTGCCCCTACCAAACGTGAGAATCCCTAAGCGCCGATCAGATCGAGAAACTACTTTCATCCTTGTCGAATTCGTGAACCGCCTTTGAGGCTTTCTCCGCCATCTTTTCGGCGACGCGCTCCATATCCTTCTTCGGTGAAATCTCTGAGATTGTCTTGTCTTCCAGCTTCTCGACTTCCGGGTTTTGAAATTGGTTGGTCATTGTCAGTCTCCTCATTCCTTATGGGTCGTCTCCTTTCTCCGTTGTCGGGTGGCGCCGCGGAGCATCACGCCACTGAGAATCAAATCCGCAATCGAAAATTCTCGTGACCTGCGGAAAAACGAGTGATCCGAATCGCTGTTACTGTCTAACTTAGATGCTGCCTTATGGCGGAAGTTTCGCACGCCAAGTTTTAAAAGCCATCGACACTCCGATCTCCGGGGTTCAGCGCTATTAAACTGCTTATGTGAGGGATGTTGTGCTTCGTCGCGTCTTTTCTGCCCTGGTTTTGGCCCTCGTTCCCTGGCCCGTCTCGAGCGCTGCCCAGGAATCCTTCTCGATCTCGAGCGCCCCGCCGACAGGGTCCGCTCAATCAGCCACGGAGACCCCACAGCCCGTTCCGGATGCGGTTGCCGCAGCCGAGGCCGCCATCGCCAGCTCCGACTGGAATGCCGCCGAGGCCAAGCTGGATCCGTGGCTGGCAACCCATCCCTCCGATGCCCGCGCCCTCTTTGACGCCGGTTACGTGGCCGACGCGCAAAATCGTCTCGACGATGCAGCCGCTCTTTATCGCCGCGCCATCGTCGCCGATCCCAAATCCTTTGAAGCGCATATCTCGCTGGGCCTGCTTCTTGCCCGTCAAAATAAGCTGGACGAGGCCCGCCGCGAACTCGTCACCGCCACCACTCTCGATCCAGGCGAGGCCGGCCCGGTGCTCAAAGCCCGCGCTTGGCGCGCCCTGGCGCGCATCGATCGCGACTCCGATCCCGCCGAAGCCTCCAACGACCTGCTTGAAGCCCTCAAACTCTCGCCGGAAACGCCGGCCGACACCTTGCTTGCCGCCGCCCTAGCCGAAAAATCCGGTCAAGATGACGCCGCCGAAGCCGCTTACCGCCGTGTCCTGGTTACCGACCCTCAATCCGCTACCGCCAACGCCGGCCTGGCCCACTTGCTCATTCAGCGCAGGCAATACACCGAAGCCGAAACCCTGCTCCGCGCCGCGCTCGACAAGAATCCCGATGACCCCACGCTCACCGCGCAGCTCGCTACGGTACTCGCCGAACAGGACAAGGCCGAGGCCCTCCCGCTCCTCGAAAAGCTCCACAACGCCCATCCCGCCAACCCTGCCATCACTCGCATGTTGGCCGCGGTGCTGGCCGATGCCGGCGATTACGCCGGTTCCGACAGGCTCTACGCGGGCCTCATCGCGGCCAACCCGAGCGATGCGGGCCTGCTGGTCGCGCACGGCCAGAACCTGGTGCGCCAGCAGCTGCTTGCGGAAGCCTATACGACCTTCGACAAGGCCACCCGGATCGATCCCGCCAGCATCGACGGCTGGAACGGCTTGGCCTTTGCCGCCTCAAAGACCGCTCACCCCGATGTCACCGTACATGCGCTGGCCATGCGCTCAAGATACGCGCCGGAAAACGCCTCAACTCTCTTCCTCTGGGCCATCGCCTACGACTCACTCCATCAAAAAGGGCAGGCGGCAGCCTACTACCATCGCTTTCTCGATGCCGCGGCCGGCAAATTCCCAAATCAGGAATGGCAGGCGCGCCAGCGCCTGCAAATCCTCGAAAAATAGCGCAAAAACCCATCGTTCAGTGCTGCCGGCGCCCCAATCCGGATAAGACGACTCCAATTTTGCCATTCTGTTACCACCGCATCAAAATCCTGCATCTTATTCCTTGCCGTTCGTTGCAAATTGTGACTACTATAGTCACAACTTGGGGGCCGAACCGCAGCAGTGGAGGTTCCTTATGCGGACTATGGTTCCAATCGCCGCGTTCCTCGTGCTCGGCATGACCGCGTGCCCGGTGCGTGCCTCGTCTCCCGACAGTTCCCCCACCGACCAGCAAAGCATTGATGCCCTCGAAGCAAGGGCCAGCCAGGCGCAGCCCCGCGAGCAATGCTTTCTCTATGCTCAACTCGTGCAGCGGATGACGGAACTCAGCATCCGCCGATACGCGGACGGCGACGAGGTCAAGGCAACCAACCTGCTCAGGCAGATCCAGCACATTGCGCAAAAGATCCACCTCTCCGTGGCCGACAACGACAAGCGCCTCAAAAACGCTGAGATCCTGCTCAACCGCACCTCTTTCCGCCTCAACGAAATGCTGCAAGCCAGCAGCGTTGAAGATCGCCCGTTGGTCGAGCAGACTCTGGCGCAGGTTTCAAAGGCACAGAACGCGACCATGATGCAGGTCTTCCAGAAATAGCGGTTCCACACCCGCGTCTCGTTCGCAAGCCAGATGAGCACGGTTTGCTGCACCCCGTTCCCTCCACCGGCTGCTGAGCACTCACCGACTGTTTAAAATAGAAGCGCCGGAGGGATATCCATGCGCACTCTCGCTGCCTTCCTGTTCTGCCTCTTGCTCGCCGCGCCGCTGGCCGCGCAAAAAGAAAAGCGCAATCCGTTGAGCGATGAGCAGGCCCAGCAGATCGCCGAGACCGGCGTCGATCCCGTTGCGCGCGTGAACCTTTACGTAAAATTCCTCGATGAGCGCTCGGATACCATCAAGGGGCTGATCAAACGTGCAAAATCCCCCGCTCGCGCCCGCCGCATCGACGATGAACTCCAGGACTTCACCGCCCTCATGGACGAGCTTGGCGATAACCTCGATGTCTTCTCCGAGCGCAAGGCCGATATTCGCAATTCGCTGAAGGGGCTCAACGAAGGCATCCAGCGCTGGCAGGGAGTGCTGCACGACCTTCCCAGCGAGCCGGCCTTTGAACTGTCGCTGAAGGAGGCGGTTGATAGCGCCGGCGATCTTGCCGGCCAGGATCAAACAGCTCACCGCCGACCAAGAGGCTTACTTCAAAGCCCACCCGGACGAAAAGGGCCAGGACCGCGCAGAGCCAAAGTGAGCGGGGAGTAGGAAGCAGGAAATAAGGAGTAGGGCGCTGTCATCATGCCACTGAGTTTCCTGATCATGACGACGAGCATCCGCCCGATTTCGTCGCAAAGACTTTCCGCAGCACGCCTTTTCGACTCCGGTCCGAATCCAAGCCCATCGTTACGCCGCCGTTGTTTGTTGTTTTCTGTTCCCTACTCCCTACTCCCTGTTCCCTGCTATCCTCCATTGGTGTTGCCCGACGTCGTTCCCATCTTTCACGAAGAGTACCGCGCTCTCCGCCCCCGCGCGCCCATGCCCCCCATCCACGTGCGCTTCCGCCGCTTTACCTCGCTCAATACCACGATCCGCCTGCGCCAGGGCGAGATCTATGTCAGCCTCTCCGATCTGCTTGAGGGCGCGCCGGAGTCCGTCCTCCGTGCCATCGCGCACATACTGCTGGCCAAGCTCTACCGCAGGCCCATCGACGCCGCGCACAACCTGCGCTACAAGCGCTTCGCCTCTTCGGCCGCCGTCACACGTCAAACCGAGCTCATCCGCACGGCGCGCGGCAGCAAGCGCTACTTCGGCCCCGAGGGCCGCTACTTTCATCTCGAAGAGGTCTTCGATTCGCTCAACACGCGCTTCTTCGGCGGACTGCTCGGCCGTCCCGACCTCACCTGGAGCGAGCACCACGCCAAGCGTTCGCTCGGCCACTACGACGCCGCTCACAACACCATCGTCGTCAGCCGCGTCTTCGACCGTCCCTCCAGCCCTCGCTACGCCATCGAGTACCTGCTCTACCACGAGATGCTGCACCTCAAGCATCCCGTCAAAGCGCGCGGATTGCGCCGCTGCGTCCACTCCCGCGAATTCAAAGCCGAGGAGGAGCGCTTCCCGCAGCTCGCCGAGGCCCTCGCCTTTATCAAGCGGCTGTAGTGTTTGTTATTCACTTGGGATTCCAACACAGAATTGAGCCAATTCTTCTCATTCAAGCAGAGAAGAGCGCGAAGCAACTATTCCCCGTTCCCTATTCCCTGCACTTCCAGCGCCCCCGACAGGCTGCTCGCCCTTGCCACATCGTGGCTCTTGCACCAGGACTCCAGCCCCCGCGCCAACCTCTCGGTCGCTCGCGGATCGGCATAGCTGGCCGTCCCCACCTGCACAGCCGTCGCCCCGGCCAGCATGAACTCCACCGCATCCTCCGCCGTAACTATTCCGCCCATCCCCAGGACGGGAATCTTGACCGCCCGCGCCGTCTCATACACCATGCGCAGTGCAATGGGCTTGATCGCCGGTCCCGACAATCCGCCGGTCACGTTGCTCAACCGCGGACGCCGCTCTTCGGCATCGATTGCCATGGCCAGGAAGGTGTTAACCAAGCTCACCGCATCGGCGCCCGCATCGGCGGCAACCCTCGCCATGTGCGTAATCGAGGTCACGTTGGGCGTAAGCTTTACGATCAGCGGCCTTTCTGCTGCTGCCTTGGCACGGCTGACCAGGTACTCCAGCGACCCGGCATCCGCGCCAAACGCCATCCCGCTGGCGTGCACGTTCGGGCATGACACGTTCAACTCATAGGCTGCAATTCCGTCCGCCCCGTTCAGCCGCTCAATCACTCCGATGTACTCGCCCACCGTGTTCCCGAAGACATTCACGATGACCTTGCACATCGGATAGCGCTTCATGGGCGGCAGCTTCCGCGCCACAAAATCCTCCACGCCCACGTTCTGCAGCCCGATGGCGTTCAGCATCCCTGCCGCTGTCTGCACCATGCGCGGCGCGGCGTGTCCAGCCATCGGCTGCAGCGAAATCCCCTTTGTAACGATTCCCCCCAGCCGCTCCAGCGATACAATCTCTTCAAATTCAATGCCGTAGCCAAACGTGCCGCTGGCGGCAATCACCGGATTCACCAGCTCCATTCCGGCTAACGAGACTTTCATGTCGGGTTTCAAGCGTGGCTCCCCTCTTGGCTAGACCATCCATCCCAAGCAGTGCGGAACCGGCCAGAATTAGGACCGTTCTATCCCTGCTGGTCCTCTAGCCAGCTCCAGCCCCGATCGTTGCAGCCTCCGCGTTTATGCATTCACCCCGCAACTCGGCCGAGTATTTGAAGATTGGGACTGTGGCCAAGGTCGTTGGGGGTCACGAAATCGGCGACTGCGAGCATCGAAACGGCGGTTGCCGGATTTGCCTCAAGCATCTTTACTGCGGTCTTATTTTCTGGCTTTGCGAAGTATCCTTTTGCGGCGGCGTAGTTGGCAAGGTATGAAGAGATAGCCGATGCAGTGGCAGCATCTTCAGACGATGGAGAAGCAAGAGCCGCAGATCGATTCAATTCGCTCCCTGGGGGCAACAATCCATAAAACGCGAAGGCGTATTGGCGCGGAATGTCGGAACCGACAATGCGGAGATCGTAAGGAGGACCGGCTTCTGTGTAGCAACGATAGACAAGTTCCGAGCAAATCATTGGCTGCTTGCCAGCGTGGACCAGGTCAGCAACGATCTCCGCAGCATCATCGAGCACACGGCGAACAATCTCACCCGTAACGCCGTCAACTTTCCTTGTTGAACAAAGCATTGCTAGCAACAGTATTTGCTCATAGCCATATCGCTGTGCGTTGGCTGGATCGGTGAAGTAATCCATCTTCGTGATAAGCGGCGCCGGATCTACTCCTATCGACCCAAGCGGCTGCCCGGCATCGTTGATGTAGCGAAAAGCATCGACAAAATTGTGGCCTGCAAGGCTATCGACAACGGACCTGACGTTGGTTCCGCTTCCAAGCATCTCGGCAACGCTTGGCGTCCCTTGTACCGCGCCTAAGAAGATGCTTGCATGGCTGTAGGGCTCACCATCAAGCAGCCGAATCATATCGGGAAGAAATCCCTTGCTCTGGTAGAGGAAGGCATCGCCTGGTTTGAGATCACTAACGCTTATGGATCCTGCCATGACACGCCTTTCGACCCAGGCATTTATTGGATCATCTCACGTTTCCTTAGCAGTAGGAATCCCGAGGTCGGCGCACTTATCCCCGAAGTCTTCGACCTCCAAGTTGAAAGCTAGCAAGTAGAGGCTGCTTCTACGCCGTCACCGTCTCGCTGGCATCCACCTTCACTGGCGTCAGCCAGCCAAAGCGGTCGGGTTTCAGGCCGTTGGCAATGCCAAAGAACTCGTCCGCGATTTTCTTCGTAGTCTCGCCGGGCTTCCCGTCGGCAATCACCACGCGATCGATGGAGCGAATTGCCTGGACCTCTGCCGCCGTCCCGGTAAAGAAGACCTCGTCGGCGATATACAGCAGCTCGCGCGGGATGGACTGCTCGGTCACCGTCATGCCCAGGTGCCGCGCAATGGTCAGCACGCTGTCGCGGGTGATTCCCGACAGCGCCGAGTTGGCCAGCGGCGGCGTAAAAAGCACGCCGTTGCGCACGATAAAGATGTTCTCGCCCGATCCCTCGCTCACCAGCCCATTCACATCCAGCGCAATCCCCTCCTGGTAGCCGTTTATCTCGGCTTCCATGTGAATGAGCTGCGAGTTCATGTAGTTGGCGCCGGCTTTGGCCAGCGCAGGCATGGTGTTCGGAGCCATCCGGTGCCAGCTTGAGATGCACACGTCCGCGCCTCCGTGGCCGGCGATGTACTTGCCCCACGGAAAGTTGGCGATGTACACCTCAACCGGCGATCCCTTGGGGTTCACGCCCATCTCGCCGTAGCCGCGCAGCGCAATGGGCCGGATGTAGCACGGCGCCACGCCGTTCGCCTCAATCACGTCCACCACGCCGGCGCAAAGTTCCTCCAGCGTGAACGGAATCTCCATGCGGTAGATCTTGGCCGAGTCCAGCAGCCGCTGCATGTGCTCCGGTAGGCGGAAGACCGCCGATCCGTGCGGTTGCCCGTAGCAGCGAATCCCCTCGAACACGCTCGAGCCGTAGTGAATCACGTGGCTCATGACGTGAATCGTTGCCTGCTCCCAGGGAATCAGGTTGCCGTTGTGCCAGATCTTTTCAGTTGCTTGTATGGGCATGGGGGTAGAAAAGCTCCTTGGTTTGCGCAATTCGCGCACTTCTTAAAAGGTGTCATGCTTTGGCATTTGCTGGCAAGCGCCGGGCCCCTTGGTGCAACGCAGCGTCCCTAGTCCCTGCGTCCCTGGTCCCTGTCTCTACCACGGCAGCGTCTGCCCCAGATGAAAATACCCGCCCGTCGGCCCGTCGTCGGGCAGCGTGGCCAGCGCAGCGCTCGTCTTGCCGCCTTCGGCCAGTTCCATCGGGGCTTCCGGCCCTCCCATGTCCGTCTTCACCCAACCGGGGTGCGCCGAGTTCACCTTGATCTTCGTATCGCGCAAATCATACGCCAGGTGCACCGTAAACGCGTTCAGCGCGGTTTTCGACGCGTCGTAGGCAAAGGATTTGGCGTTGTAGAAAGGCGACTTGGGATCGGCGTTCAGCGTGAGCGACCCAAGAATGCTAGACAGGTTCACAATCCGTCCTGCCGTGCTCTTCCTGAGCAGCGGCAGCAATGCCTCGGTCAGCGCCACCTGCGCAAAAAAGTTGGTATCAAACACCTTGCGAAGCAGCGCCATCGGCACATCGGCCGCCCGGTGCTCCGGCCCCGTCCCCGGAAACGTGCCGCCCGCGATTCCGGCATTGTTCACGAGAATGTCGAGCCTGCCGTAACGCGAGTTGAAGTAGTCGAACGCTGCCTGATGGCTGGCCGGTTGCGTCACGTCGAACTCGAGCATCTCGGCGTCCACCCCCGCCACGCGCAGCTTCTTCACGGCCTCTTTGCCCTGCGCGAGGTCCCGCGACCCGATCACCACCTTGGCCACATCTTTCAATTCCAGCGCTGTCTGGAACCCCAGCCCGCGATTCCCACCCGTAATGAATGCAATTTTCTCCGGCATAAATGCTTTCTCCTGTTCCGCTTTGGATTCTTCACGCCTGTGGAAAGGTGCAAACGACTCGGCTGGCTTACGCGTGCCCACACTCGAATCGTGCGCCTCACCAGGCCGGCGGGGTACCCTCCGGGCCGGGCACGGAATTTGCCTTCAGAGTCCTGGTAGATGCGAGTGCCGGCACGAACGCCCTCACCATCGAGGCATTGCCTTCAATCTCATTCACTCATGAAGCACACAGCGACGATGGCACGTGCCAAGCCAATGCGTAAGACTACCGCGGTAGAAGGGTGAGGCCCGCCGCCTTCTGCAGACGCATGTTAATTCATGCCGGCGGGGCAAGTTGGGGCGACCCATTGGCCCTTGTATTCCGCATGGCCGTGCATGGTTTGGCCGTTGCCGGTCAAAACGACGTCGAACGTTCCTGTGCCGTCTTGCGGATCGATGACGTGGATCGTGCCCTTCACGTCGGCGGCCATGCCGAGGGCCTTGCCCAAATCGCAGGAATCGCCCTGCAATTCCATGTCGCTGCCATCGGACTTCACAGCGGTCCAACGACACACGTGTCCAGACCCTTGTCCCCACGGATTGCTGCTCAGGTCCGCCGGCTTTACGCACGATTTGTAGTTGATGGTATGTCCGTTGTTCATCGCAGCGGCCATTTGCGGTGGAAGCCCAACCCATGTAATCGTCTCCGTCATTTGCCAAAGGCCCGTCTTCACGTTCAATGGCGTTAAGGACTGGGCGAGAAGTACCGCTGCCAAAATACAAAAACCGCTCAGTACACTCATTCTTCTCATGTCATCCTCCTGGAGAACTGTGATTCACACTCCTGCCCTGTACTGCTTACATCATCAGCACAACACTTCAGATCCCGCGTTACTCCTTGGTCTGCGCAGCCAATTAAGGGCTTGCTTCGGGTCTTTTGCGGCCCCTTTTTCAGCTGCATACTGAGAATGGCCTGGCTCCGCAGGCTACCCCGCATGCCGCCTTTGGCTCGCTGCAAAGGCTTCGGGATGCTTCCATCGTTCAAGGGACAGGCGAGGCCGGCTCTCCGTTGTGGCAACCTGCCCATGTTTCGTCTTGCCGTACTCGGTTACAGCAGCCAGGCAGAAAAAGAGGGAGCGATTGCGCGCAGCGATGCACTCGGCGCTGGCTTGACTTCCCCTTGCGGGCTGCAGATCAGTTTCTTGGGATCCCGGTCGAGAAGGGGAAGAGCCGGGGCATCAGTTTACTTCTAAAACCTCATTTTTCTCTTGTCAAGCAGAAACTTGTCTTTACCAGACCTGCACTATCACGCAAGTATCTATGGAAGGAACCGTCAGTCCGCACGGTGACGACCTGCTGCGCCTTAATAAATCGGCGGGCTACCCCGTGGTTCCGGAGCCAACTCGAAATATACCCCTTGGCGTTTTGCGCAGTAAGTATTATGGGCTGCGCTGGCCGCTTACTATTTTGCCGCCTTCACCGCTTGAGTCAGCTCCGGAACCACCTCAAACAGATCGCCAACAATGCCGTAATCGGCCACTTCAAAGATGGGCGCGTCTGCGTCTTTGTTGATCGCCACAATGCACTGGGAGCCCTTCATCCCCACCAGGTGCTGAATCGCTCCCGAGATGCCGACCGCCATATAAAGCCTGGGCGAGACCGTTTGGCCGGAACTGCCCACCTGCCGCTCCATGGGCAGCCATCCGTTGTCGCAGATGGGCCGCGAAGCAGCCAGTTCTGCGCCCAGCGCCGTGGCAAGCTCCTGCACGAGCGCGATGTTTTCGGCATCTTTGATCCCCCGGCCAATGCCCACAATCCGTTGCGCCGAGCCCAGATCGACGGTCTGCGCCGAGCTTCGGAAGGGTTCGCCGGGTTTGGTGCGGACCGGCGCTCGATCGAGCGCCGGTGTAAACGTCGTGACGGCCGCCGGAGACGCGCTCGCGTCTGAATCCACGGCTCGAAAGGCTCCAGCCTGCACCGAGACAAAGCACGGGCCGTCGCCTGCGTGCCGGTAGCTGCCAATCAGGCGACCTTGCAGCAGTTGCCGCTTGAATATCGGCCCGTCGTCGATTCCCACTACATCCCCGATCAGCACCTGGCCCATGCGGCAAGCCAGCGCCGGCGCGTAGTCGCGCACCTGATAGGTATGTGCGAAGACAACGTACGCAGGCGCGTCGGCGCGAATCAGTTGTTCCAGCGCGAACGTGTAGCCATCCGACGTGTACGGCATGAGCAGCGGATGCTCCACGCGGATGACTTTGCCCACGCCCCTGGCAGCCGCCTCGGCGGCCAGCGCCTCGGTTTGCGCGCCGATCGCTACAGCGGTCACGCTCTGCGCGGTCCCAAGCCGTAGCGCAGCCGACAGCGCCTCCAAACTCACTTTCTTGATGTGCCCGCCACTCTCCTCCAGGATCAAAAAAATACTCATAAAACGCGCGCCTCCGTCTTCAGCTTTTCAACCAGCCCCGCCACAGCTTCTTTGGCCGAGCCCGGCAAGATCTGCGTCGTTTTTTGCTTCTTAGGCAAGCTGACCTGCTCCAGCAGCACCATCGGCGCGGAATCGGCGCCGAGATCGCTTGCCGCCACCTGGCGTGTTTCTTTTGTCTTGGCACGCTTGATGCCCATCAGCGTGGCGTAGCGCAGTTTGTTGCCGCCGGACTGTATAGTCAGCACTGCGGGCAGGGGCATTTCGATCGACTGGAACCACCCCTCTTCCAGTTCGCGCTTCACCTTGAGGCCGGAGTCGGTTTTTTCCACATGCAGGATCAACGTGGCGTGAGGCAGGCCGAGCAGTTCGGCAAGAATGACGCCTGTCTGGCCCAATCCCAGGTCCTCCGATTGCAAACCCGTGAGCACCAGGTCGGGATTTTCGGGCTTGATGGCGGCGGCCAGCAGACGCGCCACGCCTAGCCCATCGCGTGAGCCCAAATCATCGCAGACTATATGGATTGCCCGGTCCGCGCCCTTGGCCAGCGCCTCGCGGATAGCAGTGCCCACGCGCTCCGGTCCCGCGCTGACGACGATCACTTCGCCCCCGTTCTTCTCTTTGAGTTGCAGCGCCTCTTCGAGCGCATAGGCGTCGGGCTCGTTCATGGCGAACTGCAAATCGGATTCGTCGATCCATTTGCTGTCCGCGCCAATACGGACAAGAGCATCGCGCTCCGGCACTTGTTTGATGGCAACAATGATCTTCATCTTTCCCTTCCGCAAATCCCGAGTGCCCCATCTGGACACCCTCCGGGCACTGCGTCTTTCTTCTTGCGGCAAGGGTGAAAGAACACGATCCTCATCTTAGGTGAATCAACCCTTCCCGCCCTCAGGCAATCCCCTTGCCGCCAACTGCGCAATATCGAGAAGCTCCGGCGCCCCCTCGCCTCTTTCGGCGAGCGCATCCCGGAACATGGTATTGCAAAAGGGGCAGGCCGCGGCGATTGTCTGTGCGCCGGTCGCAACCAACTCCCCGGCACGCACCTGGCTCACGCGCTCGCCGGTCTCTTCGCCCAGAAAGACCAAGCCGCCGCCTGCTCCGCAACAAAAGCTGCGCTCTCGCGACCGCGGCGCTTCCACCAGCTCACCAGCTAACGCCGCCACTCTCCTTGGTTCCTCGTAAACGCCACGATAACGCCCCAGATAACACGGATCGTGGAATACGATTTTTTCTTTCTCGGATCCCGCAGGGGCTAGAGCTCTGCCGTTTTTCCCAGCCGCCTCGGCACCACTGAAGTCGTGCCCCGATACAAGGCTCAGCCTATCCGCAAAGCGCGCCAGAAACTCGCTGTGGTGCTCCACTTCTGGCGGTGTTCCGTACGCCTTCCAGTCTTCCTGAATCGTGCGCACACAGTGCGGGCAAATCGACACGATCTTCTTCACCTTGTTTTGCTTCAGCGCTTCAAGGTTCGCCTCGGCCAGTTGTTGAAAGACGAGATCATTCCCAAGCCGGCGGACAGGATCACCTGTGCATTTTTCCTTGCGCAGCACGCCAAAGCTCGTGCCGAGGAACCGCATCACCCGCACCAGCGCCAGCACAATCTCCCGCCCCTTGGGATCGTAGCCGCCCATGCAGCCGAGCCATAAACAATACTCTTGTGTCCCGTCGAAGAGGGGCAGGGCATTTTTCTCGACAAATTTGTCGCGCTCGGCCGGACTGATTCCCAGCGCATTACTGCCGCGCTCCAATGCAAGGAAGAGCTTCGCCCCGTGATCGTCCTCCCACGCGCCCGTGTTCACCGCGCCACGCCTCAGGCCAACAAGAATCGGCACATGCTCAATGCCCACGGGACACTGAAATTCGCACGCTCCGCAGGTGGTGCACTGAAACACGGCCTCCTGCGCGTTGTATTTGCCCAACAGCGGCTCTTCAGATGCTGGCCCGTATTCGTTCAAATAACCGCGCACGCCCAGCACGATTTCTTTAGGGTTGAGGATCTTGCCCGTGTTGTTGGCGGGGCAATGCTCCATGCAGCGCCCGCACTCCACGCACGAGTATGCCTGCAGACTGACGAGCCGCGTTAAATCTGTGCCGGCAACGAGGCCAAAGTCCTCGTCGCCGCTGAGCGGGGGAATTTGGCTGAATCCGCCGCGCGAGAGAAAGACCGTGAACGGGCTCAGAACCAGGTGCAGATGCTTGGTGTGAGGGATAAGGGGCAAAAAGGCCAGCAGCGTGAGCATGTGCGCCCACCACAACGCCCGCACCGCACTGCTCCCGCCCGGCACAAAAAACGCCGCCAGATACGTCGCCATCAGCACAAAGATCAAGAGCGCAACCAGGCCCGACGCCCAGGAAATCTCACCCAGCCACTTGGGCCGCACCAGGAATCGCCGGACAAACAGGCCTGCGATGCCTGCCGCGCAAGCCACAGCGAAGACGGCAGCAAAATAGAAATACCATCGCCCTACCGGTCCGGCGGGATCGAGAAAGCCGGCCCCTAAAACCGTCGCGCAATTGTTCAGCGTGACCAGCGCAAAGGCGCAGAACGACCAGAAGACCAGCGCGTGAGCCACGCCTGCCAGCGGCCGCTGGCGGATCACCTTGGCCTGGCACAGCACCTCCCAAACAAAATCGCGCACGCGCCTTCCGATGGGGAAGAGGCTGAAGTCCGCGTCCTTTTTCGATCGCAGAATTTTATTGAGGATGGGCCCGAATCGCCGCCAAAAGCCGTAGACGGACGCGACTGCCAGCGCCGCAAAGAGCAGCTTTTCCACGAGCGAGAAGTGCCGGGGCTCGGCCAGATTTGGGAAAAGAACAATCATCGTGGCGACTAACCACAATATACGATGGCGTCCCTGAGCGGATTGCAGAGAAATATGTAAACGAGAGTATCCTAGCCAGTGCGGGCCGCTGATCGAGCGGCGTAGCGTTCATTTTTCGGAGTACGAACTTGCCTACATACCTTGTTACTGGAGCTGCCGGCTTTATTGGACGCTCCATTGCCGCGGCCCTGCTCAATCGAGGCGACGCGGTGCGCGGCACAGTGCGTGGTGTCGACAGCTTCATTACCGGCAAGCCTGCCAACCTGGTTGGTCTGGAGGCGATGGAATTCGTCGAGGGCGACCTGGCCGATCCGGCGGTTTGCGCTAAAGTCTGCGCGGGCGTTGAGGTTGTCTTTCATGAGGCGGCATTGGCATCGGTTCCGCGCTCGGTAGCCGATCCCGCAGCCACCAACCGCAATTGCGTGGATGCAACGCTCAACCTGCTCGTGGCCGCCCGCGCCGCCGGCGTGCGCCGAGTGGTCTACGCCGGATCTTCGTCGGTCTACGGTGACACGCCCACGCTGCCCAAGGACGAGGAGATGCTGCCCAATCCCATCACTCCCTATGCCGTGGCCAAGCTGGCCGGCGAGCACTACATGCGCGCCTTCACGCGCGTCTACGGGCTTGAGACCGTCACCCTGCGCTACTTCAACGTCTTTGGCCCTTACCAGGACCCGACTTCGCACTATTCCGGCGTTTTGGCCATCTTCTGCCGTAAGATGTTGGCCGGCGAACAGCCCACCATCTATGGCGACGGCGAGCAAAGCCGTGACTTTACCTATATCGACAACGTGGTCGAGGCCAACCTGCTCGCCTGCGCTGCGCCTGCAGAAAAGGTCTCAGGCAGGAGCATGAACCTGGCCACCGGCGCGGCCGTCACGCTCAACCAGACCTTCGAGATTCTCTGCGGCCTCACGGGCTATCGGGGCAAACCGGCCTACGCGGAGGCGCGCGCCGGCGATATCCGCCACTCCCTGGCTGACATTCGGCTGGCCCAGGAGCTGCTTGGCTATGAGCCTCAGGTCAATTTCCGCGAGGGGTTGAGCCGCACCGTCAAGTGGTATAAGTCCTCGCAATAGAAGACCTATGACATTTTCGGAAATACTATAGACCGGAAGCACATCGTCAAGTCGGCGCGACCCCAAAACCCAGGGGCCCTCACGGACAGGTGTTAGTCCGTGGGGTGGAAGGAGCGACGACCTTGTACGAATCTCGCAAGGACCACACTATTTCCGAAAATGCCGTAAAACATCCCCTGAGATGCTGACGGCCAAAGCATTTATTTTCAGCCCGCGCGCAAGAGTGTGACGCCAAAGTGTGACGACAAGTGCGACGCCAAGTATTGACGAATTGCGTTCAATGTATGAAACTGGGAGGGATTTTTCCCGGAATAGCTTTTCGTTCTGAACGCCAGGGCCATCGCTTTTGCCCCGTTGGCGTGGGCAAAGGAGAGGCTCATGACGGGTGCTTGCCGCGGCACACTGCGGCTGACCAACTCGCTCCACGCCGCAATACTGGCAGGAACGGGCAAGGACATAGCTCTGCGTGGTTCGTTGATGAGCGAGGGTTCTGCTCTTGCCGGAGTTGCTGTCTGTCCAGGATGTATCGCCGAACGGCTCCGTGCCGCGCGCCGCAACAGAGCCGGGCCAGTCTGCCACGACATCCCTGCACGGCCTGTGGCGGGTTCTGTGGCGCCGCCGCCGCTTCATTGCGCTAATCGAAGGCGCCTTGCTGCTGGCGTGCCTTCTCTATTGCCTCATTGCTCCCAATCAGTACGAAGCCTCCGCCCGGGTCGAGCTGCGCACCGCGCCGGTTTCCTCGCTCAGCCTTGAGCCGCAGGAATCCTTGGCCTCCGCTTCCATTCTCTCCGCGCCCATGGCACTGGAGACCTTGGCCAGCGTCCTGAGCAGTGACCGGCTCGCCTGGCGCGTAATCACTGGCCTCAAGCTCTACCAGCAGCCGGGATTCCGCGGCAGCTTTGACAGCCGCTTCCCGGGCTTTCACCCCGACAGCCCGCGCCCGATGCCCAGGAGTGGCTTCTGAAAAGATTTTTTTGGCGCCTGCACGTGCAGGTGAAGGCGCGCACGCTGTTGGTTGAGATTCGCTTTCGCTCCCGTGACGCGGCGCTCTCGGCTTCCGTGGTCAACGCGCTCATCCGCGCGTACCAGGAGCAGGAAACCGAGTCCCAGATTCAGGCCACGTCGCAGGCATCCGGCTGGCTCAGCGCCCAACTTGGCGACTTGAAGACTCGCGTCGATCGCGACCAGCAGCGCCTATCCGACTTCGAGAGTCAGCACGGCCTCGTGAGCACGCCGGAGATTCTGGCCAACGGCCAGCCCGGCGAAACCGAACACAGCTCGGCGCTGCTCGAGATCGATGAGCTCAGCCGCCAGTTCGTGACCGCTACAACTGACCGAATTCTGAGCGAGGCCGAGTATCGCGCCGCTTCCCAAGGAGACCCGGAGATGGTCATCGCTGCCGATCCCCGCCTGCAGGCCGAAAGCGGCAACTTTGCCACCGCGCTCTTACAGCAGATTCACGCCCGCCGCAGCGATCTGGAGCAGGAGCAGGCTCAGCTCAGCGCCGAACATGGATCCAGCTTTCCCCGCGTCGTCGAGATTGGCCGCCAGTTGCAGGATCTGGACCGGCAGAAACAGGCCGAGGACACCAAACTGGTCGAGCGTTTCCGCAGCAACTGGCAAACCGCTCTCGATCGCGAACAATTGGTGCGCGAGAGCCTGGAGCAGGTGACAGACGAAGGCATGAAGCTGAACCAGGCCGCAACCGAATATGCCGTCATGCGCCAGGAGGCCAACGCCAGCCACGATGTGTACATGCGCGTGCTCGAAAAAACCGAGGAAGCCGGTTTGGCCGCAGGCGTTCATGGCTCGAACATCTCGGTTGTGGATTATGCACGCCAACCAGCCAAGCCCGTCGCGCCCGATCTGCCGCTCTATCTTGCCATCACTTTTTTCGTGGGTCTCTGGCTTGCGGCAGGGGCCGCGCTCTTACGCGAATCGCTCGGCCGCCCCGTAACCACCATGGCGCTTTTCGCGTTGTTCGCGGCCGGCGCCTGCATCCACGCGCAGGCGCCCACGCCCAGCACCTCGGGGCTGCCCACGGGCGTCGCCAGATTTCCGCAGTCGAAGGAGACAAGGAGTCTGCCTAACCCCCAGGAGGCGCCAGCGATCTGGAACAGCACGGGCGCCCCAGGCACTGCCGGCGTGCCGCCACTCGCCGCCGCACAGTCCTCCTCGCCCATGCCTGCTCCCATCGGTCCCGGCGACTTTCTCGACGTCAGCGAGTACCACACGCCGGAATTTCATTCCGCGGTGCGCGTCTCCGCCGCCGGCACAGTCACCTTGCCGATGATCGGCGAAGTCAATGTCTCCGGAATGGACGAGCAGGCCGCCGCGCGCGCCATTGAGGCCGCGTTGCTGGCCAAGGGCATGCTTCTGCATCCGCTCGTCTCGGTGCTCGTGACCGCCTACGCCGGACAGGATGTGAGCGTTCTGGGCGAAGTGACACGTCCCGGCGTCTATCCCTACACCTACCACCATCGCCTGCTCGACCTCATCTCCGCCGCCTCCGGTCTTTCGCCTAATGCCGGCCGCCTGGTCAACGTCTTTCATCACGACGATCCCAAAACGCTGCATCCGGTCGTGCTTGACCCCAGCGGAACCGACACCGCATCCGATCACAATCCCGAACTCAGCCCCGGCGACACCGTGCAGGTGAGCCGCGCCGGCCTCGTCTACGTGGTCGGCGATGTGATCCGCCCCGGAGGTTTCGCTGTCGATCCGGTGCAGGGGCTCACTGTAGTGCAGGCGCTCTCGCTGGCCTGGGGACCGTCGCAAAATGCCGCTGCCGGCAAGGCCGTGCTGATTCGCGAACAGAAGGGCGGCCGCACCATGATCGCCCTCAATCTCAAACGCATGTTGCGCGGCCAGGACCCTGACCAGCCCGTCGAGGATCGCGACATCCTCTACGTGCCCGATTCCGCGGCCAAGAATTTGATGAATCGGACCCTGGAGTCCGCCATTCAATCCACCATCGGCGTCACCATCTACTCTGCGCTGGTCTACTCAACAAGGTATTAGCAGGAGCTGCTATGCGCCGTATCGCGTGGGTTCTGCTGCTGCTTTTCGCCTTCGCCATTCCATGGGAGTACTCACTCGATCTCGGCGAGCCGCTGGGCAACGTGGCCCGCATCGCCGGCTTGCTGGTGCTTCTCGCCGCCGTTCCGGCCGTTTTTCAAGCCGGCCGCATGCGCAATCCCGGCGCGTTCTGCTGGCTCACGCTGCGTCTTGTATCTCTGGTTCTGCTGTTCCTATTTCTGGACCATCGACGCCGATGCAACCCTTGAAAAAATCCGCGCCTACTTTCAGGAGATGATGATCGTCTGGCTGGTATGGGAATTCGCCGACACCCCAGCCGATCTGCGCGACCTTCTGCGCGCTTTCGTGGCCGGCTCGTGGGTGCTGGCCGCTCTCACGCTGGCAGCCTTCCGTTCACCTGAAGCCATTGCCGCGGGCCAGTTCCGCTTTGCCGCCTACGGCCAGGATCCCAACGACGTCGCCCGTTTTCTCGATCTCGGCTTTCCGTTCGCGGCCCTGCTCCTGGAGTGCGAACGCAGCAAGCTGGCCCGCCTGCTGGCTCTTGGATTTCTGCCCGTGGGCCTCGTCGCCGTGCTGCTCACGGCCTCGCGCGGAGGTTTCCTGGCTGCACTGGTCGCGCTTGCCGGCTCTGCTGTTCTCCTCACGCGCGGCCACGCCCGGCGTGTGGTTGCCGGCGTTTTCGCCCTGCCGCCCTTTCTGGCCGCTCTCTGGTTCATCGTTCCCGGCGCGACCTTCAATCGCCTCGCCACCATCCCCGAGCAACTGCGAAGCGGCGATCTGAACCAGCGGCTCAACATCTGGTCTGCCGGCTGGCGCGCCTTTGCCCATGCGCCGGTCTTCGGTACGGGCGCGGGCACCTTCGTCGCCGCCGCGCATCTGTCGCCCATCGATACGGCGCACAACACCGCGCTTTCACTCGCTGTTGGCGGAGGGCTCTGCGCTTTGTTTCTGGCCACACTCCTCGTCGCTCTGGCTGCGCGCTCCGCGATCGAGACCCTTGGCCCGCTACGCATAGCTCTGGTTACGGCGCTGCTGGTTTGGGCCGTCACATCGCTCGTCGCCACCGTCGACGGGAACCGCACCACGTGGCTGCTCTTCGCCCTGATCGTCCTCGCCGCGCGGCTCGCCGCGGAGGATTCGCACGCCTTGGCCGCTTGTTTCTCCGCTCCGCTGCCACGCCCTGCATTCGCTCCGGCCCCGCCGCTCGCTGTGCAACCGGAATCCTAGAGGATCGTGTTCGCCGCCATGTCGATCGCCTCCTCCATCGCCGCGCCGCACCGAGCCTTTAGCATCAATCGCAGCATCTTCCGCGCCGCCGTGTCGGTCGGCGCCGCCGGCATCATCGTCAAGCTCGTCGCCACTTTCAAGGAAATTGCGGTTGCCTCGGTCTATGGCCGCTCCGACGCCATGGACGCATTCCTCGCCGCAGCGCTCATCCCCAGCCTGCTCGTCAACCTCATCTCCGAGTCGATGAATCAGGCGCTCGTGCCCACGCTGGTCCGGGTGAGGGAACAGGAGGGCCGCGAACGCGCGCAGCAGCTCCTCTCCAGTTCCATGCTCTGGATGTGTTTGCTGTTGGGCATCGCGTCCGCCGTCATGGCGCTCCTGGCGCATGGTTTCTTCCCGCTCATCGCCTCTCACTTCCCGCCGGCCAAGCTCGAACTCGCCGTCCGTCTCTTCTACGGCCTTCTGCCCATCGTCCTCATCACCGGCATCGCCACCAACTGCACTGCGGTTCTGAACACTCTCGATCGCTTTGCCCTTCCGGCTCTCGCGCCCATCGTGATCTCGGTCTCCGTGCTTGTTGGCGCTCTGCTGTTCGGCGCCCGTTTCGGCATCTGGGCCATGGTCTACGCCACTCTCGCCGGCTCGCTGCTGCACGCGCTTATCGTTGTCTGGATGATGGAGGCGCGCGGTTATCGCTTCCGCCTGCGCTGGCATGGCATGACCGAAGCAACGCGCGAAGTAGCCGGCCAATACGGTCCGGTGCTATTGAGCGGCGTGGTGTCCTCGGGCGGCCTTCTCGTCGATCAGTCGATGGCAGCCATGCTGCCCTCGGGCAGCGTCTCCGCTCTGGTCTACGCCAATCGCTTCGTCGGCGTAGTGATTACGCTCCTGGCCGGCGCCGTTTCCACCGCCATCGTGCCCTACTTTTCCCGCATGATCGCCCACCGCGACTGGGCCGGTTGCCGCCACACCCTTCGCACCTGGGTCAGGCTCACCGCATTCGTCTCGGTCCCCGTCGCGATCGCTCTCATCGCAAACGCGCGCCCGCTCGTACGTATCGCCTTTCAGCATGGCCAGTTTCGGCCCGCGCGACACCGCCGTCGTGGCCGCTGTGCTCGCCATGTACGCCATCCAGATTCCGTTTTTCGTCACTAGCCGCGTTTATTACCGTTTTCTGGTTGCCATGCGCCGCACTGATCTGATCCTTTACTGCGGCATCCTCAACCTCGGCCTCGATATTGTGCTGAATCTCCTCCTCATGCGCTGGTTTGGCGTGGCCGGAATCGCGCTCGCCACCTCGCTCTGGACCGTCAGCACGTTTTTCTATCTTTGGTACTGGAGCCGAAAGCTTCTGGCGCGAGTGGCCGCGATGGACGCAGCCGGATGATTCCGGCCTCGGCGCAATATTTGCTCCGCTTCGACCATCTCTGTCCCACCGTCTCTCGCGAGCGCTGCTCTTCCGATCCCTCACCGAAGCATTTTGTCTGCAGCCGTTTTCTGCCAATACTTTTCCGGTTTCAGCCTGCCACCTTGACCCTGCCCGAGCGCCTTCAGGCTGAAGCGGCGCTCTGGCGTCTCAAATCTTCGCGGGCAGTAAGCGAATCCGCCGCCGCGCATTCTTCCGATCGAGCAATTCCGCGTAAAGCTGCTCCCACCGGTCCAGCACGGATTCGATGCCGAATTGCTCAACCACGTGCCGCCGCGCGCGTTCACCCATGGCGCGCCGTTCCTCGATGGGCGTGCGCATCAGCTTTGCCATTGCTAGCGCCAACGCATCCGCATCGCCCGCAGGCGCCAGCCAACCCGTCTCTCCGTTCACGATCGCCTCGCGCGTGCCGGGAACATCTGTTGCGACGGCGGGCAAGGCGCAAGCGCCTGCCTCCAGCAACACCATCGGCAGCCCCTCGTACCGCGACGAGAGAACAAATCCATCGGCAGCCTGCATCCAGCGCTGCACATTCGGATCGAAGCCGAGAAAACGCACGCGCTGCTCCAGGCCAAGCCGCGCGGCAAGTTGGACCAGCTCGGCTTGGAGAGGCCCCACGCCTGCAATCAGAAGCCGCGCCGTCTCGTGCGCGCCCGCCAGCGCGTTCAGTAGCGTCGGATAGTCCTTCACTGGCATCCAGCCTGCCCACGGCCAGCCACAAAAACTCGTCGGCCAGTCCAAGCTCTCTGCGCGCGGCGATTCGCGCCCGTAGCGTCCGGCCGCCAGGCGTCCAGTTCGATCCCGTTCTCGATCATGGTCACGTGGTTCTCGCTCACCATTCCGGCGGCAAGATGAGATGCGGCCGCGGCGTGGCTCACCGCCGTCACGTGGTCCGCTAGCCAGCGGCTGCAGCGATAGCCAACCCGCCGCCCCAGCGTTCCTGTGTACGAATTGTGCAGCGTATCGATCACCACCGGCACGGGCGCGGCCAGGCGCGACCACCGTGCCAGCCACGCAGCGTGCGGCAGGTGCGCATGCACCACGTCGGGCCGCTCGCGCCAAAGCCATCGATGAAAGCGAATCCATCCCCGCGGGTCCGCAAAGCCCTTTGCGCATCTCCAGGCTGACGAACGCAACGCCTGCGCTCCGCAATTCATCGGCCGCCGCGCCTCCAGACCCGGAAAGCGCCACCATGCTCACCCGCCAGCCGCGACGGCGCAGCCCCTTTGCCAGCAGCATCGCCTGCCGTTCGGCGCCGGCGATGCGGTCAACGCCGGGAATCGCAATCGCAACGTGGCTCACTTTGGCCTCCGCACATGCGCCACATGCACATCGATCAGTTCCTCATACGCCTCGATGGCGTGTTCGAATCCGAACTCATCCGATGCCCAAAGTCTCTGGTGATCGAACCCGCCTGCCCGCCGGCGCCTGCGAAAGCGGGGAAGAGCCGAAGCGACCGCGGGACCCGATTCCGCAATGAGCCGGCAGACGGCTAGAAGCGGAAGCGCGAAGGCGAGCAGTGATAATGCGAGCGCAAGACTGAACCAGCAGCGGAGCACGGACCCCTCCAGCAACCCAGTTGCCGCGTCCCGAACCCAAGCGGGCCTCGGGGCGCCTACAGCGGTTCCACGATTGCCGTACCCGAAACCTACGCTGGCTCAGAGGCGCTCGCCGCGGCGAATGCCGCCTCATTGGACGCAGGAAAGGAAACATGCATACTGGAACTGCTCTGGTGGGGACTTGCTCGACGGTCTAGGGCGATGCTCAAAAATTAAAGCCGAGAATACAGTGGCCCGGCACGCCCGATACCTGTTCGTCTGAGCGAGTTTCCCTTCAACAACGCAAGGATGCCCTTGGAAATGGGCTCTTGGCTGGAGGTGGAAGAAACAGTACTGTAAGAAAACAACTTTGCTGAAAGAATGTCAAGGGTTAATTTTGATTGGGAAAAGTTGGTTTTTAATTAGTTTGGGTCTAAGCAGGCATCGGCTGTCTGGGCGCGTTTTTTTCTCTGGGGCCTGATGAGGGGAAAAAGTTGTGGGAAAACCGGTCTCCGGGACGGATCGTGTCGAGTGCCGCAACCAGCGCCGCGGCGAGAGCTTCCGAGGAGATTTCCGGCGCCAGCCACGCGCCTTGCTGGCCGCGGAGCAAATCCACAATCCCTCCTGACGCCGGTAAGGCCACAAGGGGCAAGCCTGCGGCTGCCGCCTCCAGCAGGGCGTTCGGCATGGCGTCATAGCGCGACGAGAGCACGAAGAGCGTGGCTCCGGGGAAAAAGGCGTAGGGAGTATCGACCTGGCCGGCAAAGCGGACTGCGTTCTCCAATCCAAGGGAGCGGCACTGCGATTTGAGCGCGGTCTCCTCCCGCCCGCCGCCCGCCCCTCCGCCAACAATGATCAAATCGGCTTGAGGGAACCGCCCGCGCACGGTCGAGAGCGCTTCGAGCAGCAGGTCAAACCCTTTTTCCGGCGCCAGCCTTCCCACAGCCAGCAGGTGCGGCCCTGCACCGCTCCACGCAAACGGTGCAGCCTCGGCCCTCCGGATTCCCTCCAGATCCACTGGATTCGGCAAAATCGCGATCTGCTCTTCGCTAATCCCCAGCTCTCGCGCCAGATCCTCGGCCATGGCGCGCGATTGGCAAATCACGCGGTCTGCATGGCGGTAAAGCACACGGTAGAGCCAGCGCGTGTAGCGTGGCAGACCACCAAACGCCAAAGCTGCCGAAACGGTTCCGTTTTGCCGCACCAGCACCGAGATTTTCGGCGGGAAGATCGGCCGCAGCAGCAATACCAGAAAACTCACCTCCGGCGCTCCTGACAGGATCACGCCGGGCCTGAGCCGCCACACCAGGCGCAACAGTGGGAGCGCCCCGGCGCGCACACGCCGTGCGCCCAGCGCATGAACCGTGACCCAGGGCGGCAGCGAGTCCGCGGCGGCATCGGCCTGCGTCACCAGTCCCAGGTGGACCTCGTATTTTTTCTGCGACAGCCCTCGCGCCAGCAGGGCCATCACCTGCTGGGCGCCGCCCCCGCCCAGGCGCGGGATCAGCAGGAGGATTCGGGTGCGTTGCGCCATGAATTTCCTGAGAGGAAGACAATTGTGGCCGAAAGCACTGCTCTTGATGTGTGTTCGCGATCACAGACCGTGTTCTGGTGCGGTCTTATTAAATGTTTCAAATTGCAACAGTGGTGGTTTTTCCCTCCGGAATCTGCTCACAGACCCTAACGTTCGGCGAATTTCGTCATTCACTGCCTCAAATTGCTACAGCGATTCATTTTTCTCTCAGAATCTGCTCACAGACCTTACCGTTCGGTGAATTTCAAAAGAGCGCAGGCGAATGATGGCAGATTCCGGGATCCTTTCTTCCCATCTTTATCCGTTTACCAGCAGACCGCCCACGATTCTCGTCGGCGTCACCCATCCGCAAACCTGCCTGGTCTTAGGCGCGCGGCTCCGCGTGCTTCGCGAGGCGGGTTTTCACGTCCTCCTGGTTTCAAGTCCCGGCGAGCTGCTGGACCGCACCGCCGAGCGCGAGGGCGTGGAGCGGATTGCCATTCCCATGCGCCGAGGCATCGCTCCCTTGGATGGATATGGTTGCCCTGCTGCGGCTCTGGTGGCTCATCGGCCGCCGCAAGCCGGACATGGTCGAGTTCAGCACACCGAAAGCTGGGCTGTTAGGCACACTCGCCGCCAGACTTCGCGGCGTGCCCCGGCGCGTCTACATGTTGCGCGGGCTCAAGCTGGAAACTGCTACCGGATTCAAGCGCAGGATCTTGCTGGCTGCGGAGCGCCTGACCTCCCGTTGCGCGCATGTCGTGTTGTGCAACAGCGAAAGCTTGCGCGCCGAGGCGCTGGCGCTGGGCGTAGCTCCCGCCGGCAAGCTGAGCCTGTTAGGGCAGGGAAGCAGTAACGGCGTGGACATTGAGCGTTTTTCGCCGGGGCCGAGTGACGTGCGCGAGCGGCTCGGCATTCCGCGCGACGCCCCAGTCGTTGGCTTTGTCGGGCGATTAACCCGCGACAAGGGCCTGCCGGAGCTCGTTCAGGCCTTCGATCTGATTCTTCGCGCCGAGCCTTCCGCCCGCCTGCTCCTCGTGGGCTGGTTCGACGCTGCTGAAGACGCGCTGGACAAAGAACTGCGCGCCCGCATCCTGAACCATCCGCGCACCGTTTTCACCGGATTTGTAACCGACACGGCGCCTTATTACCGCGCCATGGACGTGATGGTGTTGCCCACTTGGCGGGAGGGTTTTCCGAATGTTGTGCTCGAGGCCGCGGCCACAGGGATTCCCGTCGTGACGACCGAGTGCACTGGTGCGCGCGACGCCGTCGTACCAGAGGTAACGGGCCTGCTGATCCCGCCCGGCTACCCCGATGCCATTTGCGAGGCAGTGCTGAAACTGATTCGCGATCCCAAGCTCCGCCGTCGCATGGGCATGGCAGCGCGCACCTGGGTTCTGGAACACTATTCTGAAGATCGCGTCCTGATCCTGACAGTCAACTACTACCGAAACCTTCTCGAACTGGCGCCTGTCCCGCAGCTTCAAAGTGCTTAACCAATTTCAACCTCGCCGGCAAAAAGATCGCGCTGTTCTGCGCCGCGCTTCTGGGGCTTAACCCTTCTGCGGTCCGGCGCTCCAATCAGGCTGATCACCTGCAAAGCCTCGATGGCCTGCCGGGGCACATAAATCCGCTGCGTGTTCGAGCGCGTGTCGGGCGGGGTCAGCAGCAGTCCCGCGCCTTCCACAAGCGTGCGGTTATTGGCCGCCAGTCCCTCCAGCTCATCGCCGTCGGCCAGCGTCAGCCGTAGCCACAGTCCAGCGGCGCGCGGACGCAGAGAGAAGCGCTTGCGCACCAGCCGCTCCGGGTTTGCCTGGTCCGCCGATCCGGCAGGGAAGTCCCGCACATAGCAGACCCACTTCACCTGCTCCCACCCCATGCGCACCACTTTGCCGGTAAGGTCCAGAATCTGCAACTCCGGCTCTTGCTGCCCGAAGTCGGCCCCCGCGTAGCCGGCGCACCAGTCGCGGGAAAGCTTGCGCACAATGACGGGTTTGCGTGCCGAGGCCATCGTTTTGGATTGTCGCACGCCTGGGCGGCACGGCGGCGCCTGCTTCTGTTGTGGCTCCCCTCTCCGACCCGCGCAGTAAACCGTTTTGGCTCGGAGCGGGCAAAGGTTGCAATTCTGGTGCATAAAACTAGTCTTCCAAGGCTTTTTGTGTTAATGTTCTTGTTTGCCAGCTTCCGCGAATTGTGCCATAAGAACAACGACATCAGGCACTTGTGCTGAGGTTTCGATGGCGGAAACAGATTAGTATATGCCCGACTATATCTACCTGCTGGAAAACCGGCTCTCCGTCGACCAGCGCCACGCGCTCACGCAGCTTCGCACAGTCGCCCGCGAAGCCGGCACGATCCTCTTCCTGACAGGTGACGCCGTCCGCGACCTCACCAGCGGCCATGCGGTTCGCGAGCTTGAAATTGGGATCCACGGAAATGCTCTTAAGCTCAAGAAAGCATTGGAGAAACTCGGTGGCAAGGTATGGGGGGAAGACGAGCCCTCCCGCAGTCTTTACCTGTGTTTTCCGGGAACCGTTCGCGTCAACCTAATCAGCACTCACCGCACCGAATATCCCAAGCCTGGGAAACCTGTCTTTCATTCCGCTTCCATCCAGGAAGACCTGCGCCGCCGCGACTTTACCGTCAACGCGATGGCGATTTCGCTCAACGAAGGGTCATTCGGACTGTTGATGGACCCCCTGAATGGCGCCGCCGACATTGAAACGAGAACTCTGCGCCTGGTTTCGAATTACGGATTCCTTGAAGAACCTTCGCTGCTCATCCGGGCCACCCGGTACCGTGCCCGCCTGGGTTGGGAGATGGACCTGAGAACCCAGGCCCGCTACGATAATGCCAAGACCGAGGGCGTGATCGAGTCGCTCTCCGCCCACGAGCGCAGCCAGGAACTGGAGCAGATCGGGCACGAGGAAGACGGACTCAAGGTGCTGCGTGCCCTGGAGGCCGAAGGCTGGATGAAGGTTCTCTTCCCGGCCTGGACCTCTGCCAAGGCCGATGAAGCGAAGTTGACGGCCCTCCACGATCTGGCGGTAGAGCTGCTTCTGCAGGGCGTTCATCCCGACATGTCAGCGGCCCAGATGCAACTGCTCACCGCCAAAATGGCGCCCAAGGATCTGTCGGCGCTCAAGAAGTCGATGCTGCGGCCGGGCTTCGTCGCGGAATGGAACAGTCTGGATTCGATGGCGGCAGGCTTCGCCAAGGTATTGCTGGCAAAGCAGAATGCAAAGCCCTCGGCGAGCTTTAAGCTCTTTATGAGCTATGATCCGGAAGCGGTTCTCTGGCTTGGGTTTACGAGCAAGGTCCAGGCCGTCCAGGAACGCTTCAATCTCTTCCTTAAGGTCTGGCCTGAGGCCCGCCAGCGCATTCCGCGCGTTCTGATGCAGGAGATGCGCATCACACCCGAGTTGCCGACCTATAACGAGATCGTGGAAAAGGTCTTCCTCGAGCTGATCGATGGCCATCTGACCACCCCGGAGGAGATGCGCGCCTATCTTGAGCCGTACTCGCCGCCGGCTCCGCCGCCGCAAGTGACGATCAAGAGACCGCGAGCCAAGCGCGCCTCAGAGGCCAAAATCAAAGAGTTGGTGCTCGATGAGGACGAGGAGCTAGAGGAGGGCTTGGCGGCGGACGACGATCTGGAGCCGATCGGCGCCGATGACGAAGAGATGGATCTGGGCATGGTGCTGCCCAAGGTTGCGCTGGCCACGGAGTTGGGAGACGAAGCGGAACCGGAGGAAGAAGAGGAACTGGAGGGCGAGGAAACGGGTGCGGTTTCCGGTGGAAAGAAGGAGCTGCCCACTATAAAGGGAGAGAAGCCCGCGCCCAGAAAGGCCGAAAAGCCTCCCGCGGCAGCGAAGCCCCAGCTTCCCGTGACGGCCGCTGCGGCGAAGGCGGAACCTGTGCCGAAGCCAGCGCCGGCTGCCAAGCCGCCCGCTCCAGCCAAAACCGAGGCCGTTCCTGCCACCAGGCAGAAGCCAGCACACTCCCCAGTTGCGGCAAAAGCCGCGAAGGCAGTTCAGCCCGCAGCCAAGAAGCCCGAGCCGGCAAAAGCCAAGCCGAAGCCCACGGCTAAGGCGGCTGCAAAGACGTCTGCAAAGCAGCCTGCAAAATCCGCGCCGGCGAAGCCCTCGCGTTCCAAGCCCAAGGCGGTTAAGCACATACCGGAAAAACCGTCAAAGCGGCCAGCAAAAAAAGCCGCTCCCAAAGCAAAGAAGGACCGGTAGCAAGAAACAGCAGATTCTTCACTGCGTCTCTACGGCACGCGGGCGGCGTGGGCCTTTCCGCTTGCAACACCCGTCACAACACGAGAGCGTCTAAACCGATAACGCCGCGTCGTGCCCGGCGATTTGTCGCATGCAGGTTGCCCGCCTCGAACACCGCCCCGAACTCGACGCACTGCGTGGAATCTTCCTGGTGTGGATGACGCTCACGCATCTGCCCACGCGTTTCAGCGACTTTGTCAATTCACCCCTGGGTTTTATCTCATCGGCCGAGGGTTTCGTCTTTGTCTCGGCATTGCTTGTCGGGCGGCTTTACATTCGCGAGCGGTATCAGGATGCATCGGGGGTGCGTATGCGCTTGTGGAAGCGGTCGCTTAAAATCTACGGCTATCATCTGCTGATGCTATCGCTTGCCTTTACTGTGGCTGCTGCATTCGCAATCCACACGCACAAGGCTGCGATCAGCAATCTCCTCGACTTTTATCTGGCGCATCCATTGGTCGCTATTGCCGGTTCCGTACTGCTTCTCTATTGCCCTCCTCTGCTCGACATCCTGCCCATGTACGTGACGTTCCTTTTCCTTACCCCCGTGCTCCTCTCGGCCGCCGCTCGTTTGGGATGGAAAAAGATTCTCTTGGCGAGCGGCTGTGTCTGGGTTTTCGCTCAATTCGGCCTGCGCGACCTGGTCCACAACTGGATGGTCCATCTTACTCATCTGCAGATTCCTTTGCAGGAAACCGGGGCTTTTAACCTCTTCGCTTGGCAGGCCGTTTGGATCGCGGGCCTCTGGATCGGATCCCGATCCGCCATGCCTGAGCCAGCCCCTAGAAGGGTTCCGGGTTGGGCGGCCGCGCTCTCTTGCGCCACCTGCCTCTTCTTCATCGGCGTGCGCTGGGGCTGGCTTGGTCCGCATCTCACCCAACAGGCGCTCGATATTCAGCTCGACAAATGGCAAATCGGGCCCTTGCGCGTGCTCAATCTCGTCACGTTCTCCATCGTTTTGTACTGGCTTCGGAAATACCTGCTGCGGTGGGTGGCAATCGAGCCATTTCTTACGATGGGCAAGGCCTCACTGCAGGTGTTTTGCACGCACGTAGTCTTCGTCTTCATAGGGCTCGCCCTACTGGTTCGCGATGTCGGAGAGGATGTTGGCAGTCCTGCTGAGCAGTTGCATGGCCTCCCGGCAGCCGCATTGCTAGCGGTCACGTTTGCGGCATTGATTCTGGTTGCCGTGCGCGAAGTCCGTTCGCGCCGCAGCGGGCAAGGCAAACCCCCGCCGGAGGAAACCAGGGCCCGCCTGCCAGCGAGTCTCTTCGGCGCCGGGGCCTGCCACGCGCAGGCAGTTGCACGAGGCAGACTCGGCTGCGCCCAATATTTGGATGAAAATGTACCGATTGTGTGCGGCGGCAACGAAGTCGAGCTAAAAACCGTGCCGGAAGCAATCACAACATGCGGCTTCCGCGCCAAATTCATCAAACGTTTGCAATCTGTTTGCCTGACTGCATTACTCTGTTATTGGTTTCCTGCGGTCCTATCATCCCAAGCATTGCAACGACCGCGGGGCGAGGACTGACCGTTTGAGCCAATCCGTATTTGTTCTGGAAGACGACGCCGATATTGCCCGGCTGGTGCAACATCACCTTGAAGCGGCGGGCTTTGAGGCGCGCCTGTTTCACACCCCCACCAACCTCATTCCCGATGCCGAGCGCAAGCCGCCCGCCCTGTTTCTTCTCGACATCATGGTTCCCGGCGGCGACGGCCTGGATGTGTGCCGGCGCCTTCGCAATCACTCCGGGCTTTCCACCATCCCCATCATCTTTCTCACCGCGCGCGCCGGCGAAAATGACCGCGTCCTCGGCCTGGAACTGGGCGCCGACGACTACATCACCAAGCCTTTTTCCACCCGCGAGCTGGTGGCCCGGGTCAAGGCCGTCCTGCGCCGCTTCGAACGGCCCACATCGCCCTCCGTCATCAGTTTTGAAGAGATCGTCATCGACGCCGGCGCCATGCAGTTGAAGGTCCGCGGCGAGCTCACACGACCACTGCCACGGAGTTCCGCCTGCTCGACTATCTTGCGCGCCATCCCGGTCGCGTTTTCAGCCGCGACCACCTCCTCGATGCCGTTTGGGGCGATGCGCGCTTTGTCACGCCCCGATCCGTAGATGTCTACGTGCGCCGCATCCGTGAGAAAATCGAGATCGATCCGGAGAATCCGCGCTATCTGAAAACTGTGCGCGGAGCCGGCTATCGCTTCGAACTGCCCAAGAGCGATTAGCAGCAAGTTTTCAACCCCCGGCCTAAGGCTATTTCTTACGGGAGCCAGAACCGTTAGCTCCCCAGCAGCCGAGGCTAGAGGCTAGTGGCAAGAAGCTAAGAGCTAGGTCTTTTGAATGACCTCCAAAGTCTTTACCAAGCTGCTCGGACTTTTTGTTCTCCTCCTCGTCTTTCACACCCTGGTGATGGAGATCGTCTTTCACCGCTTTGTGGAACACACGGCGGAAGGCATGCTGCATGTGCTCGGCCGCGAGGCCTTGTGGTCGGGCCTCATAGCCCTGGCCGTTGCCTGCCTCTGGCCAGCCTGGGTTGCCGGCAGGATCTCAGCCCGTCTCCGGCGCGGAGTCGCCTTCGCCCGCCGCATCGCCGACGGCGACCTGGCCGCCCGCATTGACGCAACTGGCAAGGATGAGCTCTCCGCCATGGAAGCCGCGCTCAATCAAACGGCTGAACGGCTGGGCAAGGACTTTGCCGAGCTCGAAAGCAGCCGCCACGAGCTGTCCGTTATGCTCGATTCCATGCAGGAGGCGGTCGTAGCCGTCACTCCTGCGGGTTTTATCCGCTGGTCCAACGCCGTCATGCAGCATATCGCCGGCTCCCAGCTTTTGCCTGGCCGTCCGCTGGTCCACTCCGTCCGCGATCCTGAACTGCTTGCCTGCGTTCGCGGGGCTCTCGAACGGCGCGAGCTTTGCGTTGGCCGCGCCAGCCTCCTTGCTCCGGGCCGCGTCTTTGAAATCAACGCCGCGCCCCTGCCCGCTGGTGGCGCGCTCGTCGTGCTCCACGACGTCACCGGCATTGAGGCCGCGCAAAAAATCCGCCGCGAATTCGTCGCCAACGTGAGCCACGAACTGCGCACACCGCTCACTTCCATCCAGGGCTACGTAGAGACGCTCATCGAAGATCCCAACCCCAGCCCGGAAACCACACTGGAATTCCTCGGCGTCATTCTGAAAAACGCCAACCGCATGAATCGCCTCACCGAGGATCTTCTTGCCCTCGCCAGCGTCGAAAGCCCCGACTACAAGCTCTCGTTGCAGCCGATCCGAGCCAGCGTGCTGCTACGGGATGCAATCGATTCCTTAGGAGGCATCGTCGTAGACTCCGGCGTCAAACTCCAGTCGACAAGCGCGCCCGACGCTCTCGTTATGGCCGATCCCGATGCCATGCATCAGGTTTTCGGCAACCTGATGGAAAACGCCCTCAAATACGCCCAATCCGGCAAGCGCATCCGCGCCGGCGCGCGCCTGCTCCCTTCCGAGGCGCAATTCACCATTCAGGATTTCGGCCCCGGCATCGCGTCCGAACATCTCGAACGCATTTTCGAGCGCTTTTACCGAGTTGACAAGGCTCGCTCGCGCGAGTCTGGCGGCACCGGTCTCGGCCTTGCCATCGTCAAACACATCGTGCAGGCCCACGGCGGCCGGGTTTGGGCTGAAAGCGAACTCGGCAAGGGCGCCCAATTTCACTTCACGCTTCCCTTGGCGCCGTCGGCACAGATTCTGCCTCAGGTGGACGAGCACCTCCCCGCCGCGACGGCCTGAAGCAACCCCGCATCCCGCGCTTTCCCAAATCCGTCTCAGATATCTCCGTTCTTTTCAACTCCCAGTAACATTCCCAGTGGACAATGGGTTGCGGCAGGCAAACTGCTGGGGAGGGAATCGTGAAAAAAACGCTACTTGCTGTTCTATTCCTTGTTTTGGGTGTGAGCGCCGCTCAGGCGCAAAAAATTACCGGGGCGGGCGCAACCTTCCCCTATCCCATCTACTCCAAGTGGTTCACCGAGTACAGCAGCGCGCATCCGGGCGTTGAGATTAACTATCAGTCCATCGGTTCCGGTGGCGGAATCAAGCAGGTCTGCTCGGGCACGGTCGACTTCGGCGCCTCCGACATGCCCATGACCGATGAGCTGCTCAAATCGTGCGGTGTGAAGCTGATTCACATTCCCACCGTGCTCGGCGCCGACGTTCCGGTTTTCAATGTTCCCGGCGTCACCGACCTTCGCTTCAGTCCCGATGTGCTGGCCGACATCTTCCTGGGCAAAATCACCATGTGGAACGACTCGCGCATTGCCAAGGATAATCCTGGCGCCCATCTGCCCGACCAGAAAATTATCGTCGTCCATCGGTCGGATGGCAGCGGCACCACCTTCATTTGGACCGACTATCTCAGCAAAATCAGCAAGGAGTGGGCCGACGGTCCCGGCAAAGGCACGTCGGTCAACTGGCCGACCGGCGTTGGCGGCAAGGGCAATGAAGGTGTGGCCGGCTATGTGCGCCAGTTGCCCGGATCCATCGGCTATGTCGAGTTGATTTATGCCCTGCAAAACCACATCGACTTCGGCGCAATTCGTAATTCCGCAGGTAATTGGCTGAAAGCGTCGATCGAGGGTGTGACAGCGGCTGCGGCGACGGCGAGCATGCCCGCCGACTACCGCGTCTCTATCACCAATGCTCCGGGTCCCAACGCCTATCCCGTCTCCAGCTTTACTTACCTGCTGATTCCCACCCAGCCGAAGAATATGGCCAACGAAAAGGTCCTCAAGGATATGTTGAGCTGGATCATCACGTCGGGCGAACAAGAAGCCTCCGCTCTCTCCTACGCTCCGCTACCGCAGATTGTTGCCGCCAAGGTCCTCCAGACCGTTTACTCATTGCCGTAAAGCGCAGCGAGGAGTCCGGCGCCCGCCGGGCTCCTCGCTTCTTCGCCCATTCTGATTCACTTCGTCACTTGCATCTTCATCCTGAAGATGGCGACGAGCCGCCGTCGTCGACCTCCCCGTCTCGCCCCCAATGTAATGTTTGCTACGGTTTGCGCGTGTGTGTATACTAAAGCGGCCTGAGAGGGAAAGTTGTTTCAACTCTTCTCTCTAACGCTTCCCCAGAATCGTGGGCATAAGGAGGATCGACAAATGGCAGCAACAGCAGCAGTTTCTCCACGCGTTTCGGCGCCGTGGACGGGAAAGCTTTTTAGCAATGGATGGCGGCAGGGGTCGGCCGGTGTGCTGGAGATTATGGAGCCGGCGACCGGTGAGATTCTTCTGACAGTGGGCGCAGCATCGCCCAAGGACGTGCACACAGCGGCTGGCATTGCAGCAGCGGCTCAGCCTGCGTGGGCGGCGCTACCGCCGCGGGAGCGCGCGGAAGTGTTCCGCAAGGCGGCGAGGGTCTTTGAGCGGGATATGAAGAAGATGGCCCAGGTGATTGCCCGCGAGACCGGAGGGCTGCTGACAAAGGCGCAATTCGAAGTGGGCGAAGCCATCGCTATGCTTCATAATGCTTCCGGCATGCCGCTCGCAACACAAGGCCACGTTCTGCCGTCGGAGCCGGGACGGATGAGCTTTGCGCGGCGGGTGCCGATGGGTGTTGTAGGCGCGATCACGCCGTTCAACTTTCCGCTGATCCTTTCCATGCGTTTGGTGGCGCCGGCGCTGGCCGCAGGCAACGCAGTGATCCTGAAACCCGATCCGCGGACGCCCGCGACGGGCGGCATGTTCCTGGCGGGCGCGTTCGAAGAAGCGGGTCTACCGGCGGGTCTGTTGCATGTGCTGCCGGGCGGCGCGGACGTGGGTGAGGCGCTTTGTACGCATCCTTTGGTGAACATGATCGCGTTTATAGGCTCGACGCCGGCGGGACGCAAGGTGGGCGAGTTGTGCGGGCGGCACCTGAAGAAGGTGTCGCTGGAACTGGGCGGTAAGAATCCGCTGATTGTGATGGAGGACGCGGACCTGGCGGTCGCTGCCTCGAACGCGGCTTGGGGTGCATATCTGCACCAGGGGCAGATCTGTATGGCGACGGGAAAGATCCTGGCGCACGCCTCGATTGCCGCGAAGCTGACGGAATTGCTGGTGGAGAAGGCCGGTCATCTTCCGGTGGGCAATCCGGCGACGGAGCAAGTTGCGCTGGGGCCGGTGATTAATCAACGGCAGCGAGACCGGATTCACGCAATTGTGCAGGACGCGGTGGAGCAAGGCGCCAAGCTGGAGGCCGGCGGAAAGTTCCGCGACCTGTTCTACGCGCCCACGGTGCTGAACGATGTGCGGCCTGGGATGCGGGCGTTTGAGGAAGAGATATTTGGCCCGGTGGCGGTGGTTGTGCCGTTCGCGTCGGACGACGAAGCGGTGGCGCTGGCCAACCAGACGGAGTTCGGGCTGTCGGCGGCAGTGATTGGGAAGGACGTGGGACGGGCAATGGCGCTAGGCCAGCGCTTGAAAACGGGGCTGCTCCATATCAACGATCAGACGGTAGCCGACGAGGTGGTGAATCCCTTCGGCGGACGGGGAGCGTCTGGCAACGGCACCAGCATAGGCGGGCCGGGTGACTGGGAAGAATTCACACAATGGCAGTGGGTCACCGTAAAGAACAACGCGCCAACGTATCCCATGTGAAGGACGCTGGTGCAATCGATTCGGCCTGAAGTCTTCGCGCGGAAGACTTCAGGCCGCTGGCTTTGTCGCTGCAATTTTGAGTCATGAAGCCGAAGCTGGACGCGAATCAGGCCACAGCTACATCGCTCCACTGCTTGGCCAATCTCACCGCCTGCTGCGCGTTCTCCCCCCAGGCATCGGCGCCCACCGCCTTGCAGACGTTGCCGTCAACCGGCCCCCCGCCAACCATGATTCTCACCTTGTCCCGCATCCCTGCCGCGGCCACTGCCTTCACGGTTTCTTTCATGGAGTCGAACGCCAACGTGAGCAGCCCCGACAAGCCCAGCACCGTCGCGCCGCTTTCCTTCAACACATCCACAAAGCGGGCTGCCGGCACGTCCACGCCTAAATCGAGGACTTCAAAGCCCGCCGATTTCAGCATGTTCACCACAATGTCCTTGCCAATATCGTGAATGTCGCCCTTCACCGTGCCCACCACCACTTTCCCCACATACGCCGCTGCTCCCAGCTTCAGATGGGGCTCCAAAATCGCCCCTATCTGCTTGAAAATCTCGCCCGACATAATCAGGTCCGAAACGAAATAATCCTGGCACTCAAAGCGGCTGCCGACCTGGTTCATGCCTTCCTGGCAGGCCTGCAAAATATCGCCGGCGGCAACATCGCCCTCAAGCGCTTCCTTGACCAGCTGCAAGGCCCGATCTTCGTCCAGCTCGGCAAGCGCATTCGTGATTTCTACGAGCTTACTCATTCTTTCCTCCAGTGATTCAGATTACCGTGCCGGCTTTCACCTGCGCGAATCGGCTGCGGAGCTTGGTTCGCGATTCTCAGCAATGGCAAGCCCCGGCAATCCCCCTTCGGTTCGGATGGCGCCACAGCGCAATACTACTTTCCTTCATCAGCCGTGGGCCGCTGGCAAAGGGACAGAAAAATACCGAAGTATCCGAATGCGCCAGCTCCCTGGCTGAGCATGCTGAAATGTATTCGCGAGCTATCGATGTAAATCTTATCAAAAGATGATTGCCGCTGGTTTTGCCCCAAAAATTAAGAGGCGGGCCACCGGCATCGGGAGTGGAAGGACTTCCCGAAACCGGCTGCCCGCTGGACCCTGGACCGGGTCTAGGTGGTAAGTTAAGTGTAGGCCTGTTTTGGGCAAAAGCAAGCACTTTTTTTGCATTGAATTTCCCGTTTCGTGACAGGTGTCACAGAGTGCGGTTTCATGCGCCCTTTCCGCGTTGACTTGAGGGGCTGCCCCTGATACAAAAAAGGGTTCCACCTGCGAAAATCTCTCATCCGACGGGCATAGCGGCGCAATACCTCCATGCAAGACATCATCCAACAACTCGGCGGGCTTCTGGTTGGCGCGATCCCCACGGCTCTGCTCTTCATCGTGCTGGTTTTCGCCTATCAGTTTCTGGTGCAGGGGCCGCTGACGGCCACCCTTGCCAAGCGCCGCGCCCTCACTGAAGGCGCCATGGAAGACGCCCGCAAGGCCGTCGCCCAGGCCGAGGCCAAGGCCCAGGAATATGCCGAGCGCCTGCGCCAGGCTCGCGCCGATGTGTACAAGGTCCGCGAACAGCGCATCAAGCAGTGGAGCGCCGAGCGCGACGCCGCCCTCGACGCCGCCCGCAAGGCAGCCAGCCAGAAAGTGCGCCAGGCGAAAGCCGAGCTCGATGCCGAAGCCGCCGCTGCCCGGCAGGCGATTCAGGCCTCGGCCGCCGAACTGGCCGGCCTGGCCGTCCGCGCCGTCTTGCCGCTGCCGCTCGCTGCCGGGGGTTCCCGTTGAAATACTCTCTTCCGCATGTGCGTGTCTCCTCCATTTTCCCTGTTGGGCTTTCCGGTTTGCCGTGCTGATGGCGCTGGGCGCTGCGTTGATCGCCGCCCCGGTCGTCGTGCCCTGCCGCGCCGCCGCGCAACAGACTGCTAAGCCCTCCAGCGCGTCGTCCTCAGCGCCGGCGAGCGGCTCAACTGCATCGGGAATGCCGCCTCCTCAGCGAACTCCGAGAAGGCCGAGGACGATGAAGAAAAAGCCTTCCTGCATGCGCCCATGGTGCAATCGGTTGCCCGCATCCTGCACCTCGACGTGGAAACCACGATCGACATTCTGCTGGGAATTAATTTCGCCGTCGTGATACTTCTTCAGCTATTGCCATCTTCCGCTGGCTGCCCAACTTCTGGATACCCAAACGTCATTCGCAAACGCTCCCGGACCTTGAGCCAGGACCTGAAAACCGCGCGCGAGGCCACCGCGGACGCGCAGGCGCGCCTGAGCGCCGTCGAGGCCAAGCTGGCCGGACTGGACGAGGAGATGCGCAAGTTCCGCGCCCAGGTGGAGCAGGAGAGCCTGGAAGACGAAAAGCGCATCAAGGCTGCGATCGGCGAGGAAAGCGCCCGCATCGTGGCTGCCGCCGAGCAGGAGATTGGCGTGGCCGCCGCCCAGGCCAAACGCGGTTTGCGCAACTTTGCCGCCGATCTGGCCATTGAGCAGGCAACGAAGCAACTGGCGCTGACGCCGGAGACCGACCGCGCCGTGATTGCCGAATTTGTCTCGGGCGTTGCCGCTGACGGCCCCGGCAAGGGAGGGAAGAACTAGATGCCGCCTTCGTTTCCCGCTACGCCAGCGCCTTTGCCGATGTGGTCACCGCCGCCAAGCTCGCGACCGCCGCGATCGACCGGCAATTCGCCGATTTTCTCGCCACCTGGGATGGCAGCCCGGAGCTGCGCACGTTTTTCGTCAATCCCGCCGATTCCGGCCGCGCAGAAGATCGCGATTCTGGACAAGCTGAACGCCAAGCTGGGCCTCCAGAAGGAGCTGCGCAACCTGCTCGCCGTGCTCATCGCGAACGATCGCATCGGCCATGTGGCTGAAGTGCCGCGGCCTGGCGCCGCATTTTGCAGGAGCAGTTGGGAATTCGCCCGGCGGAGATCGTGACGGCGCGCGAGTTGAGCAAGGACGAGCGCGATGCGCTGGTGGCCGAGGTAGCCAAACTGCCGGCGCAAAAATCGACGCCAGCTTCAAGCTCGACAAATCCATTCTTGGCGGCACCGTGGTGCGCATCGGCTCCACGGTCTACGACGGCTCCGTGCGCGGCCGGCTGGACAGGTTGAAGGAAGCGTTAACGGCAGGATGAAGCGAAGTTCATGGTTCACAGTTCGTAGTTCGTAGTTCGCGGCAAGCAGATCGAACGGCGCGGCTGAAAACTGATGAACGACAACTGTGGACTAAGAACTATGAACCGCTGAACTGTAAGGAACAACATGGCTCAAATCAAGGCAGACGAAATTACACAACTTCTTCGCGAGCAGATCGCGAACTACGACTCGAAGGTCCAGGTCGACGAGGTCGGGACCATCACCTCGCTCGGCGACGGCATCGCCCGCCTGCACGGCCTCGACAAAGTGATGGCCGGCGAGCTGCTCAGCTTTCCGCACGGCATCGCCGGCCTGGCGCTCTCGCTTGAAGAAGATCCGGTGGGCGCGGTGATTCTCGGCGACTACACCGAGCTGAGCGAAGGCAACGAGGTCAAGCGCACCGGCAAGATTCTCTCCGTGCCCGTGGGCAGCGCCATGATCGGCCGCGTGGTGAACGCGCTGGGCATGCCCATTGACGACAAGGGCCCCATCGCCACCACGGACACGCTTCCCGTCGAGCGCCTCGCCCCCGGAATCATCGACCGCCAGCCGGTGTCGCGAGCCCATGGCCACCGGCCTCAAGGCCATCGACGCCATGATTCCCATCGGCCGCGGCCAGCGCGAGCTGATTATCGGCGACCGCCAGACCGGCAAGACCGCCGTCCTGCTCGACACCATCATCAACAACGCCAAAAACGACCTGATCTGCATCTACTGCGCCATCGGGCAGAAGCGCTCGTCGATCGCGCAGGTGGTGCAGACGCTGACCGAAGCCGGCGCCATGGGCCACACCATCGTCGTGGCCGCCTCGGCCTCAGAGCCCGCGCCCATGCTCTACCTCGCGCCCTACGCGGCCTGCGCCATGGGCGAGTACTTCCGCGACAACGGCAAGCACGCGCTGGTGATGTACGACGATCTCTCCAAGCACGCCATGGCCTACCGCGAAATCTCGCTGCTGCTGCGCCGCCCGCCGGGCCGCGAAGCTTATCCCGGCGACGTCTTCTATCTCCACTCGCGCCTGCTCGAGCGCGCCTCCAAGCTGAGCGACAAGCGCGGCGGCGGCTCGCTGACCGCGCTGCCGGTCATCGAGACCCAGGCCGGCGACGTCTCGGCCTACATTCCGACCAACGTCATCTCCATCACCGACGGGCAGATCTTTCTGGAGACCGACCTGTTCAACTCCGGCGTGCGCCCGGCCGTGAACGTCGGCCTGTCGGTTTCGCGCGTGGGCTTCTCGGCGGCCATCAAGGCGGTCAAGCAGGTGGGCTCCACGCTCAAGCTCGATCTGGCGCAGTACCGCGAGCTCGCGGCCTTCGCGCAGTTCGGCTCCGATCTCGATCCGCTGACGCAAAAGCAGTTGGCCCGCGGCCAGCGACTGACCGAACTGCTCAAGCAGCCGCAGTTCCATCCGCTCACCTGGCAGCAGCAGGTGGTGGTTCTCTTTGCCGGCACGCAGGGCTATCTCGACGATCTGCAGGTCTCCGACATTCGCGCCTTCGAGGACGGCCTGCTACAAATACTTTGCTGCTGCGCAGAGCGCGCTGTTCGACGACCTGACGAAGAAGAAACAGCTCGACGACGACCTCCGCAACCGCCTGCACGCGGCGCTGAAGGAGTACTCGGCAAACTTCAAGGCGGAGATGGCGGCGGCTACGGCGTAGCGGCAGCTAAGCCGTAGCTACAGTCAGCTAGCGCAACGAGCTAGGGAACTAGGGACTGGACCAACGAGCTAAAGGCTAGACTGAACTGAGAACTGCAACCGATGGCAAATGTACTCGATCTACGGCGCCGCATCCGCAGCGTGAAAAACACGCGGCAGATCACCAAGGCCATGAAGATGGTCTCGGCGGCCAAGCTGCGCCGCGCGCAGGAGCGTGCGCTGGCCGCGCGGCCCTACGCGCGCATGATCGTGAGCGTCCTCGAGTCGCTCACGCGCCGCGTCGATCTCTTCGACGAGACGACCGGCAACCTGTGCCATCCGCTCTTTATCACGCGGCCTGAAAAGCGCGTGCTGCTCATCGTCGTCAGCGGCGACAAGGGCTTTGCCGGCGCCTTCAACGCCAACATCCTCAAGACCGCGTACCAGTTCATCAGCGGCAATCCCGATAAGGAGATCGACATCGAGGCCGTGGGCCGCAAGGGCCGCGACCAGATGCGCCGCCGCTATCCGACGGCCGCCTACACCGAGCAGACCGGCGAAGACGGGCAGACGCACCAGGTGCAGGAGCCCGCGCAAAGGCCCGGTCGAGATGACCGGCGACCACCCCGGCCTGCTGGTGAAGCTCGAAGCCGTCGCGCGTGCTCGAGCTGGCGCACAACATCATCTCCCGCTACGTGCGCGAGGAGATCGACGCCGCCTACATCGTCTACAACGAGTTCAAGTCGGTGATCTCGCAGCGGCTGGTGGTGGAGCGCCTGCTGCCGCTGATCGAGCTGGGCAAGCCGCAGATCGCCGGCGCCGTGGAGCCGACCGCCGAAGAGAAAGAGCGCGTGGCCGAGGCCGCGCTCTCGGCCGGCATCGAGCTTGAGCCCGCCGACACCACCGAGGCCGACGAGGAAGCCAAGAAGTTCGGCACCGCCAACGTGGACTACATCTACGAGCAGCCCGCCGAGGAGCTTTTCGCCGGCCTGCTGCCGCAGTACATTTTTTCCATGCTCTTCCACGCCATGACGGAGTCGGTGGCCGCCGAGCACGCGGCCCGCATGACGGCGATGGATTCGGCAACCAACAACGCCTCCGACATGATCGACTCGCTCACGCTGCACATGAACCGCGTGCGCCAGGCGGCCATCACCAAGGAGATTATCGAGATTGTTTCCGGCGCAGCGGCGCTGTAGCGAGCAGTTTAGTAAGCAGGACAAGCGTAGCGCAGGCCGGATCAGGGCTCATAAGGTTCGCTAGCCCCGTGGGGCGATGGAGTCGGGCTTTGTAACAGGGCACGGCTTTAGTCGTGCCGAACTGAAGCAATAAGAAACGGGGCGTAGGCCCGCGCATTTGAAATGGCGCGATTAGCCGCGCCGAGATCGAGAAATTTTGGCTTCAAGAAGGCAGAAAAATGGCAGAAAACATCGGCAAAGTGATTCAGGTCTCCGGCCCGGCCGTGGACGTTCAATTTGAAGAGGCGACGATGCCGCCCATCTATCAGGCGCTGCGCGTCACCAGCGAGGGCTTCACCGTCCCCACGCCCATCAACGTGATCCTCGAGGTGCAGCAGCACCTGGGCGAGGGCCGCGTGCGCACCGTGGCCATGGAAGCCACCGACGGCATGGTCCGCGGCATGAAGGCCATCGACCTGGGCGGCCCCATCCGCATGCCCGTGGGCAAGGAGACGCTGGGCCGCGTGATCAACGTGATCGGCGAGCCGGTGGACGAGCTCGGCCCCATCGGCGAAAAGCAGCGCATGCCCATTCACCGCCCCGCGCCGCTCTTCGACGAGCAGTCCACGCACGAGGAGATGTTCGAGACCGGCATCAAGGTCATCGACCTCATCCAGCCCTTCCTCAAGGGCGGCAAGATCGGCCTCTTCGGCGGCGCCGGCGTGGGCAAGACCGTCGTCATCATGGAACTCATCAACAACGTGGCCAAGAACCACGGCGGCTACTCCGTCTTTGGCGGCGTGGGCGAGCGCACCCGCGAGGGCAACGACCTGTGGCTGGAAATGACCGAGTCCGGCGTCATCAAGCCCGGCGACTGGCAGGACTCGAAGTGCGCCCTGGTCTACGGCCAGATGACCGAGCCGCCCGGAGCGCGCCTGCGCGTGGCCCTGAGCGCGCTCACCGTCGCCGAGTACTTCCGCGACGTGGAAGGCTCCGACACGCTGCTCTTCATCGACAACATCTTCCGCTTTACGCAGGCCGGCTCCGAGGTTTCCACGCTGCTGGGCCGCATGCCCTCGGCCGTGGGCTACCAGCCCAACCTGGCCACCGAGATGGGCGAGCTGCAGGAGCGCATCACCTCCACCAGCAAGGGGTCGGTCACCTCGGTGCAGGCCGTCTACGTGCCCGCCGACGATTTGACCGATCCCGCGCCGGCCACCACCTTCGCTCACCTGGACGCCACCACCGTGCTCTCCCGCCCGCTCTCGGAGCTCGGCATCTATCCGGCCGTCGATCCGCTGGCCTCCACCTCGCGCATTCTCACCGCGCGCGTCGTCGGCCAGGAGCACTACGACGTGGCGCAGGGCGTCAAGCGCATTCTGCAGCGGTACAAGGATCTGCAGGACATCATCGCCATCCTGGGCATCGACGAACTTTCCGAAGACGACAAGCTCACCGTGGCTCGCGCGCGCAAGGTGCAGAAGTTCCTCTCGCAGCCCTTCCACGTGGCCGAGCAGTTCACCGGCATTCCCGGCGCGTACGTGAAGATCGCCGACACGGTGCGCGCGCTTCAAGGAAATCATCGAGGGCAAGCACGACGATATTCCCGAGCAGGCCTTCTACATGAAGGG
>CAWHUK010000034.1:0-17526 GCA_963832535.1 uncultured Acidobacteriota bacterium
CTCCGGGATATCCAGTAATTAAGCCAGTAAGTGGAATAAGAAGGCTACATGGTCAGGGCACAGGAAAGCAGATGAAGACTCAAGCCTCGTTTTACGGATGGAAGTTAGTGGTGGTCTTGTGGCTTATTCTGTTTGCTAACATGGGGTTTCCCATGGCCGGAGGCAGCATCGCCAATGCTTATATGGCGTCGGATCTGCACCTCAGCCGCACTACTGTAGGACTTGCCTTTGCGATTTTTACTTGGATGGTCGGGCTGCTCGCGCCTTTGGTGGCTCTTATTGTCAACAAGAAAGGCGTCCGGTTTACGCTGTTGGTCGGGAGCCTGTTCTTGCTGGCGGGCTCCATTATCATGGCCCTGTTTGTCCATACCGGTGCGCAACTTATAGCTGTCTTCGGTGTTCTGATCGGTTTGGGCTCGATCACCGGGGGCCATACTCCCCGCCGCGGCCGGAATCAGCCGATGGTTTGTGAAACGGAAGGCGCGTGCTATCTCGCTTATGTCGACCGCTGCCGCCTCAGGCGCCATTGTGGCCCCACCCGTGCTGATCTATCTGATTCAATCCTCTCACGGAAACTGGCGGATCGCTTGGTGGCTGTGCGCTGCGCTGGCAGCGGCGGCAGCGTTGCTCACCGCGTTGTTCGTTAAGGAATGGCCGGCCGACTTAGGCCAGTTGCCGGATGGCGACGCAGGCGCCGCGGATGAGGCCGCCCCAGCCGCTTCCGGCAATCGCCGGACGGTCTTTCGCACCAGCGAGGATTGGACGCTGGCCGAGGCGCTGCGCACGCCCGCTTTGTGGTGGATAATAGTCTCCGGTTTGGGATTCGGCGCTGGGTTCACGCTGTTTGGGGCTCACGGAGTATTGCACCTGCGAGACTTGGGGCTTTCTCCGGAGCAAATTGCGTCTTCTCTTTCGCTATTTGCGTTTTTGACCCTATGCGGGATGTTGCTCGTCGGGGCGATCGGCGACTATATCGAGCCGCGGCTTATTCTGGCAGTGTCGCTGCTGGCTGAAGGGATCGGCCTGCTGATGGTGCTAAAAGCAAGCAGTACGGCCAACCTGTACTTATATCCGGTGTTCCTGGGACTGGGCATTGGAGCCGCTAGTCCAAGCACCTTGGCGCTCTTTGCCAACTGGTTTGGGAATAAGCCTTACGCCTCTCTCGTCGGTTTTATTAGCGCGGCCGGCTTCACCCTTGGGGCCATCGCGTCCTATGGAGCCGGATATGCATACGACCACTTCCACAGCTACGCTTTGGCGTTCTACTCGTGTTTCCTTTGTTGTTTCCTGGGATTTGTCATCCTGCTATTCGTGCGGCCACCGGTGCGAAGCGCGCCCAAATCATTGAGGGCAGCCGAAACCCTGGGGGTCGAGCGTTACTGAAGCTCCAATAGGGTGAAAGGCGATTCAATCCTGTGCTATAGTGTTTCCACTACCCAGTTGACTGCGATTGTTCCCTTCTACCCGTAGCTTGTGCCTAAGCGCAACCGTCGTGAAAGTAGAAGAAAAGATTTTATGTTAACCTGCAAGCCTTAGCGCAGAACAAGCGGTGATCGTATTCACCGCAATTCCGCCGGCGGCTTGGTGTTGCAACTCCTTCAGCTCTGCTGCGAATCGATCACTTCCATTTCCTGGGAGGAGCGGCTTGAGCGCTGAGTTGTTGGACCATCAAAGTTTCATTTCTACAGAAACCTCTTCATTCCTGAAACAGATCGGACGGGAAGAAACAGCCGCGTTCCAGGAGCAGGCGCCCGCGCGCACCGCCTGGAAGGGCCTGAGCCCCTGGTCGCGCTCAGCGGCCAAGCGCCTCTTCGACTGCGCCTGTGTTCTGTTGGCGCTGCCTGTGGTGCTCCCGCTCATGCTGGCGATCGCCGCGGCTGTGCGCGTCACCTCGCCGGGTCCGGTGCTGTTCCTGCAGAAACGCATGGGCCGTTACGGCCGGACCTTTACCATACTCAAGTTCCGCACCCTCATCCACCTTACCGAAATGGCGCACGATCCGAACGCCGCAACCCACCATCGGTGCCTCACGCCCATAGGCGCTTTCCTGCGCCGTTGGAAGCTGGATGAGCTGCCACAGCTTGCCAATGTGTTGGGCGGGCATATGAGCCTGGTCGGTCCACGCCCCAAATTGCCGGAATATGAAACCCTCGATCTGCCTTGCCGTCCGGGAGTCACCGGCATGGCGACAACCGTCTTTGCTCGCGAGGAGAGAGTTCTTGCTCGCGTGGCCAAAGAGCATTTGAATGGGTACGTTCACGCTGTGGTGCTGCCTGCCAAGCGGCGACTGGACGCTGAATACATGGCCCGCGCCACCTTGCGGTCCGATCTCTGCATCCTCGTCAACAGCCTTCTCCGCCGCTGGGATACCGCTGCCCTCAAAGAGATCTCCGGCTTGCCGGACTTTGCACCCGGACACGAAGGGACTGCATCGCGAGCGTTCCCTTGGGTGCCTGCCATCGCTCGCAGGCCCATAGCGCAGAGCGCGGATCGGCCCGTTGCAGCCGAACTAGGCTCGGCTTTCTGATGCGCGAACGACGTGGGTGGGAGCCGGGCAGAGGTACCGGGCGTCTGCGGCACGCTCTTCATGGCTCGGTTGCCTCAGATCAGTCAAAGCTTGTCAATTCCTGGGGAACCAGCAGCTTGGGCCGGAACAGGCGCATAAAAGCGTAGATGGTCAACATGACGACGAGCGCGCCGCAGCAATCCAGCAGCACGTCCCATGGCGAGCCGGTGCGATTGGGCAGGAAGGTCTGGTGCCACTCGTCCCAACTGGCCACCAGCGCCGTGCCCAGCAGCGCCAGAGCGCCGTCGGACAGAAATCGTGACCATGGCAAAGTCATCCACCAAGCGCGCAGCCATGCCAGCCCCAGCGCTCCATAGCCGAGAAAATGGCCTGACTTACGGATGCAGAGATGAATGAAGTTCCAGGTGTTATCGCCCAGGTGTCCGAAGAGCAACTGCACGAGCCAGCGCAGCGGATGTGTGGTGCGGTCCGCGCCGAAATACTCCGTCGACTCCAACATGACGAGCGCGATGCCCACGGCCACGGGCAGCCACGCGCTCACCCAGAACCGGGGTCCCCGCGGACAGGTCTTAGTCCGCGGGGTGGAGAGCCGGGGTCCCCGCGGGCTATTCGACATGGTAGTTTGGCGCCTCGCGGGTGATGATCACATCGTGCACGTGGCTCTCGCGCAATCCGGCGCCGGAGATGCGCACAAACTTCGCCTTCTCCTGCAGTTCCGCGATGCTGCCGCAGCCCAGGTAGCCCATGCCGGAGCGCAATCCGCCCACGAGTTGGAAGACCATCGCCTCCAGCGGCCCGCGATACGGCACGCGGCCCTCGATGCCCTCGGGAACAAACTTGGCCAGCCGATTTTCATTGGCCCGCTCGCGCTGCACCACGTCCGTCGGCCCGTTCTCTGGCTCGGCCATGTCAGCCGAGCCCTGGAAGTAGCGCTCGCCCGAGCCCTGGCTCATGGCCGTCAGCGAGCCCATGCCGCGATAGCTCTTGAAGCTGCGTCCCTGATAGAGAATTGTCTCGCCGGGGCTCTCATCCACGCCGGCGAACAGCGAGCCGATCATCACCGAGCTGGCGCCGGCGGCGATCGCCTTTGTAATTTCGCCGGAATACTTGATGCCGCCGTCGGCAATCACCGGAATTCCGTGATTGCGCGCGGCCCGGTAGGCCTCTGCAATGGCCGTGACCTGCGGCATGCCCGCCCCGGTGACCATGCGCGTCGTGCAAATCGATCCCGGCCCAATGCCCACCTTGACGGCATCCGCGCCCGCGTCGATCAGCGCCATTGCTCCCTCGTAGGTGGCCACGTTGCCCGCCAGCACTGGCACGCCTGGGAATCGCTTCTTCACCTCGCGCACCGCCTCCAGCACGCGCGAAGAATGCCCATGCGCGGAATCGATAGCCAATGCGTCGGCGCGGTTGCGCACCAGTTCCGCCGCGCGCTCCAGATAATCTCCCGTCGCCCCGATCGCTCCGCCCACGCGCAAACGCCCCTGATCGTCTTTGCTGGCGTTGGGATACTTCAGCTTCTTCTGGATGTCCTTGACTGTGATCAGGCCCTTCAACTCGTACTGATCGTTCACCACCAGCAGCTTCTCTATGCGATGCCTGTGCAGGATCTGTTCGGCTTCTTCCAGCGTGGTTCCAACAGGCACGGTGACCAAATGTTCCTTGGTCATCACATCGCCCACGGGAATATCGGTGCGCGTCTCGAATCTCAGATCACGATTGGTCAGAATGCCCACCAGCCGCTTGCCCTGCGTCACCGGCACGCCGGAGATGCGGTAGCGGCGCATCACTTCGAGCGCGTCGCCGATCATCTTGTCGGGCGCGATGGTCACCGGATCGACGATCATGCCGCTCTCCGACCGCTTCACCTTGTCGATCTCGCCGGCCTGGTCCGCGATAGAGAGATTGCGGTGCACAATGCCGATGCCGCCCTGTTGCGCCATGGCGATGGCCATGCGCGACTCCGTCACCGTGTCCATGGCCGAGGAGATCAGCGGCGCGTTCAGCGTAATTGTGCGCGTGAGTTGCGTTTGCGTGCTTACGTGCGCGGGCACCACCTCGCTATAGGCGGGCACCAGCAGCACATCGTCGAAGGTTAGAGCTTCAGGTAAATTTTCAGGCAGCATAATGTGTCGATGCTCCTGGCGAACCAAGGAGTCGGGTTCCCGGCTGGCAGGGGCTTCCCCTTATTGTAGCGGACCGGGCGAAAGCATCAGATGATGCAATGCAGCGCTTGCGCTCCGTTCGCCACCGCTGCCGTAACCAAATGGCGATCAAAGGTGGCCAGCTTGCCGCCGTGAGCGCAGGCAAGCGCGAGCAGGTAGCTGTCGGTGACTTGGCTGGAGTTGAGAAGACGGGTGCTGTCGACGCGATGAGGATCGAGCAAGGTGATGTCGTCCGGCCAGAACTGGTGGCCTCCTAATGCCCTCAATACCTCAAGCGACTCAACAACCGCAGCGGGAGTTCCGGGAAAATTTGAGTAGCGGGCATGACTCACAATTCTCAGGACGCCGTTCTCGGTCAGCGGACAAGTGGCCCACGCCCGATGGCCCGTCGCCGCAAACCATGTATGCGCACGGTCGTGCTGCACGTGGAGCCGGTCGATGAGGGCGATCAGGACGCTGACGTCGAGCAGGAATGCGGTCACGGCAGCTCTTCTTCAAGCTGGCGAATGAACTCGGATGTGACAGGGAAAGCGCCGGGGCGAAGTGGAAGCAGCAGAATTCCGTTGCGGTATTGCCGCTCAGTGGAAGCGGGGCGCAAACCATTGCGGGCCAGCGCGCTGATCACCTCGCCGACGCTCTTCCGCTCGGTAGCGGCCATTTCCTTGGCGGCAGCCAAAACGTCGTCATCGATCGACAGTGTGGTCCGCATCGGATCCCCTTTCCAGCATCAAACATCAATCATCATACACACAATGCGCGGTTGAATCAACGCCATGGCAGGCTTTCCCGCCCTCGCTCGGAAGACCGGCATTAACGCTGCACCAGATGTTCGGGCCGAAGGGGAATCCGACGGCTGCGAACCTGTTCAATATCATCGCCTGCCTGCAGGAGCAGGAGGGCGTGCGGCTGCGGGTGGTGGCGTGATCTTGGGGCGCCGGCTTTACAGAAACATACAAATAGACGTATTTTTATATATGTGAACGTATCGGCGCGCTCGCTCGTATGGCTCGGCTCCAGCCGGAGAGATTTGCGAGCGTCTCCCCGACAGGCCAGACGCGAAATCGGCGTGGCCCTATACGCCGCACAGCAGGGTGAACCCGATCCGGCGGCAAAACCACTGAAAGGCTTTGGCGGAGCTTCGGTGATGGAGATTGTGTCAGAGGATCAGCGCGGCACGTGGCGGGCTGTTTACACCATTCGTTTTGCTGAGGCAGTGTATGTGCTGCATGCCTTCCAAAAGAAGTCGAAGCGCGGTATTGCAACGCCCAAACAGGAGATCGAGCTGATCAAGCGCCGCCTGGCCGATGCCGCCAGGCTACGCAGAGAGGGGCAGAATTAGCATGATTGCGAAAGCGAAGAGCGCCATCAGGGCAGAAAAGAGCAGCGGGAACGTCTTTGCCGATCTTGGTTTCCCTCACCCGGAACAGGAACTGTTGAAGACCCGGCTCACGCTCGCGATCTACCGCATTATTCGCAAGCGCGGCCTGACGCAAATTGAGGCAGGAAAGATCCTGGGCATCAGGCAGCCGCACGTCTCGGCGCTGATGCGCAACCGCGCGGGATCGTTTTCGGTCGAGCGGCTGATGGATTTTTTGACGGCGTTGGGTCAGGACGTGGAGATCAGTGTTAAACCGGCACGGGGCCGGCATGGCGAAGTCTCTCTTGTGGCGTGAGGGGCTGTGCTTTCCCATGTCTCAGAATCGAGACGTTGGGCGTCCGGCGTTTGCCTTAATGGGAAAACATATGTTACCATTATCCAGATGATCGACATCCGCGAGTACGTGTTGCCGGATGGTCGCAGTCTGTTCGGTGATTGGTTTAGGAAGCTCAATTCCGAAGCAGCCCGACGGGTGAGGACCGCGCTCTATCGTATCGGGCTTGAGAATTTCTCGAACGTGAAAGGCGTAGGGAGCGGAGTGTTCGAGTGCAGGATCGATTTTGGTCCTGGCTACCGCTTATATTTCGGAAAAGACGGCGATCAGATCGTCATACTCCTTTGCGGCGGCATCAAGCAGCGGCAGCAGGACGATATCGAGTTAGCAAAGCGGTATTGGCAGGATTACAAACGGCAAAAGAGGAGCGAGCCATGGCGTTGACGCGGGATTTTCGAGAGACGGTGCAGGCGCGCATGCGCAGCGACGAGGATTTTCGCCGCGGATCTTTGCGCGATGCAATCGAGGCGCTGCTGGCCGGAGAAGCTGCGCTGGGCCGCGAGATTCTGCGCGACTATATCAACGCGACGCTGGGATTTCCGGAGCTGGCTGAGAAAACAGGAATTCACGTAAAGACGCTGCACCAGATGTTCGGGCCGAAGGGAAACCCAACGGCGGCGAACCTGTTCAACATCATCGCCTGTCTGCAGGAGCGGGAGGGCGTGCGGCTGCGGGTGGTGGCGTAGGGGCTCCGTGCTCTCATCCCCTAGCCGCCGCAGCGTACGCAACGGATTTGGCACGCAGCCTCAGCTGCTTTCCTTGACTATTTTTTCGCTTGTGCGCTCGGCGCGCGCTCTTTGAATCGCTTTGCCCTAGAGATGAACCGATCTATCTCGTGAACAAAGTGGCGCAAAAACATGAATGCTTCCTCGTCTTCCGGGCCGCCCATAATCTCGAACATAAAGGGTCCGTGCGTTGTCATCTCTACTGTATTGAGCAGTGTTTTCTTGACGCGGTCGATTTCCCGTTGATCCCCACCTTCGATTGCGTGGTAAAGATCGGCGCCAAGCTCGTAAAGCCACGGATAGTCGTCGCGCAGCAAGCTGAACGCAACGAGAATGGAGATGCCGGCCGCATCTGGCGATTCCTTCCACATTGGGTGATGAAAGATTTCCTCAAACATCATCGGGTGGAATCGCCTGCGGCGTTTCATGCGGCGCATTTGTGGATCGGTCCCCAACTGCCCAGCGATACGCTCCGGAACGTCCGCAATGAGCAGCTTAATTTCCTCGAAGAACTTGGCGACTGAGGTTTCATCTGCACGGGCTGCGGGCTGCGCTGTCTCGGGTTTGCGGTCCTTCAGGAGCTTGGCAACGATTTCCCTGAACGCCTTGACCTGACGTCGGACTGCCTCCTCCCTCGGTGCCGCCTGCGGATGACGCCGGATTAGTTGAAGCACCAGACCTGTGATCGCATCTTCCTCATCCGGAGAATTCTGGAATTGCGCGAACGGCCCGGTTGCCGCCTCGTCGAGGGTCACTCCAAGGGCTATTCCTGAGACGCTCTCATTCGCGTTAAGCTTCCCTTTCGCAACACCCGTCTCATACAAAATCCAAGGCCGATTGATGCTGCGGGATGTGAGAAGAGCCACAACATCCGTGGCGTCGTCGAGCTTTTGCATAATCGCTCGATACCACTCTTGACCGTACTCAATTCCCGCAGTCCCTTTACGGTCCGACGAACGAAACGACTTCAAAATTCCTCCACTCGCGTCCGTCAACAAGTTGGCGAATGCCTCCGCCAGGTCTGCGTCCCGGCTGTCGTGACTGATGAAGACGAGAGGGCTCTCGATTGTTCGCCGTTTTTGCGTGGCAGCGGGTTGCAGAGCAGCGGGCGCGGGTTGCTTCTTTCGTATCGCCATCGTACCCCCTCGATCATTTAGCTGGTTTTCGAGAATAGTACCACTACGGCGTGAGAGCTCACTTTTTCAGCGGCTTGCGGGCGAGGTAATACAGCGGGTAGGCCGGCGAAGGGCGACACCGAAGAGACAAGCCACTTAAAGCATGTCCGCCAGGTCATCTTGAGACAATTCCACGTCGCGCAGGATTGCTCGCAGCAGGCCGGGACCGATTGTTTCTCCCGAATGGATTGGAACGACCGTGGTCCTACCGTCCTCGTGCTTGAGGAATACGTGGCTGCCACGGGTCCGCTCTACTACGAAACCAGCCCGCCCGAGAGCGCGGACAAGTTCCCTTCCCTTGAGGCGTGGGAGCCGCATCATACCGTGACTTGCTGGATGCCGACGAGTTCGAGCGCGCCCGGATGGCTCTTTTCTTCTTCGAGGCAGAGGGCGATGACCTCGCGCACGCGCTTCATCAGCGTGTCGAGGCTCTTGGCTTGCGTGTGGCAGCCGCGCAGGGCAGGAACGGTGGCTACGAAATAGCCCTCTTCGTCTTTCTCGATTAGGACGGTGAATTTCTGTTTGGACTTCATGCGCTACTCCGCGTTCTTACTTTAGCACGATAGGAAGAAGCGCCTTCTCGCAAGGGCCTCCGATGCTTCATGATGCGCGCAACTGTAGGTGATCGCCTATTTCTTCAGCGGCTTCCTGGCAAAGTAATACAGCGAAAACGCGAGCAGCGCGAAGGCTGCCACCGAGACGCCGGTGTGATCGAAGAAGGTGTGCGGGAAGTTGAGGATGTCGCCTTTGCCGACGGTGGCTTCGTAGGCTTTGAGGGCAACGCCGCATAGGCCGACAATGCCACCGGCGGCGATGAGGCCGGACGCAAAAAGCGAGCCGGGCGAGATTTCGCTTTCCGACTCCGCGGCTTCGCCGCCGCGCTTGGCCGCCTGATCGACGAGCCAGCGCACCACGCCGCCCACAAAGATGGGCAGAGTGGTGCCGATGGGCAGATACGCGCCCACCGCGAAGGGCAGCGAGCGGACGCCGAGCAGTTCGACGGCGATGACGAGCGAGACGCCGAGCAGCACCAGTCCCCAGGGTAGCTTGCGGCTCAGGATTCCGTTGATGACGGTAGCCATCAGTCGCGCCTGCGGGGCGGGTGCGGCGGCGCTGCCGATGCCCTGAATCCAATGCACCTCAATGCGGCCGGTGGCGGGCGAGTAGAGGTACTTGCCGTCCTGCAGTTCGGTCGATCCGATGGCGTTCAGCAGAATGTACTCGGACTTCTGGTGGGTGGTTACGGAGTTGTCGCCGTTGGTCACGCGAAACTGGGCGGGCAGGCTGCGGGTGTCTGATTGAACGGTGACGCCGGGATGCGGCAGCGTGGATGTCCCAGGGCTGCGCAGTGGCGTGGAACTCCTGCAGGCCGGTGTTCATCAGGTTGAGCGTGAAGCCGATGACGACAGTGGAGACCACGACGCCGATCATGAGCGCAATCTGCTGCAGGCGCGGCGTGGAGCCGACGATGTAGCCGGTCTTCAGGTCCTGCGAGGTGTCGCCCGCATTGGAGGCGGCGATGCAGACCACGCCGCCGATGGTGATGGCGAGCGCGCCAAAGGCCGGCGCCGTCCAGCCCTGCACAAGAAAGATGGCCGCGGTCGCCATCAGAGTCGCGATGGTCATTCCGGAGACCGGGCTGGCCGAGGAGCCGACGAGGCCCACGATGCGCGAACTGACGGTGACGAAGAGAAATCCGAAGACGACGACCAGCAGCGAGGCGGCAAGGTTCGCGGCCCAGCCGACAAAGGCGCCGGGGACGGGCTTGAACTCGAGGAAGAGAAACATGCAGGCCACGATGAGCAGCGAGCCGACGATCACCACGCGCATGGAGAGATCGTTCTCCGTGCGGATGGGTTTGGCCTGCGCAGCCGCACCGGGGCGCATGGTTTTGAAGCCGGCAGTGAGCGCGCTGAAGATGGTGGGCAGCGTCTTGATGAGCGTGATGAGCCCGGCCGCGGCCACCGCGCCCGCGCCCATCGGCTTAATGTAGGTAGCCCAAAGGTCGATGGGCTCCATTTGTGCAATGGGAATCAGGCCGGGGTAGACGGGAAGCCCCAAGATCCTTTCCAAAGAAGTAGATGAGCGGCATGACCACGAGCCAGGAAAAGACGCCGCCGGCAAAAATGATACCCGCGACGCGCGGCCCGATGATGTAGCCGACGCCAAGATACTCCGATGTGGCGTCGGCGTAGATGGACGCGCCCTTCATTACATGCTGCGGGCCGAAGTCCGGCCGGTACTCCGGCTCGCCCGGCCAGGCGCCGAAGAGGTTCTTGTTCTGGAAGAAGGTGTAGACGCCGCCCAGGCCGAGGCCGAGAAAGACGCGGCTGGCAAGAGAGCCTCCGCGCTCGCCGGCGATGAGCACATCGGCGCAGGCCGTGCCTTCGGGATAAGGCAGCGCGCCGTGCTCCTGCACGATGAGCTGGCGGCGCAGCGGAATCATGAACAGCACGCCGAGCCATCCGCCGATGAGCGCGAGCATGAAGATGCGCGAGTATTCGAGATCGAAGCCGAGAAAGACGAGCGCCGGCAGCGTGAAGATGACTCCGGAGGCAATGGACTGGCCGGCGTTGCCGGTGGTTTGGACAATGTTGTTTTCAAGGATGGAGGCGCGGCCGAAGGCGCGAAGAATGCTGATGGAGAGCACCGCGATAGGAATGGAGGCGGCCACGGTGAGTCCGGCGCGCAGGCCCACGTACACGGTAACGGCGCCGAAGACGAGACCGAAGAACGAGCCCAGCAGAAGGGCGCGTAGCGTGAACTCGGGCCGGGTTTCACCGGGCGGGACAAATGGTTGAAAGTCGGGCACAGAAAGCCTCCGGATAAGCGCTGTAAGCTGGCTGAAATCCCTGAAAGGGCGAGTGTAGCAGCCAGGGGGCCGGGCTCACAGGGGCTGCAGCGGTGGACAACTCCGTCGGGGGCCGCGGAATTTCATTTGCCATTCATGGATGGCGCCTGGGCACGGCACCGAGTTCGGAAATTCTGCCCATATCCCCCGAAAGTAATGGCAGCAAAGACGAAGGTAATAGCAACAAAGACTCTTAACACACAGATTTCTGTAGACAGGGTCTGCTCCGTTGCCCCAGAATTCTAGGGCATGGGGGTTTGTCCCGGGGTCCCAGCCATTCTTGCCCCCAGAAAAAAAGGAGAAAACATGATGCGAATCGCGGGGAGATACCTGTTCCCGATCAGCGCTCTTCTATCAATTGCTCTTGGCATTGGCCAGGCACAATCTGTGTTGACACATCATGTGCGCTCGGCCACGCAGGACGGAACCGCACGGTCGCTTGGCCCGCTTTCAGCAACACAGACTTTGCGCCTCGTGATCACGTTGCCGCTGCGCAACCAGGACCAGTTGGATCAGCTCCTTGAGAATCTCTACGATCCCACCAGCCCGTCGTACCGGCAGTTCCTCACGGTGGAACAGTTCACCGGGCAGTTTGGACCCACGCAGCAGGACTACGACGCTGTCATCAATTTTGCCAAAGAGAACGGGCTCACCGTGGTAGACACCTCCCCGAATCGCCTCAATGTGCAGATGTCGGGGACTGTGGCGAACATTCAGAGCGCCTTTCATGTGAAGCTCGGCGTCTATCAGCACCCCACGGAGAACCGCACGTTCTACGCGCCGGACCGCGAGCCCGCCACGGGCCTGTCGTTTGCGCTGTGGCACATCTCCGGGCTGGATAACTTTTCCATTCCGCATCCCGCGGGCCTGACGAAAAACCCGGAAAGCTCCGGGTCCAGGTCCGGCGCCACCACCGGCTCCGGCCCCTCGGCATCGTTTTTGGGCAGCGACATGCGCGCGGCATACTACGGCGGAACGCTCACCGGCTCCGGCCAGTCGCTCGGCTTGCTTGAGTATTACGGCACCGATCTTGCCGATCTGACCACTTACTACACGAACGCCAAGCAAACGAATAACGTTCCGATTACTCTGCTCTCCACCGACGGCACCAGCACGAGCTGCGTCGATATCCCGGAGGCGGGACTGCGACGACACCGAGCAGACGCTGGACATGACGCAGGCGCTGGGCATGGCGCCCGGCTTGTCCAGCCTGGTCATGTTCGTGGGCTCGACCGACGCCGCGATCTTCAATTCCATGGCGACGCACACTCCGCTGTAGCGCGCAGTTGAGCTCCTCGTGGACCTGGTACCCGGCGGACCCGAACACCGACAATCCCTACTTCGAGGAGTTCGCGGCGCAGGGCCAGAATCTCTTCCAGGCGGCCGGCGACAACAAGAAGTGGACGACGTCCGGGAACGGCTTCAGAGATTTTCCCGGCCGACGATGTGTATGTAACGTCGGTAGGCGGAACGGACCTGACCACAAGCAGCGCGGCCGGACCCTGGGCCTCTGAGACCGCCTGGTCCGACAGCGGCGGCGGCATTTCGCCGCATAAGTATCGCGATTCCTTCGTGGCAAACGACCGCGGCGGCCGGCTGCGCCAGTTGCTCGCAGACGCTATCGCAACGGCCCTGACGTTTCAGCCAACGCCAACTTCACCTATTACGTGTGCGCCGACCAGACCACCTGCACGGCCAACGAATACGGCGGCACCAGCTTTGCCGCGCCGCTGTGGGCCGGCTACCTGGCGCTCGCCAACCAGCAGGCGGTGGCCAACGGCAACAAGACGCTGGGCTTCATCAATCCCACGCTCTATACGATTGGCGGGGGCTCGAGCTACGACACCGACTTCCACGACATCACCAGCGGCAGCAATGGTTATTCGGCCACAACCGGTTACGATCTGGCCACCGGCTGGGGCAGCCCCAATGGAACCAACCTCCTGACCGCGCTGGCCGGGATCTCCACAACTCCCGGCTACAGCCTCTCCGCTTCGCCCGGCTCAGTCTCTATCGTGCAGGGCGGATCCAACGCCAGCGCTTCCACCATCACCAGCACGGTGAGCGGCGGATTCGATTCGGCCATCGCACTGACGGCGACGGGTGCGCCCACGGGCGTGACCGTCACCTTCAACCCGACTTCGATCACGGGAGCCGGAACCTCGACGATGTCGATCAGCGTCGCGCTCATACGGCGGCAACCGGCGCCTACACCATCACCGTCACCGGAACCTCCGGCAGCACCATGGAAACCACGACGGTTTCGCTCACGGTCACCGCTCCGGCAACACCGGCCTTCACCATCTCCGTTTCGCCCAGTTCGGGGTCCCTCAATCAGGGGCAGAGCGGATATGTCACCGTGACCACCACGGTCTCCGGCGGATTTAGCTCGGCGATTGCGCTTTCTGCTTCGGGCCTTCCGACGGGAGTGACCGGGAGCTTCAGCCCGACCTCGATCAAAGCGCCGGGTTCCGGCACGTCGAGATATACGCTGACGGTCATCCAGAACCACCAAGACCGGCACGTATCCCATCACGATCACCGGTACGGGCGGAGGCATTACGCACACCACACACCCGAGTCTGCAGGTGAGGAGATGACGCGCTGCCGCTTGAGCGCGCTGCATAGGCAGCTTCATAACAAAAGGCCCGGACTCGAAAAGGTCCGGGCTTTTTCTGTCTGCCGCAAACGCCGCTGCATACGGCTGCGGCGCAGATTCAGTACTTCGATTTGATTGCGTAAGTCACTCCCATCGTGAACTGGAACGAGTTCGGTTTTGTGGGCGGCTCCGAAACCGGCGTGTCATTGAGATAGCTGTCCAATGTGCCCACCGTGAAGCTGAGCCTCTTGTACGTGGGAAACGTAATTGTATCCGTCTCTGTGGCCGAGTAGGCGCGCGAATCGTTGTACGAAGGAATAAACGCGAGGCTTTGCGTGTAGGTGAGCCGCTTCATCTGCAGCGCATAATTCGCCGAGAAGGTGGAACCAACCAGGTTCATGGTGGGGCTGGGCGGAGGCGGAGTGGGATTTGAGGCCGTGGCAGGAGTGCCGAGGAACTGCTGCACTTCATACTGCATCGTCGCCTTTATGTCCAGCTCCTGTTTTGGCGTTTTGATCGCCGTCCATCCCATGCCGCCACCGTAGATTTGCTGCAGCGCGAGGTTTTGTGAATAGTTATGGTCGAATGCTGCTTGGCCGAGAGCAAACAGGCGCGCCGAAATATACTCGTCGCGCTCGGCGCCCGCATGATAGATCGCGGTTTTTGTGGTCACGGCCGCCACGGTTGTTGCCGGTGTTGTACCGGAGGCCGGAATCGTGTACCCCGGTTCGGTAATCTTTCCGGACGATCCGCTGAAACCTATCGAGGTGCGGTCGCGCGGATTGAGCCAGGTGACCGTTGGCACTACGCGCACCAAGTTCGCCGCGCCGGAAAATGTGTACTGGTTCTCGGTCGCGGTCACCAGAGTGGCTCCCGCCGTCGCGGGGCCGCTCCATCCTGAAAAGAAACCCGGCTGGTGATAGACCTGCTTGTTCAGCGCCGCCTCGTCGATGATGTACTGTGCATCCGTGACCGGAATCGGCGCACCGGCCTCGGCATTCGCAGGGCGCACTGTCACCGCCTTGTTCGCTACGTCCAGCGTGCCCACCGGAATTTGCCCTGCGCTCCGTTTGCCGCGCGGCTTCACGTTTGAATTCAGCACGCCGAATCTCTCCGTCGCGTGCAGCTCCTTGATTTTGTCCCAGGAAATAGAGATGTCTCCCAGCGGATCGCTATGAAATGTGACTTTGCCCGCCGTCTCGCTCACAAACTTGCCGTGCAGCGTGTCGCCGTTGCTCAGCACCAGCACATCGGGCGCAGGGTTTGCGGGCGCAGGCACAGCCGGCTTGCTCTGCGCGGCACAAACCGCGATGGCGCCCAACGCCGCGGCCGGCATCGCGGTGCGAAGACCCTGATACAACCTGGGAATAAACCTGTAAATGGGAAAAGTGCTCATGGGGATGATTGCCTTTCTTCAAGATGCGGCGAGGAAGACCCGTCGCATGATTGCGGCCCATGTACTCTTCTTCGAGGTGGTTCGGGGATCAGTGCGTTGTTGCAGCCGCCCGTACTTAGGCCGCTCCTTCAAGATTACCATTGCCGGTCTGGTTCGCGCTGCATGTGCTGGATGTTTTGCTTAAACCGGCTCACAGACTTACCAACCGGCAAGCGGCTCACGCTTTCCCGGCTGGCAGGCCGAGACCGGGCTTTCCACGGCGCTCCTTGAATCGGACCGGATGATTCCCACGCTGCCTACGCCGGCCACCATCAGCCGCATCGGAAGAATGCCGTTTGGGCGCGCCAACTTGCTCTAAGGTGTCGTGCGCGCGATCAACTGGAACGAGTCTAAAAAGCGCACCGTATCGGCATACGGCTGCCCTAGCGGGCTGGCCACCAGTGCCTGGTACATCGTGGTTCCCACAAGGTAGATGCGGGCAGAGAAATGCAACGTTTGGTTCTCGGCCTCAAACGCCAGGCCGGGGTATGTGCCCAGTGTAACCTTGCTGCTGCTGATCAGGTGCGCCTGCGTGTTATTCAAGGCGCCCTGCTGTGCCCCATTGAGGACCGTCTGCGGATCGCGCCCGCTGACCGCCGCGCCGTAGTCGCAAACGCCGATGTACAACGCCGAGGGCCCTACCGTCGCGGTGTAGCCGCGCAACTCGAAAGTGCCGGCGTCGGTCGGCACGTCCTGCTTCGAATCCTGCGGCTGCGCCGGAAACGAGACGCTGAACCCATCCGCGGAATAGCTGTAGGTTTGCCAACTCTGCGTTTGCGCGCTCGCCGTTTGCGCGCTCAGGGCTACCGCCAAGCTCATCAGCCCCACACACGCCAGGCAGGATTTCATCGCCCTGCGTATTCCATGCATCATGGCAGTTCTCCTCCGATTCCGGAAACCTGAACCAACCCAACGGATGCGCGTCTGCTGCGCACAAACCGCCGGAGGAAAGCCAGGCAATTCTCGCCTGGGCCACGATTTTCAAGAATCTTGTTGATCCCGTGATTATACGCATATTCGGAGAGCGATTGAAGAGTGCCCAAGGTTTGCGGCTCAACGTCGCAAGCGAAGGCCTTCCCACAGGCCAGCTGCAGCGGATAGATTCAGCTCAAGCTACTGCGCCGCCAAGACCTCACGCTCCAGCGCGATAGCGCGCGGGAAGAGCAGGTTGTTTTCCAGATGCACATGCCGGTGCAGATCGCGCTCGAAGGCGTCCAAGCCATAGTAAAGGCCCACCGTCGTAGGACAAGCCTCCGGCCACGGAACAAAGCCATGCGTGGCTGCGCGCATCTCGCCGAGCAGTGTGGCGGCGCCTTCATGCTCGTTGATCATAACCTGGATGGGACCCTCGACTGAACCGAAACAGGCGCTGGGGGGCGCGGCATCCTGGTTATGGCTTCGCTCCAGGCCTTCAATGTAGGGGAAGAGAATGCGTTCTTCCTTGTTGAGGTGAAAGTTCAGCTCATCGGCCAGTTGCGCCAGATTGCGTTGGATTGAAGCGGTTCAGGGTGCGCGGGACCGTGCTTCTCTGCCACGCGCTCCGCCATGGACTGCAGTTGCGGCAGCTCGCTGCGGACATAGGCGTGGTGAGTGTGCACAATGTGCTGGATCAACGCGGTGAGCGTGGCCTCTAGAAGTCTTGCTCGGCGGTTTGGCTTCCGGTGGCCTCGGCCAGCGCGGCCACCACTTCTTCCGTGGCGATGCCTTTCTCGGCGCAAGCCTCGGCCAGCGGCCGGTTGCCTCCACAACAATAGTCCAAATGGAAGCGCTCAAAGACGCGAATGGTAGCGGGCTTCTCCAGGGCGATGGAGCGAAGCGTGGATGCGGACTCGATCATGATGAAAAACCTCCTGATGGTTCAAAGCTAGACCTTAGCTCCCGGCGCGGCAGCGACTTTTGTCACTCGCCGGATTTGCATTCTTCCGGTTTGCTGCCTTCGCCGCCAGCCTGTAGCATGAATTGGAGCGGGAAGGACGATGCGGCCTAACGCCAAGCTGATCAAGGCAACCCTCACAGGCGCCCTGGGCGGGCTTCTCTACGGATTCGATACCGTTGTCATCTCCGGAATCATCGATACAGTAACGAAGCTTTATCGCCTCAATCCGGAAGGTATCGGCTTAACCGTGGCGGCTTCGCCGGTGGGCAACATCCTGGGTTGCTTCTGCGCCGGTGTCATTGGCCAAAGGATAGGCACGCGGGCTGCGCTGCGCGTGGCTGCCGCGGTGTATTTGTGCGCAACGCTGGCCGCTACATTCTCCATCGGCTGGCCCATGCTGCTTGCCGCCCGTTTCGCCGGCGGAATGGCCATTGGCGCAAGCAGCGTGCTGGGCCCGG
>CAWHUK010000035.1:0-13468 GCA_963832535.1 uncultured Acidobacteriota bacterium
CCGCTGGGACGGCGGGGAACGCCGCAGGATGTGGCGCAGGCGGTGAAGTTCCTGGCCTCGGATGCGGCGTCATACATTACCGGGCACGTGCTGGACGTGAACGGCGGCATGTTCATGGGTGGTTGAAGAAACGGGGGAACGAGGGACCAAGGGGACGAGGGAACAAGAGGCGCGCCCCGGAGCGCAGATTTCAAAAGAACGGCTGGCCTATTGCCGTGGCACGGCAGATCCACGGACGTGGCTGCCACGAAAGTCCCAGGCGATTCCCTTTAGTCTCGGCGGTGCGTTGCCGATAAGGGCAACAGAGGTGCGCATGAGCGCCGCCGTATCAGTGTTCGAGGGCCTGGGGGCCGGAGATCCCGAAGCTGGAACCAACATTCGCTATGTGGCCCGGCAGCCGATCATGGACCTGCGCGGAAGGGTCCACGCCTACGAGCTTCTCTTCCGCAACGGGCCCAACGCCGTGTTTTCCGGCGATGGCGAACGGGCCAGTCGCACCATGATCGACAACACTGTGCTCTTCGGCTTGGCGCGGCTAACCAGCGGGCTGCCGGCATTTATCAACTGCACTGAAAACACCCTGACCAGCGACCTGATCCATATCCTTCCTTCGCGCACGACAGTGCTTGAGGTTCTGGAGACCGTTGCGCCCACAGACGAAGTGATCAAAGCCTGCCGCGATCTTAAGATCGCCGGCTACAGGCTGGCGCTGGACGACTTTGTGTGGATGCCGGGCATGGAGCGGCTGGTAGAGCTTGCCGACTATATCAAGGTGGATTTTGTCATCTCGGGCGAGGAGGAGCGGCGAGAGTTGCTGCATCGGCTGAAGGGGACAACGGTGGCGCTTCTTGCGGAGAAGGTGGAAACGCAGGAGGAGTACCTGAAGGCGTGCGATGAGGGCTTCACGCTCATGCAGGGCTACTACTTCTACCGGCCGGTGCTCATGGAAAACCACGAGGTGCCCGCCAACCGTCTGTCGCAATTGGAGATCCTGCGGCTGCTGCAGGGCGAGACGGTCGACGCGTACAAGCTGGAGCAGCAGGTGAAGCACGACGTTTCGCTCACCTACCGATTGTTGCGGCTGGCCAACTCGCCCATCTGGGCCTATCAGCGAGAGGTGCGCTCGGTGCGCGATGCGCTGATTGTGGTGGGCGAGGCGAATTTTCGCCGCATGGCGGCGGTGGCCATTGTCAGCGAGCTGAATGCAGGCCAGCCGCCCGAATTGCTGCGCATGGCATTCGTCCGCGCGCAGTTCTGCGAGCTCGCCGCGGGATTCTGCGGCCTCAATCAAACCGAACAGTACCTGTTGGGATTGCTCAGCCTGCTTCCCACCATGCTTCGCCTGCCCATGAAGGACCTGGCGCCCTCACTGCCGCTGCGTGAAGAGATCCGCCGGGCGCTGCTGGGGGAGCAGATACCCGAACGCAATCTGCTCGGCTGGCTTGAGGGGCATGAGCGCGCCGATTGGTGGGTCTGCGATCAGACCGCGGAAAGGCCCGAGCTGACAGGGAAATCCCTGCAGCGATGCTACGAAGAAGCCTTGATCTGGGCAGACGCGGCTCTCCACTTTGCCTGACGCCAGCTATCTTTCGCCCGCTATGCGGGCTCCTGATTGGGAATAACGCATCTCCTCCCCCCAGGCTTACGCCATGGGACTACCGTCTTGTGCCCCCTGCGGCGCACGAATCCTCTCGCGGTCACGCGGCTCATCTGAGAGAATGATGGCAGTGAATCGACGGCATTATTTTGTCTTCAGATGGGACGCGGCGGGGCTGGCGGCCATTTTGGTTGTGGCTCAACTCGGCGCTGCCTTAGGCGCGCGGGCGCAGGCACAGAACCCGACGTCGGCGACCGATCCGTATTGGGGCAGTGTAACGGCGCAGCCGGCGATCGGCGAGACGCTGAAGCTGTCGCTTGACGATGCGGTCGAGAGGGGATTCAAAAACAATCTGGGGCTGAAAGAAGCCGAGAGCGAAGAGAAGTTCCTGCACGGCGAAAAGAACCAGGCGCTGCAGGAGTTTTTGCCCACCATCGCGCTGAGCGGCGACACCGGCTACCATATGTTCGACCTGGCTGCGGAGGGATTCCGTGCCAGGGTGTTTCAGCAGGCCGGATCGCTGTTTTCGGGCGGCCAGGCGCCGGCGGGGTTCTCGAACATCACGCGCGTCGACCTGACCGATGGGCAGATCCAATACAACGAGATTCTGTTTTCCGGCCCGGTAATTGCCGGTTGGAAGGCGGCGGGCGCGGCGGAGCGGTCTTCGTATTTCCACAAGATGTCGGCGCGCGGCGAGGTGGTGCAGCGGGTAGCGACGGCATATCTGCGCGCGATTGCCGATGAGAGCGAGGTTGAAAACGCGCAGGCGCTGGTGGCGCAGGCGCAGGTGCTCGAAGACCACGCTCACGCCGAGCACGAAGCCGGCACGGCGTCGAATCTGGACGAGCTGCGCGCGCGTGTGCAACTGCAGGCGCAGCAGCAGGCGCTGATCGCAGCTGAGAACCAGCAGGCGAAGGACCTGATCCTGCTCAAGCGCGAGATCGGGATCGACCCCGGGCAGGCGATTGATCTGACCGATCCGGCGCCCTACAGCGAGCTTGCCTCCGAGACGCCGGAAGAGGTGCGGGCCCTCGCATACAAGTCGCGCCTGGACTACCAGAACTTACAGAACCAGGTGGTGGAGTACAAGGCGATTCACGCGGCCTATCGCAGCCAGCGGCTGCCGACGCTGAGCTTCAACAGCTACTACGGCACCAGCACCGTGAACGGCGTGGGCACAAACGGCAACTTCTCGGCCGTGGGAACGCTGAGCATTCCGCTGTTTCGCGAGGCGAAGCTGCGCGGCGATGAAGACGCGTCGCAGGCGCAGTTGGACGCCGTGAACGCGCAGCTTGCCGACCTGCGCAACCACATCGACGAGCAGGTGCGCGCGGCGCTGCTGGACGTGAACGCGAACTGGCAACTTGTAGATGTGGCGCGGTCGAACGTCGACCTGGCGACGCGGGCGTTGAGCGACGAGACCGACCGCGTGAACGCCGGCGTGGACGACAATCTGCCGCTGGTGACGGCGCAGGCCACGCTGGCCACGGCCGAGTGCAACCTGGTGGAGAGCCTGTACGAGTACAACGTGTCGAAGCTCGTGTTGGCCCGAGCGGCTGGCGTGCTGGAGCAGCAGTACCGGGTGTATTTGGGGCGGTAGGCGCCGGCTTGCGAACCGGCGTTGCGGTCGTACTACCCATCTTGGGAACACCGGGTCACCCGGGCCTTGCCGAGCGGATTTAGGCGATTTGCTTGCCTGCATCGGGTCCGACTGACTGGTCGAAAACTGCCTCCACTGTGATCTTCACGACGTGGTGCAGAGGCGGTAAGCCTTTGGGAGACTCTTTGAGCTGCTTGCTTGTATCTTCAAACAAGGGACCAGACGTTATGATCTCGGCAGTCCCTTTGAGCTGGTAGCCCTTGGCCGTAGCTGCGTCCACAACCGTGACGGCAATCTTGCTATTCTCCAGCAGATTTTTTCTGGTTTTCAGAGAAAACAAGTCGGCGAAAAGCACGTGATTCTCATCGATCAATTTGAGAGTTCCCTTGGGAGTGGCGTTCGGTTCTCCGTCACGGGAGGCTGTCGCCACCCATGCCAGCTTGCCCGGCAGAAAATCCTGAACGTGCTTAGGAATGATTACCATGATAGTGCCTCCAAGCTTTGAATGGCCGGACCTTGCAAAGCAGCCCGGGTTGTTGGGATAAGTAAAAGCGGTAAGCTCGACCGGTTTACTGACCCGGCTTCACCCTAGCAGGTCTCGGCAACACAGTCAGTAGCAGACGCTACAAACCTTACATATCTCAGGGGGCTACGCATCTGCCGACGCTAACCAATAGGGAATGAGGATGCGTGGTGGCTGGCTGGGTGATGATTTTGCCGGAAATTCAACTTGCCGCGGCAGAATCGCTGATGAAGAGAAGCTTGCCGGCGGTGCGAATCTTCCCCATGTCACGGAGTTTCCCGAGCGTGCGGGTCACGCTTACACGGTGAGCGCCCACGAGGAAGCCGATTTCCTCGTGGGTCAGCGGGAAGGCTATCGTCCAGCCTCCGGAGGCGCGGGTGCCAAGCTCCTGCGCGACGCTAACCAGGACCTCGTAAAGTCGGGCCTCCAAATTCGGCTCGGATAGGGCCCCCACCTTCCCGGAGAGGTGGTCGATTCGAAGGGAGAGGTTTCGGATCACTGCCAGCCCGACCTTCGGATATTTCTCGACCAAGTTCTCGAAGCTCTCTCGATTGATCCCGCAGGTCATCGTCGGTTCCAGGCACGTGGCGCCTACCGGGTACTCGCCCTTCTCCAGCAGGACGCTTTCGCCCAGGAGATCTCCCGCCTTACGGATGTCGAGGGTAAGGACGCGCCCCTCCTCTGTGACCTTCCAAAGCTTCACGGACCCCACCTTAATCAGATACATGCTGTCGGCGGGGTCGCCCTGCCGGAAAAGATCCTCTCCCGCAGCCAGCCTCCGGCGTACCAAATTCTTGGAGATGGTACTCCACGCCTCTGGTGGCGCACCTTCGAAGAGCCACACTTGTCCGAAACAGCGGAGGTGGACGGCAAGGCCGGGGCCAGCCAGTTCATTACACTTGCACGAATTACTCATAACCGCTCGCTTATAGATGGCAGCTCTCGGCCACTGATCGCAGATGTTCAACTATGGTGCGGCCGTTAACCATGTTCGAATCGAAATGATCCCGGTAGACATGGACCTTCGTATCATACAGCGGTTCGTTCGGCGGTTTTGCTGATTTCACCCCCTCCAGTCCCACCTGGACGCTCCCAATCGTCTTCCTATGTTTCATGTCGAAGGTGAAGATAAGTACAGATTCTAAAAGAAGTATTGGTGGGACCGCGCGACGTGGAGCGGCTGCCCAGCCAACTAATTGCGCCGGCAAACGGTATACTGAGCTTGTCTGGACCGGGCCGCGGCGGCTCTGCTGCCCCCGCCGGATGCGCAAGGCTGCGGCACTATCGAGAGGAACGAATGATTTTGGCAGGCGATGTAGGCGGCACCAAAGTTCACCTGGCGCTGTTCGACTTTGTCGATGGCAACCTGAAGCACGCGCGCGATAAGCTGTTCCCAGCCAAGGAGTATGCGGGGCTGGAAGCGATTGTGAAGGAGTTTCTGGTTACGGAGAAGGTGACGGCGGCATGCTTTGGCGTGCCGGGACCGGTGCGGGATGGGCGGCTGCGGCTGACCAACCTGCCCTGGACGCTGGACAGCCGCGAGCTGGCGCGCAACCTGAAAATTGATTACGTATTTCTTATTAACGATTTGCAGGCGAGCGGGTACGGGATTGCGGAGCTCGATGCGGACCAGATTTACACGCTGAACGAGGGCGACGCGCGGCAGGTGGGCAACCGGGCGCTGATCTCGGCGGGAACCGGGCTGGGCGAGGGGTTTATCGTCTGGGACGGGCGCAATTACGTTCCTTACCCCTCGGAGGGCGGCCACGCGGATTTTGCGCCGCGCAACAAGGACGAGTTCGACCTGCTGCGCTTTCTGCGGCAGAAGTACAACGGGCGCATCAGCTATGAGCGCGTGGTGAGCGGGCAGGGACTGACGAACATCTACGAGTTTCTGCGCGAGGTGCGGGGACTGGAAGAGCCGGCGTGGCTGGCGGAGCGGATGACGCAAGAGGATCCGAATGCGGTGATTACGGAGTCGGCGCTGAAGGCCAAGAGCAAGATCTGCGAAAAGGCGCTGGACATGTTTGTTTCGGCCTACGGCGCCGAAGCGGGCAACCTGGCGCTGAAGGTGATGTCGGTGGGCGGGCTGTATGTGGGCGGAGGTATCGCGCCGCGCATTCTGGAGAAGCTGAAGGACGGCACGTTCCTGAAGGCGTTCACCGACAAGGGGCGGCTGAGCCAATTGCTGGTGAACATGCCGGTGCGGGTGATTCTGGAGAGCCGCACGGCGCTGATCGGCGCGGCTGCATATGCCGAGGCGCGGGCGGCGGAGGTGAGCGGGATTTCTCCGCGGGCGGCGAGCGTGAAGTTCTAACCCGCCTCGAATCTCTACTGACGCAAAAACTCTGGCCGCAACAGCCTATCCTTTTTGCATTGATGCTCACACTTGCCCTATCGACCGAGCGTGTAGATCATGTTGACTGTCGTCTCCACCTCAACCGGTTCACCGTTCAACAGGTAGGGCTTGTACTCCCAATGAGAGACCGCCCACAATGCAGAGGCGGCCAGCGAGGGCCAGGGAGCCTCGATAACTTTTAAGTCGTGAACTCTGCCGTCCCTGCCGATTACGGCCTTCAGGACGACCCGGCCCGAAACGCGAGCATCTTTCGCGTCCTGGGGGTAGATAGGTATTTGCTTCTTGATTAGCATTCCAACCGTTATGCCCGCTGAGAGTGGCACCTTATCGACCTTCGGGTAAATTGCATTAGGAGCCGGTGTGAATGCCGGATCGGAGGCCGTCAACTCCTCGATTGTGTCAACCTTGGCCGAGAGCAATTGACGCTTCCCTTCGTAAATCGTAATCTCCTTGGCCAGCAGGCGTCCCTGCACTTTGACAAGCTGATTGAATGCCGTGGTGATAGTCCCAAAGGAATAGCTGATCCGCAACGCCGGCATGCTGGGATCGAAGCAATAGGTCGGGAAAAGACCAAGCGGCACGGTTTGGATCTGCCCATGTTGAGGCATGAGCGGAATCACCATGATGCAGGAGAATTTAACGTCACCCAGCTTCAATTCCTCGCGGTACAAGCGGAATTTTGCCGGGTCCAGATCGCTGGAATCAGGAAGCGGCGAGAGCAATGCCGCTTGCAGCTTGTATTCGAAGAAACTGAACCCTTCGTCCGTCGCCAGGTAAGCATGTTTGCCGTCAGCTGTATGCCAATCCGTGCGGGGCACACCGGATCGGGACAAAGTGCTGCGATAGACCTTCGGCGAAGCCCACCAGTACTCGAAGGTTCCCTGCTCGGTGGGGTTTCCCTTGTCGTCATAAAGCTGATAGGTGGCCTTCAGGCGCCAGGGCTTGAGCGACGGATCACTGAAGTCGTAGAGTTGTTCGGCGGCGGCAAAGACCGCGCGAGGATCTTTGGGCAGGCCCGGCTGAGGCGTGGTCGCGGTCTGACCGAATCCCGCCAGGCAAGGAGCAAGAAACAGAGCAAGAAAAATCTGTGTGCGCATGTTGCAGACAGGGTAACACCGCGGCCTTCGCTTCGTCACCCAATCCATGAGTTATCCTGAGCCATACGCGAGAGCTTAAGGGAGTCGGCATTATGATGCGTTGGCTGGGCCTGTGGTTCCTGCGCGTGCTGGTGGCGTTCGCGGCGGTTTCGCTGGCGGCTTACGCCATCGACTGGATGGTTTACAAGCTGCGCGGTTCGCCGCAATCTACCGTCACTGTCAGCCGCTTCATGAGCATTCCCCTCAAAGGGCAAAAGACAGAGTATGACTTTCTGGGAAAAACCAACGTCTCCTGCGCAGTTGCGCTGTTTCCCCACGGCAATGAGGATCCATGCTGGCATCTCAAGCGCAATGCGGACCAGTGGGAGAATGTGGGCACTCCTGCCTACTGACAGCGCATGAGTGCGGGAGCGGTGCTGCGCGAAGCTGGACTAAACATGCGATGGTGATGAAAGTCACGCCCTGATAATTCGCAGGCGTGGCTAAGATCGTAGGATATTTCCCTCCGAACGCCATGTATAGCCGCACACAAAACGAGAACGGCAGTTACAACACCCGCTGCCTCGACTGTTTTATGACCATCGCGTCGTGCGTGGAGACGGAAGCGGAGCTGGATCAGCGCGAAGCGCACCATCTCTGCCCTGAAAAAGTGCTGGCACAACTGCTAGCCGCAGGAACAGGCCGCTGTATCGCACGCAACGCGAAACTGATCCCAACGCAGTCTGGCTCGACCGGCCGATGATAGCGATTCCAGAATAGCTGTACCCGGCTGCCGATGACTTCGGGTCGACCCGACCAACCGCATGACTTCGTGCGTTGCAAATTGAGGCTTGTAGTTTCCCACCCCAGGCGGAAGAAGACAGGCGCACGAGGAGCGGGTTCCTCAAGGTCGCGTAAGAACAAGCGTTCAAGAGACCTGAGCCTGTTATTTGCTTTTTGGTTCCCCGGTCTCAAGAAAGACGAACGCATTTCCGTCGGGATCGTGGACGAAGATTATCTTGTTATTCCTGTCGGCTTTCACGCCCGAGTCCTTCAGTTCGCCTGCGGCTTTGCGCGCGTCGGCCACGGCAAAGAGGAATTGCGGCTGGGCGCCAGGTCGGGTAGGGCGCAGTTCAATATGCACATCGGGAGCGCCGGGCAAGGTAAGCCGTACATTGCCGTTGGCCTCTTCCGCCTCGAAGCCCAGATCTGTATAGAACTCCTTCTGTGCGGCGCCGTCCCTGACCGGCAAGTCAATGCCCAGCATTTCATCGGATACGCGGCGCTCGCCGAGGTGCATGCCCCTGTCGAGGCTGTGGCGTGAGCCGGGCATGTACTGAACGAACTCGATGACGCGGCCGTCTGGGTCTTTGATGGACGAGATTATGTTTCCGGCTGCGGCTTTGCGCACGGGCGAGGGCTTGAGCCCTTCAGAATCGTAGTAGTTTTCGAGCGCATTCAGATCGCCGGCCTCATAGCAAACGCGCATTAAACCAAGGGGCTGCGAGGGATCGGTCCGCGGATAGAGCTCGATGAACTGGCGGTCGTTGATTTTGATGAAGACCTCCATGGTTTTTCCGCCACTGGGCATTGCAAACGACTCTTCATAGCCGAGCTTGCCCAGGAAGGAGATTTCGCGATCGAGATCGCTGACGCGAAGAGTGACGTGTGCTATGCCGATGATGCCGGCGCCGGGTGGAGGGGGTTGCGCGATCGAAGTTGCCGAGACGGCGCAAATCAGCGCCGAGATTCCCATCCACAGTATCTTCATGGTTGATGCCTATACCTCCAACGCACGTCCGGTTCAATGCGAGTATCGTCTTCTTTCAGAAATCAGGGAATAAGGTCATTTGCTGCACGCGGAAGCTCGAAGCTCCGCCTCACCTAATTATGTCAGAGGCGCTTACCGGGCGTGGGTTGTTCCTCAGCGTTGCGCGAGAAGCGCCGCCACCTGCCTTTCGATCAGCTTTAGATCGATTTCTCCCTGGAATTGCGCGCGGACGAAGCCGTTTCTGTCGATGAGGAAAGTAAGCGGCAGGCCGAGCACGCCTCCGTAGCGTGCACCGAGGCGCTCATCGCCCATAGCCACGGGATAGTTCAGATTAAGCCGTGCGACCACGCGGCGGGCAGGGCCGGCGTCGTCATCCATGGAGATGCCGATGATTTCGAAGCCTTGCGGGCCGTATTGCCGCTGCCATGCGGCGAAGACCGGCATCTCCACCTGGCACGGTGCGCACCAAGTGGCCCAGAAGTTGAGCAGAACAACTTTGCCACGGAAACGCGCGAGAGTGAGCGATTGGCCGCTGAGGTCAGTGAGCGCGAAGCCAGGCGCTTTTTTGTTGAGCAGATTCTGCGCCGGAGGAGCGGCGTACGATGCGGCAGGCGCGACCAGCACGCCGACGAGCACTACGAGAAGAACGTGGCGCAGGGCGCACGCCAAGGCGCGCGACGCGCGGCTCACGCTACCGCCCAGTCTCAACCGGAAACCCCTTGTCCGCCCAATCCGCGCCGAGATTATCGGCCAGGTAGAGCACTTTCACGCGAGTGAATCCCATATCGGTGAGCGTCTTGTACGCAGGCCCCACGTTCGGGCAGCGGTTCCAGGGGCAACAGCCGCAATAGATCACGATGAAGGTTTTGCGCGGCAAAGGGCCGACGCGGGCACGCATCTGCTGCAAGCCCGCATCCTGCGAGCCGGGGCCAGCGTACTCTGAACCTGCAATGTGCGCCTCGGCGAACAAGACGTGCGAGCCGACTTGCAGGATCAACGGACGATCCGCGCCATGCGCGTGCAGAAGCCGGTTCAGCTCCTCCGGCTGCATGAGCTGTGACTGGGGAATGGAAGAGGCACTCATGGGGGATGGCGCCGCCCACTGGCTCGCAACCTGCATCCGTCCCGTGAAACCACACAAAACCGCCAGAACAGCGACCGCTCGCTTGCTGTAGCCAAATCGCATCGGGAATTCTCCGCATTTAGTGTAATGCAATGGCAGGGAGCGTGGAGAAGCAGCTCAACCTACAAGGAAGAGCAGGCGAATCGCAGGCCCGCATCCATCGCGGCAAGCGGCTTCGCCAAATAGTACCCTAAATTGAAAACGCCAGAGACCGAAGCCTCTGGCGTTTCAATCTTGATGAACTCGCAGTACAGGCGGCGTTGCATCCCCCGGCTCCCCCAGCGGCCGACCCTCCAGTATTCGCTGGCTGATCGCGTCCTCGTGGCGGCGCCGGCTTGAGAACCCTCGACTTTCGTCGGCTGTTCTCGACTCCGGCTCGACCGGCGGTCAACTCCGCGGCTCGGATCGGCGTTGTGTCGATCGGCTCGACCGGCTGCGCACATCCGGCTTGCGCCGGCTGTTCCGCTCTTCCGACCGACCGGTGGCGATCCCTTTCGACTTGCGCCGAAACGATCCTCCTCCGGCAAGGCCGACGATCAACCTCCGACTCGCATCGGCGCTGTTCCATTGGCTCGGCTGGCTCAACGCCCGGCTTTCGCCGATTGTTGCTCCTGCCCCCCGACTGGCTACGCCTCCGATTTGCATCGGCGGTTTCACCCTCCGGCTTCACCGGCTGTGAACCATTCAACTTTCGTTGAGCGATCCCTTCTCCGGTTGAGCCTCCGATGCACTCCTTGTTTCCACCGAACCTTGCATCGCCGACTGAGCCGTCGATGAGTATTCGGTTTCCACCGGCCCTTGCATCTTCCGGAATCTTCCAGCTAAACAACTTCCGACTTGCGTCGGCTTTTGTATCCTCTGGCGCGTCCAGCGATCCCTCTGCGGCTTTCACCGCAGGTTTCACCCTCTGTCCGGGCTGGCAGCCACCCTCCGGCTCTCACCGGCTATTCTCTCCGCCAACCTCGCTGGTGTTCGACTTCCGGCTTTCACCGGCTGTCTCATCCTCCAGCTTCCGGCAAACTACTCCCATGCCCCGCAGGGTCATCAGTTGAATGAGACATTAGGCCCATTGAATCTGTGGATGCAAGTGCAAAAATCGAGTTAATTTGTGGATTTCACCAGGGTTAGTGCATCTATCGACCCAGGGGCGCTGTGTTGAACCAACGTTAGTGCAGATCGGGTCTGTTTTGAAATTTTGGGGTGGCCGGGGGCAGCGGTTTTGGCTGGAAATCCTGCGAGTTCGGAGGCCTTTTTTCCTGCTTGATTGGGGGCTTCGGCGTCGGCGGGAGTTGGGGAGGCAGGCCGATTCACCTACTGCGTGAGGACCCCTCTCTGGTCGATGCGCCCGCCGCGAAAGAAGCGGTGATGCGCCATGCTCGCGCCAAGCAGATAGACTGCGACGATGAGCGCGGCCAGGAGCAGGATCTTGCCAATGGCGCACCAGGATGACTTGATCGCCCTACTGGCTGACGGCTTCGATTCGGTGGTCATTGGAGCCGCCTCTGTGTCTGGCCGGGACCGGGTCAGGCACCTTCGACCGTACACTCCTTTACGCGAGTCGATCCCTCCAGGGGAGATGCCGAAGTGGCTGGCTGGGTGGTCCAGGGCCGCAGATTTATTAGGGGCCTGAGCGACTCTGAGGTCACCGGATGGTTGGGGCGCTGCGGCGCCTGTCGAGGCTGCGCGCCAGCCCGAACATGATGCCCGCGGCAACCAATGCCGAAACCAGCAGGCCGCGCAACCCGGCGTTGTAGTTTCCTGAGGCATCCTTCATTACTCCCATCCAATAGGGACCGGCAAAGCCGCTGAAGATGGCGATGGTATTCATGGCCGCAATGCCGGCGGCGGCGGCGCGGCCGGCCAAAAACTCCATGGGCACGGAGAGCGCCGGTCCCCACAGTGCCTGGGAGGCGATGAAACTCGCGGCGAGCGATGTAACAACAAGCCAGGGCCGCGTGGTGTAGCTTGCCACCAGGTAGCCCGCGGCGATGACGCAACAGGGCACAATACAGTGCATGGCACGTTCGCCGCTGCGGTCAGAGTGAATTCCATTGAGCAGCATGGCTCCGGCGCCGAGCAGCCCAAGGATGGCGATCATCCAGCCCACCGCGCCCACGCTCCAGCCGGTTGCCTTTTGAATCATCGCCGGACCCGAAAAAGTAAAGCCATAAGCGCTGGCTCCTACAAAGAAGAAGAAGAGGCCGATTGACCAGACCTTGGGCGAGCGCAGCGCGGCCAGCACGCCCGCTTCGCGGCCCAGGTGGGCCCGCGCGTCGTCCTGGCTAAGCTGACGATCGAGCCATTCCTTTTCTGCCGCGGTCAGCCACGAAGCGTGGGCGGGACGATCGGGAAGCATCTTGAGGATCACCACCGTGAAGAAGATCGCGGGCAGCCCTTCGACGAGGAAAAGCCATTGCCAGCCGGAGAGGCCCAATCGCCCGTCCAATCCCATGAGCCATCCAGCGAGCGAGCCCATGACCACTGAGCTAAGAGGCAGCGCAATATAGAAGCGGCTCACGGCCCGCGCGCGCATCCGCACCGGGAACCAAAGCGTAAGGTAGTAGAGCACGCCAGGATAAAATCCGGCCTCGGCCATGCCCAGCAGCAGGCGCAGCGCGTAGAACGTCATGGGCGTGTGAACCAACATCATGGACGTGGCGATCAGGCCCCAGGCAAACATGATGGCCGCCAGCACGCGCTTGGCGCCGAAGCGCAGCAGCAGCAGGTTCGACGGCACTTCGCTGATGGCGTTGCCGATGAAGAAGAGCCCGGCGCCGAAGCCATACACGGTGGCGCTGAAGTGCAGATCCTGATTCATGCGCAGCGCGGCAAAGCTCACGCTGGCGCGGTCCATGAAGGCCAGTCCGTAGCCGATGCCGATGATCGGAATCAGCCGCCAGGTGGCCTTGCTCATGACGGATTGGCTGATGGTCTCGTGGCGCGAGCCGGTGGCGGGGTCGACACAGGCCCGGTCATCGCAGGACGGCGGAGGCGCTTCAGCCGTCTGGCGGATGGTGGCCATGAGTGCAACCCTCGAAAGGAACTTCGGTACAGTACGTACGAGAGGCGATAGAAATCAGGGGTAATTGTATCGCGCTTATAAGCGAAACCCGGTTCTCAAGAGCAAGACGCTTCGAGCAGGCTCTGGGCACGCGGCAGATGTGTTACACAAGAAGTAACCCTGCCTGCTAGATGGGGTGCCCCCCCCTTATTTTGGGGTTAAGTGATTTGTTTTGAACGAACCGGCCTCGATCAGCCGCTCCAACCCGTTGAAATTAAACGGGTTGTTTCATAGAGTCGTCCAAAATAAGGGGTTAAGGCGTGTTTTACGCGCCAGTGAACAGTGGACCCTGACCAGTGGTCAGTTTCCTGTGCGGAAGGAGCAAGCCCACGCGTGCCAATTCGCCCCGGCTCAATCA
>CAWHUK010000036.1:0-48396 GCA_963832535.1 uncultured Acidobacteriota bacterium
TTTCAGATTGCGAGTTCCCAAATCTGGGATCGTAGACGCGAGAGAAAGTCTATCACAAGTGTGGAACTGCCGGCTCAAGTTGTGGCTCGCCGAACCCTTGCCCCCTGCAAGCTCCCAGGCGGACAATGGAGCCGTGTACACGCGAATCAGATTTGCGGCTTTGCTGGTCGCGATGCTGACCGTTTGCCTGGTCGCAGCGGCACAATATCAGGATCGGGACACGAACGGTGTGCCCAAAACCTCCGCCTCGGCTCCCGCGCCTGAGGCGCGCATCGACATCAACCACGCCAGCGCCGACGAACTTCTTAAGGTTCCCGGCATGACGCCAACCTGGGCCGGGCGCATCGTGCGCTTCCGTCCCTATCGCACCAAGCAGGACCTCGTCGAACGCGGCGTGGTGACCAGCGAGGTCTACGACCGCATCAAGGATTACGTCATCGCTCACCGCGACAAAGAATGACCCAGCCGCTCTGCCGTCCGCTTTCTCTGTTTTCTATTTCCTAGTCCCTGGTCCCTATTCCCTAGTCCCTATTCCATCTCGGCCATTACACTTGACACTAACAGGAGGCTTCCTTATGCAAACGCGGATTCTGGGCACCACCATGCCGGTTCTCGAAGTCGAACTCGATCCCAACGAGAGCGTGTTTTCCGAGAGCGGCGAGCTCTCGTGGATGACCGCATCGATCCAGATGACGACGCACACCCAGATGGGCGGAGGCGGCGGGCTCTTCGGCGTCCTCAAGCGCGCGGCCGCCGGCGGCAGCATCTTCATGACCGAGTACCGCGCGTATCCAATATCCCGGCGCGGTGTCGTTTGCCACCAAGGTCCCCGGCCACATCGTTCCCATTGAGCTTGGCCAGGGGCCCGAGTACCTGGTGCACCGGCACGGCTTTTTGTGCGCCACGCCGCAGGTCACCATCACGCTCGGCTTTCAGCAGTCGCTGGGCGCGGGCATCTTTGGCGGCGACGGATTCCTGCTGCAGCGCATCGGCGGCGTGGGCACGGCGTGGCTTGAGCTCTCCGGCGAGCTCATCCAGAAGAACCTGGCGCCCGGCGAAGTGCTGCGCGTGCATCCCGGCCATGTGGGCGCGTTTCAATCGTCCGTCGGCTTCCAGATCACCATGGTCCCCGGCATCAAGAACATGATCTTCGGCGGCGATGGACTTTTCCTCGCGGAGTTGGCCGGTCCCGGTACGGTGTGGCTGCAAACGTTGCCTATCTCGCGTTTGGCGCATCAGATCAGCGAGTACCTGCCTCCGGCCGAAGCGCGCTCCACGCCTGCGGCAGCCGTGGGCGGCGGCCTGCTGGGCGGCATCGTCGGGTCGATCTTGAGCGGGGACCGGTAAGAATCGTGCCTATGACTCAGCCCCATACCAATTCGCACAGCGTTCGCGGCCACATCGTCTTTGCCTTCGCCTTGGCGTTGGCTCTTTACCTGGCGTGGCTGATCCGCGGCGTGCTGGTCTTGCTTTATGTCTCTGCGCTCTTTGCCGTCGTGCTTACGCCAGTGGTCCGCGCCACGTCGCGGATTCGCATCGGCCGGTGGCGGCCGTTCCAGGGCTCGGCGGCCATCCTCATCCTTTTGCTGGCTGTGGCCGCAGCCCTCACCGCCTTCGGATTTCTCGCTCTCCCGCCCGTCATCCGCGACCTGCAGTCTCTCAGCGGCCAATTGCCCACGCGGGTTCCTGCATTTCTGGCCAAGCTTCGAGAGGTTCCCTTCGCCGGCCGGCTGAACTCCGGCCAGGTCATCGCGTGGATCCAGGGCTCGGCAAGCCAAGCCGCGGCCTCTCTGCTGCTCTCGTTCAAGGACTGGGCCGGCGACCTCGTTCAGATCATTGCCGGCTTTGTGCTTACGCTTTACTTCATTCTTGAGGGCGAGGGCGCTTACCGCTGGTTTCTCTCGTTTCTCCTGCCGCAGCCCCGGCAACGTCTCGACGATACGCTGCAGCGCGCGGCCATGCGCATGCAGAAGTGGCTGCTTGGCCAGGCGAGCCTCATGCTCATCCTCGGAGTGGCGAGCACGATCGTCTATCTCTCGCTGGGCGTCCGTTACGCCTATGCGCTCGGCGTGCTCACCGGCCTGCTCAACATCGTCCCGGTTCTCGGCGCGGCAGTTTCCATCGTGCTGGCTCTACTTGTGGCGGCCATCGATTCCTGGGGACGCGTGCTCGGCGTCGCCATTTTCTTTTTCGTCTATCTTCAGGTCGAAAACTCCTGGCTCATTCCCCGCATCATGAAGAGCCGCGTCAATCTTCCTGCCCTTGCCATTTTTGTGGCTCTGCTCCTTGGCGCCGCTCTCGAAGGAATCCTCGGCGCCATGGTCGCCATCCCCACGGCAGTGCTGGTTTCCGTTTTGCTCGACGAATATTTCGTCAAGAACGGCGAAACGTAGCCATTGATTGTCACAGAACGGTATCGAACGTAGTGCTAGCCGTAAGACCTTGTCCCAATGAATAGTCATGGGCTTTGACATTACGGGCGTTCTCTCCTAATTCGGTCAAATCTCGATCATTTTGAGGCCGGCTTATGAGCCGAGTGGTCGCCTCACGCGGGCACCACGCCCTTCGCCAGCATCTGCTTGATGCCGCGCAGCGCCTGGCGGGTGCGCTCTTCGTTTTCGATCAGCGCGAAGCGGACATGGCGGTCGCCGTGGTCGCCGAAGCCGATGCCGGGGATGACGGCGGTTTTGGCTTCGGTGAGCAGCAGCTTGGAGAACTCGAGCGAGCCGAGCGCGCGGTACTGCTCCGGGATTTGCGCCCAGACGAACATGGTGGCCTTGGGCAGGGCGACCGGCCAGCCGAGCTTGTTGAGGCCTTCGACGAGGACGTTGCGGCGGAGGCGGTAGTTCTCGCAGATTTCGGCGACGCAGTCCTGAGGGCCTTCGAGGGCCGCGATGGACGCGACCTGGATGGGCGTGAAGGTGCCGTAGTCAAAGTAGCTCTTGAGGCGGGCGAGGGCCGTGACGAGGTTCGGATTGCCGACCATGAAGCCGACGCGCCAGCCGGGCATGTTGTAGCTCTTCGAAAGCGTGAAGAACTCGACGGCGACGTCTTTTGCGCCGGGGACTTCAAGGACGCTGGGCGGCTTGTAGCCGTCGAAGGCGAGGTCGGCGTAGGCGAGGTCGTGGATGAGGAAGAAGCCGTGCTCGCGGGCCAGCTCGACAAGGCGCGCGAGAAATGGCAGGTCGACGCATTCGGTGGTGGGGTTGGAGGGGAAGTTGACGATGAGGGCCTTGGGGCGCGGAGTCATGCGCGGGATCAGCTCCTCGAGCTGCTCAAGGAACTGCTCCTGGTCGTGGACTGGGACGCTGACGATGTGGGCGCCGGCGATGACCGGGCCGTAGATGTGGATGGGATAGCTGGGGTTGGGGACGAGCACGGTGTCGCGCGAGTCGAGAATGGCGAGACAGAGGTGGGCGATGCCCTCCTTGGAGCCGATGGTGACGATGGCCTCGGTTTCGGGGTCGAGATCGACGTCGTAGCGGGTTTTGTACCAGTTGCAGATGGCCTTGCGCAGGCGCGGGATGCCGCGCGAGACCGAGTAGCGATGCGTGGGCGGCTTGAGGACGGCCTCGATGAGCTTGTCGACGATGTGTTTGGGCGTGGCGCCGTCGGGGTTGCCCATGCCGAAGTCGATGATGTCTTCGCCGCGGCGGCGGGCGGACATCTTCATTTCGCCGGTGATGTTAAAGACGTAGGGCGGGAGGCGCTGAATGCGAGAGAACTCTTCCATGATGACTCCAGTGTAAAGGCAGGGACGTAGGGAGTTAGCGGACGCAGGGACTAGCAAATGAGCAGGCAACCTTTGCGCTTCGGTTCAGACGGGCGGGATCTCACGGCGATTTTGCGCACGGTAGGGCATTTGGTGGGAGAATGGAGGCGGAGCCAGTCCGCTGCTACGAGCGGGGCCGTAGTTGTTTCCATCCCAGGACAGCGGCCTGTACCTTCGCTTCGTGCTCGCGCTGCCACTTTTCCCTGCGAAGGTTGCCGATGAACGCTCTGCTGATTTATCCGGAATTTCCCGATACCTTTTGGAGCTTCAAACATGCGCTCAGATTTCTGGGCAAGCGCGCGGCGCAGCCTCCGCTGGGGCTGATGACGGTGGCGGCGCTGCTGCCGGGCAACTGGCAGAAGCGGCTGGTGGATACGAATGTGGAGCGGCTGCGCGACCGCGACCTGAAGTGGGCGGACGTGGTTCTGGTGAGCGGGATGCACATCCAGCGCGAGTCGCTGGTGGAGATTGTGGAGCGCTGCCAGGGCGCGCGGGCTGCGCGACCGTGGTGGGCGGGCCGATTGCGAGCAGCGTGCCGGAGGCCGAACTGAAGGCGGACCACGTGGTGATCGGCGAGGCGGAGAGCCTGATTGCCGATCTGGCGCGGGACCTGGAACGCGGAGACGCGAAGCCCGTTTATCAGGCGGCGGAACGGCCGGAGATGACCTCAAGCCCGCTGCCCGACCTGAGCCTGATCAAGATGAGCCGCTACTCGACCATGACGGTGCAATACTCGCGCGGCTGCCCGTTTAACTGCGAGTTCTGCGACATTATCGCGATCTACGGGCGGCGGCCGCGGACCAAGGCAGTGGCGCAGGTGCTGCGGGAGCTGGATCAATTGCGCGCGGCGGGCTGGCGCGACGCGGTGTTCATCGTCGACGACAACTTTATCGGCAACAAAGCGCGCGCCAAGGAACTGCTGGCGGCGCTGGCCGCGTGGCGCAGGAAGAACGCAGTGCGGATTCGACTTTATCACCGAGGCCTCATTGAATTTGGCCGACGATCGCGAGCTGATGCAGATGATGAAGGATGCCGGATTCAAGTCGGTATTTCTGGGCATCGAGACGCCGGACGAGTCGGGGCTGATCGCGAGCAACAAGCTGCAGAACACGCGGCGCAGTTTGCTGGAGAGCGTGGCGGCGATCCAGAGCTACGGGATGCAGGTGATGGGCGGATTTATTCTGGGCTTCGATACCGACCGCGAAGATATCTTCGACCGCATGGTGGAGTTTATCCAGAAGAGCGGGATTCCCATTGCCATGGTGGGGCTGCTGCAGGCGATGCCGGGGACACAGCTCTTCCGGCGGCTGCGCGGGGAGGGCCGGATTGTGGACGACGGCGGCAGGCAATAACGTCAGCGGCCATCTGAACTTTCTGCCGCGCATGGACGCGGCGAAGCTGGTGGAGGGCTACCAATCGGTGCTGAAGAGGATTTACAGCTGCGAGGCCTATTATGAGCGCGTGAAGCTGTACCTGAGCCGCACCCAGCCAAAACCGGCGAAGTTGCCGCGGGGGCAGCGCGAGAAGCGCCAGCCTTGGATGACGCGCGAGAACATGCGCGCTCTGGCGACTTCGATTGTGCGTCAGGGAGTCTTCGGGCGGGCCAAGTGGAGCTACTGGAAGTTTTTGGCGGCGGCGGCCACGCGCTACCGGCATTGCTTCGCCTCAGCCATGACGCTGGCGGTGATGGGCTATCACTTTCAGGTGATGACGCGAAAGCTCGGGAAGACGATGGATCGGGCGGCGCAAGCGGCAAAGGCGGAGCAGCGCACACCGCAACAGGCAAGCGGCAGGTAACGGTCAGCAAGTTGGCGGGCGGTGCGCACGGCCTGAGAACTTTATACTTGTTCTGACATGCCAGAATTTCTACCTGTTAATGAACAAATGGATTTGCTCGAGAAGGGCGCGGCGGAGATCATCCGCGTAGCCGATCTGCGCGAGCGGCTTGAAGAAAGCCGCAAGAGCGGACGGCCGCTGCGCGTGAAGGCGGGATTCGACCCGACGGCGCCGGACCTGCACCTGGGCCACACCGTGCTGATGCGCAAGCTGCGGCACTTTCAGCAGCTGGGGCACACGGTGATTTTTCTGGTGGGCGATTTCACGTCGCTGATCGGCGACCCGACGGGGCGCAACGTGACGCGCAAGCCGCTCACGCGCGCGCAGATCGACGCGAACGCCGAAACCTACAAGCAGCAGATGTTCAAGATTCTCGACGAGAAGGCGACCGAGGTGCGCTACAACAGCGAGTGGCTGGGCAAGCTGGGCTACGAAGAGACGATCCGGCTCACGGCGCATTTTACCGTGAGCCAGATGCTCGAGCGCGACGAGTTCCACAAGCGGTTCCAGGAGGAACAGCCGATCAGTCTGCACGAGTTGCTGTATCCGGTGATGCAGGGATATGACTCGGTGGCGCTCGAGTGCGACGTGGAGTTGGGCGGGACGGACCAGAAATTCAATCTGCTGTGCGGCCGCGAGTTGCAGCGGCACTACGGACAGAAACCGCAGATCGTGCTGATGACGCCGATTCTCGAGGGTCTCGACGGCGTGCAGAAGATGTCGAAATCGCTGGGCAACGCCATCGGGATCAACGAGCCGGCGGGCGAAATGTACGGCAAGCTGATGAGTATCAGTGACGAGCTGATGTGGAAGTATTTTCTCTTGTTGACCGATCTTCGCGGTTCGGAGGTTGAGGCGCTTAAGGAAGATGTTGCTGCGGGTCGCGCGCATCCGATGGAAGTGAAGAAGCGGTTGGCGCGGACGATTGTCGGCGGATTCCACGGCGAGGCAGCGGCCCGGAGCGCGGACGAGAACTGGGCGCGGATGTTTCAGCAGAAGGAATTTTCGGATGAAGCTGAGGAAGTTCGCCTGAATCTCAATGATTTCCTTCCGGAGAGTGTGCCGGAAAGGGAAGAGATGCGCTCGGGCGCTGACTTTCCAAAGGGCGCAGGGTCGTACCGGCTTCTGAAAGTTGCCAAACTCCTAACGGCAGCGGGCTTGACGAGCTCGAATACGGAGGCCCAACGCAAGCTGAAAGAGGGAGCAGTCCAAATTGACGGCGCGGTAGCCATCCAACCGACGCTGGCACTTAGTTCCTCGGAGCCCGGGGGCCAAGTGCGCCTGCAAATCCGTCTCGGCAAGAAGGCGAAGCTCGTAATTCTTTCGTAGAAGGTGCACAATGGCGCTCAAGACGTGGCCAAATGGCGTATAGTGGCAATAGAGGAGTGTCATGGCGGCCCATTCCGTACCCGATGTGCTGGGCGGCGAGCATGTTCTGGGCAGGCCGGTACGCAAAGGCGGGGCCCTTGCGGAGCTGGTGCGCGAGGGGTTGCCGGTGAAGGCGCTGCTCCTGCTGGCTGAGCGGCTGGAGATGCGCCAGGCGGAGATATCGGAAAAGATCGGCATTCCCAAGCGCACACTGACGCGGCGTCTGCAGCAGCACTCGCGGTTGACGGCGGCCGAGAGCGACCGGGCGGTGCGGCTGGCTCAGGTGTATTCGACAGCGGTTGAGACGCTGGGCGATGGGCAGAAGGCGGCGGCGTGGCTCAAGACGCCGAATCGCGCTCTGCGCGGCGGCCGGCCGCTGGACCAGCTCGACACCGATCCCGGCGTGCGCGAGGTCGAGGACGTGCTGGGCCGAATCGCAACCGGCGTCTACAGCTAATGCAAATCTGGCGCATCTGCCGGGCGCGGTTTGCCGGCGAGGCGTTCACGGGCCTGGGCGCGCGGCGCTTCGGCGGGCGCTGGAACTCGCGCGGCGTGCCCATGGTGTACGCGTCCCCTTCGCTTGCGCTCGCGGCCATCGAGCTATTTGTGCATCTGGAGCCGAACCAGCAGCCGGACGACCTGGTTTCGATTGTCGCCACACTGCCCGAGGGCGAGCCGGCGCGGCGCTTGGAGCCGAGCAGCCTGCCGCGGGGATGGTGGAAGAACGACTTCGAGCCTCTGCGCGCGATTGGCGACAAGTGGATTGGGGAGAAAAGTTCCTTGGCCATCGAGGTTCCTTCGGCGGCGCTACGCACGGAGTGGAATGTGCTGGTAAATTCGCTGCACCCGGCGATCGCGGAGATCAAGATCGGGAAACCGCGGGCGTTTCGGTTCGATGCGAGGATGTTTCGGTAAGTTGGAAAGCGGCGGTTGGCGGTGGTGCAGTAAGGCCGGATCAATGTTGGGGAATGGCCTTGTCCGACTCGCGCAGGGTTTCAGTCATCTCCTCATCGATGACCTTCGACCAGATCTTGTTGCCTCCGCTGGTTTTGATCCACACGTTGGTGAAGTTCTTTGGCGCCATTTTGCCTTGCACGTCGGAGCCCGAGAACGACTCGCTGGACACTTGCACGGTGATCTTCCCCTCGCCGAGGCTGCATTTCATTTCCAGAATCCCGGAGCCTTTATAAAACTTTTCTGCCTCGCTCTGGCACCCTTCTTTCCGCAGTACGGACCTGAGGGCTGCCTCTACCTGGGGACGGGTCCACTGATCGATATTGTCGGTTGTGACGCTCTTCTCCGCAGCCGCCTGCGCTATGCCGAACCAAAGTCCCACAATCACAACCAGCGTCATTCGCCGCGTGCCATTTGAGCGCATCGCATTTCCCTCCCCTTGCCTCATGTCCGATGGGCCTATTTCCTGATGCTACGCGTTAAGCGCAAACCCCCGCGCCGATTCGAGCAGTTTCTTTACCGACTCCTTCGAACACGACTCGGTGTAGATGCGCAGCAGCGGCTCCGTCCCGCTAGCGCGCAGCAGCAGCCAGGTTTCGGCGGCCTTCGGTTTGGTGGTGGCTTCAGGATTGTCGAGGTAGAACTTGACGCCGTCGAGATTCTCCTGGCAGTAGATGGGCATTCCGGCGAAGACCGGGTCACCAGGCTCAAGCGCCTTGGCGCGGGCGATGGCGGCGTTCTTCACGTCGTCGGGAATGTGGAGATCGACGCGGCCGTACTGATGCTCGCCGCACTCGGCCTGCAAATCCGCCACAAGTTGGCCGAGGGTCTTGCCTTCCTGGGCCATGACGTTGGCGAGCAGCAGCGCGTTGAGCAGGCCGTCGCGCTCGGGCAGGTGGCGCTGGAAGCCGATGCCGCCGGACTCTTCGCCGCCCATCACGATCTCGCGCTCCAGCATGTAATCGCAGACGAACTTGAAACCGATGCCGTGCTCGATGAGCTCGCGGCCGTGTTTCAGGCAGATGCGGTCAAGCATTTTGGTGGTATTGAAAGCGCGTGTAACAGCGCCCGGCCAGCCCTTATACTTCAGCACCCAACTGAGCAAGGACACAGAATAAATCTTGTGCGGATCGACGAAGTTGCCATGCTCATCTGTCGCCCCGATGCGGTCGGCATCGCCGTCCGTGCAGAGGCCGGCGTGGCAGTGGTTGGCCACCACAGCGTCGCCTAAGGCACGGATATGCGGTTCGATCGGCTCGGGATTGATGCCGGGGAAGAGCGGATCGGGATTGGAGCGAATCTGCACGTGGTCCACGCCGATGCGAGCGAAGATGTCAGACAAAATGACGCCGCCGGCTCCGTACATGGAGTCGATGCAGAACTTCATTCCGGATTTAGCGATGAGGTCGAGGTCGGCAAGGCTCTCGATGGCTTTGAGGTAGGTGGGGAAGAAAATCGACATCCGTAATGGGAGCCGGTTGCTTGGCGCGGGCCACGGGCTTGCCGAGATACGATTCGATGGCGGCCATGATGGAGGGCTTGCCCGAGCCTCCGTACCACGCCTTGTATTTCACGCCATTCCACTGCGCGGGATTGTGCGACGAGGTGATCATGATGCCGCCGGCGGCGCCGCGCTCGCGCACGCCGAAGCTGAGCGCCGGCGTGGGCGTGACGGCGTTGGCGAGCTGGACGGGAATGCCTGTGGCTGCGACAACTTCAGCGCAGGCGCGGGCAAAGGCTTTGGAGCCGAAGCGCGTGTCGTAGCCGATGCAAAGGCCGCGGGCAGGATCTTCCTGGGCGGATCCATTGCGAGAGTGGACGTAGGCCGCGATAGCTTCAGCGGCGATGCGCACATTGGCGAAGGTGAAGTCGTCGGCGATGACGCCGCGCCAGCCGTCGGTGCCGAATTTAATGACGGGATGAGGCATGGATTGTTCCGTTCTCCCCTGAATAAACAAAGCTAAAAGATAACAGGCGGGACGGTGCCTGCGCACGCGGTGCGATGCGAGAACGAGGCACGGGCGAAGGTGTTGGGCCGCACACGCTTAACCCGCACACACTTGATAGCATGGTTTGCTGCGGAGATGCGAATGAAAGTCGCCATTATCGGTGGTGGCATCGTGGGGCTGGCAACAGCGCACCAACTTCTGGAGCGGCATCCCTCGGTCGAGGTGCTTGTGCTGGAGAAGGAGAGCGGCGCAGGCCGGCACCAGACCGGGCATAACAGCGGAGTGCTGCATTGCGGCCTGTACTATACGCCGGGTTCGACGAAGGCGCGGCTGGCGGTCGAGGGAATCCGGAGGATGGTGGCCTTCTGCGAGCAGCACAGCGTGCCTTACGATCTGTGCGGCAAGACGGTCGTGGCCACGGAGCCGGAGGAGATTCCACGGCTGCACGCGCTGCTGGAGCGCGGAAAGGCCAACGGCCTCGAGGGATTGCAACTGCTCGGTCCCGAGCAGATTCGCGAGTTTGAGCCGCACGCGGCGGGGCTGGCCGGAATCCGCGTTCCTCAGGAAGGAATTGTGGACTACTCCGCGGTTTGCGCGGAGATGGTGAAGGAGATCGGCGCAAGAGGCGGCGAGATCCGGTTCTCCTCGGAGGTGACGCGGCTGCGGAGGAAAGATCGCTGGACGATTTATACCCGCAGCGGAGACTACGAAGCGGACTACCTGATCAACTGCGCGGGATTGCACTGCGGACCGGGTAAGCCGGAAGGCAGGCAGCCGCGACGCAGCAAAGATTGTGCCCTTCCGCGGGGAGTATTACAAGCTGAAGCCCGAGCGGCAGTACTTGGTGCGAAACCTGATCTATCCCGTGCCGGACCCGAAGTTTCCTTTTCTTGGAGTCCACTTCACGCGTCTCATCCATGGCGGGGTAGAGGCCGGACCGAACGCGGTGCTGGCTCTTGCGCGGGAGGGATATCGCAAAGGCGACTTCTCGCTGCGCGACACCATCGAGACGCTGACCTACCGCGGATTCTGGAGATTTTTTGCGCGCTATCCGCACATGTGCTGGGAAGAGCTCAAAAGGTCGTACAGCAAAAAGCTGTTTTGCCAATCGCTGCAGCGGCTGGTGCCGGAGCTCCAGATGGAAGACCTGATGCAGGGAGGGTCCGGAGTGCGGGCGCAGGGGCTTTCGCCATCGGGCGAGCTGATGCAGGATTTCCATTTTGCGCGCCAGGAGGGTGCGTTGCACGTGCTGCATTCACCCAGCCCTGCGGCGACGGCCTCGCTGGCCATTGCGGACGAGATTGTGGACATGGCCGAGGGCGCGGTCGCGCCATGACGCGAGGCAATAATGGTAGTGGGTCAGTTTTGAAGCTGTTTTGAAAGGGCACGAGTTTACTCGTGCCGTAAAGACCGCAAAATGAACGCGGGCTTTTAGCCCTTAGGGAAGTTTCCATCAAACTGACCCATACCCAATCATGCGGGCAGGCGCGCGCCGGTGTAAACTAACAGTGACCCCAAAAGCCGGTCCGCCGCGGCAGGCCGGCTCCGTTGTGTCGGGACGTGGCTCAGCCTGGTAGAGCACTCGCTTGGGGTGCGAGGGGTCGGCAGTTCAAATCTGCCCGTCCCGACCATTATTAGAATCAACGATATCGTAAACTCATCCCATCCCTCCTGTACCATGAGAAGGTGTTCCAAACGAACCGGATGAAGACGACCAGGAACCGCATCTGGACTGGCTGGATGAAAGGCACGCGGCGGCCTGCGGCGGAATCCGGGCAGATGGACTCAGATGCACGACCGTCGCGTCGCTCTCCGCGGCGAGCCACCCGCTCGAAGTCCAAGTTGGCGCTGTTGCCCGGATTCCGCTCAAAAAGTCTCTTGTTGGCCATTGCGGTAGGTTTCTCGCTCACCGTAGCCCTGGCGCTCTCAGCCTGCGAAAACGTTGCCGGCTACAGGCAGCCGAGCCTGGTGCGCGTCATCGACGCTTCTTACATCGCTCCGGCCGTCAATGTGGTGGTAGAGGGCGAGTTGCTGGCCTCCAATATCGGCCAGGGAACCATCACGCCCTACGGCGCCCTGCCGGCCAACTACGCCGCGCTCATTCAGATCACCGCCGTCACCGGCGGCCCTGCGCTGCTCACCGCCAATGGAACGCTCCTCCCTGGCCATCAGCACTCGGTTTTCCTCACCGATAACGGCGCAGCGCCCAGCAGTTATGAGGTGACCATCCTCGAGGATCAGCAGACGGCGGCGGCGAGCGGCCACTCGGCCTTCCGTTTCCTCAATCAAGCGCCCAAAATCGGCGCTGTCGACGTGTATATGGTCCCGGCCGGAACCACCCTGGCCAACACGATTCCTCTGGTCGCCGACGTGCCCGCGGGCGGCTCCACAGGCTACATCGGCTTTGCCTCGCAAACCGTCACCATGGTCGTCACGCCCACAGGACTGACCACGCCCAACTACGCCTACACACCCATGGTGCTCACCGGCGGCGAAGTGCGGACCGTGCTGCTGATGGATACCCAGTTAACCAGCAACCCGGCCGTCGGGTTCATCGTAGCCGACGACGCCGGTCCGACCGATTAAGGCTTTGATCGCTTGTGTCGCACCAGCCGTGGGTGCCCGACGGCCCGAAGCCAGTCACCCACGGGCGCCCGCCTTTTATTCAAGCGCGCCATCGATGGAATACGGTTGAGCGGTCATCCTGAAGCGCCGCCAAGGCCCTCGGCCGCGCCAAGAATGCTTCCCGGGATGCTTACCCGCGGACCGAGATGCCAGAGAAGGAAAGCACGGCAAGGCCGCGGACGGGCTGGCCGAAGAAGCGGGCCGGCTCAAAGCGGCTGAACAGCAGCAGGTTTTCCACCTGGGAGCGGGTTGCGGAGTCGTTGGGTCCGGCAAGGATGCGGAAGTCATAGACCTCGCCCTGGCCGTTGACATAGACCTCGACTACCACTGGGCCGGAGATGGCGCCCATCTCATTGTTGCCCGGAGCGTTGGAGAAATAGAGCAAACGCGGAGCGGTGGCGTTGCCCAGAGGCTCGTCGGGCGTGGCCTGGGCCGACTCAGGCTGGGTAAACATGGTAATAAGCACGATGGCCGTGCCCAACAGCAGCACGGCGCTGCAAAAGCCCGCGCTGGCCTGCAACAGAAACGGCCCCAGGGTGTTTTTCCAGGCCAACCCCCAGGCGGCGAAGACACGCCGGCGGCTGCGCGCGCGTTCCTGGCTGACGGCGACACGAATGCGCAGTGGAAGGTCAGCGGGCTCGGGCACCGGACCCAGCCCTGCCAGCGAGGCCTGCACGGCGCTCAGGGAGCTCCACTCGCGGGCACACTCCCGGCACTCGCGCAGATGCGCGTCGATCTCCTGCATTTCACTTCCAATCAACCGGCCGTCCAGATAATCCGTAAAGCCCGCCTGCACATGATTGCAGCCGTTCATCGCGCCTCCTCTCCCAGAGACATTTCCACCCCTGCCAGCGCGGTGGGCCGCGTGCCTGCTTCGGGCGCGGTGAGCAGCGCCTTTAAACAGGCCCGCCCGCGCACCAGCCGCGACTTCACCGTTCCCAGATTGACGCCCTCGATGTCCGCCACTTCCTCGTAGACAAACCCCTCAATGTCGCGCAAGATGAGCGTGGTGCGGAAGGGTTCCGGAACCTGGCGCAGCGCCTGCTCGACGCGAGCCCGGTTTTCCTGTTGGACGGCCAGGTCAAAGGGCGACTCGGCCGGATCGACCAGCATGTCTTTTAACCGCACCGTCCCGCCGTATTCCCTGTCCTCCATCTCGTGCTCGATGGGGATCTCGTGCTGCTTGTGCCGCATCCACCAGCGCCGCTGATTGGATGCTTCGCGTAGCGCAATGCGATAGATCCACGTCCGCAATGACGACTCGCCGTGAAAGTTGCGTATCCCGCGAAAAACTTTGACGAAGACTTCCTGGGTCAAGTCGGCAGCGTCGGCGCGGTCGCGCACGGTGCGCGAGAGCAGCGAGTAGATGGGCTGATGGTAGTGCGCGATCAGCCAAGCGAACGCCTCCTCGGAGCCGGCCCTAAGTTCCTGGACGAAAGCCGCCTCGTCCGATTGGAGCGCGAGCGCGCCAGCTAGATTGCCCATGGTGAGGTCCGCCTGCAAGTCCGTACCCTCCCACGTTACCGCATTTCGCCCATCGTTTCCATCTGCGCATACCACGCCGGAGCACTTTAAAGCCTCGGCTGGGGCATCTGTTTTCCTGTTGCACAGCACGCGAGAAGCGGCGCTGGTTGGTCGCCTGGAAGTCACGCACCTATTGTCTTAGACACCGGGAGCTCCGGAAGTGTTCCCTGTCACGGGCGTGGTTTTTCACGTCACGAATAACGTTGTTTAGGAGTTCAAATACAAGGTGCTCCGGCCCAGGCTCACGGACGGACCCTAAACCGTAAAGACGATCCTGCGGCCCTTTTCCACGCGGTTCCAGGCCGACTCAACCTCTGCAAGCGGGACAGGCACTGGAGCAACGGCCAGTTTTCCGGCCGCAGCCATCTGATAAAGCGTGGGAATGGTGGCGAGGACCCGATCCACGGGGACGGCGCCGAAGCCGCTGCCCAGCAAGGTGAGATCGATGCTGCGCAGGGTAGCGCCCGGCAGAGTAATCGTCCGGCCTCCCATGGAGCCGACTTCGACCAGGCGAGTTCTGTGCGTGGCCTGTGTATTGAAGCCCTTGGCAAGCGCCTCGAGCAGCAGTTCCGTTGGCCGGCCCCAAAGGTAGTCGACGACTACATCGATGCCGGAGGCTGCTTCGGCAGTAAAAGCTTCGCGGATGGCATCTTCGGGCTGGCCGAGGTTGATGACTGCGTCGACATTGGCGGCTGCGAGCGCGTCCAGGTTGCGTCCGGCGGCGATGACGCGTTTTGCTCCCAACAGCCGCGCCACCTGAATGGCAAGCTGGCCGGCAACGCCGGTGGCGCCCAGGATGAGGACGGTTTCTCCGGCGGACAGGGCGGCGCGATCTTTCAAACTGATCCAGGCCGACATTCCGGGATTGGCGATGGCGGCGGCTTCGACGTCGCTGAGCGCGTCGGGCACGGGGATGAGCTTGTTTCGCGGGGCCGCGGCAAGCTCGGCCATGGTTCCCCAGGGCTTGCGCACGAAGAGGAAGTAGACGCGGCTACCGTCGTCGAGAACGCCCACGCCGTCAACGCCTGGAATAGCGGGACCTGAGGCGGCGCTGGAGTAGTGGGCGCCGCTGGCAATGGATTTGACGAGGTTGTGCAATCCGGCGGCGCGTACGTGGACGAGGGCCTCGCCGTCGATGGGCGTGGGATCGGGAAAGGTTTGATACTTGGGCGCCTGGCCGGAAATGTTGACGACGGCTGCTTGCATGATGTTCTCCTCCGAAAACAACTGATCCAACCTGCCATAAGTGTATTGCAGCATTCCCTCGTCGCAGTGAAAGGCACGGCAGGCGAGTGGAGTCCGGCGGTGTTGCGCGGCTACCATGGAGGACGGAGGGAATAGCCATGTTTACCGCACGACCGATCGGATTTATTCATAGCCCTCACCATGAAACTTCGGCGATTCCCAAGGGGCTGGGCGCGCAGCACGATGCCGAAGGCGGGATTGAGATATTGCGTGAGTTTGAGCCCGGCCTGGCCGACATCGAAGGCTTCTCGCATCTGTTTGTGCTGTGGGAGTTCGACCGCGTTTCAGGGTTCGATCTGATTTCACATCCGCCCGCCGACGAGGGACATGAACATGGCGTGTTTGCGACGCGGTCGCCACGGCGGCCCAACCCGATCGGCCTGACGGTTGTGGAGCTGCTGGGGCGCGAGGGCGGTTCACTGCGCGTGCGCGGCGTGGACATGCTGGACGGGACCCCAGTGCTCGATATCAAGCCGTATCTGTCGAGCGTTCCGGCAGAGAGGCTGCGGCGGGGATGGCTGGCGGAGGCGGAGGGCAGACAGCGAAGCGGGAAGTAGTGGGCCATGGTCATGGGTCGGTGATCGGAGATCGGGATGGAGTGGACCTCAAAACTGAGACAGGGGACTGGACTTGAAGCGTCGCCGTTTACCCGGCCGCCTCATCGCCCACAAAAGCATTGCGGCATGCGCGTAAGAAAAGTCTCAGCGCGATCCATCGAGGCGCTAAAACCTGCGCCGCGGGAGAGTCCGGGGTCACAGGGGCGGCTCAAGTGGCGTTGGAGCGGGCCTCGAAACGGGCGTCGATGGGCTGGCTCAACTGCTGGCGCAGGCTGCCGGCCAGATCGGCCACCAGGCGCAGCTTGTCGGCCACCGGCGCCGGCACCTCGCTGCCGTTCATCGCCAGCTGCGAGTGCAGCAGCAGGCCGGCAACGGTGGTCTTCAATTCGGCCTCTATGGCCGCAGCCGCAGCGCGGCGGGCCAGAGCCTGCTCGCGCTCACGGCGGTGCAAGCGCAGCGCGGATTTCGCGGATGAGCCGCGCCGCTCCGGAGACGGCAAAGTTGATCTGCAGGGGAATGGCGAGGCCGGCGTGCTCGCAGATCTTTTCCGCGGCTGCCGGATCGCACTCGGCCAGGGTCTCGTCCACGACGACCGCCAAGAACTCGCGGCGGCGCAATGCGCTCACCGCGTCTTTGCGCCCCGCGGCCACTTCCACGTCCATGCCCAGATGCGTACCCACCACGTCGGCGCAGTTCTGCGCCCCTTCGATCCCGGTCACCATCAGAATGCTCATGTCTAACTCCCGAACTCTGTTCGATAGCTCTTCTAAGGCTTGTAGCCAGTAGTTTGTAGCCGGTGGCTGAAGCCTTGCGGGTGTGACGCAAAGCTCCGTCCTGTTGGTTGAGCTAAAGGCTACAAGCTACAGGCTGCTTTACTCTTCGTTCAGCGGGTCGGCGATGCCGTACTCTTTCAGCTTGCGATAGAGCGTGGTCTTGCCGATGCCCAAAAGCCTGGCGGCCTGCAGCTTGTCGCCGTTCAGGGTGCGGATGGCGCCCAGAATCGCCTCGCGCTCGAGATCGGCCAGCGTCTTCACCTCGGGCACGCGGTCGGCCGCGCCGTGCTCATCTCCACTGGCCGCGCGCCGCGCTTCGAGATTCAGGTCGAGCCCCTGCTGCTGCAACTGGGTGGGCAGATCGCCCAGTTGGAGCAGCGGCCCCGAGGAGAGCGCGCAGGCCCGCTCGAGCGAATTCTCTAGTTCTCTCACGTTGCCCGGCCAGTCGTGGCGCATCATGGTGCGCAAAGCCTCGTCGGAAAGCGTGAATTTGCGGCCGTGCTCGCGGCTGATGCGGTCAAGGAAGTGCGCGGCCAGGAGCGGAATGTCCTCGCGGCGGTCGCGCAGGGACGGCAGCCGCAAGTTCACTACGTTGAGCCGGTAGAACAGGTCTTTGCGGAAACTTCCCTTCTCGACCATCGCGGCCAGATCGCGGTTGGTGGCGGCCACGATGCGCGCCTTGATGGGCACGCGATGGTTGGCGCCTACCGGCCGCACCTCTTTCTCCTGCAGCGCGCGCAGCAGCTTGGCCTGCAGATCGAGAGAGAGCTCGCCGATCTCATCGAGAAAAACGGTTCCTCCCTCGGCCGAGATCAGCAATCCGTCCTTGGAGCGGTTGGCCCCGGTGAAGGCGCCCTTGACGTAGCCGAAGAGCTCGCTCTCGATGAGCGTGGGCACCAGCGAACCGCAGTCGACGGGCAGAAACGGCTTTTGGGAGTTGGGACCATAGGCGTGGATGGTCCGCGCCACCAGTTCCTTGCCCGTGCCGCTCTCGCCCAGAATCAGCACCGGGTGCGTGCTCTGGGCGACTTTGGAGAGGATGCGGTAGATCTTCTCCATCTCCGGCGAGCGGCCGATCATGGCGCCCAGTCCCTTCAGAGAGCCGCAGCCGCTCCCGCAACTGGCGGGTGGCGGTGTCGGTCATGTGGCTTTGCGCGGCGCGGTCGAGCACCGTGGAGAGCTCGTCCATGGCGAAGGGCTTGGTCAGGTAGTCCGAGGCGCCGCAGCGCATGGCCTCGACCGCGGCATTCACCGAGCCCGAGGCGGTCATGGCGATCACCGAGGTGTCGGGGTAGAGCAGCTTGACCTCCGAGACCAGTTCGAGACCCTGGTTGGGCCCTGATTCGACCCGGCGGGCAGGTTCACCAGCAGAATGTCGGCCGCGTGGCCGCGCAGCAGGCTCCTCGCCTGGCCCAGGTCGCCCGTGCTCTCGACGGCGTAGCCCAGGCTGGCTGCGATCTCCGCGCAGGCCGAGCGCACCGCCGCGTCCGCGTCCACCACCAGCAGGTGCAGCGGCACCGCCGGTTCGGCAATTTGTGGAATGAACTCCATCGCCCGTGTGTTGAAGACTGTATCCAGCATTGTATTCGCCTCGGTTCAGAGTTGACAGTTCACGGTTCATCAGTTCGCAGTTCACAGTTGCCGGCTCTCCGCTCATCAGCTTTTAGCTCAGTCAGCCTGTAGCTCGTGGCTGTTTCGGTTTTCAAATGTCTTCATGCTCCGCCAGACAGGCTCGGACATTTGCCCTGAGCGCTAAGTCAGCGAGAAGCGGCTGAAAGCTGACGGCTTGTTTCTCTCACCGGCAGCTCGATCTCGAAGCGCGCCCCGCCCTGCTCGCGGTTGCTGGCGGAGATCCGCCCTCCCGCCGTCTCCACGATGGAGCGGGCGATGGCCAGACCCAGCCCGCGATGGCTGAGCGGCCAGCCGCCGCTTGCCCGCTCGTCTTTTCCGTTGCCCTGGCCGTGGGTGGTATAGCCCGAGGTGAAGATCTTCTCGAGAGCGTCCTCTGGAATGCCTGGCCCGTTGTCCTCGATCTTCAACACCATGCACGCGGCGCTGCCCTCCGCGGCGGGCCGCTCGCACAGGCCAATGTGGATGCGCCCGCCCGCCGGCATGGCCTCGGCTGCGTTCTTGACCAGATTCACCAGCACACGGGTCAGGTCCTCGCCCGTGAGCCGTACCGGCCTGGCGCCGCCATCGGCGTCCATGGTCAGCCCGACGGAGGGCCCGGCCAGCGCAGAGAGCAGGTTACGGTTGCCCAAGAGCTCGGCGGCCAGGTTTGTGACCGGCAAGGCAGGCAGCAGGTCCCAGCGCCGGTTCCTGCCGGAATTCTCGCCCGCATTGCGATCGAGATTCGAGGCGAGGACTGGGGAAAGGTCCGGGGTCAGGGCCCTGTCGGGGTTTCGGTCGAGGCCTCGGTCGAGGCTTCGGTCAGGCCCCGCATTCGCCGCTCGCGCCACGGCCCGCCGTCCCGATGCGGCTTCGAAGAAAGCCGGCGGGGCCGCCTCCGGCGCCGCGTGGGCATCGAGCTCCACCAGTTTTTCCACCAGCCGGCGGCTGGCCGCGGCCACCAGCTGCAGTTCATTGCCATAGTGCGCGTACGGCGTCGCGAGCACTCCAGGCTCGTCCAGCAGATCGCAAAAGAGCCCCAGCGCCGTCACCATATTCCTGGCGTCGTGCGCCACCTCTGACAGGCTCTCGCCCCGGCTGCGGAGCGTCGCCAGCGCCTCTACCACCGTCTCTACTCGCTTGCGGTCGCCACCGCAACCTCCGTTGGTTCCTGCCGCCTGTTCCGTCCGCCCCATGCGCCGTATCCTTTCCTGAAACAGCTGTAAGTGATCAGTGGTCAGTCAATCGGTGTTTTTCTGTTCCCTGTTCCCTGTTCCCTGTTCCCTGTTCCCCGTTTTTCTGCCCTGTTTTCATACACGCCGCGTGCCAAACCAGAACAGTTTGGCTAAGTTCCTGATAAGGGAAGGGATGGTTGCCGGATTTGCAGCAAAGGCCGCGGCCCGGTTCGTCTCGTCTGTCCCAAAACGGAACATGCGTCCCTCGTAATGTAGAGGTAAGTAACAGTTTTCAAACGGCTTACAACATCTTTCCTGATCTGACACTGACAATTTCATCCTTTCCCGTACTGGAACCTCCATGCCGCGGCCGTCCCATCCTGCTCCTGCTCCCTTACAATCCGTTTATGAACGCTCCTTCTATGCAAGTAACCGGCGCTACTTTTCGTTCCGGCGGCAGAAGCCCGAACCAGCTTCGTCCCCTTACGCTCACCCCCGGCTATGTCCAGACGGCGGAGGGCTCCGTCCTGGTGGCTCTGGGCAACACGCGGGTGCTCACCTGCGCCACCATCGAACAAGGGGTGCCCGGCTGGCTGCGCAACTCAGGGCGCGGCTGGGTCACGGCTGAATATTCCATGCTGCCCCGCTCCACCGTCACCCGCACCCCGCGCGAAAGCGAGCGCGGCAAGATCGGCGGCCGTACGCACGAGATCCAGCGCCTCATCGGCAGGAGCTTGCGCTCTGTAGTCGATATGCAAGCTTTGGGCGAGCGCACGGTGATTCTCGACTGCGACGTGATTCAGGCCGACGGCGGCACCCGCACCGCGGCCATCACGGGCGCGGCAGTGGCTCTGGCTCTGGCGCTCGACGCCCTCGTCAAAGCCGGGACGCTGAAGCACTCGCCGCTGAAGCAGCTTGTAGCAGCAACATCGGTCGGCATCGTCGATGGGGCCGCGCTGCTCGATCTCTGCTACGAGGAGGACGCGCAGGCCGACGTGGACATGAACGTGGTGATGACCGCCGACGGGGGACTGGTGGAGACACAGGCCACGGCGGAAAAGGGCAGCTTTTCGCGCGCGCAATTGAATGCCCTGATCGATCTGGCTGAAGCGGGCCTCAAAGGGATCTTTGCTGCGCAGCGGGCGGTGCTCGGGTAGGCAGGGAGCAAGAACCGAGGGACCAGGGACATAGGGTCTAAAGAAGCGGGAACACGGAACCAAGGAACCAAGGGAACAAGGAGTAGCTCTGAAGCTATCGGCCTTCAGCCGTCAGCCATCCACAGGGCATGAAAGAATTGGGGCTGAGAGCTGAGGGCCCATTGCAGAAGCCCAACCTGCGCGTGCAGCGCCAGCCGGAGGAGTTTTTCATGACAACAAAGAAAACCTCGATTGTCAATGATCGTGACGCCTCGTTGCGCCAACACCTCGTGAACCTGCTCGCGGGCGGCCATGCCCACGCCGGTTTCGAAACCGCCATCCGCGACATTCCTCCGGCACTGCGCGGGAAACTGCCCAAAGGCGCGGCGCACTCCCTTTGGGAGGTGCTGGAGCACATGCGCATCGCGCAATGGGACATTCTGGAATTTTCCCGCGACCCCGCGCACAAGTCGCCCGATTGGCCGGGCGGCTACTGGCCTCGCTCGCCCGCGCCGCCGGACGAGAAGGCGTGGGACACGGCCGTGCGTGCCTTTCGCAGAGATCTGAAGGCAATGTGCGAGTTGGTTGCCGATCCCTCCACTGACCTCCACACAAGAATCCCGCACGGCGACGGCCAGACGATTCTGCGCGAGGCGCTGCTGGTGGCCGACCACAACTCCTACCATCTGGGCGAGCTGATCGTGGTGCGCCGTCTGCTTGGAACGTGGAAATGAGACGGAGAGCAGGGCCCGTTGTCAGTGGTCAGTGGTCAGTGGTCAGTGGTCAGTGGCCGCTTCGCAATTTTCCTAGTCCCATAGCCCCTCAGTCCTTTGTCCCTCGCTTCTTGGCCCCTTGTTCCCTTGGTCCCTTTTCCCTGTTCTCTAGCCCCTGGCCCCTAGTCCCTGTTCTTCAACTTTTTGCCGTGGTGGTTCGTCTAGGAAATCAGGACCGGCATTCTTGCCCATCGGCGGGATGATCGAAACCGTGGAGCATGGTTTATGGGAAGTGGAAAGAGGATGCGCGGAGTGGCCGCTGTTCGACAGGCGGCGCTGGTGGTGTTTCTGCTGGCAGCCACGGCCGCGACGCCAGCGCAAACTATGCGCTACCTGGGCACAGTAACGGCCATCAGCGGTGACACGCTGACGGTGAAGACCGACGCGGGCGACGTGCACACGGTTCAGGTCCCGTCCACGGCCTTGTTGAAGCGCATCGAACCCGGACAGACGGATTTAAGCAAGGCAGAGCCACTCGACTACGGCAGCATCGCCACGGGAGACCGCGTTCTGGTCACCCTCGTTCCCAACGCGACCGGCGGCACGCCGCAAGCGGCACGGATCATCGCCATCAAGAAGGCGGACGTAACCAGGATGCAGGAAGATCAGACCCAGGCGTGGAATCAGGGCGTGCACGGGCTGGTCAAGAGCGTCGATCCTGCAACCGGCGTCATTCTGGTGAATGTGCGAACTGGAACAGTGACTAAACAGGTCACCGTGAATACCTCCAAGGCTACGGTGCTCAAGCGCTACGCTCCCGGCTCGGTGGTCTTCGATCAAGCGCAGCCGGCGCCCATCGATGCGATTCATCCCGGCGACCAGCTGTGGGCGCGCGGAACCAAGAATGCCGACGGGACCGCGATCGCGGCCGATGGGGTGGTTTCGGGCAGTTTCCGCAGCATCCCCGGAACCATTCTTTCCACCGACCTGGCCGCTTCGGCGATCACCGTGAAGGATCTGGTGACGAAGAAACCGGTGACCGTTCACATCACCACCGGCGCGCAGTTGCGGCGGTTGGACAGCGCCCTTGCCACCCGGCTTGCGGCGCGGCTGAAGGGAAACCAGGCGGGTTCAGGCGGACGTTCTGCGTACAACGGGCCGGGCGGCGGGTCTGCCGGTGGCGGAGGCATGCAACGCAGCTTCAGCCAGGCGGGAGGCGGCGGTGGTGGCGATCTGGAGACCGTTCTCGAACGCGCGCCCGCGATCCAGCTGGCCAGCCTCGAGAAGGGTGAAGCGGTGATGATCGTGGCTACGGACGACGCCTCCGGTGTGAACGCGATCAAGCTGCTCGCCGGTGTCGAACCGCTGCTCGAAGCGCCGGAGGCACAGGATCTGCTTTCCAGTTGGAGCCTGAGCCAAGGCGAACCCGAAGCCGCCCAATAACTGCAACCGCATCTTTCATGCATCAAGGAGCGAGGGAAACTTGTCTTCAAATCTGCATTCTTCGATAACTTACTCTGTTGCCTTAGCGCTGGCCCTGGCCAGCGTAGCGGCGCGGGCGCAGACACCGGCGCCAGAGGCGCCTGCATCGACTCCCGCGGCGCAAGCCAGCCCGCCGGCGGCCAGCGTTCTCCATGGCCATATCTTCGACCCCACCGGGGCGCTGATTCCCGGTGCGCAGGTGACCGTGACAACGGCGGACGGCAAGCAGGTGGGTACTGTAACCGCCAATGCCGCCGGCAGCTATTCGATTCGTGGGCTCCCCGCAGGAAGTTACGTGATCCAGGCCAGCTATTCCGGCTTCGCCACTTTCGTTTCTGCGCCGATTCCGTTGAGCGCCGGCCAGAGCAAGAACATAGATATCAAATTGGCGATTGAGGCTGCCGATGTGCAGGTGGTTGTGACCGACGAAGGCGGACCGGCCGTTAGCACCGAGGCCGGGGCCAACACCACCGCGATTGTTCTGAAGGACAAAGACCTCGAAGCCCTTTCCGACGATCCGGACGAACTGCAGAACGAGTTGACGGCTCTGGCCGGCCCCTCGGCTGGACCGAACGGCGGACAGATTTATATCGACGGCTTTACTGGCGGGCAATTGCCGCCCAAGTCGGCGATCCGCGAGATCCGCATCAATCAGAATCCGTTTTCGGCGGAGTTCGACCGCATCGGCTACGGGCGCATCGAGATTCTCACCAAACCCGGAACCGACACTCTGCATGGACGATTCTATGGCCAGGGCAATGACAACGTCTTCAACACCGGCAACCCCTTCACTGCGGAGCTGCCCTCCTACTACAGCTACCAGTACAACGGCACCCTAAGCGGCGCGCTCTCCAAATGGGCATCTTTTTTTATGAGCGTGGAGGACCGTGAGACACAAACCGACAACGTTTATTCGATTCTCAGTGGACCTGCGTGCGCGGTTTCACTCAGCCCCACTGCGGTGTGCCCAACGATCTACTCGGTCAGCTCCGGCGCGGTTTCAGGCAGCCTATTCAGCCCCGCCAATCGCCTGGAAGTGTCGCCGCGCATCGACCTGCAGCTCGGGCAAAAGAATACGCTGACACTCCGCTACCAGTTCTTCCGCAACAACGTGAGCGACAGTTTGGGCAGCACAAGTGCGAGCGGCGGGACTGTCGGCGGCACAACTTCACTGCCCAGCCTCGCGTCCTCGTCCAGCACAATCGAGCACACCGTTCAGATGGACGATACCGAGCTCATCAACGACCGGCTCGTGAACGAGACGCGAATTCGAGTACCGGCGGTCGAATACTTCGTCCTCGCCGGAGAGTGCCGCGCCCGGCTTCGGCGTGCCCGGCATGTTTTCGGGCGGCGGCAACGGAAACCAGTTCTCCAACTCGCACATGGATCACTACGAGTTGCAGAACTTCACCACTTTGACCAAAGGCACGCAGGCCATCAAATTCGGCGCCTGGCTGCGCGACGACCGCGAGGCCATCACCACCAACGGAAACTTCAATGGCGACTTCACCTTCCCCTCGGTCGCGGCGTTCATCGACACATGGAACGGCATAGCTGCCGGCGATACGATTCAGGACATCGCCGCGGCCTGCCCATCCAGTCAAACCGGTGGATGCACGCCCACCAAGCTCAGCTACACCATCGGGCCGGAGGCGTTCCAGGGCAACGTTTTTAACGCCGCGCTCTTCGTCCAGGACGATTGGAAGGTGAATAAGAACCTCACGCTCTCCGGCGGTTTACGCTGGGAGTCGCAGAATCACATCGCCGACCACAGCGACTGGGCCCCGCGCGTCGCATTCGCGTATGCGCTGGACGGGCACAAGAAGGGCGCCGTGTCCAAAACGGTTCTGCGCGCAGGCTTCGGCTTCTTCTACGATCGCTTCAGCACCGCGGACCTGATGACTATCGAGGAGCAGAACGGCTCCGCCAAGACCCAGAAGCAGACCGTCATCACCGATCCTACCTGCTTCAATGGCACAAGCCTGAGCAGCATTAGCGGCGGCGTGGCCTCCTGCGGCACGAGCGCAGCATCCGCGTCGGAAATTTATTCGGCCTCGCCCACCTACCGCTCGCCCTACCTGGAGCAAACCGGCGTCAGCCTGGAACGGCAGTTGACCAAGGTTTCCACGCTCACATTTTCCTACTTGCACTCCTCCGGATTCCACCAGCTGGTGAAGCGCGACGCGAACGCCTATCTTCCTGGCGACTACATCTACAACCCCGGCGCTGAGCCCACCATTCTCGCGCCACGTCCGAATCCAAACCTCGGCATCGTGGACGAGTACTTTCCTGAAGCGGTGCTCAACGAAAATCAGATGATCGTAAATCTGAACGCCCGTTTCACGCCCAGCTTCAGCCTGATGGGCTTTTACACTGCCAGTTGGGCCAATTCCGACGGGGGTGGCGGGTCGAACCCCTCCAACTCGTATAACCTGATGCAGGATTACGGACGCGCTTCGTTTGTGCGGCCACAATGGCTCTTCCTGATGGCCAGCTACACGGCCCGTGGGCCATCACCTTCAACCCGTTCCTTATCGCCCAGGCAGGCCATCCGTACAACATCACCTCGCCCTACGATCTGACGGGCGACAACTTCTTCAACGACCGGCCGGCTTACGCAACCGCGCCCTCGTCTACCGGCAATGAGGTGCAGACCAGTTTCGGCGCCCTGGATGTCGATCCACAGTCCGGAGAGACGCATCATTCCCATTTCGCTGGGCAACAGCCCGTCGGGGGTTGCGGTAAACCTCCGCGTGGGCCGCACCTTCGGCATTGGGCCTAAGGTGGAATCGTCCGGCGGTCCGGCTCCGGGCGGCGGTGGTTTCGGAGGACGAGGTCCCGGCGGTGGCGGCGGTGGCCGCGGCGGCGGCTTCGGTGGCGGTCCGTTGTGGCGGACGCGGCGGCGGGCGCGGCGGCATGGCCAACACCGGCCGCAAGTATTCGCTGAATTTTAACGTGCAGGCGCTGAACCTGTTCAACGACATCGACCTGGGCACGCCGGCGGGCGGCATTCAGCCGACTTACAATCCCACCACCGGACTCTACGGACCGGGCGCCGAGTTCGGGAAATCGACGGGTCTTGCCGGAGGAATTTTCTCTACACCCTCGGCGGCACGCCGTGTCTTTTTCCAGGCAGCTTTCCAGTTCTGACGGCCATATGGGGGACAAAAGGCCGACGGCCGGAGCACTTTGCTTCGGCCTTTTTCTTCGTGCGACGCATCGATTCGGTATAGCTTCACTGGAATCGCCGGGAAATTCCTCACGCAAGCAGTTCCCGGTAGAGCGCCTCCCATGCGTCGGCGCTAGCATCCATGCTGAAGTGCCGCAGAATCCGCTCCCGCGCCGCGCGGCCCGTCTGTTCCCGCTCTTGCCCGCTCTGCTGCATCATTGACTTCATCGCCTCGGCCAGCGCTTCGGAATCTCCGGCCGGGACCAGCACGCCCGCATCCCCCACCAGTTCGCGCACGCCGCCAACATCTGTAGCCACGACGGGCTTTTCCATGGCCATCGCCTCGCCCACGGCCAACGGCATCCCCTCCCACGCCGATGCCGACACAAACCCGTCGGCGGCATCGAGAAGAGCGGGCATGTCGCGGCGCAGGCCTAGCCAGCGCACGGAATCGCCTAAATCCAACTGCGCGCTCAGTTCCTTGAGCCGCACGAGTTCTGTGCCTGCGCACCCGCCGGCAATCCACAGGAGGGAATCGGAGCGGTGCGCGCGCACTCTTGCAAAAGCGCGCAGCAGGTTGGGGTAGTCCTTCGCGGGGGTAATGCGCCCGGCCGCCAGCCATGCAAAAACTTGGTGCGAAGGCGCTTGCCCGATGCCCATTGCAAACCGCGCAGAGGCCCTGCGCTCAATGTTTGGCGTGAACTCGGCAGTGTCGATGCCGTTGGTGAGAACGAGGCATCTGCGCTCTGCGATCGCCTTGAGGCGAACGAACCGATTGGCAGCGGCCTGGCTCACTGCAACGGTGCGGCGGCTCAATCCATCCGTGAGCCGGTATGCCAACATGCGCGGCCAGCCGCCCTCATACACGTTATGAACCGTCGAGACCACCAAGAGGTGCGGCATCCGCAGCCTGTGCAGGCGCGCAAAAATGTTGGCGTGGAAGCTGTGGCTGTGGACCAGGTCCGGCCGAAAATCACGCAAAAAACGGTGGCCGCGCACCAAACCCGTCAACACGCTCAGCGGCGTCTTGCGTATGCCCAGCCACGCGGTTCCGACCGCAGTGGGCCACTCTTCCGGCACGCGTGGCCTGAGCGCGAGCAGCGCCACAGCATGGCCGCGCTTCTCCATGCGCTCCGCTAGAGCCAGCGCCTGCTTTTCTGCTCCGCCGATGCCGAGCGAGGTGAGCACGTACACGATGCGCATGGAGCCCAGACCTTGCCAAACCTTGAAGTGGAACGATGATACCGCGCGGCCCTGCCTTTGGTCTTCCGGCGAACCGACGGCCGGGGCAATTTCATGAAAGCACACCCTTGGGCGATATAAAAGCTCGCCGCGACCCTGCGGAACGCGCAAATGCCCAGGATTTCGTCCGCTGGGGCGTGGGGATGCGAGCGCCAAATGGCTGCGATTCACTGCAAGTTTTGTCCTTTCAAAAGATTCCTTGCGGGAAATTCGCGAATGGGTTGTACAATCCCCTCAAGGAGACTTATGGCCGGAGATATGCAAATTACGTGCAGCGACTGCGGGCAGGATTTTACCTTCAGCTCTGCTGATCAGGCGTTCTTTCAGGAACGTGGTTACTCGACCCCGAAGCGTTGCAAGCCTTGCCGCGTGGCAAAGAAGAACGACCAGGGGGGATCCGGCTACCGTTCGGCTCCTTCACAGGGAACATCTGTGATCTGTTCCGGCTGCGGCCAGCCAACCACCGTGCCCTTTGAGCCGCGCGGCGACCGCCCGGTGTATTGCCGGGATTGCTATACGGCGCGCAAAGGCAGCGGCGGTGGGTCCAGAGGGCGCGGCCGATAATCGCGCACAATCCGGTTCGGATGACGAGACGCTTTTCGCCGTCTGGACCGGCGTGTCTCGGTTCCCGGTGGCGCTCCGGAAAATAGCGCTTTCCAAGCTTGCGCGGTAGTGTGCTCTGGCCACCCCACAGGTGCGGGGGTTTTTGCGCCCTGCGGCCGATCCCCGCGGCCAGGGCCAAACCTTTAAATCCACAAATCCACCCGACCTCATTCCAGGAATGGACAGGACCACGCCGTGCCGGTAAACTGATATTCAAAGCTCCTCCCTGAAAATTTGCGCGTAGAAGGAACTTTCCGGGCATCATGCCATCCCAACTCTCCTTCACCGGATTCGCCTGGAAGAATCTGTGGCGCAGGCGCCTGAGAACCCTGCTGACGCTGGGCGGAATCACAATGGCCATCGGTGCATTTGTGGCTTTGGTCGGGTTCTCGCGCGCCTTCGAGCACGAATGGCTGCGCATGTATACGAGTTCCGGCATAGACATCGCAGTCGTACAGACCAATTTGCTGAATAGCTCGCTCGACCAGTCCCTTGGCCCCAGAATCGGCGCTCTTCCCGACGTGGCCCAGGTGGCGCCGATGATCTTCAACCTGATGGATCTGACGCCGGACGTGAACGCACTGGCCTATGGCTGGCTTGCCGATTCCTACGAGATCGATTCGCTTACGTCTCCTCTCAGGCCACCGCTTTCACAATGGACAGCCCGAGGCGCTTCTGGGAGATCTGCTCGCCCAGAATCTCAATAAAAAGGTGGGCGATACCCTTCCGATTCAAGGCACGAACTTTACGGTTACGGGAATCTGTCGCGGAGGCACGGCTTTGGAGGCTGGCGCGGTCATCCTGCCGCTCGACCAGATGCAAATCATCACCGGCATGCAGGGAAAGGTAACCGCATTTCACGTGAAGCTGCGGCCGGCGCCTGTGGGCGAGATGCAGGACCAATACGTGAAGCGCGCCTCGGCGAAGATCGAAGCCGTTTTGCCCGGCATTCGCGCTGTCCCCGCCGCTGAACGAGCCGCCAGCAATCAGTTTGTTGACCTTGCCCACTCCGTAGCCTGGGGCACGTCGCTCATCGCGCTCCTGGTTGGCATCCTGGGCATCGCCAACACCATGGCCATGTCGGTCTTTGAGCGCACGCGGGAGATCGGCATCCTGCGCGCGCTGGGCTGGAAGGGACGGCACGTCATCCTGCTCATTCTTACCGAGGCGACGGCTCTCGGTTTGGTTGGCGGCCTCCTCGGCATCGGCGTAGGTTGGGGCGCTCTGCGCCTGCTTTCCACCCTGCCGCAGACCGCGAGCATCGTTTCGGCTTCCGTTTCGCCGTACCATTTACTCGAATCCCTGTTCATCGCCATCGCTTCCGGGCTACTTGCCGGGGCCTACCCCGCCTGGCGTGGCGCGCACCTTTCGCCGGTGGAGGCGTTGCGCTATGAATGATCCTCTGCTCGAAGCGCGCGGACTGGTCAAGAGCTACGACGAGGGACGCGTGGAGGCTCTGCGCGGCGTGGACCTGAGCATTGATGCCGGCGAATTTGTCGCCATCAGCGGATCCAGCGGCAGCGGCAAATCCACCTTGCTGCATCTGCTGGGCGGCCTCGATGAGCCCACCCACGGCGAGGTCTTGTTCAACAGATCTCCGCTGGGGTCGGCCGTCGATTTGGACGGCTATCGTTCGCGTCAGGTGGGATTCATCTTCCAGGCGTTTTACCTGCTGCCCACATTGCGTGCCGTAGAAAACGTGCAGGTGGCGATGCTGGCCGTGAATCACGGCGCTAACCACCGCGCCGAGCGGGCCGCTACGCTGCTTGAGGAGTTGGGCCTTAAGGATCGCATGCGCCATTATCCCAACCAGCTCTCCGCGGGAGAGCGGCAGCGCGTGGCCATTGCGCGCGCCCTTGCCAACGATCCGACGATCCTGCTTGCCGACGAGCCAACCGGCAATCTCGACACCGCGAACTCGGCTCACATCATGGAGATTCTCCGGGGCATTCAGGAAAGGCGCGGCACGACGCTGGTCATCGTCACGCACGAGAACGCGATTGCCACATCCGCCCCAAGGCACATTCGCATCCGCGACGGAAGGATCGAATCATGAGGATTGTGTCATGAGAGCGCTGCGGGCTGCGTGGGTGGCTGCGCTGATGCCTGCTTTGTGCGCACAGACCGCTCCGGTGCGCAATCTGCTTGCTGCGCCGCGGCAGCGTATCGAGACCGCCGACTATCGCGTCTCCGGCCATCTGGTCCGGGTGCAAGCGAACGGCGTGCGCACCAGCTTTCCCATCACCATTAAGGCGCACTGGTTTCCCGGTGTGCTGCGCGTGCTCGCGGAAGTCGGCGAGGTTCAAAAAAAAGCAGGCTCACCCTTGTTGCCGGGCAATCGCGCGGTCACGCACGCACTCATTGAGATGCGGCCCGACGGGCAGAGTGCAATCTGGGTCGCACATCCCGGAGATAAAGCTCCCACAGCGCTGCCGCTCGACAAATGGAACGAGAGCCAGCTCGGCCCTGGACTGAGCTATGAGGATTTTCTGGAGCAGCAATATTTCTGGCCGGGGCAAACGGCGGAAGGCGAAGAAAAGATCGGCGCGCGCGATTGCGACGTGGTGAAGAGCACGCCCGGCCCCGCCGACAAAACGCATTACACCGCAGTGAAAACCTGGCTCGATCGCACGATTGGGTTTCCTGTTTACATAGAAAAAACACTGAAGGAAACCGGAGCGGTGAAAGAGTTCACCTATTTTGGCCTGCGCCATGACAAAGGCACGTGGTCGGCGCACCAGATTGAAGTGAAGACCCGCGGCCAGGCCGGTTCCACACTGCTCATCATCGACCACGGAAGCGCCAAGGCAAGGCTCGGCATCGCGGACTTCAGCCCCGCGCAACTCACGCGCTTCTAGGAGATCAATGCACCTCTTCCTCTGGATTGCCTCATTCACAACAGCCTTGACCCTGACCGGAATTTTGTATCAACTGATGGGCAGCCATCGCGACCGGCGGCGCTATGCCGGACAGGGGCGGTCCGTAAACATTGGGCGGCGATGCAGCCTCTATCTCTTCGAGCAGGGTGTGGGCGAGCCAACCGTCCTGTTTGAGGCCGGGATCGCGGCCACCAATCTCAACTGGCGGCTCATTCAGGAGGCGGTTGCGGAGTTCACGGGCACGGTTTCCTACGATCGCGGAGGATTAGGCTGGAGCAGTCCCTGCCGCACCGCGCGGACCCCGGGCAACATTGCCGTGGAGCTGCATGAAATGTTGGCGCAAGCCGGATTTAAGCCGCCCTACATTCTGGTGGGCCATTCCTTCGGCGGTTTGGTGATGCGGCGCTACGCGCTGCTTTATCCCGAGGATGTAGCGGGCGTGGTGCTGGTCGATCCCATGCGTTGCGAAGAATGGCCGCCGCTCGACCCCACCAAGCAGTCCCAGCTCGATTTGGGAAAGCGGCTCATCCGTTACGCGGTACCGATTGCGTGCTGCGGACTGGTGCGCCTGGCGGTCACTTCGCTCTTTTGCCGCGCAGGAAAACTTTCCGGTCAACTCGCCGGCGCTGCCGGGCACAACGGCCGCCACGTTCTTACCAGGGTTACAACCGAAGTGAGAAAAATGCCGCGCAGGGTCTGGCCCGCGGTAGCGGCGCACTGGTCCCGGCCGGGATTTTATGCGGGAATGAGCAAACATATTGAATCGATCCCCGACACGGTCCGCGAAATGCACGGGGCGGAGCCGATACGCGAGATTCCTGTTATTGTTTTGACGCCCGGTAATGCTGCGCCTCTCTCCGACGAGCATCTGGAGCGCATAGGCGATCGCGTGCGCCAGGTGATTGCGCTCGAGAGCGAGCACTGGATTCATCTCGACGAGCCCGGCCTGGTGATCGAATCCATTCGCGAGATGGCGGCCGTAGCTGTGCGCCCCAGGCAGTCGCGGCTGCCAAATAGTCAACACCCGATTCCCCTGTAAAGCCTCTCTTGCTCGCAAGCGCACGCACCGATTCCGCAGCTTCGGCTTCGACACGTAAAAAATAATTCCCGTGATCCTGTAACGTAGAGTCCCCGCTGTGGCTTTCTTATAATAGAAAGCGAGGGTCCCAATGGAAGTGAAGATTTCGCATCTCGAGGGTGTAAAGTTCGCCATTCAAGCACGGTCGCACGTTATCGTTTGCGATCAGCCCGCAGACATGGGCGGATCGGACTCCGGCATGACGCCGCCGGAGCTTCTACTGGCGTCTCTTGGCTCCTGTGCCGCTTTTTATGCTGTGCAATATCTTAAGACCCGTAATCTGGCAGAGACTGGCGTTGAAGTTTCGGTGACCGCCGAAAAGCTCTCGCAGCCGGCGCGGCTGGAAAACTTCCACGTGCAGGTGGTGAGTCCTGCGCCTCTGACCGCCGAGCAAACGGAAGGCATGATGCGGGCCGTGCATCACTGCGTGATTCACAACACGCTTCTGTCTTCGCCTGAGATTAAAATCGAGCTGGCCATCGGTGATGCTGCTCACGTTTCGTAGCGTGGTGGCGTCTCAGACTTTGTCGCAGCTGCATGGTACACTGCCACTATGTCAGGATTGTCCGCCGCTTCCCTTGCCTTCTGGCGCACTCCACTTGCTCTTGGCCTCTGCCTGCTGGCCTTTCTTTTTGCAGTGGAAGCCAAGACGGCGACGTACGGGCCGGAGGTTGGTGCGGGAAGCCCGGTGCGGGCTGCGAAGGCATTGCCCGCCGATTCGACCAAACTGGTTGAGCAAGGCGTCACGGCGCCTGGCCCCACGCATCCTCAAATTGCGTTTGCCGCTCTCGCGGCAATTATGGCTGCCTGCCTGCTCGCGCCCCTTGTGCCGGCAGTCAGCGAACTCTTTTCCAACCGTCCTCCTGTTTTCGCGGCCGCATTTTTTTCCCCTCCGGTTTTCGTCCGCCCTCCGCCCGCCCGTTAGGCCCCCCAAGCTTTGCTTTGAATCTTCTAAACATTTTTTAAGTAACATTTCCCTATATGGCTTGATGGTCAACGAGGATGTTCGCTATGTCTCTGCCGTCTTTTCTCAAGTGGCCGCCATTTGGTTTGCTCCTTTTGTGCGGAGCGGTAAGCATTGGTTGCCACAAGTCCCCACCTCCCGTCCAAGCCGGCGCTCTTCCCGTTGCGCCGGTGGTCTCGACGCAGCGGGCAGCGCTTTCAAACCGGCTTGAGGTTGCAGGCGAGTTGCTGCCCTACCAGGAGGTGGAACTTCACGCCAAGGTGTCCGGCTATATTCGGCACATCTATGTCGATATTGGCGACCGCGTGCGCAAGGGCCAGATGCTGGCAGACCTGGAGATCCCGGAACTGGTGGCGCAGGTAGACGAGGCGCAGTCGGGTGTTCTGCGCAGCCAGGAGGACATACAGCGCGCCAAGAGTACGGTGGTGCGGGCGGAGGCCGATCACGCGTCGCTGCACGCGGCGTATGTGCGCCTGAAACAAGCCGCCGCCATGCGTCCCGGCCTCATCGCGCAGCAGGAACTGGACGACGCGGAATCCAAGGATTCGGCGTCGGCGGCCGAGATCGACGCTGCCAAGGCCGAACTCTCCGCCATGCAGCAGGCCCTGGGCGTCGCCAAGGCCAATCTTCTCCAATTTTCTTCAATGGCTGCCTATGCTCACATCGTCGCGCCCTATAGCGGCGTGGTTACCTGGCGGTACTCCGATACCGGCGCTCTGGTGCAAGCCGGCACCTCGAGCGCCGCGGCGCAACCCGTCGTTAAATTGGCTCAAACCGATGTCTTGCGCCTGCGCCTTCCCGTTCCCGAAGCGCTTGCCGGCTACGTGCGTGTCGGCGACCCGGCGCAGATTCACATCGAGGCCACGGGCGACGAGCTTACCGGTAAAGTGGTGCGCACCACCGGCGAGCTGGACCTGGCCACGCGTACCTTGCAGGTGGAGATCGACCTGAACAATGCGGACAACAAGCTCACGCCCGGCATGTACGCCGACGTGACACTGAACATTCAACGTGCCGGCACTGGCCTTACCATTCCCGTGCAGGCCGTGGACCGTAGCGGCTCGCAGCCGGTAGCTCTGGTGGTGAATGCGCAAGGACGGATTGAAAGACGCGTGTTGCAGTTGGGCTTGGAGTCGCCTACCAGAGTGGAAGTCATCTCCGGACTAAGCGACGGCGACCGCGTTGTGGCGGCCAATCTCTCTTCGTACACCGCTGGTGAGGCCGTGCGCGCGCAGCCGGTGACGCTGCCTGCATTCAGCCCCGGCGAAGGCAATGGGGGAGAATAGGCATGTCGAGATTCGCTCTCCGTTATCCGTTCCTCATTCTGATGATGTGCCTGTTCATTGCCGTGGTCGGCGGCGTAACCGTGGCGCGCATGCCCGTGGATCTGTTCCCTGAGATCAATATCCCCGTGGTAGTAGTAGCCACGTTTTATAGCGGCATGCCACCCCAGGACATTGAAGCCCACATCACCAACCCTTTCGAGCGTTTCTTTACGATGGGCAGCGGCATTGACCACATCGAGTCACGGTCGTTCACCGGCGTCAGCCTGATTAAGGTCTACTTTCAGCCCGGTACCGATCCCAACGCCGCCGTCACCACTATCTCTAATCTGGCCATGGCCGACCTGCGGCGCCTGCCGCCGGGCACGCTGCCGCCCGTCGTGCTCCGGTTCGACGCATCCAGTATGCCGGTCTGTTTCGTCACTCTGAAAGGCCAAGGGCTCAACGAAACGCAACTGCACGACCTGGGCCAGTTTGTTGTCCGCGACCAGATTGCCAACGTGCCGGGAGCGTCGGTCCCGCCGCCCTTTGGCGGCAAGTACCGGCAGATTCAGGTCTATGTAGATCCCGTGAAGTTGGAAGCCCACGACCTGAGCCCTATGGATGTGGTCCGCGCGGTGAACAAGGCGAATGAGATCCGGCCCTCCGGCGATGTGCGTATCGGTCCGCAGGATTTTAACATCTACACCAACGCGCAGTTTCCCACGCCGGCTGACATTGACCGGCTGCCCCTCCGGACCGTTGGCAACGGCCAGCTTCTGGTCTCCGACATCGGCTACGCAAAAGACGACTCCGCGATTCAAACCAACATCGTCCGCGTCGACGGGCAGCCCTCCGTCTATTTGCCGATTCTCAAACAGGGCGGAGGAAGCAACACCATCGCCGTGGTCAATGGCATCCGGCAGGACCTCAAACATTTGATCGATGTTCCCAAGTCGCTGGCGGCCACGGTGATCTTCGACCAGTCCGCCTTCGTCAAGACGGCCATTGCCAACCTAGGCAGCGAGGGCGCCATCGGTGTGGTTCTGACTGCGGTCATGATCCTTATCTTTCTCGGCAGCTTGCGCGCCACGGTGGCCGTCATGCTGTCGATTCCGCTCTCCGCCTTGGCGGCTTTTATCATCCTGAACTCCATGGGGGCGACCATCAACGCCATGGTGCTGGGGGGCTTGGCGCTGGCTTTTTCCCGGCTCATCGACAACTCCGTAGTGGTCCTCGAAAATATCTTCCGTCATCTGGAGATGGGCGAGCCGCCGGACGAGGCCGCTGAAAAAGGTGGGCGCGAGATGGCCCTCCCGGTTCTGGCCGCGACCTTCACGACATCAATCGTTTTCTTCCCGGTGGTTTTCCTCTACGGCGTCAGCCGGTTTCTGTTCACAGCCATGGCTCTTTCCGTCGTGCTCTCGCTCTTCGCCTCCTATGCCGTGGCCATGACGGTTGTCCCGCTGTTTTGCGCGCGTTTCATCCGCAACGTCCATCACGAGGCTGGCCATCACAAGGGCGGGAACCCGTTCCAGGTATTTGTGCGCTGGTTCAATCGTCACTATGACAGGACGCTGATGCACTATGACATGGCGGTGCGCAAAAGCCTCATGAGGCCGGCGGCGACCGTGGCGGGCATCACCGGTGCGTTCGTTTTCAGCCTCTGCCTCTTTCCCTTCATCGGGACGTCCTTCTTCCCGCGCACGGACGCCGGACAATTCGTCATCAACGTGAATGCGCCCAGCGGCACCCGGCTTGAAGTCACTGACCAATACATCGCCAAAGTCGAACAAGACATCCGCTCCGTCATTCCGCCCAAGGACCTGCACATGATCGTCTCGAACATCGGCATCACGTCCGGTTTCGAGTCAATGTACACCACCAACTCCGGCGAAAACACGGCCTTCGTGGATGTAGCCCTGAATAAGGACCACAGCAAGAGCAGCTTTGCCTACATGAACCTGGTGCGCGCCAAGCTCCGCGACGATCTGCCCGAACTCTCCACTTACTTCCAAAGCGGCAGTCTGGTGGATGCGGTGGTGAATATGGGCCTGCCCGCCCCCATCGATATCCAGGTGGAGGGCCACGATATGCGAGAGGCCTACGCAACTGCCGCGAATCTGGCCGCGCAAATACGGGCGCTGAAAGGCGTAAGCGACGTTGACATCCCGCAAGACCTCAACTACCCCGGCTTGCAGGTCAATGTGAACCGGGAGATGGCGGGCCGGCTGGGGCTGGACGCAAGCGAGGTTGTGGACAACGTGATTACCGCTTTGAACTCAAACCAAATGATCGCTCCCAGCTACTACGTCGACCCAAAGAGCGGGAACAACTACTTTCTCACCGTACAGTTTCCCATGGCCGACATTAAAACCCTCACGGACTTCAAGGAAATTCCTCTGCGCGCTCCCAATGGAAGCGTAGTGACCAACCTGGGCGCCGTCACCAGCATCCGCCAGATCAATACGCCCACCGAAGTGGACCATTACCAGACGGAGCGCGTGATCGACGTGTACGTATCGCCCTCGAGCGAGAACCTGGGTGGCCTGGCCAATCGGGTTGACCGCATCATCGCCCACACCCAGTTCCCGGAGAATCTGCGCGTCACGCTGCGCGGATCGGTGAAAGGCATGAGAAAGTCGTTCACCAGCTTCGGCCTCGGTCTTATCCTCTCCGTGATCCTGGTCTACCTGATCCTGATGGCGCAGTTCGCTTCGTTCAAGGATCCCTTCATCATCCTGCTGGCCGTTCCGCCGGGCATCATGGGCGTCATCCTCACCTTGATTCTCACGAATACTACGCTCAACGTGATGTCGCTGATGGGCGTGATTATGATGACCGGGATCGTGGTTTCAAACTCGATTCTGATAGTCGATGTCACGCGCATCCTGCGCAAAGAAGGAATGCCCATCGACGAGGCCGTGGCCATGGCGTGCCGGCTCCGGCTTCGCCCCATCCTGATGACCTCTCTCGCCACCATCCTGGGAATGCTGCCCATGGCGTTCACACTGGAGGAGGGCAGCGAGTTTTATGCTCCTTTGGCGCGCGCGGTGATCGGCGGACTCGGCATATCGGTGGTTCTGACCATCTTCATCGTGCCCGCCGCCTATCTCATCGTGCATCGCAAACGGGCCGGGCATGCAGAAGGAGAACACGCATGAGCCACGTCATTATAAAGCCGGCTGCCCTGGTTTTGCTGGCGGCCGCGTGCGCCGCCGCTGCCGCGCAGCAGGCCGCCGCGCCCGCCCAGCAGCCCCCCACGCGGCTGACGCTTGCACAGGCCGAGCAGATGGCGATCCGCAACAATCCGAACATCAGCGTGGCGCGACTTCTGGAACTGGCGCAGGCGCAGGTCACGCGCGAAGTTCGGTCGGTGGAGATGCCCATGGCGATGGGCGACCTGACGGCCGTGGGCGCCCACGAGAACAGCCGGATCACTGCCGGACTGCTGAACAACCCCTCCATTTACGATCGCGCTGCGGGAGGCTTACGTGTGAGCCAGTTGATCACTGACTTCGGCCACACGCATAACCTGGTCTTGAGCGCGCAGTCGAACGCAAAGGCGCAACTCGAAAGCGAACACGCCACGGAACTCGACATCACCTTAACCGTCGATCAGGCCTTCTATCAGGCGCTCACCGCGCAGGCGGTGCTCAAAGTCGCGCAGGAGACCGTCGCCCAACGGCAGTCTACCGTCGACCAGGTGGGCGCGCTCACCAAGGCAAAGCTCCGCTCCGATCTCGACAAAAGCTTCGCCGATGTCCAGCTTTCGCAGTCCCAGTTGCTGCTGCTAGACGCCGAGAACAACGAGCAGCATTGCCATGGCAGCTCTGAACAACGTGCTCGGCTCCGACCAGGATCAGCAGTACACACTGGTGGATGAAACCAATGGAAATCCGTCGCCCGCGCCCGATGATCCTGAAGCGATGGTCAAAGCCGCTTTCGCAGCGCGTCCCGACCTGGCCGCTTTGAACGACCGATTCATCGCGGCCCGCCAGTATAGTGCTGCTGAGCGCGACCTGTGGATGCCGACGATTTCAGCGGTTGCTGCCGTGGGCGGCACGCCGGTGCGCGCGGATGAGATTGAATCGTCGTGGTACGGCGCGGCCGGCGCGAACATCGGCATTCCCATCTTTAACGGATTTCTCTTCAACGCCGCGCAGAAGGAGGCTAAACTGCGCGCCCTGGCCGCCCAGGAGAATGTGCGCAATCTCCGCGATGTGATCGCCCGCGACGTGCGCACGGCCGTGCTGAATGCGCAGACAGCCTATCAGCGGATCACGGTTACACAGCAGTTACTCGACCAGGCGAATTTCGCCCTAGACCTGGCCTCGGCGCGATACAAGATCGGCTTGAGCGGAATTGTCGAGATCACCCAGGCGCAACTCAACGAGACGCAAGCCGAGATTGCCAACACCAATGCACGCTATTCCTATCAAACCGCATTAGCCGTCGTACGTTATGAAATTGGCCAGTGAAAACAGCGGTCAGTGATCAGCGGCCACAGAGCCGGGCCGCCTCAATCGGGTCCCTGCACTGGCTCTCCAATAGGCGTGTCCACCGTGAGGAGCCTCAGAAAAGGCGCATAGCTATCGGAGATCCGCTCAAGATCGTTGGCCGGCCGTGCAACACCTGCCCCGGATTCGCCATCAAACTTAGATGAAAAACAGGGCCAGTTAAGCATTAGGGGCGGCGAATGCCGGGTGACGAGAGCCCATCTATGGAAAATCAACCAGCTCCTCTGAGCGAACGCAGCAAACTGGTGCGATTGGCGGGCATCGGCGTTGTCATTCTATGTGTGGTCGGGGCGTTTCTCTATTTGGGAGGCTGGTTCAGTCCGCACAAACTAACTCCCGCGCGATTCGTCGACGGTTTTCAGAAGGTCTTCGGAATCCATCCCGGTTTCCGCCGCAATCACGCCAAAGGCGTGTGCGTCAGTGGATTTTTTGAAAGCAGCGGCCAGGGAACGCACCTCTCGAAGGCCGTTTTCTTCCAGACCGGCCGCGTGCCTGTCATCGGCCGCTTTTCCTTTGGAGGCGGCAATCCCGATGTCAGCGATACTCCCGATGCAATCCGTGGCCTGGGACTTCAGTTTTCGTCGCCCGGAGGCGAAGAATGGCGAACGGCGATGGTCAATCTTCCGGTATTTCCGTTCAACACCCCGCAGGCCTTTTACGACAACCTGATTGCTTCCGAACCGGACCCCAACACGCATAAAGCAGATCCCGAAAAAATGGCGGCATTCGTGGCCAGGCATCCCGAATTTGTGCAGGCGATAAAAATAATTAAAAGCTATGAAGTGTCGTCCGGTTTCGACAACAGCGCCTACAGCAGCCTCAATGCGTTCCGTTTCATCGACTCGGCAGGCAAATCAACCCCCGTACGCTGGACGATGGCGCCGGTACAGCCGTTTGCGCCGGCGAGCGGAGCTCCCCAGGGAGACAAGAATTATCTGTTTGACGCGCTGATCGCGAGCATCCACCAGCATCCGTTGCAATGGCATTTGATCCTCACCGTCGGCCAGCCCGGCAACCCCTCCGACGACGCCACGATCCAGTGGCCCGCCGGCCGCGAGCAGGTAGACTTGGGAACCCTGACTCTCGATTCCGTTGAAAGCGAGGAAAACAGTCCGTGCCGGGAAATCAATTTCGATCCGTTGGTGTTGCCGGCCGGCATTGCACCGTCCGACGATCCTTTGCTCAGCGCTCGATCGGCGATCTATTCGCAATCGTTCACGAGGCGAGCCGGTGAGAAGAAGGAGCCGAGCGCGATCACGCCTTCGGAGGTGGGAAAGTGAGGGTCAGGATGGCAACGAACCCACAGCAATTCCCGGTTTCCATGCGATTTTTTCACTGGCTGACGGCCGCGATGGTACTCGCCATGCTTGGCATTGGCGTTGCGATCGTCGCGTCGCTCGCCCACTACCACCAACTGATATCGTTCCATCGCCCCTTGGGAGTCCTGCTCCTGATTGTCGTGGCGATCCGGATCGTGAACCGGCTCTTCAGCACCCTGCCTCCCTTTCCTCCGACAATGTCGTTCCGGGAGCGTTTCATTGCGCACTCGTCGGAAATCTTGATGTACGCATTGCTGTTCGTGCAGCCGCTGGTCGGCTGGGGGATGTTATCCGCGGCGCGCTATCCGATCGTACTTTGCGGTGGGCTGCATCTTTTCCCCATCCTTCCGCATAACGCGATGCTGTACGCGGCATTGCGGAAGGCGCACACGGTTCTCGCCTACCTTTTATTTCTCGCGATCGTCGCCCATTTTGGAGCTGTTCTGCTCCACACGTGGATCGTGCAGGATCGGTTGTTCAGCCGCATGGCGCCTTGGAGGGTCCGCGCGCGGTAGGCGAGTTTCTGCAACACGGCACACGACATGGAACTGACCGCGAATCTCCGACCACTGATCACTGACAACTGATCCCTGTTTACGTGATTCTGACGCTTTTGCCGCGCGAAAGCACAGCGGCCTTGCGGCGGTCTTTTGAGGCGTGGTCGATCTTTCTCCAGAAGCCGATGAAATAATCGACGGCCGAGATCATCGAGACCAGCACGGTAAAGTAAATGGCGGCAACGGCGATCCAATACACCGGAAACCTGAACATGCCGATCTGCCAGTGGTCCCAGCGGTGGGCCAGGATGGCCGATACGACCGAAACAATCTGCGTGACGGTCTTCAGCTTCCCTAGCTCGCTGGCCGTGATGGTGAACCCTTCAGACGACGCAATGGAACGCAGGCCGGAGATGAGAAATTCACGGCCGATGATGACGACCACGATCCACACCTTAACCACCTGCGGATTGTAGGCGACAAGGGCGACGAACGCAGCCGCCACCATGATCTTGTCGGCCAGCGGATCAAGCAGCATGCCCATGGTGGTAATCTGGCCGCGCTTGCGCGCGAGATATCCGTCCAGGCCGTCGGTAATCGAGGCCAGAACAAAGAGAACCGACGCCAGAATCTCCTGCTCCCATCCCTGCCAGGGAAAATGCGGCGACAGTATCCATAGGAATAGCGGGATCATGATGATCCGGCTCATCGTGATGGAATTGGGCAGGTTCATGCGAGCGCGCCGCGCTTTCCGCGTCTCTGGTGGCGTGGCTCCATTATCGCACCGCAAGCGAACCCACGCCCGAATCCCGACTCACACAGCATGAAAGTCGCCCGCGCCTTTGAAAGAGTTGTGCCCGCGCAGAGAGAAATGGCGAGAGAAGCTTTGCACCCCTCTCACCCCGGCCACTCTCCCGAAGTCATTGCGCGACATGCGCTACGCGTAGATGCCCCTCTGCTTGATGGCGAACGCCACGCGATCGATGGCCAGCATATAAGCCGCGATGCGGTTGTTCACGTCGTGGGCCTCGGCGTAGCGCACCACGTCGTCGAAGCTATTGCGCAGGATGTCTTCTAACTGCTCGATCACAACCGCTTCCTTCCAGAAGTATCCCTGGCGGTCCTGCACCCACTCAAAGTAGCTGGCGGTTACGCCGCCCGCATTGGCCAGGATGTCGGGCACGATGAAGATGCGCTTCTCGGAAAGGATCTCGTCGGCCACGGCGGTAGTGGGCCCGTTGGCGCCCTCCACCACGATGCGCGCCTTGATCTTGTCGGCGTTGCGGCTGGTGATCACGTTCTCGGTGGCCGCGGGAATCAGAATCTCGCAATCGGAAACCAGCAACTCCTCGCTGGGCATGGCTTCTGCGTCGCGGAAGCCAAGAATCGTATTGTTGCGGTATTTGTACTCGAGCAGTTGGTGAATATCGATTCCGGCCGGGTTGTAAAGGCCGCCGTCGCGCTCGGCGATGCCGATGATCTTGTAGCCCTGCTCCTGCATCAGCCGCGCGGCGTTCGATCCGACGTTGCCGAATCCCTGGATCACCACCCGGCAGCCCTCGACGGGAAGATTCAGGTAGCGCAGGCTCTCGTTGCACGCCACCATCACCCCGCGGCCGGTGGCCTCAATGCGGCCTTGCGAGCCGCCCATGTTGATCGGCTTGCCCGTCACCACGCTGGTCACCGTTTGCCGCATGTGCATGGAATACGTGTCCATGATCCACGCCATGGTCTGCTCGTTGGTGTTCACGTCCGGCGCGGGAACATCCTTCTCCGGCCCGATAAACTCGATGATCTCCGACGTGTAGCGGCGCGTCATGCGCTCCAGCTCGCCCTTGCTCATGTTCTTCGGGTCGCAGATGACGCCGCCCTTGGCTCCGCCAAAGGGAATATTGACCACCGCGCACTTCCAGGTCATCCAACTGGCCAGCGCGCGCACTTCGTCCAGGGTCACATCGGGCGCGTAGCGGATGCCGCCCTTGCACGGGCCGCGCGCAATGGAGTGCTGCACGCGAAAGCCGGTGAACATCTCGATCGTGCCGTTATCGAGGGAGACGGGAAAGTGAACGATCACCTCCCGCGACGGTGAGCGCAGCACCTTCCACAGGCCCTCATCGAGATTCAGCTTGCGCGCGGCAAAATCGAAGCGCGCGTTTTGCGCCTCCCAGGGATTGATCTCCTGGTCCAACGTGACGCTGGTGTTTCCCGTTGACATAACGACTCTCCATCCTCCGCCGCTTCTCTCGATTTTCGAGAGCCGGAAGTAAGCTCCGTTCCTCAAGGATATAGGTGCGGCCTTGATTCCCTTGATTCTTAGATGCTTTGCGGCGCGGATTTCTGCAACCGGCTCAGCGTTCCTCTTCTCTGCGCCGGCCCATGGGGGGCCCGGAACCGGCCGCAGGCCCAAACCTCAGTGAGTCTAGGCTGACGGGGCTGCTGCGTCAAGCCGCGACTGGGCCTCACGCGACCCTCTTCCCGAACCGGCATCCCCTGCTCGGCGGCCTACCTGAATCGGAACCGCGCCGGCGCGACCGCACCGCACGAGCAGGTACACTGAGGCTGTGAAACCTTCCATCCATGCCTCCCAGCCCAGCCGCAAGGAGTTTCTGGCGCTCGCCAAGGCGCACACGCTCGTTCCCGTCTGCCGCACCCTGATGGCCGACCTGGAAACCCCGGTCTCGGCCTTTCTGCGCGCGGCGTGGCCTGAGCGCGAGTGCTTTTTGCTGGAATCGGTGGAGGGCGGCGAGCAGGTGGGCCGTTACACCTTCATCGGGCTCACGCCGTTCAAGCGCATCGTCGCGCGGGGGCGCGAGATCGCAATCACCGAGGGCCGCAAGACACCGCGCATGCGAAGGCGACATCTTTGCCGTGCTGCGCGAGGCGCTCGGCGGGCACAAGCCGGCGCGGCTGGAAGGGTTGCCCCCGTTCACTGCCGGCGCGGTCGGCTTTTTTGCCTACGACGCCGTGCGCCAGATCGAGCGGCTGCCTGTGCGGGCGAAGGACGAGCTGGGCGTCCCCGACGCTTGCCTGCTCTTCTTCGACGAGGTGCTCGCTTTCGACCACGTGCGCAAGGAGATTTGGCTGGTGGTCACGGCCGATGTCACGCGCGGCAACCCGGCGCCGCCTACGATCGTGCTTTGAAGCGCCTCGACAAGCTGGAAAAGCGCCTCGCGCAGCCGCTGCCGGACCTGGATACGCATGTCGATCCGCGGAAGCCGCTGAAGCCGGGCAAGCTCAAAGTGAAGCACCGCACCGCGAAGAAAGATTTTGTGGCCGCGGTCGCGCGCACAAAAGAGTACATCGCCGCCGGCGACGTCTTTCAGGCGGTTCTCTCGCAGCGCTTCGACGTGGAGCCCGGCGTCGACAGCTTCCAGGTTTATCGCGCATTGCGCACAGTGAATCCGAGCCCGTATATGTTTTTCCTGCGCTTTGCGCCGGAAGGGCCGTTGGGCCGAGTGGTAGAGAAGTCGAAAGGCTCCTCCAAAAAGAAGAACGCACCCACGGCGCCCCCACCCGTCGAGCTGGCCGGCTCGTCGCCGGAGTTGCTGGTGCGCGTCCACCAGGGCAAGGTCGAGTACCGGCCCATCGCGGGCACGCGGCCGCGCGGCGCCACCGAGGCCGAGGATCACGCACTGGCCGAGGAGATGCTGCACGACCAAAAGGAGCGCGCCGAGCACGTGATGCTCGTCGATCTGGGCCGCAACGATGTGGGCCGCGTGAGCCGCTTCGGCAGCGTCAAGGTCGACAAGCTGATGTTTGTCGAGCGCTACTCGCACGTGATGCACATTGTGAGCTCGATCGAAGGGCAACTCAGGCCCGAATTGACCGCCGTCGACGCGCTGCGCGCCTGCTTCCCTGCCGGAACGCTTTCCGGCGCGCCCAAGGTGCGCGCCATGGAGATTATCGAGGAGCTGGAGCCGGCGCGGCGCGGCGCCTACGGCGGCGCGGTGCTCTACGCCGATTTTTCCGGCAATCTCGACTCCTGCATCGCCATCCGCTCCATGCTGGTCATCGGCGGCAAGGGCTCCGTGCAGGCCGGCGCAGGCATCGTCGCCGACTCCGTGCCGGAACTCGAGCATCAGGAGTCGATCAACAAGGCCCAGGCCGTCATCCGCGCCATCGAGCGCGCCCGGCAAATGTAAAAGGCAAGGACCAAGCGGCCAATCCGCGCTCAAGAACGCAAACCCGCCTCGCAAATCTCGTTCGCCGCAACCCTCATCCGGGCAGAGATCACCACAAGTCGACATGCGGGTACTTATCGGTTGCTCGCCTTCGCTTCAGCGGGCGCGATTACGTGGTCATTTAAATTGGCAAGCAACATCTCCTCGGAGGTGTATCTAAATGACGGCAGCACCCAGGGGTAATTGAGCAGGTCAGAAGAACATTGCGAATTCATGTTTGCCCTCCAGAATGATCGTCTGTATCGGAACCTGTGTATGGACATTAGTCGCAAGTTCATCAGGGAATACAGCCTGGAACCGTCAGGTCTGCAATAATGAAGCGCGCCAAGTGCGCAAGCGTAGACACAGTCCCGGTAAGGTCTTTGCTATCGGGCTTCGGGAAATCAAACAGAACGGGAACATAACCGCGCCTGCGTAACTCTTCACGTATTCCATCAAGACTCTCTTCGCTCATCAGTGAAGCGGCCAAGTATAAGAACGACCTTGCTCGTAACGGTGTCGATGACGTAGCGGATTCGCTGATTGTTCAAGAGAAAGATAGATAAACTGGGCGACTTCGAGATTATCGACCTGAATTAGTGGCAGATGGCCAGGCGTAATGGTTAGGTTTTTCTGCGTCGCCCCGCGCAACCGAACATCACAGGCGGATACGCCGTATACGCCGCACCCCGAGAGATCAGCCACTTCGAAGTTAGTCGGCACCATGTTTGCGAGGCCAAGTTCCGAATCTCTGAGGTCTGCCTCACTCAGGTCTGTTAAATGAAGGGTCGCTCTGTATAGAATCGCGCCTCGCATGGTCGCGCGGCCTAAGTTGGCCATGCTGAGGTCTGCCAGCGCGAGGTTAGCCCCGTTCAGAATAGCCTCCCGCAGATTTGCCTGGGCAAACTTCACCATAAAGAGCTTCGACGCGGTGAGGTCAGCTTTCTTCAAGGACGCACGATTCAGATGCGCGCCGTTGAGACACGCGTCTTGGAGGTTGGCGCCGTCCAGTTTTGCGGACATCAACCACGCCGCAGAGAGACTAGCGCCGCTCAAGTCGGCTTCGGTGAGGTCGGCCTCGTTCAAATTTGCCATGAGCAGGTTCGCCGAACTTAGATTCCTTCGGCGAAGGTCAACCCTGAACAATTCTGTGCGATAGAAATTTGCTCCGTCCGTGGCGATTCCGCTGAGGTCCGCCTCGCGGAGGTCTGGCGCGGTGTTATGATCCTCCGCCCTCCACTGGTTCCAGGCCGAGATTCCCTCCTTGAGTTTGACGAGATGTTCGGGATTCGCCATCAGCGATTATTCAAACCAAGGAATTCATCATAGTCAAGTTTCTGGGGCATGAGGATCGGGCCAGCGCGTTGGTTGCCGCGTCCTGCGGCAGAAGCAGAAGGATACGTACCCAAAAACGCCCATCCCACACTCAACCCGCCCGCCCCGCCATCCACATCCCAAAACCTTTTTCCCCGCCATTTGCAGATAATTTCCCCCTCCCGGCGCACAATCATTTCATGATGCCTTTCGGCGGAGAGCTGTCTCAAGAAAAGCCACCATCCGCCGGAACCGGCATGAACGCAAATGTCGACCAAAGAGTAAAATTCGGGTCCCAAATCGCTCCGTAACTCCTTTGGATGGACTATTCTACGAAATAACCCCTTTGTTATCAACGGGTTGGAGCGGATGATCGAGGGCTGCTTCGTTCAAAACAAATCATTTAACCCCAAAATAGGGGGGGCACCCCATGTACCTGGCAGATAAACACCTGCCGCAACACCGTCACCCAGGCCGCGCTCCAGGGTTCTAGTCCCTATTCCCTGTTCCCTGTTCCCTATTCCCTATTCTTTTCACTCGGCGCCGAATGCGCGCCGGAAAAAATGCCCGACCTTGCCGAAGAATCCGCGCTTTTTCTTTGTGGCGGGCGGATTTGCGGGCGCGGCTGCGGCTGGCGTGGCAGAGGGTTGAGGCAGCGTCGCGGCCTGCTGCGCGCGTTCAGCGCCGTTGTAGACCAGCGGCGCGACCTGTGCCGGCTGCCCGCTGCCTGGATTCGCAGGGCCCGAAGCCGGCTTCGGCGCCAAAGTAAGGCCCTCGCTCTGTGACAGCGGAAACTCGTTCGGCTCCGCCTTCGCGGCTGGCGGACAGCCGCATGGCTCCTTCTCCTCGTCCACAACCGATTGCAGGCTGCCATGCTCGAACATCACCCGCTGGCCCGGCTGCACACGGTAAAGCCCGCCTCTCAAAGACGCTGGTCACGACCACGTACGGGGCGTTCGCGCCGGCATTATCCACGCATGTGTCGCCGCCCTCGCCAAGCCGCACTTTGACATCGGCCGAGCCCGGGCCGCCGATGAAGATGCGAAAGTTCGGAGTCAACACAACGTCGGAATTTCGGGCAATCGCGAAGTTGGCCTCGAGCGCGCCGGCCTCGAAAGCAATCAGCAAGCCGGGGACCTTGCTGACAGGCACGCTTGAATCAACAGACAGCTTCACGGTTGTGGAAGGGCATACGCTCAGGGTGCCTCGGTAAGGCAACGCCACCTGGGCGATTTTAGGGCCGGCAGTGATTTCGCCACTGCTGGTGATAAATGCTCTTCCGTTCCAGGCCTTGAGCGGTCCGGTAACCGAGAGAGCCGCGCCGGAAACGGAAGCATCAATGGGAACGATGGCGATGGGAGGAGAATTCAACGCAGGAGGTTGGCTCGGGGAAACCTGCTCCCCGGGCGCTGATGCCGGTGCGCCAGGTAAGGGTGAGGATTGCGCATTGGGCGCTTCTTGAGCGCCGAGCGCTACAACCATGACTAAAACCGGCCCCAGAGCGAGCAGGCAAATCGCGCGATTTATACGCTGCGAAGCACGGTGGTGCGCCTTTTTGGCCGTTCGGCTGAGCATTGCGTCACATGTCCAGGAAGTTGCGGATCATTTGATGGCCGCCCTCGGTGAGCACGCTCTCGGGATGAAACTGCACGCCTTCAATGGGCAAACTGCGATGGCGCAGCCCCATGATTACCGTGCCTGAACCGGTCGCCTCCGGCGTACGCGCCGTGACAACAAGCTCGGCAGGCAGCGAATCCTCGGCAACGATCAACGAGTGATAGCGCGTGCACGTGAGCGGACTTTCGAGGCCCGCAAAAATGCCCTTGCCGTCGTGCTCCACCGCGCTGGTCTTGCCGTGCATCAGCGTTTGGGCGCGAACCACCTTGCCGCCGAAGGCTTCTCCGATGGCCTGGTGCCCCAGACAGACGCCCAGGATCGGCGTCTTCCCGGCCATGTGGCGGATGAGCGGCACAAGAATGCCGGCCTCGCCCGGCGTACACGGGCCCGGCGAGAGCAAAATCCGCTCCGGCTTCATGGCTTCCACATCTTCCGGCGTCAGCTCGTCGTTACGCCGCACTACGACCTCCGCGCCCAGCTCGCCCAGGTACTGGACCAGGTTGTAGGTGAACGAATCGTAGTTGTCGAGGACGAAGACCATGGTGAATTCCAGTGTAGCGCGGCGGCGCCGTCAGACCGTAGAGCTGTTTCCGTGCCTCACACACGGCGAAGAAGGGTTGCACCCATTCGCGCGCATCTGCAAAACTGACGGTGGCTGAAAATCATGGTTCTCCACTTTCTCATTCAAGGCCGCGTGCAGGGGGTTGGTTTCCGCTGGTTCGTGCAACGCGAGGCCAGCGACTCGAACTGCGCGGATGGGTGCGCAACACCGAAGACGGCGACGTGGAGGTTGTAGCGGCGGGAGAACCGGGCGATCTGGACGAACTGCGTGCCAGCCTCCGCCGCGGCCCTCGCGGCGCCCGCGTCGACCGCCTGGTCGAGCATCCTCTCAACGAGACCGAAGCCGAAAGCCTCAACTCGTTCCAAATTGACGGCGCATGGTGAAAAGACAGGGAACAGGGATCAGCCACCCCAGCGACGAAGGCCTGTCGCCGGGAACCCCGGCCAAGGTCAGGGATCAGGCGATAAACTTAGACTGATCACTGACAACTGAT
>CAWHUK010000037.1:0-73496 GCA_963832535.1 uncultured Acidobacteriota bacterium
ATTGTTCTTCCTCTCTCGACTCGTCGTATTGCTAAACCGGGGAGGATGTATCCGGAAGTCTGAGCTCTCAAGTCGACGCGACCATCAGGGAGCGGCGACCTTCTGCGAAACGGATCAGGACACGGTAACCTTGGTTCTGCTCTAGCTTCAGGCGTGACGCGCTTCTCTGATCTCGGTGATCAGTTGCTCGTCAGGGGGCTCAAGGCAATCGTGGGCCGCGGTGCACCATTCGCCGCAGGCCAGATTCAGCTTGGGATTCAGCGAGTACTTCCCGCAGGCGGGGCAGCAGCGATGCGGGTCATTCCGGAAATACTCGATGGAATAGCCGCAATGGGAGCACGGCGCCTCAAAGATGTCGTCCAGGGTCCAGTATTGAGTATCCTGCCCTGGGCATTTGCGTTCAACCATAACGCCTCCTTATAGACCCCCGCGCTCCAAAAATATTGTAAATCTCTTCCGGCACGCAGCGACTTAAGTCACTCGGCTGGACGATTCCTGTTTTGTGCGCAAGCTGTTTCTTTCTTCTTGGTGCCCTGGGCTCCCAGGGTGCCGATGGAGGATCTGAGAGGAAAACATCCACCCGAACTTGTTGACGAAACACGGCCTCTAGGTCTGTCACCGCAAACCCGCCCTCGATGCGGCGCGTCAATCCATGCTGTACCCGAGACTATACGCTAGGTATGCCGGTTGTACTGCGGCGGGCCGGCCATGACCATGCCGCTTTTCTGGCGACCGTGGATGTACCAGCAGCACCACGAGGTCTCATGGAATTGTTTCTCGTCGGATGAGCGCAGATCGCGATAGGCTATCAACCCATAGAGATAGATCTTCTCTTCCCAATCTTCCACGCGCCGCAGGCGCTCCTCAGTACCGCAAATCGAATTCACGTCGGCGCGGCGAAACGACTTGATGTCCGCGGATTCGCCTGGCAGCAGGATCATGGGCACCACGGGGGCGTGCGGTTCGCCGGTGAAGGCCGGGACGGGTGGCAATTGCGATTCATCCGCAGCGCTCGTGATCTCCTCGGCAAGCGCGACGATGCGGGCAGGACCGCGGCCCCGGTTGGTGGCAACGACTGTGAAGCCGTTGGGGTCCCCGGGCGCGGGCTCGGCGGTGATGAGAATCCATGGACGCTCTGCCAGCGCCTGGGCTTCTGCCTGCTGAGCCTGGGCCTGCGCTTGCGTTTGCGCAAGAAGCAACGCCGCTTTGGCGCTATCGGTGGCCGCTTGAGCAGCGGTTTCACCATATCGTGTCTGGCGCTCGATTTTGCGCAAGGTGGAGACCGCGAGCATGATTCCTACGTACGCCACAATGGTCAGAAGCAGGCTCGCGGCCCAGGCGATGCGATCCTGCAAGGGCCAGGGCGCGGGCGCAGGCGCCGGTGTGGCAATGGTGATGTGAGGCAATGGGGCGTCGCACGCGCCGCCCTCGCAATCGCTTCGCGTTCCAGGATTCGCCACGCCGGGCGGGGCAGCCGTGGAAGGGCAGCCGGCATAGCCGGAGCAGCATGAACTGGCGCGGCTCGCGCGGCGGACGGCACAGTTTGACGCGGAGGTGCGGGTTGATTGCCAACCTGCGCGGCGAGCGCCGAGGACGCAACGACAACGGAGAGCAGCGCGGCCATCATCGCCAGGTTTTTTGAGACCATGGCGTCAATGTAGCACACCGCAAGGCCAGCATTTACGCCGGGTTGAAAGCGGTAGCAAGGAAGATCAACCCCGCGCGAGGGCGGCCGATCAGGCAGCACACCGATCCAGGATTCCAAGATTGCTCGCCATGCATTCAGAGATGCGCATGGGGACTTTTCCGCGCCGCCGACAAAGGATCACGAAGCGCAACGCCAAGGGTGAACTCAGGAAGGCGTTAATCGTGCCGGGTCGCAACTTGCACTCTTGAGGAGCGGCCACGCATCAAGCGGCCTGAGCCGCCTTTCTCGCTGCGGATGGGGCAGCCTACTTCGCGGCTTTGAGCAGAACACGCAATGCCTCGTTTACGGCATCTGCGTCAGGAAATGCGGCGGCGACGTCGGGAGCCAGCGTGACCATGACTACATCTTTGGGGAAACGGTTTGCATATTTCCCGCGAACCGCATGAGTGAAGTCGTATTCGGCACGCATTCCGCCATCTTTCTTCGCTCTCTTAGTGTTCCCGCTCATATTGTCTCCTTTCTTTCGGCTCTGCTCTCCGGGCGCTGACGATTCTGATTGTCCGCTCATTCTCAGTATGCACCACAACCAGCAAGATTTGCCGGATTGATTTTCCCAATACGATCCATCGCTCCTCTTGCTGAGAGTGCTCCATATCCGGCATTACCAGCAGTAGTGGATCGCGGAAAACGGTTGCCGCTTCCTCAAAATCGATGCCGTGCTTCGCTTGATTGCGGCGAGCCTTTGCCGGATCCCAGACAATCTGCTGCGGCGGCATTTACACGCCCACGGGAAACGGCTTGGGGCTGGATTCGTCTGTATCGACGCCGGTGCGCCAGCGCTCAAAGCGGCCCTGCAACAGGCTCATCAGGCCCGTGTACCAGTAGCCGACGACGAAGAGGATGAGAAAGGGCGCGGTGAAGTAGTTGTCGTTCGTGAAGGTGTAGTAGATGGCGGCGGCAAAGTAGCAGCCGAGCAGCAGCTCGATCCAGGGCGCGAGCTTGAGGCGCTTGCGGTACTTGGCGGCCTGCGATTTTTCGCCCTTCTGCGCCACGCGGTACTTGGGCGTGCGTACAAAGGCGCTCTTGATGCCCAGTAACGCTTCCATCACTGCCTTGGTATTGGTCACCGTGAGGCCGATGCCGATAGCCATAAGGAACGGCAGATAGTAGAAGGTCCGCTTCCATGTCTTGGGGAAGAGCTCGCGCTCGCTCATCAGGTAGAACACCGCGATGGAAAAAGTGGAGGCGGTAAAGAGCGGAAAATCGATGAGCAGCATCTGGAACCAGCCCTGGTAGAAGCGGCAGATCATGGCGGGCATCAGAAATGCCGACATGACAATCATGAGCGGATAACTGAGGTTGGCTGTGAGGTGGTAGACGCTCTCGATCTTGTTGCGCCGCGAGGTGTTGGACCGGAAGATCTTGGGCAGAATTTTGATGCTGGTCTGGATGAGCCCCTTGGCCCAGCGCGCCTGCTGGGTTTTGAAGGCGGTCATCTCGATGGGCAGCTCGGAGGGGCATTCGACCTCGGGCAGGTATTTGAACCTCCAGCCAGCCATCTGGGAGCGGTAGCTCAGGTCGGTATCTTCGGTGAGCGTGTCGTGCTGCCAGCCGCCGCCGTCGGAGATGGCCTTGCGCCGCCACATGCCGGCGGTGCCGTTGAAGTTGAAGAATTCCCCGGAGCGGACGCGCGCGCCGTGCTCGAGGACGAAGTGGCCGTCGAGCAGGATGGCCTCGATCTCGGTCAACATGCTGTAGCTGCGGTTCAGATGCGCCCAGCGCGTTTGCACCATGCCGATTTCGGGTTCGGCAAAGTGGTGGATCACCTTCATGAGCCAGTCGGGCGGGGGAACGAAGTCGGCGTCGAAGATGGCGATGAACTCGCCTTTGGCCACCTTGAGGCCAGCGTCGAGGGCCCCGGCCTTGAAGCCGTGGCGGTTGGTGCGGTGAATGTAGACGATGGGCGCCCCCAGCGCGGCGTAGCGGTCGACGATTCCGCTGGCTACCTCCTGAGTTTCGTCGGTGGAGTCGTCGAGAACCTGAATTTCGAGCTTTCGCTTGCGGATATTCAATCGCGCAGACCGCTTCGATGAGGCGGTCGATGACAAACTGCTCGTTGAAGATGGGCAGTTGGATGGTGACCTGGGGCAGTTCCTCAAAATGCCGGGGCGGATTGGGGTTGTAGTTCTTGCGGTACTTGAAATACTGGTAGCACATGGTGTAGCGGTGTACGCCATAAAGCGCCAGTAAGATCATGACCGCGAAGTAGGGCAGCAGCATCGCCGCATCGAACCAGTTCCAGGGATGCGGCAGCTTGGCGAAAGGGTCGTTCAGCATCGTTTTCAGGTAGTGGCGCAGGCCGGTTTGCGGAGCAAAGGCCATATATGCGGCTATGCCCCGCATCAGTCCCCCGAGCGGGACGACGACACGATGCAAAGGAATGAAAAACGAGGCGAACAGGGCTTCAGCCTCCATGGCCGACATACCGACCATTCTACGCGAAGGGGCCTGCGGAACTTCTGGAGCCGGTGAGGACGCGAAGGCGAATCCGCATGCGGGCGGACTACTAAGCTGCTTTGCAATAATCTGGAGCTATGCAAACCGCGGTTACTGCGAAGAAGCTTTGGGATGGGAGCCGGCTGATCGACGAACCCGCGATCATGATCGAGGACGGCCAAATCGCGTCCATCGCCAGCCGCCCGAATTCCGAAATCGGCGCCGAGCTTGCCGGTCGCGCTGCGGACGTATTCGACTTTCCTGGCGCGACGCTGGCGCCGGCATTTCTGGACGTGCATTTCCATGGGGCTGCCGGCCATGACGTGATGGAGGCCACTCCCGAAGCTTTGGCAGCAATCGGATCGCTGCTGGCCGCGCGCGGCACGGGCAGCTTTCTGGCTACCACGGTTACCGCTCCCCTCGATGCAACGCTGCGCGCCGTTGCCGGCTTGGCCAAGCTGATTCGAGAGCCGAGCTTGGTTGACGAACGCAGCGCGAACGGGAACCCCTGGCGCGGCCTGTCGGCATTCATCTCGAGGGACCGTTTCTCTCTCACGCGAAACGCGGCGTTCAACCCGCCGAGTATCTGCTGGCGCCGGACCTGGCTGTCTTTGACCGGCTCTTCGAGGCTGCTGAAGGCCAGGTGCGGTTGATGACGCTGGCCCCCGAGCTGCCGGGCGCCGCGGAGCTTGCAGCACATGCCGTTGCGCGCGGCGTGCGCGTCTCCCTCGGCCACTCCAACGCCACTGCGGCTGAAACCCGAGCCGCGATTGCGGCCGGGGCGATCAGCGCCACGCACACCTTCAATGCCATGCGCCCGCTCGACCATCGCGAGCCGGGCATTCTGGGCGTCGTCGCTCACAGACGATTCGATGTTTTCAGAGCTGATCTGCGATGGCATCCACACGAGCCCGGAGACGGTGAAGCTGTGGTGGCGCGCCAAGGGACCTGAACTGGCGATCCTGGTGACAGACGCCATGAGCGCCACCGGCATGCCCGACGGGGAGTATCGACTGGGCACATTAGCGGTACAGGTGGAGGGCGGCAGAGCCATGGCCATCGGCGTGCTGGCCGGCAGCTTGCTAACGCTCGACAAGGCGCTCGAAAACTTTGTTGCATTCACGGGAGCGCCGCTGGAACAGGCCTTGCGGCTGCTCACGGCGAACCCCGCGGCGATGACCGGACTCGGGCATAGAGCCGGCTGCCTGGCTGTGGGCCAGCCGGCGAATCTGGTTGCCGTGGATGACGCGGGAAAGCTGAAGGCTTCACTGGTGGGCGGACGGCCGGTAGCGGCAGGAGCACGCGGCGAAAGCCGCTGACTGCCTATCCTTCAACGTCTACGAAGGATTGCGCACGAGGCGCTGCCCGAGACCTTGCAGCGCATCGTCTGCAATACGGCGAAGAATTCGAGCTGCGCCCGTTGCTTTGCGAGCTGCATGAGGGATTTCTCCAACACCGGATCGACGAATTTAGAGACAAGCGTTAAAATTGCGCAAATGGAGGAGTGGAATTCCGTGACGTTCAAGCAAGCGGAATAGACGGCGCCCTCGATGAAGAAGGACCCAAGCGAGTTCGTAGAAAAAATTGTTGCAGCCGATCCCGGCTTCTATAAAGAGCTTTTGGACCACATGAGCGATGGCGTGTACTTTGTGGACCGGGAGCGCCGCATTCAGTATTGGAATGAAGGCGCCTGTCGCTTGACCGGCTACCAAGCCAAAGATCTGATTGGCAGGCGCTGCCAGGACAATATTTTGTGTCACGTGGATTACGCGGGAAAGAGACTGTGCCTGGAGGGTTGCCCCTTAACCGCATGCATTGCCGATGGCTCCCGGCACGAATCAAATCTTTTTCTGCGGAATAAGCAGGGACGGCGGGTTCCTGTGCATGTGCGTGTGCAGCCGATTCGACGGGCAGACGGAACAATTGCCGGGGCGGTGGAGATATTCAGCGATGACTCAGCCCACACCGAAGCGCTACGCCGAGCCGAGGCCTTGAATCGGCTGGCGTTTCTTGACCATCTTACGCAACAGCCCAATCGCCGGTTCCTGGAGATGTCAATCAATACCGCCTTGAGCGAATACCAGGTGCATCGTGATCCATTCGGCGTTTTGCTGATCGATCTCGACCGGCTCAAAGATGTAAACGACACCTTCGGTCACCGCTGCGGGGACCGGGCTTTGCAGGAAGTTGCGAAGGTTCTGGCAGGGTCGTTACGTCCCACGGACATCGTTGGGCGCTGGGGCGGCGATGAGTTTCTGGCTATCACGGACCATGTGAACACTGAGCTTTTGAGAGGGCTGGCCGAGCGCTGTGTTGCAATGGTGAAACAAACCTCGATCTCCGGCGACAACGAGGAGCTTATCTCGCTGTCGATTTCCGTCAGGAGCCACATTGGCCGGCGGTGGCGTGACTGCCGAAGAACTCATCCAGCGGGCGGATAAGTTGCTGTACGAAAGCAAGACAGCCGGCCGGAACCGCGCAACGACGGACATGGCCGCAGTTCGCTAACACGAAGAAATACCGCTCGGTTGCGTAGCGCAGAATCCACGGCCAGGTTGCTTGCGATTTCACGGCAAGTTCGCTGCCCACGCCGCAAACCTCGAGCGGGGCCGATCCAATAAGCGCGGCAATGCATTCGGTAAGCCGGGCCTTCAGGCCCGAGGCATGCCTGTGGCGCATCGCCCCTCCTCAACTTCCTTGCAGTTCTTCCGATAATTCTCCTGTCGGCAGTTGCCGGCGGGAGAATGCGCATGGCCCTTTTAGACTGGGACAACAGCTACTCGGTCGGTGTGAAAGCCATTGACAACCAGCACATGGCTTTGTTTGGGATTGTCAATGAACTTTACGATGGGATGAAGCAGCGGCAGTCGAAGAGTGTAACCGGCTCCCTGCTGAACAGGCTAGTGAAGTATACGCAGGAGCACTTTTCGTTCGAAGAGAAGATGATGAAGGCCACAAGCTATGCGGGCCAACACCGCACACACCACCTGGATTTAACGAAGCAGGTAAAGGAGTTCCTGGGCCGGTATGAGCGGCCTCAACATTCAGTTATTGCGTTTTCTCAGCGATTGGCTCACCAAGCACATCCAGCACGAAGACAAGGAATACGGGCCATGGCTTAACCGGCACGGCATGCAGTGAAAAGGCGGCGAGGGTTGTGCGGCTCACTCGCCGACGAGCGTGCGGCCGAACATTCGTGAGCAGGAGCGATCCGATGAATGTCTTGGCGTGGAACGATTCATTCAGCGTGGGTGTAGGGCCTCTCGATGACGAGCACCGGGAATTGTTTGGCCTTTTGAAAGCACTTGAAGCGGCAACGATGCAAAGTCTGGAGCCTGAAACGCCGGCCCGGTTGCTGCGCAAGCTGGAGGAAGCAACGCGCACGCACTTTGCGGTAGAAGAGACGGTGATGAGGGCCGCAAAAATACCCCGGCCTGGCTCTGCATAGAGGGAATCACCTGCGCCTGATTGAGAAGCTGGAAGCATTTAGCGCACGCCATGGGCGTGGCGGGCAGGCGCTCAATCAGCACGCGCTCAATTTTCTTGGCGATTGGCTCTTAAATCACATCCTGACCGACGATCTGCGGCTGGGCGATTGGCTGCGGGAAAGCGAGCCATGCCCGGAAGCGGGCGCCGCGTCAGCTCTCGAACGATAATTGCGCCGAGGCCCACGTAGGCGGGGCGGGTTTGGATTCCGAGGCGAGCTCGATAGACCAGGCGCTCGAGCACCAGCCGCTTGTCGGGCGGCGAGGAGCGCAACTCGAGATCGGCGCGGGCCACCAGCCGCAGCGCGCGCGTCAGTTCGCGGCGGCTCTTGTAGCGGCGCGCCTGGCGGATGAGATCTTCGGCGGCAAAGGGCGGCATGCGGAAGCCCTGCCACAGCGCCTGCCAGATGGCGCGCGAGTCGCGCACGTTTTTCTCCAGAATCACCAGCATCTGGCGGAAGGTGCGGGCCAGCATGTAGAGATGGCCGATGGCGGCGTCCTCGCCGGCGTCGGAGCTGTTCAGCAGGCCGTGCAGCAGGGCCAGCGCGCGCACGCGGTCGCGGGCGCTGATGGCGTCGGTCAGTTCATACAGCGAGCGCTGCTTGGCTGCCAGCACCATGGTTTCCACGTCGCCCAGCGTGATGCGGCCGCGGCCCGAGGCATAGAGCAGAAGTTTTTCCGAGTTCGGAGGAGACCAGCATCATGTCTGCGCCGAGCGCGTCCACCAACTCGCGCGCCGCGTCGGCGTCCATGCGCACCTGGCGATTCCTGCGCCGTGGCCACCGCCCAGCGCATGGCGTCTTCCTCGTTGACGCGCGCCAGCTCGACGATGCCGCAGTGCTCGCCCAGCGTTTCTCTCAGGCGCTCAGAAGCGGTTCTTGTCGTCCATCTCCATGCGCCGCGCGTCGGAAGGAATGCGCAGGAAGTCGGCGATGAACAGGAGCAGCGCCTGCGGATTGGGCGATTGGAAGTAACGGTCCAGCGCAGCGAATTCTTCCTTCTTTGCGCCGCGCGTATAAAGCTGCCGCACGTTGCGCACGAAAATCACCTGGAACGGAGCCATCAGCGAGGGTGTTTGCGCGCGGTCCAGCACTTCGAAGATTGAGGTTGAGGCCAGGTCGAGGTCGGAGAGGCAAAAATCGCGAAGATCGGCAGGGACGAAGGCCTTGAGCACGGCGGCTCGGCAGCGGTCGAGAAGAAATATTTCGTCGCCGGCCAGCACATAGCCGGGCCGCAGCTTGCCTGTGCCGGCCGCGGCTGCCTCGATCTCGGCGGCGAAGCGGCCTACGGCGCTGAATCCGGCGCCCCAGCGAGGGCCGCTCAAAATTCGTGCCCCTGGCGGAACTCCGGCGCTGAATCAGCGCGCCTTGACGCTGCTTTTTTCATGCGGTTCCAGAATACATGCCTCCGAGGCAAGTGACCAGCATGGAAAAGCGGACGGTGATCGCAGGAGCAGGCGGCTTAATCGAAGGGCGCGCCGTTGTACCCGCTGTAAGCGTCAGGCTTGTTTCTTACTGTGATTGCTCCTCAGTGTGCTCGACGGCAGTTTTCCCCGCCTTTTTCAGGCGCTCTTCAGCCCGGGAAGGTTCTACTACGGCCACGCCATTTTTGTCTCCGCGCTCATAAATATGCGTCAGAAACTCCTCTTCTCCATACCTGTTAAAGATCAGTTCAGTGTGCCTGGGCGTGTGCGAGTCCACTGATTGCCTCACTAAGAACTCCACCGATTCGTTACCGTCAGCGCTGGTCACCTGCATGGCGGCAATTTCGCCAGCAGGCAACATACGAAAGACATAGTGCCCGGGCGGCAGTGTAGTGTTGACAATAGTGAATCGGTGATGCATGTCCGCATCGATCGCGTTGATAATTTGCGCGTGTCCGATTGAGGCCGCAAGGAACAGAAGTGAAGCGGCAGCGGCGGAAAATAGCGAATATACGGTGTAGCGCATTCCAGAATCTCCCTTCTTATTCTCATGATGCCGGAGCGCTCCGCGATGTTGTCCGGTCTGCGCCTGACGCGCATTGCTGCAGTTGAGGGAGACGCGGATCCGGCCAAGGCCGTGTTCAGCGGGCAGGCCGCCGCCAGATTCCGCTCTGACAGGCGCCAGAATCCAGCCAGTCAGAACCCTTCCAGGACGTCGGCCACAAGCTGGCGTGCAAACTCGCGCGAAAGCCGCTGAATGGCTGCCGGATCTTCCCGCAAAAAAGTCGGCAGGTTGGTGGTGGACTGGTACTGCTGGCGGAAGATGTAGTTCTTGTTCTGGTAGAGAACTCTTCCGTCGCGCGCGGTGAGAGTGACCGAAGCCACGATGGTAATGATGAAGCTCGACGACTGCTGCGTGGCGGCGTTGTAGGTGAGCGGCGTCGTGGTCTGCTTGAGAATAGTGCCGTGCAGCACCGCGTCGGCATCGTCGCCGCCATCGGTAGTCACGCGGAAGCGGGTGCGGTTTGCGAACTCGCGGATGATCGCTTCTGTAATTGCCGTTTCAGCGCCGTTAGCCTCGGTGTGCGTGGCGAACACCGGCACCGCAAGCGTCTTTACATCGGGAGGCAGATGCGTGGCCGCGCCCAGGGTGTGATAGCCGCAGCCGGTCACGCTCAATAGGACAAGCGCGGCTCGAAGCGGCAACGGGCAATAGAGCGGCGCGGCGCATGAGTTCATCTTATCCCGCCGGGCTCATCGCGCCGTCACACCCATGCAGTGGCTACTTTGCCCAGCCCAGGAACGGGCAGCTTGAGACCATCTGCGCGGCCCGCAAAATAGCGCGCATTCAATTGCGCCGAGTCGAACTGTTCGAAGCGCCGAAAACCGGCGCGGAGGAATTCCGCGTCCAGTTCTTCCGACGTGAAGAAAAGCTGGAACGGCTCACCGGCCATTTCAACGCGACGGGCCAGGGCCCGCAGCGCCAATCGGCGCAGCGGGCTTAGCGATTGCGGCGAAAGCCCGTAATCGAAGCTGACGCCTGACCCCGCGGGCAGACGGGCAATGGTTTCGAGTGTCGAGCGGAAGGCTTCAAGCGTGAGGTAGGGCGCCACGCCGAGCCATCCAAAAAATGCGGGTTTGTGTCGAGTCGAATCCGGCCTCGCGCGAGCCCGTCGCCAAGCGTCTTGTGCTCGAAATCGAGAGGAACGAAGGTGAGATTTGCCGGTTCGGCGATGGGGCTTCGGACAGCAGCCTGCGTTTCCACTGCCTGCGTAGCAGGAAAATCCACCTCGAAGACGCGCACGTGCGGGAACGGATTGCGGTACGCGAATGTATCGAGGCCCGCGCCCAAAATACGTAAATTGCGCGACTCCCTGCGCCACGCGATTCGGCGAGCTGGTCTTCGGCATAGCGGCTGCGCGCGGCCATGAAGGCGCGAAAGGCGCGCGCGATGCGGCTCGATTCGCGGAAGCGGTCGACCGCGAAAAGCGGTCCCAGCAACGGTACGGCAAAGGGGTCGTGGAGAACGTGGGGCTGGTCGAGAACCTGGTGAACGGCGCGCCGCAGCGCCACGCGAAGAGCAGTTTTGCTGGCGCGGCCCTTCTCCATACTCCGGAGTGTATATGAGCGGCGATGCGCCGCAACCGTGCCTCAGGGCACGCGCGTAAAGGTCATCGAGCTGTCACGCGCGTAAAGGTGATGGTCTCCCTCGCCGCCTCGTTATTCAACGTCATGCTATTTGGCCCGTTGAACACATACGCGTACCTGGATCCGGGCGGGTGCGGCAGCGTCCACTCCTGCTCTTGATGGCAACTGTCCCTTTGTGGATTGGTTGGGTTTGTAACACCCGGAACACCACACCTTGGATTTGGAACAAAGTTCCACCTGGTCTTGGGCGACCAGTCGGTGACTGTAAAGACGATGGTGTTGGGTGCGACGAGCTGGTAGGGGCCGCCTTGCATCGTCTTCGTGCCTCCATTAGGCGGATCGCCTTCTTGCATGTATTGACCGTTCGCCTGAATCGAAATGGTCAGGGGAACGCCCTGAAGCACCGTCCGCCATTGACCGACGGGGCTGGATTTCGGCGCTTGTTGTGCTTGCAGCGCTAGTGGCCCGCAACTTATCACCATGCTGCCGGCTAGAGTCGCTGAAAGAACCAATCGGGTCAGGCGCAGAACCGCGTTGCTGGTCCCTGTGGGAATAAGCGAATTTTTCATAGAGACCTCCTGGCTTTGGCGGGGGGAGGAATGCACGAATGATAGCACCGGGGCTTTGAACGGCAACAAGATTCTTCTATAAGACGGATCGCGCCGGGTCAGCAGAGCGGCGCGTATGCTGATGCCATGAGCTGGATTGGATGGGCGCTGCTTTCCGCCGCTTTTGCCGCCGCCACGGCCCTGCTGGCCAAGGTTGGCGTGGAGCACGTCGACTCAAACCTGGCCACGGCACTGCGCACCAGCGTTGTAGTGGTCTTTGCATGGGGCGTCGCGCTGGCGCTGGGCAAGCACGGCGAGATTCGTTCGCTCGACCGCCGCACCCTGCTGTTTCTCACGCTCTCGGGGCTTGCCACGGGACTGTCGTGGCTCTGCTACTTCCGCGCGTTGCAGTTGGGGCCGGCCTCGCGCGTGGCGCCGCTCGACAAATTGAGCGTTCCATTGGTCATGGTTTTTGCCTGGCTTCTGCTGGGCGAAAAGATGAACGCAACAGCGCTGGTTGGCGGAGCGCTGATTACGGCGGGGGCTGTAGTGATGGTGATGAGCTGAAAGAGACAGGGAATAGGAAATAGGTCGCTCCTGACCAATGTTTGCCGGGCTCTCCTATACTGGGACCAATGAATGCGCTGCCAAAAACCGAACGCGCGCCCGCTGCTCCGCCCCGCCGTATCGTGCTCACCGGCTTTATGGGTTCGGGCAAGACAACCGTTGGCCCCCTGCTGGCCCGGCGGCTTGGCTGGAGCTTTGTGGACGCGGACGACGCGATCGCGGCCGAGGCCGGCTGCACGATCCCCGAGCTTTTTCGGCGGCATGGAGAAACCGCATTCCGCGAGCGGGAGCGCGCCGCCATCGCCCGCTTGGCGAGCGGCAATGGCCTGGTTCTGGCCCTCGGCGGAGGCGCCATTGAAGACGCGGCGACGCGGTCGCTGCTGCTCGGCGCTCCGGATACGTTGCTGGTCCATCTGGAGGTCGAGCTGGCGACCACGCTTGCGCGCTGCCGCGGCACCGAGCATTTGCGGCCCGTCCTCGCCGACCAGGCAAACCTGGCCAGCCGGTACGAGCAGCGATTGCCGCTTTACCGCATGGCGCATGTGTCGATTGCCGTGGACGCGCTGACGCCGGAGCAGGTGGTGGAGGCGATTGTGCGCGCAGCCGCTTAAGCGGCGCGGAATGCGCGCGTCAGACAGAATCTCGCTACGCATTCTGAATCTCAGGAGAAATGCTCCCAGCCTTGCGGAGCGAGGGGCTGCGAACCTCGCGCGGTGATCAGCGCGATCATGGGCCTGCCTGCGCGTGCCGCCGCAGGATGCGGCCGATGCAGGTGACGGGAACGCCGGCAATGCTGCGCGGCACACGGGCCGACGGCGAGGCGGTGAAGAGGAGCTCGTAGTCTTCGCCGCCATGAAGCGCCTGCGCTGAGGTTGCGCAGCGGTGGATGGGCAAGGCGGCGGCATTCACTTCGGCGGCAACGCCGGACTCTTCGCACAGGTGCGCAAGATCGGTGGACAGGCCGTCGCTGAGGTCGATGGCGGCGGTTGCCAGCGAGCGGCGCGCCAGCCAAAGGCCCTGCGCGATGCGGGGCTGGGGGAAAAGGTGCGCGGCGAGTGCAGCGCTCGAGAACTAGCCGGGAATGCGCGGCAGCTCGGAAGGCTGACGCGTGGGGCGATCTTTGCTCGCGCGAGCTTTGGATCGCCGCGTTGCCTGGCAATGTCATGCGCCAGGCCCGCGGCGGCGCCGCCAAGGCTGCCGGTGACGTAGAGCAGGTCGCCGGGCCGCGCGCCGGAGCGGAGCAGGGCCTTGCCGCGCCGAACCGCACCGGTAAGCACGATATCGGCGACAGGGATGGGCGATTCGGCCAGGTCGCCTCCGGCCAGAGGGGTTTCATGAGCCTCGGCGAGAGCGAGAAATCCGTCGAGGAAGCGGTCGATCCAGGTCTCCGCGTCCAGTCGGTTGCGAGGGCTCGCGCCCTTTTAGTTTTTGGACGAGATCGCGAGGCAGGCCAAGCGAAAGAAAGGCCGCGACGGGCCGCGCGCCCATGGCAGCCAGGTCGCTGAGGCCGCGCGCCAGGGTGCGATGGCCGATGGCTTCGGGCGGTGCCAGTCGAGGCGGAAGTGGCGGCCGGCGATGGAGAGATCGGTGGTGACGGCCAGCTCTTCGCCGGGGCGAAGGCGGAGCAGGGCGCAGTCGTCGCCGATGCCGAGCCGCAGCGTCGGAGTCCGGCGCTCTGGCCGCGCGGGCGCGAATCCGGGCCAGCAGGGCCAACTCGCCGGCCTGCCGGAACTCGGTGATTGCAGCATGATTCGACCGCATGTACTTGAGCATAGGTCATGGCGCGTCGGGCGGGCCTGAAGATTGAAGTCCAATCCGAGAGGCGCAAAGTCGCGGGAGGGTAAGGAGGCGCCCAATTTCTATGGGGAAATGGTTACACTTCGCGGTTTTTGGACCGTTTGGAACGCTAAAGGTAATGTAAAGATTGCCGACTTATGGCCGATCAGCCCATGGGGCTTCCGCGGATCGGCTTCCGATTCCACGCATAATCGTGCGGCAATGCGGTACGGAATTCGGCCGATTTCACAGGTTACGCTGGTTTTTCGTTGACCTGTTGGGAAGGTGTCTGATAGCCTAAACCCACGTTCTCGCATCTACCCCGTTGGGGCAAATACGTTCTCTTGTGGGCGTGAAACCCGCGCAGCGGAACTCTCCCCCTGATCTGGGCCACTTGAACAACTGGCCGGTCGCCGGGATCGCAGGCAACGATGTTACGTAAGCGATATTACATACTTTTCGTAGCCAGGGATGAGGACGGCCACCTCCGGAAGATTCCGCTTCCGCTGAAGTATGCCTACGGATTCGTGGCTCGCGGCCATCGTGGGAGCATTCACGATTGTGGGCCTGGCAGGATCGTACACGCGCATGCTGCTTAAGACCGAAAGCTACAACCAGGTGCGTGCCGAGCGGGAAACGCTGCGCAAAAACTACCGGCAGATGGCTGAAATCGCGCACAATCGCAGTGTGCAGGTGGCGTCGCTGGGCGCGCTGGCGAATGAAGTATCCGCGCTCTACGGATTGCGGCAAAACAAAATGGATGCGGCGAAGCTGGAGACGCGGGCCAGCACTGCGGTTGCCGCACGAACCCCGGCAACCCTCGCCCAGACCGACGACCTGAGCCAGCAGCAGGTCACAAACTCCATCGACACATTCTATAAACTGCGCGCGGAGGCGCTGTCGGGCCGGATCTCGCGGGCTTTGGAAGGCGGGTTAACGGCCAATTTCGCCGGCGATTGGACGGAGCTTGCCGACGCTCCCTCGCTATGGCCAGTCGAGGGTCCAATTGCTTCGGGCTTCGGCGTGCGCGAAGATCCGATTAACGGCGAAGGCGCCTTCCACAGCGGCATCGACATCGACGCGCCCATCGGAACGCCAGTGCGCGCAGCGGCTGACGGCGATGTGACCGAGGCGTCGATGAACTCCGGATACGGCCGCGAGGTGATCCTGAATCACGGCCACGACCTGCTCACGGTGTACGCACACCTCTCTGCCTTTGCGGTGTTCGTCGGTCAGCATGTCGCCCGCGGTCAGATCATCGGTTACGTGGGCGAATCGGGACGCGCTACCGGCCCCCACCTGCACTACGAGGTGCGCGTACACAACGTGCCTGTGAATCCACACAAATATCTGCGCACCACATTTGAGGATGTTGCCAATCTCAATGACAGCGCCGCCCTGTCGGGCCAATAACCAACCTCTAAGTGATGTAAAAACGGCTCCCGTCAAAACGGGGGCCGTTTTGATTTTGGGTTGAAGTGGTTTTATTTTAGCGCGTTTCAAAAGACGATTGAGCATAGCTCGGTCGAGATCTCCCGGAGGTTAGACAGAATGCGGAGAAGGCTCCGGGGCTCTGGGAGGTACGGATCGGTCACATCCCCGACAGATCGAACAGGGGCCGAATGGCCAGTGGGCGCGGGCTCACTTTCCCGGATGGGCGGCTGCCGCAACGGGAAGCGCCGGGGGTGGGGGCAGTTCAAAGACCTGGATGGCGCCAGCATTGATCACGGCCACGCGCCGCCCCGAGGGAGAGATCGCCACGTTGCCGCCGGCATCGAGAATAGGGGCCACGGGCGTGACCAGGGCGATGTCGCCGTTGGCCGCGTCGAAGACCGTAACCGACTGTTCCTTAACGTCTTCCGCGCCGATGGGTGCATAGGAATTGACGGCATGGTTCACATCGAGCGTGGCCCACGCCAAGCGCGAGCCGTTGGGCGCCACAGTGAGTTGTGGCCATATTTCGGTGGACGGCGCCTGCGAAACCCAAAGAGTCCGCCCTTCAGTGCTTAGCGCCATCAGCTTGGTTTCTCCCCCAGGGCCGCAGCCGGTGACCAGAATCTCCTGCTCCGAGACAAAATTGTCGTCGGGTTCGCAAGCGGAGTCCACGCTGCCCAGCACTTTGGTGCCGCCGGTGAAGTAGCTCAGGTTGAGCACCCACTGCGTGCCCCGGCCGCGCAGGTTTTCAAGGTACCCGGTGGAGTTGATGGGAAGATGAACGGGGGAACGGACGCGGCTGACCAGCATGACCTCGCCGGATTCTCGGCGCAAGATGCGGACAACCATCTCGGGATGGTCGCCCTCCGCCGCGGCGGAGTCCTCATCTGAAGTAACGCTGGCCTGGGCGGTTGAAGGGCTTCCACCAGCGACCAGGACCTGTTGCTGGGGACCCCGGGCTGGGGACCGAACCGGGCCTCTGCGACTCTGCCACCGGTTCCCGGGAGTTGGTGACCATGAACTTCTGCTCTGGATCGAGCTCAATCCAGAGCAGGGAGCCAGGGAAGTCGAGGAAAGGCTTTAAGACAAGCGTCGCGTCGCCCACGAGGAGGTTGTTGCTGTCGCGCAGCAGAAAGCGGCCGTTTTTAAGCATCCACAGGTAGCGCACTCGGTCGTGCACGGTCCATAGCGTCTCGGCCTGCACCGTGCCCTGAGGCAGCGTAAGCACTACGGCGCGGATTCGGCGCTCGTCGCTACCCTGGCCGTTTGCCGTGTCGCGGTGAAGCAGGCCGGGGACGCGGAAGGTGAACAGCAAGTGGTTTTCGTCGAGAAAATCGAGCGAAGCCATGGTGTTGCGCGAGCCCAGGTAAATGGGGCCGGGCGCGGCGAACCTCAGCGGGTCGACGGGGATGGTGAATGTGGGCGGCTGGGAAGGCTTGTCGGGAAATTTGCCGACGAGGAATCGCTCTTTGACCGGGGCTGCGGCTGGAGACGGTGCCGGGGCGGCACTCTGAGCCGGGACGGCAGTTTCTGGCGGAGCCGGCGCGTCAGGGTGCGGTTTCGGAGCCTCAATGGGTGTGGGAGGATTGCCGCTTTGCGCCGGCGTGGCAAAAGGGACAAGAGCGAGCATTGCGGCGACGGCCAGAGCCGCCAACACTAACCTTCTCCGGACGTTTTGCCCAACGAGCATCCCTCCGTATTTTCGCCGATGCGCGCCGGTTTGGGCAGTGACGGCAGATCAGAACCAGAATTCACGTGCCTAAGCGAAGAGTCTGCAACGTGGCTTGCCGCGGCAGGCCACTTGGCTGCATGGTTCCTGTCAAAAGGAAAAGTGCTGCAAGTAGAAACTACTGTTTCAGAGTACGCAAATAAGCAATCACAGCGTCCACTTCTTGTGGCGCAAGACGATGCAGGAACCCGGATTCATTGATCTCCACAGGAGGCATCACACTGCTGCCCTGAGTAATCTGCCGTCTCAACGCCGCGTCCGATTTGCTTTGCACTGCTGCCGAGTCGAGCCGCGGAATTGTGAGGCCATAGAACTTGTCCGCTTCCGGATTTCCCTTGCCGTTGGCGCCATGACATCTGGCGCATGTTAGTTCGTAAATCTGCTTTCCCGAGTTGCTTTGATTCGTGGCCAGGCTTGCGCCTATTAGACCCACGCGGCTGTCGCCAGCCGGGATAGGATGCACCAGCGCTCCGTCCATCCCGGTTAACCATACCTCTGAGAGGACGAGGCCATTTTCCGTTTTGTCAAAAACCAGATATCCGCCCTCGTACAATGCATAGGGTCCGCTAATCAGAGCGATAATGTTCACATTGGCCGACCCGTTTTTCGACGATTCCACCGTGAGGACTGTAAGGTCCGGTGAAATTTTGAATGAATAAGTCCCCGCAGGCAGCGCCTTTGAGCCGACGCTAAACGCATACGGGACAGGAATACGGTCGGACGGGTTTAATTGTCCGAGCGCCAAGGCGGCAGCGAAGAACGTGACGAGAATGAACGCCATGAACCGTCTCGCCGTTGCACACTTTCCTTTCAGTAGCCGCATTTTAACCTCTCCTGTTCTTGGTCAATTGCGTTGAGGAAATGGGCCACTTGATGACCCTTGGTGGCCCAGAATGGCCCAAATCGTTCAGCGAAAGCTTAGCAAAAAGAAAGCCTACACGATGGGAAAGCTCGAGCGGGGAGCTCGTTCTCAGCGAAGACTTACCCAAATCTACACAGGCCTGAGAAATTTTACAAGAAAAATCGTGCCGCCCAACGAGCATCCCTCCGTATTTTCGCCGATGCGCGCCGGTTTGGGCAGTGACGGCGGCGCACCAAACAAAATGGCCCGCCGCGGCGGGCCATTTTCCTGCATGATTCCTGTCGACAAGAGCGCGGAAGTGCTACCGGGTCAACCTACTGCTTTAGAGTGCGCACGTAAGCAATCACAGCGTCTATGTCCTGGGGCGGAAGACGATGCCGGAAGCCGGATTCATCGATCTCCACAGGAGGCATCACACTGCTGCCCTGAGTAATTAGCTGTTTCAACTCCGCGTCAGATTTGCTTTGCACTGCTGCTGAGTTGAGCCGCGGAATCGCGAGGCCAAAAAACTTGTCCGCCTCCGGATTCCCCTTCCCGCTGTCGCCATGACATCTGGCGCACGTCAGGTTAAAAGCAGCCTTCCCAGAGTAGCTGCGGTTCGGGTCGAGACTGGCGCCCGATATGACAAGGCGATCGCCGCCTTTCGATACAGAGTGCACGAGCGCTCCGTCGGTCCCGGATAGCCATACCTCTGAGAGGATAAGACTGCCGCTCTTTCTTTCAAAAACAAGAGAACCTCCCCGGAACAATTCGTTGGGCCCGTTGATCAGAGTGATGATGCTCATCCTGGCCTCCGAGCGTGCGGCCGAGTCCACCATGAGGCTTGAAAGATCTGGTGACATTGAGAATGTATAGGTCCCCGCGGGCAGCACCTTTGAGCCGACGGTAAATGCATACGGGACATTGAAACGGACAGGCGCTCCTGCTTGTCCAAGCGCCAAGGCGGTTGCGAAAAACGTGACGAGAATGAACGCCATGAACCGTCTCGCCGTTGCACGTTTTCGTCTTACATACTGCATTTCGACCTCCTGTTCCTGGTTGGTCACGATGGGGAAATAGACCACCTGATGACCCTTGGCGGCCCAGAATGGCGCGGATAGATAACCCTGAAACCAAGGCAGTAGGAAAGTTTGCGTGATGAGGGAAGCCGAGAGCTCCTTCCTCGCTGAGACATCCTAAATCTACACATGGCGCGAGAGATTTTGCAAGAGAAATCTTGCCCCCCGCGCCATAAGTGGAGTGGTCAGGTTCTTTGAGGCGATGCCATCTGCCCGCCCGCTCGTGTGCGAAAGTAAAGAAGGAATGCCTGAACAAGGAGCGAGAGCCGGGCGCTTGAGGTTTCTCGGGTACGGCGCCTGCGCCCTGGCCGGAACCCTGTGGGGCACCGGGTTTTATTTCGGCAGGCTGGCGCTGGACGAGATGAGCGTGGAGCACATGGTCCTCTATCGCTTTCTATTCGCCTGCCTCGGCATGCTGCCGGTCATGGTCTCGCAGCGTGTGCGGCTAACGGCCAGCGAGACGCGGACACTGCTGCTGACCGCGGCCTTCGGCATACCGATTCAATTTCTGCTGCAGTTTCACGGGCTGGCGCTGACCACAGTGAGCCATGCATCGTTGATGGTGGGCGCTATGCCGGTGCTGCTGGCCGCGGCTGCGGCGCTGTTTGCCGGCGAGCGGCTCGACTGGATAGGCTGGCTGGCCCTCTGTGGGTCGACAATGGGCGCTGCGATGGTGGTTCTGGGGGGCAGCCGCGTGACCACCGGGCGCGAAACGCCGTCCCTTGCCGGCGACATGCTGGTGGTCGCCTCGCTCATCTCTGCCCTGGCCTGGATCCTATTAAGCAAAAAACTGATGCAGACGCACAGTCCGCCGGTAGTGACCGCATACACCATCTACTCCGGGACGCTGATGCTGGCGGCCTGGAATCTGGGCTCGTGGCTGCTGTCGCCCTTGACGCATGAGAATGTGCCGCCCATGCCGTTTGCCCACGTCAGCGTGACTGCCTGGGTTGCTTTAGCCATCAGCGGCCTGCTGTGCACAGCCATAACGACGCTCTTGTGGAACTGGGGTATCCACCAGGTGCCGGCCTCGCGCGCCGGGGTGTTTTTGAATATCGAGCCGGCGCTCGGCTCCCTCCTGGGCGTGGAGCTGCTGGGCGAGCGGCTGGGACCCTATGCCTGGCTGGGCGGCGCGCTGATTCTGGGCGCGGCGATCACGCTGACCACTCGTGGACACCAGCCGGAGCCGGCGGTGATTCTGGAATAGAAAACCCGCAGCAGAGCGCCAAGAGCGGGAGGTCGCCAAGGGCGCATTGAGAGCGCCTGCAGAATCTTCCGGCCGAAAACAAAAGAAACCGTTTCGACACCTTGCGCGTCCAACAATTCAGGCGGCTTCTTATTGGTGATCCAATGGCGCAGATGCAAGCCGTACCACTCGTTAATCCACGCTCCTTTTCCGCACAAAGCAAACTACGCGACCTCATCGAAATTGCCATTGCCTTTGGGCTGATCCTGACCGTGATTTGGACGCCGCGGCCCTGGCAGCAGTTGCTTTGGTGGGTTGCGCTCGTCGCGGTTCTAACGATGATCTGTCTCTCGTTTGAGAGTCTGAGCGCAATGGGTCTGCACGCGGCAAACTTCTTCCGTTCGCTGTGGGTGGTCGGCTTGGCGCTGGGGTTGAGCGGAGTGGCCATGCTGCTCGCCGCCGGAATGCACACCCTGCGTGTGCCAAACAACCCCGTTCTGTTTGTCAAAAGTTTTGGCGGCTACATTATCTGGGCCGGCGTGCAACAGCTTCTGCTGCAATGCTTCTTTCTTTCGAGGCTGCAGCGCTTGATCCCGAATCAAAGGAGTGTTGTCGGGGTCGCGGCAGCACTCTTTGCCGTCGCGCACTTGCCCAATCCTCTCCTCACGGTGGCGACGGTGCTCTGGGGCGCCACGGCTTGCCTGCTGTATCTGCACTATCGCAACCTTTATCCGCTCATGATCGCGCACGCGATTTTCGGCATCTCTATTGCGATCACGGTTCCGGGTCCGGTAGACCACAACATGCGCGTAGGACTGGGCTACTTGACCTACGGCTCGCATAGGCAGCCACATCGGGCGCATTGGCTCCGTGTGAAGGGGTGCAGCATGCCACCGGCGGCGAGCGCCGCTCAAGCCTAGCAGGGTGCTGAAAGAGTCACTCCAATTCCACAGCATGTTTGGTTAAGAAAAGATTCTGCGAGGAATCGATCATTAACAAGGCGATATGTTCAGTTACTTGTCTCCAGAGCAGCGGGTGCGTAAGGATCACACCCGACAACCGTAAAACAACTTGCGGCGGAGATCTGCTGTACTGCGGCGCAGTTGGCCCTGGCCTGGGTGCTCGCCCAGGGTGAAGATATTGTTCCCATACCGGGAACCAAGCACACGCGCTATTTGGAAGAAAACGTCGCGGCCTCGAAGGTTGCGTTAACTCAGGAACAGCTTGACCGGCTGAGTGCGGCTTTCCCATTGGGCGTGACGGAGGGAGCGCGATACCACGAGCAAGGCATGCGCGCCATTAAACTATAGCCATGGCAACCCATGACAAACTGGCCCTCGTCACCGGTGCTGGTCGCGGACTAGGCCGGGCCATGGCATTGGGCTTGAGCCGCGCAGGATTTCGTGTAGCCATCACAGCCGCCCGCAACCGTGCTGAGCTTGAAGCCGTTGCGCGTGAGGCGCCGCCAGGACAAATTTATCTGGTGGTTTCCGACGCTAGCCGTGCATCCGATTGCGCGGCGCTGGTTAGTGAAGTCGAGAAACAGCTTGGCCCGGTGGATGTCCTGGTGAACAACGCGGGCCGGGGAATGCGCTCCGTTTCGGAGCGATTTATGGTCGAGCCAACTCGCTTCTGGGAAACGGATCCGGAGACCTGGCGGACGGTCATCGACACGAATGTGAATGGGCCGTTCTTTCTGGCGCGGGCTGTGACGCCGGGTATGATCAGCCGCGGATGGGGCCGGATCATCAACATCTCGGCGAATCACGAGACCATGCGGCGGGTAGGTTTCTCGCCCTACGGGCCGTCAAAGGCCGCGCTGGAATCGGAAACGATCATCTGGTCGCAGGACCTGGCCGGAACGGGCGTAACCGTCAATGATCTGTTGCCGGGAGGCGCCAGCCTTACGGGTCTGCTCCCCGATGAAGTCCCGCCAGCACTGCGGCAGATACTACTGATGCCCGAGATCATGGTTCCCCCGCTGCTCTGGCTGGTTTCGCCAGATTCTGACGGGATGACTGGCCGCAGATTGGTGGCGAAGCGATGGCGGACCGATCTTGGCGGCAGAGAGGCTGCAGAAGCGGCGACAGATCAAGCGGGCTGGCAGTGACATGACGAAGCGTCAGAAGGCGTAGATTTCTCAGAACCTATTCAACGGTTCAATCGCTGCGCGTGAATCCGGTAACGGCCAATTGATATCCTGACGAGCGACAGCCGATCGAAAACGCTATTCCTTGAATCCATTGCGATGCACAAAATCGTCTCTGTCGCGACGCATCAGTTCCTCGCGCGAAACGCCGCAGGGTCCACGAAAGCGGCGGGAGCGGGCCTGTTCGCCAACCGGGACTTGGCTGTTGTGGGATATCCAAGAACCGTGAGGTCATAACCTGTGCTACAGGAACGCTTCACGAACTTGCTGCTACTGGCGCGACTGAAGAAGCCGGGGCAATAGAAGCCTTCGTCTTCGATGCCCGCGCCCTCACTGTTGAGACAGCCTTCTTGGCGGGGACCGGCTTCTTGGCAGCCTTCGTCGAAGTCGCTTTTTTCGCAGCCTTCCGGACTTTCGCCCAACGGGCCTTTTGGGCGGCAGCGATCCGGGCACGCGCTCCGGCGCTCATGGAACGCTTTTTCGCGAACTTTGCGGGCGAGCCGACCGTAACGGCCTTTGCGGTTGACTCTGCGGCCACGCTTGGTGCAGCTTCCTTCGCAGTCTTCCTGGATTTCGCCCAGCGTGCTTTTTGGGCTGTGGCCATCTTCTTACGCGCCGCGGTACTCACCGTTCGCCTGGGTTTGGAACCGTCGGGCTGGCTGGCAGTCACTAACGGGCCAGCTTTCCGAACTTGCATAGTGCCGGTGTCGGATAACAGTGCCTTCACCTGCTGCAGCCGCGCTAGCTCGGCATCGATCTCTGCAATTATTTCCTGTAGATTCATGAATCCTCCGGTACTGAGGATAAATCACCGGCCGGACTCCAGAGCATTTTTCACCGGCGACCATTAGTTATCGGGCGGTGGCGCCACGGAACTGCCTCACTTGGAAACTGCCTTTGCAACTAAACCGGCATGATCAGGAGGATGCGGTTCGACTAACAACTTCCAGATGCCATGGCGGTCATCGCTCACCGGCTCTCGGGGCTAGCGGCTTGAGCCATTTCAACGAGCACTTTGCGTGCCTCGTCTACGTTGTGGACTTCGCGCAGGAAATTGATGCGCGTGCCTTTCATCCCATCGCCGGTCTTCAGCCGAAGTTGGAATCCAAGCCGGTCGACCGCTGTCATTGTGGCCTCCGTCGCGTCCAGGCCGGCATGAACTTTAGCCAGCAGGATCATCGCGGGGACGTGATCCGCATTCATGTGGCTAAGAATTCTAGGAACCGCGCTGGCCAGAGGATCAACTAGCGCGGACCGATAGTCCTCGGCCGTCACCCATCCCATCACCCCAAAGCCGCCCACATAATAGATGTCCAGAGGCTCAAGGCGGTAAAAGCCAAAATCTTTGAAATCGACCCAGGAGCGGCTGTTCTCGTAGCGCGATAGATAGCGTTCGCGAGCCTCGCCGAGTTCATCCTCCGGTATGGGAAGCACATCGCCAACCAGCGTTGCCCGCGCGGTGCCGAGCGGGTCCCCATCGCCCGCTTGCGCAACGAAGAGACTTACCCTCGGGTCTGCCTGAATGTTTTGGGTATGCATAGCCATACTGCTGATCAGAAAGATAGGCCGGCCAGTCCCGTCGGCCGAATAAGGCATGAGAGAACCGAATGGATATCCCGGCCGCTTTCGAGAGATGGTTGAGAGTGTGGCAATGGTGCTGAGGGAAACCAGGGTGCGGACGCGCTCGGCATAGGTCGGCTCTGGAAGCTGGGGCAAGCCCGCATCCGTGTATGCGTGCTGCCGAGGCGGATTCGTCTCTGCGCTAGGCATCGGTCTTCGACCCCCTGGGACTATGGTACGTCGATCTCGATCCGGGAGAAGAAGCGGTAGGCGACTGGCGTCTGGGAAAGGCACATTCTCAGACGCCAGAGTGATGCTTCCATTCTTTCTGCCGAAGCCACGGCGACGGCGGCCTCAGCTACGGCCGGGCTGTGGTCGCAGCAGCCTTGCTCACATTTCACGCAGAGGCTTTCGGCCCATCGCGCAAACCCAGCCCCTCGGCGCATCGGTGAACGCCTGAATCTCGACGAAACCCGCACCAGCAAGAAGTGCCTGATGCTCTTCCGGCGTCAGCACGTTCATTCTTTCTTTCGATGCGTGCTTCTCCATCATTTTCGACATCGCTGCCGGCGCCCCCTTGTACACTTCGCAAATATTGGCAAACAAGCCGCCCGGCCTCACCACGCGCCACACCTCCTTAACATCGGCGGGCAGGTCGGGCCAGAAGTAAATCGTCTCCACCGCAGTAACCAGGTCGAACGTGTCGCTCGCGTACGGAATCTGTGAAACCGAACCTTCCCGGATTTCGACTCGGCCTGCGCGAATCATCTCCGCGTTCGTCTTCGCCGCCACGCGCACGCTCTCCGCAGAGCAGTCGAGGCCGCACACCCGCCCCGAGCCCGACGCTGCCGCCAGCTTAGCGATCGTTCTTCCTCCGCCGCAGCCCACGTCGAGGATGGCGCCATCATGCGGAATTGCGAAATGCGAAAGCCCCCAATCGGTTACTCCCGAATGGCCCTTGTTCATGGCCCGCAGCAGCCACCGGCCCAACCAGCCGATCGGCTTTCGGAATTGGCCGTAGAAAGCCACTGTACACCTTGTTCTTCTTGGATGCTTAACGGATCTTCCGCGCTGGCAGGTTGCGAGGTGCGCACTGCGAACTGAAACTGGGAGCGGAGACCCGTCTTGCGGCAGCCTCTTGCCCCGATTATCCGGAAAGGCGCACCAGCTCCTGCGCCTCCTGCCGTGGGCCGAGAATCGAGATGCGTGGAATGCGCCCGCGCACCATGGCCACTTCGTCGCAGCGGTGCAGCCGTGGGCATACCTGGCAATCCTTGAAGATCTTGTCCGGCAGTTCGGACTTGTCTTCCACCGTGCGGAAGCCGTACTTGAAAAAGAAATCCGGAATCCGCGTGAAGAGGCACACTGACTGGATGCCGTGCGTCTCGGCCTCCTCGATCAGCGCAGTCACGATGCGTCCGCCTGCGCCCTTGCTCTTTGCTTCCGGCTTCACCACGATGGAGCGCACCTCGCAGAGATGCGGCCCGTATAAGTGCAGCGCTCCACAGCCCAGAAAGACGCCGCCGTCCGACTCGGCGACGTGAAAGTCGCGAATATTCTCGCAGATTTCGGCGAACGGCCGCTTGAGCAGCGTCCCGTCGCCGGAGAGCGAATTTACGAGGTCGTACACGTTGGAGGCATCGAGCAGCAATGCCTTACGCACCAGCATGAATGACCTCCCCAGCCTTGGGCTTTGCCAGCGCCGACACCCGCTCCGACGCCGCGGCAAGCGCCTTCCGCACGCGTGCCCGAGCGGTTCCTCCAATCACGTCGTGGCAATCCAGTGTGGCGTCGAGCGCCACGGCGCTGTAAAAGTCTTCGCCGAACTCCGCTCCGAACTGGCGCAGCTCTTCGAGCGTCAGCCCGCTCAATTCAACGCCCTTCTCTATTGCAAAGCGCACTGCCTGCCCGACCTTCTCATGCGCGGTGCGGAATGGCACACCCTTGCCGGTCAGGTACGTCGCGGCAGCCATGGCATTCAAGTAGCCCCGCTGCGCGGCCTCGCGCATCCGCTCAAAGCGGAATTCGAGCGCGCGCGTGAATTCAGGCAAAACGCTCAACATGCCCTCGATAGTATCGGCAACCTCAAAAACCGGCTCCTGCGTCTCTTGCAAATCTTTATTGTAGGCGAGCGGCAGGCCTTTCAGCAGAGTAGCGAGCGTCGTGCACGCGCCCAGCAGCCGACCGCACTTGCCGCGCAGCAGTTCGGTCAGATCGGGATTCTTCTTTTGCGGCATGGCGCTCGATCCCGTCGAGAACCTCTCAGGCAAATTGACGAATCCAAACTCGCTCGTCGCGAACAGCGTAATCTCCTCCGCAAAGCGGGAGATGTGAATGCCAACGAGCGCCGCGTCCTGCGCGAACTCCAGCGCAAAGTCTCGATCGCTCGTCGCATCCATCGAGTTCGCGGTCGGCGCAACAAATCCCAACTCCCGTGCCGCGATCGTGCGGTCGAGCGCAAGCGTAGCCCCCGCCACAGCCCCCGATCCCAGCGGGCAAAAATTCAACCTCGCCGCGCAATCCTTCAACCGGCTCGCATCGCGCAGCGCCATCTCCACATACGCCAGCAGCCAGTGCGCGACCAGGACCGGTTCGGCGCGCTGCAAATGCGTGTAACTCGGCATCTCGGCATCACCGGCATCGCGCGCCTTCTCGACGAGCGCTGCAACCCACGCAGCAAGCCCGTCGACAGCGAATCCGATTTGTTCGCGCACAAACAGCCGCAGGTCCGTCGCGATCTGTTCATTGCGGCTACGGCCGGTGTGCAGCTTCAGCCCAAGCGAACTGACGCGTTCCACCAGCTTGAGTTCGACGAAGTGATGAATGTCTTCGGCCGAAGCATGATCGCGCACCAGCGCCTTGCCGGCGTCCGATGTGTGTTCGGCCGCAATCCCATCCAGCGCCGCGCGGAGCTCCGCTCTTTCACTTTCGGTCAATATTCCAGCGGCGCAAAGCGCAGACGCATGCGCCTTGCTGGCCGCAATCTCCTGGGGCAGCAGCCGCCAGTCGAAGGGAAGCGATCGCTGCCACGCTTCGAATTGCGGATCGGCGGCCGAGCGAAAGCGCCCCGACCACATCTTCGCGGATTGTTGTTCGTTCGGCATTGTTTTAAGCGTACCTTCTGCTATTCCTTCTCGTTTCCGGTCAAGAGCATGGGCATTTCGCTGCCCTTGCCGAGCGCGAGGAGGCCGGTTTTGGCGTAGGTGAGGAGCTTGTCTCGGGTATCGGTGATGTCGAGGTTGCGCATGGTGAGTTGTCCGATGCGGTCGCGCGGAGAGAAGGTGGACTCAGTCTTCTCCATGCTCAGGCGCTCGGGATGGTAGGTGAGGTTAGGCGACTCGGTATCGAGAATGGAGTAGTCATTGCCGCGGCGCAACTCCAGCGTGACCTCGCCGGTGACGGGTTTAGCCACCCAGCGCTGCGCGGATTCGCGCAACATGATGGCCTGCGAGTCGAACCAGCGGCCCTGGTAGAGCAGACGGCCGAGCCTGCGGCCGTTGTCGCGGTACTGCTCGATGGTGTCCTCATTGTGGATGCCAGTGACAAGACGCTCATACGCGATGTAGAGCAGTGCGAGCCCTGGGGCCTCGTAAATGCCGCGGCTCTTGGCCTCGATGATTCTATTCTCAATCTGATCGCTCATGCCCAGCCCGTGGCGTCCGCCGATGCGGTTGGCTTCGAGTAGCAGTGCGACGGAGTCAGAGAATTGCCGCCCGTTGAGGGCTACGGGCGAGCCCTCTTCGAAGCGGACGGCGACCTCTTCGCGCCGGATCTCGACGTCCTCGCGCCAGAATGCCGCGCCCATGATCGGCTCGACGATCCGCACAGATGAAGATAGTTGCTCGAGATCCTTGGCTTCGTGGGTTGCGCCAAGCATGTTGGAGTCGGTGGAGTAGGCCTTCTCCGCGGACATCTTATATTCGAATCCTGCCCGCCGCATGAACGCGGACATCTCGGCCCTGCCGCCTAATTCGTCGATAAACGTAGCGTCAAGCCACGGCTTGTAGACCTGGAGGTTAGGATTGACCAGCAGACCGTAGCGGTAAAAGCGCTCGATGTCGTTACCCTTGAAAGTTGATCCGTCGCCCCAGATGTTTACATCGTCCTCCTTCATAGCGGCCACCAGCATGGTGCCGGTGACCGCGCGGCCGATGGGGGTGGTGTTGAAGTAAGCAATCCCCGCAGTCGCGATGTGGAAGGCCCCGGCCTGTAGCGCGGCGATACCTTCGCGAACCAGCGGGCCGCGGCAGTCGATGAGGCGGGCCTTTTCAGCGCCGTAGTCGAGGGCCTTGCGCGGGATGGCTTCGTAGTCGTCCTCGTCGGGCTGGCCGAGGTTCGCTGTATAGGCGTAGGGAATGGCGCCCTTCTGCTTCATCCAGTGCAGGGCAGCGGAAGTATCCAGCCCGCCGGAGAAGGCGATGCCGACTTTCTCCCCCATGGGCACCGATTCGAGAATTACGGACATGCTTGCGAAACCTCAGAAAGAATTAAGCTGTGGTGTCCTGTCTCCAAACTTGGGAACTTAAATGACATGTCATCCCGAGCGGGTTTTGGTGCGCTTTCGCGGCAAAACGAGCCGAAGGATCTGCGGTTGTTCTTTCCACCGTTACCCAACAAACTTCCGAGACACCGCACGAGAAGCTAGCCGTGTCCAGCCGGGTGCCCCAGGTCTCGCTTTTGAGACCTGGGAAACCACCAAATTACGCCGCCCGCCGTTAGCAGCTAAAAGCCTTCACGTTTGCCAGCCCGCCCAGTAGCAACAGCAGCAGCGCCTTTTGCGCGTGCAGGCGATTCTCGGCTTGATCGAAGACAATCGACTGCGGGCTGTCGATCACCGCGTCCGTGACTTCCTCATTGCGCCGCGCCGGCAGGCAATGCATAAAGACCGCGTGGGCCGCGGCTTTCCGCATCAGCGCCTCGTTCACCTGGAACGGCCTGAAGATGGGCGCGCGCTTGGTGGATTCGTGTTCGAAGCCCATGCTCACGCACACATCTGTGTAAACGGCGTCAGTGCCTTCGACAGCAACCTGCGGGTCCTGCAACAGTCGCAGTTCGCAGTGATTTACCTCCGCGATCTCTCGCGCCTTGGTCACAATCTCGATGTCGGGAGAGTAGCCGCGCGGCGTAGCCACGGTCACATTCGCGCCCAACTGCGCGCCCGTCAGCATCAGCGAGTGGCACACGTTGTTGCCGTCGCCGACATACGTAAAGTTCAGGCCCGCGGCGGTTCCGAAATGCTCCTCGATCGTCATGAAATCGGCCAGCGCCTGGCAAGGATGCTCAAAATCGGAGAGCGCGTTGATGACCGGCACGCGCGAGTTCGCGGCCATCTCGGTGATGGTGTCGTGTGCGTAGGTGCGCAGCACGATTACGTCCACCCAGCGTTCAAGATTTTTCGCCACGTCGGCAATGGTTTCGCGTTCACCAAGGGGCGAATTCGTCTGGTCCACGAAAATTGCGTTACCTCCCATGGTGTTGATGCCGGTCTCGAAAGCCAGGCGCGTCCGCAGACTGGCCTTCTCAAACATCAGCACCATTTGCTTTGCGTCAAGCGCGTGGCGATACGCGCGCGGATTGCGCTTCACGTCGTGTCCCAACTTGAGAATGGCGCGGACCTCGGCGCTGGAAAGATCTGCGATCGAACACAAATCCTCGCCGCCCATGCGCGCCGCCGCGGCAACAACATCGAGGTCTTTCTCGATGGGAACGGCGCGCTCCTTGCGCTCCATGGTCACTCTGCTAGCCATGACGTTGTCCTCCTGCGGCCCCAGATGCTTTTTCGGGCGCGCTGCGCGCGGCGGCGTGTTCGGTGAAAATCTCGTCCAGTGCCGCGATGGCCGTGTCCACGTGCGCGCGTTCCAGAATGTACGGCGGCAGGAAACGCAGCACGGTGTCACTGGTGCAATTGATAAGGATGCGGCGCTTGAGCATCTCGGCCACTGTGAGCTTGGCCAAATCCGCCGAATCGAGCTCCGCGGCAACCATCAGACCCTTTCCGCGCACATCCGTAATCGTCTCATGCCGAACGGCCAGCTCGCGCAAACGCTTTTTGAAGTAATCGCCCATCTCGGTGGCATGTGCCAGCAGTCCTTCTTTTTCTATGGTGTCAATGACGGCGACGGCTACAGCGCAGGCCAGCGGCCCTCCGCCGAATGTCGTGCCGTGCATGCCGGCATGCATCGCGCGCGCAACTTCTTCCGAGCACAAAACTGCTCCAAGAGGAACGCCGCCGGCAAGCGGCTTGGCGAGCGTGACCACGTCGGGCTTTATCCCGTAGTGCTGATAGGCGCACCACTTGCCGGTGCGGCCCATGCCGGCCTGAATCTCGTCCACAATCAGCAACGCGCCGGTTGAGCTTGCCAGTGCCCGCGCTTCAGCGAAAAACTCCTGCGTAAGCGGCCGCACTCCACCCTCGCCCTGAATGGCCTCAACGAGAATGGCGCACACCTCGCTCGAAAACTTGGCGCGTAGATCGGCAACATCGTTGAAGCGCACGAACTCAACGCCGGGAACCACGGGCGCGAACGGATCGCGATACTTGGCCTTGTAGGTGGTAGCCATGGAACCAAATGTGCGGCCGTGGAAGCTCTGCTCCAGCGCCAGAAATTTCGTGCCGATCTGCGCGCCCTCGCCGCGCCTCAGGCCCGCATAGGCCCGCGCCAGCTTGAGCGCGCCCTCCCACGCTTCAGTGCCGGTGTTGGCGAAGAAAACGCGGTCCAGCCCGGTACGCTCTGTAAGCCGAATCGCCAACTCCGCCTGCCCCTTGTGATAGTAGAGATTTGAGATGTGTATCAGCGCGCGGCACTGCCTTGCGATCGTCTCCACAATCGCCGGATGGTTGTATCCGAGCGCATTGACGCCGATGCCGCTGAGTAGATCCAAATAGCGATTGCCCGCTTCATCGAGCATGTAAACGCCTTCGCCGCCTACAAAGAGGATGGGACTCCGGTCGTATGTCGTAAGCAGCAGCCGCGCTTCCGCGGCTTGAATCTCATCGAGTTTCATTCTTAAAATGCCTCCTCAGGCAACCATTACTTCAGTTCCGTGCGCCACGCGGGAACTGCACAAATCGGGCAGGGAGCCGGCAGCTTCGGCGGGCAGAATCCGCACGCGCTTCACGCCGTTCAGTAAAGCCTCGCGGCATGCGCTCAGCTTGGGCAACATGCCGCCGGTGATCACGGCGCTCTTTGCCATCTCCGCAATCTGGTCAATTGAAAGCCATCGCATCACCTCGCCGTTCGCGCCCTTCACGCCGGCGACGTCGGTCAGGAAAACCAGCGCGTCGGCGCGGCAGGCAATAGCGCAGGCCGCGGCCATCTCGTCCGCGTTGACGTTGTAGTACTCGCCGTCAAATCCGAGAGCCATCGAACAGAGCACTGGCACGCCGTTCAATTGCCAGATAGCGTCAATCCAGCGCGTATCGCTGGCGGCGATCTCGCCCACGTAGCCGAGGTCTTGCGCCATACGCTTCTTGCGCGCGCGGAAAAGCAATCCATCGCCGCCGGATAGTCCCACCGCCGGCTGCCCCAGCGCGCCCAGCGCGGCCACCAGCCCCTTGTTCACGCGTCCTGCAAAAACCATCAGCGCGGCATCGCGGGTTTCAGCGTCGGTCACGCGCAGCCCGTCGATAAACTCGCTTTGCTTGCCCAGCGCCTTCAGCGTCCTCGTCAACTGCGCGCCGCCGCCGTGGACCACTACAACCTGGTTGCCGTCGCGCGCCAGCTCGGTAATGGCCCGTGTGCAGCCTTCCAATAGCGACGGACTCTCCAGGCCCGCTCCGCCCAGTTTCACCACGTACTTCATTACCGGCCCTCCGCGTCCACTCTTATTCCAGTCCTTCGGCCTCAGGCCAACCCAGCATGACGTTCATATTCTGCACAGCCTGGCCGGCAGCGCCTTTCAGCAGATTGTCAAGGCAACTCACGATCACGGCTCGCATACCGCCTGCGTCGAGCTGAAATCCGATGTCGGCATAGTTCGTGCGCACCGAGTACTGAATTTGCGGTAATGCTTTCTCGTAGAACCGCACCATCGGACTGCCGGCAAAATACTCGCGATACACCTCGGCCACGCTCTCCCGCGTCTGCGCCTTCTTGAAGCGCACATAAATCGTCGACAGGATGCCGCGCGGAACCGGCAGCAGATGCGGCGTGAAAACAATCTCGTCCGCCGCCACGCCGATCTGCTCCAGCAGTTCGCCGGTGTGGCGATGAGAGAAAACGCCATACGCCGAAAGATTGTCTGCGGCAGACATAAAGTGAGTTTTCGCCGTGGGAGCCTTTCCCGCGCCGCTCACGCCGCTCTTGGCGTCGGCCACAATGCCGTGATTCAGATCGATCAGCCCCGCGGCGACCAGCGGCTTCAGCGCCAAAATGATCGAAGTCGCGTAGCAGCCGGGATTGGCAATCAGGCGCGCGCCGGCAATCTGCTTGCGATGCAGCTCGGGCATGCCGTAGACAGATTGCGCCTGCGTGGCTGCCGCCGACTCGCTTCCTTCGTCCTCGAATGCATAGATGGCGCGGTTTGCCGCTTCCGTCAGCCGCCACGCTCCGCTCAAATCGATCACGCGCAGGCCGCGCTCGAACGCCTCAGGAGCCCACTCCCGCGACTGCTCGTGCGGCGTGGCAAGAAACAGCACCTCGACACCGCGCTCGGCAAACAGCTCCCAGGAAAAAGGCTCCAGCTTCAACTTGCCGGTTCCATCGTAGCCTGCCAGATGCGGATGAATCTCGGCAAGCGGCACTCCTCCGCGCGCAAGATCTTTGCCCTCCACGCGTCCCGCAAAAACCGGAGGCTTTCCCTTGAGACGCGGATGGTGCAGCAACAGCCGCGCCAACTCCGCGCCGGCGTACCCGGTCACTCCCACAACCGCTGTTTGTATCGTCTTCGTCATGCTTCAAACATCGTCCTTAACCGGGCTTCCACTTCGCTTGCGTGGCGCGTGTCCGAACAAATCACCAGAACCGTGTCGTCTCCGGCAATCGTTCCCACCACCTCCGGCCATCCCTCTCGATCCATCGCCGCGGCCACCGGCTGCGCTCCGCCCATCACCGTGCTCAACACCACCTGATTCATCGCCTGCCGCACGCGCAGGCCAAAGCTGTCGATCATCTCAGCCAGGGATGGCGGTTGATCGTCCTCCGCCACCACGGCCGCGCCACTGCTTCCGTGGCCGTTGGGCAGCGAGTAGCCGCCGGGCCCCTTGAACAGCCTCAGCTCGTGCATATCCCGCGACAGCGTCGCCTGCGTCACATGAATGCCGCGTCGCCGCAGCTTGCGGCGCAACTCGTCCTGGCTGGCCACAGGCGTGTGGGCGAGCACTTCGCGTATCGCATTCAGGCGTTGAACCTTCATTATCTCGCACCAGGTGCCCTTGCGGGCAAAGCAAAAAACGCGGCTTGCCTAGCCAAAGCCGCGTTTGAATAAATATACAACGCATTTGAATAAGTATGCAAGAAGAATTTTGGAGAGATTGTGTGCTTCAAAAAGCAAGGTAATTTGGCGCATAAATATGCCTTTCGAGGCACAGATTCAAACCCATCAACGACTTGATGCGAGGGGGTTTCCGGTGAGAGCATTGTCGGCATGGCGGAAAAACGCAACCGGTTCAAGGAACTCCTTGAATGGCTTCACCACGCCTATTGGATCAGGGAACTCCTCTTCTCCAGCGGGATCGCGGCAGTTGTTATGACGTGGATCGCCAAGCACTATGCAGAGTTTGCGCCTTACGCGTGGGCCGTAGGTGTCCTCGCGGCAGCGGCGCTCTTATACCTTCTCGCGCTCATTCGATCTCATCGAAGCAAGCCAAGAGAGCAGGCAAATGAGACGCGGGCAAATTTGGCCCTCCTATCGAGTGAGAAAGTGGGTTCCTTGCCCCCGGATGTCAATATTACAGAGTTCTTTCGGGTCGCCTATAGGAGCTATCAAGAAGCCAAGGTACGAAAGAACTTCAGGATAATCGCTCATCAGCAGTCCCCGGAGGACCATGAGAAGTTTTACTTGGAGTTCATCGGAGTCGGTTTCATTCAGGCAATTTTTGATAACGTCTGGTGGATTATATTCAAAAGCCAGCTCCTCGTCTTATTGCAAGTCAATCGCCGCGACGGCGTTCTTTCCATGCCGGATGTAAAACGCTTCTACGACGACGCTGCCAAGGCGTACGCCAAAGAATATGCGAAGTACAACACCACCTTCGAGCAATGGCTAAATTACCTCACTTCGAACGGGCTTGTGCTCCACCATCCCAGCCCGAACGAACGTATCGAGATTACTGTAAGAGGAAAGGACTTCCTCAAATACCTGACACATTGGGGCAGAGGACCAGACACAAAAAGGCTCTAAGCAGCGGTGAGCTTCCTGTACTCCAATACGCCGGGCTCCGAGAAGTTTGGGCGGGGTGTCGCGGAACAGGTAAGGATTATGGCGATTGTTGAATCGGAACCTCATCTCGTCAAGATAGGCCCGAAGATGCTTTGCCAAGACTTTATGCCACGATCCAATGATGCCGCGCTTAAGCGAGATGAATCGGCCATTTATCCGAAAGCGATCACTGAAGCCGGCATCTTCGGGGCTCCCCATAAAACGGTCAACCATTATCCACTTCCAGCCGACCGATAACATACTCCCGGAGGCCATCGAATACAATCGTCAGTCCGGGTTTCAGTGCGAAGTGCTTCCTCAATTTTGCATGCTACCAAGATAGAGGTGCCACACCAGGAAAAGCTTAGAGACAGTCATGGCTGTCCAAAATAGTCGGATAAGCAAAACTGCACCGACGCCGCAAATCCACTCGTTCGCTCACTCAGCGGCATGGAGTCGCAACTTTGCACGCGAACCACTACCCCTTCCCCGTGCAATTTCACTGCATGGCCGCTCCCTTCGCGCCGCGGAAAAAGAACGGTCAATTGAATATGCACTCCCACGGGGGGGCACTCACGGGCCGTAACCATCACTCCGTCGCTACTGATATCCCGAGTCGTCCCCTGGCCAGCCCGAACCCAACCTTGCGAAGTGGGCCACCGGAAGGTGACTGGAGCGGCGAGTGGATAACGCCTTGCATGCCGCAATTCCAAATCTGTCATACACGATCCGACACACATGAACCAGGATTTCCATTATGGTTTCATGGACACCGCAATTGTAGCTGCCTGCGCCGCTAAAAAGGGTCACTCGGAACCACACTTATAACACCTGGATTATGCATCCTCAATGATCGTGTCATCCTGAGCGACCGAGCGTAGCGAGGGAGTCGAAGGATCTGCGGTTGCACTTATTTTTCTCTTGTAACAGGAACTACTTTATTCGTGCCGCAAACGCTGCAAATTGACGAGGGCCTTAGCCGCTGCGGAGTGCTATTCGGAAACTCCGCATTGGCACTCACTTCAGGTCGCGCCAGTTCGCCCCCACCCCAACATCGGCCACCAGCGGCACCTTCAGCTTCACCACGCCCTCCATCTCAGCCCGCACCAGCGCCGCAACCTCCTCGGTCTCGTCGTGCGGCACTTCGAACAGCAGCTCGTCATGCACCTGCAAAACCATGCGCGTCTTCAGTTTGCGCTCGACGAGCTTGCGGTCGAGAGCGATCATGGCCAGCTTGATCAGGTCCGCCGCGGTGCCCTGCAGCGGCGAATTGATCGCCGTACGCTCGGCAAACCCCCGCTGGTTGGGATTGCGGCTCTCGATGTCCGGAATCGGCCGCACGCGCCCAAACATGGTGCGCACGCTGCCCTCTTTTCTCACCTGCTCCAGAGTGGTTTCGATAAATGCCTTCACGCCCACGTAGCGGGCAAAATAACGCTCGATGTAGGCTTTGGCGTCGGCCTGCGGAATCCCCAACTGCGCGGCCAGTCCGAAGGCCGAAATTCCGTACACGATGCCGAAGTTCACCGCCTTCGCCCGCCCGCGCGTCTCCTTATCCATGGTCTCAATGGGCACTCCGAAGACCTCGCTGGCTGTGAGCGTGTGAATGTCGATACCTTCTGTATAGGCACGCATCAGCAGCGGGTCGCCCGAGAAATGCGCCAGCAGCCTCAATTCAATCTGCGAGTAGTCGGCGGAAAGCAGTTGCGTTCCGTGCGCCGCCGTGAAGGCCGCTCGAATCTCCCGTCCCAGCTCCGTCCGGATGGGAATATTCTGCAGATTCGGATTCACCGACGACAACCGCCCCGTAGCCGTAGCCGCGGCCTGAAATGTGGTGTGCACGCGCGATTCGGCATCGGCAAGCAGCGGCAACGCGTCGACGTAATTCGATTTCAACTTCGATAAGTGCCGGTACTCCAGCACCAATCGCGGAACTTCATGCTTTTCCGCCAGGTATTCCAGCACATCCTGTGCCGTCGAAATGGCCTTATTCTTGCCGCGGCTTGCGGGAGCAGGCAGCCCCAAATGCGTGAACAGCACCACGCCAAGCTGCTTCGGCGAGTTGATGTTGAACCGCTGGCCGGCCAGCCCGAAGATGCGCTCGCCCACGCGCTCAATCTCCGCACTGAAACGCGTTGAAAGCCCGTCAAGCACGCCCTTATCGATATGCACGCCGGCCTGCTCCATACGAAAGAGCACCGGCGCCAGCGGCAGGTCGATCTCCTGATACACGCGCTCGACAGCGGCCTTCTCAACTTCTTCGCGCAGAGCGGGCGCAAGCGCATAGATTGCAGCGGCCGCTGCAGGCAGCGAAGACGGCGCTAATTGGCTATTGCGCGCGGCCACGTCGGCCAGCGACTGTGTTGCGTGCGTGGAATTCAGCGCGTAGGAAAGCAGCATGGTGTCGTCCACCTTGCCGCGCAGCGCAACGCCTACCCCATCCAGAACGTGCAGCGCCAGCTTCCAATCGTGCACTTGTTTGGGCACAGCGGCATCTTCAAGCAGAGAGCGCAGCTCCGGCGTCAGCGCCAGGCACAATGCGCAGGAAGAATCGGCGCAAACACCTATGCTGGAGCGGGTCTTTCTTTCAGCGGCCTCTACCACATCCAGCAGCGACAGCGTGGCCGGCGCCTCATCTTCCCGTTCCTCCTCTAACGGCTCCGCCGCATCCAACCCGAAGGCAAATCCATGTTCGCGCGCAGCGGCGTAGAACGCCGCAGCCTGTTCCGGCGATGGATCATCGATCAACTCAACCAAAACCCCGCCCCCCGCAGGGGCCAGATCCCGCAGCATCGACGTGAACTCGAGCTCGGTAAACAGCTCGCGGCATGCATCCGTGTCCGGGAGTTGCGTCTCCATCGCGTCCAGATCCAATTCCAGCGGCACATGGCAATCGATGGTCACAAGCTCCTTCGACAGCAGAACCGCCTCCCGATTCTGTTCGAGCGATTCCCGGTACGCTTTCCGCTTTACCTCCGCCGCACGGTCCAGCACAGCCTGCAAGCTGCCAAACTCGCGGATCAGCTCCACGCTGCCCTTATCGCCGATGCCGGGCGCGCCGGGAATGTTATCCACTGCATCGCCACGCAGCGCCATCACATCGATTACTTTTTCCGGCGGAACGCCCAGCGTCTCCGTCACCTTGGCGGGATCGAGAATCAGATTATCCTTTTGCGGATTCAGGATTTTTACTTGGCGGCTCACCAGCTGCATCATGTCCTTGTCACCGGAGACGATAAAGACCTCGTGCCCTCGTTCGGCTGCCTCGCGGGCCAGAGTGCCGATCACGTCGTCGGCCTCGAAGCCCACGGCCTCCAGAATGGGAATGCGCAGCGCTTCCAGGGCGCGGCGAATGTAAGGAATCTGCCGCCGCAAATCCTCGGGCATTGCCTCTCGCTTGGCTTTGTAGCCCTCGTAGCTCACGTCTTCAAAGCTCTGCGTTTTGCTAGTTCCACTTGCGCAGCGGCCCCATGGTGCGCGCCCGCTCGTCGCGGAATACCTCGCCGCTCACGTCAAATACCCCGGCAAAATACTTCGGCGCAAAGTCCTGGCGCAGTTTCTTGATCATGTTTACGAAGACGTAGATGGCCGCCGTGGGCAGTCCCGATCGCGTGGACATGGGCCGCGAGCGCTGCATGGCGTGGTAGGCGCGAAAGATGAAACTCATCGCGTCCAGCAGAAAAACAGGCGGCTTGGCTTGGTCTGTCACGCTAGAGAGTCTAACAGGGCTGACCACTGACCACTGATCACTGACCACCGTCACGGGATAAACATGCAGTCGCCATAGCTGAAGAACCGGTACTTCTGCTGAACCGCATGCGCGTAGGCGGCCAGCACGCGCTCGCGTCCGGCAAATGCGCTCACCAGCATCAACAGGCTTGATTGCGGCAGGTGGAAGTTGGTGAGGAGCGCCCCCACCAGCCGGAACTCGAAACCAGGCGAGATAAAGATTTCCGTCGCGCCCGAATGTGGTTCAATCTTGTTTCCGCCGGGCGCAAGCGCGGCGCTTTCCAGTGTGCGCACCACGGTCGTTCCCACGGCCACAATGCGCCGGCCCTCAGCCACGGCTCGATTTATCGCATCGGCAGCCGAGGCCTGAATCGTATACCGCTCGCGATGCAGGCGCACCTCGTCCACGCGCTCAACCCGGACCGGCGCAAAGGTGCCCAGCCCCACGTGCAGCGTGACGCGCGCAATCTCAACGCCACCATCCGCAATCGCCTCCAGCATCTGCGGCGTAAAGTGCAATCCGGCCGTCGGCGCGGCCACCGAGCCGCGTTCCTGCGCAAACACGGTCTGGTACCGCTCGCGATCTGCGTCCACGTCATCGCGGCGGATATAAGGCGGCAGCGGCATGTGGCCGATCTCGTCCAGCACAGCGAAGAAATCGTCAGGACCGGAATTCCCGCGGGGCAGAGCAAATTCCAGCAGCCGTTCGCCGAACTTTCCGCGCTCCAGCACTTCCGCTTCAAGCGCGATTTCGCCCGTTCTCGCCGGAAAAACCAGCCGCTCGCCGATCGCGACCTTTCTGCCCGGCCTCACCAGCGCGCGCCATTGGTTTTCGCCCGCAGGCTCGAGCAGCATCACTTCAATGCGGCCGGTGGGCTTTTCGCGGTCGCGGCGCAATGTGCGGCGCGCGTAGAGGCGCGCAGGAATCACGCGGCTGTCATTGAGCACCAGCAGATCTCCGCGCCGCAAATTTGCTTTGAAATCGGAAAAAGAATCGTCCCTCGCGGCGCCCGTTCGCCGGTCCATCACCAGCATGCGGCTCAGTCCGCGTTCTTGAAGCGGCTGCTGCGCAATCAACTCCGCGGGAAGATCGTAGTTGAAGTCCTCAACTCGCAAATTCGTGTGTTGCCCGCTCATTCCGCGGCCTTCCCAAAGTGCGCAATCGCCCGCAGCCGCGCGCGTTCGATAGCGGCGTTGAGCTCTTCGCGCTTTTGTTCGAACCGGTCTTCGGCGAGATCCATAGGGACCTCGGTCCAGCGCGCCCAACTCACGACGATCCGCGTGAATGGTTTCGGAACCAGGAATCGATCCCATGATCGCATCGTCCACGCGCGCTGCGGCTGCAAATGGAAGGCGCCAATGCGCGCGCCGGTCAAATGCGCCAGTCTGATGGGGCCCATTTTGGTGCGATAGATCGGCCCGCGCGGCCCGTCGGCGGTAAAGATGGCCGGGCGGCCGCTCTCGATCACCTGCTTCAGTCCCAGCAATCCCCCCCGCGCGCCGCGCGAACTGGAACCGCGCGTGGTCTTGAATCCGAACAGCTCAAGGATGCGCGTGATCAACTCGCCATCGAAACTCTGGCTGACGATGATGGTGGCGCCGGTGCGGCGGTAATAAAAAGTGCACGGCAGCACGCATTGGTGCCAGAAGCAGAAGATCTCCGCTCCCGCTCCTTCGCCGCTGGGAAGCGGTGTGGCGCCTTCCTCGGCGATCGTCTCAAAGCGCCATGTGTGGCCCACTAACCACAGCAGCGCCCACACCATACGCGGAACCACAGCCAGCACGACGCGCTGCTTGAACGTGAATCTGGGAGTGGCTTCAGTGGTCACTGGGCTGATTCTACGGCATCTGGGAGTCGACGAGAGCGGAGCTAGCGGAGCCACTTCGTGGCCAATGTGGATAGCGGCTTGGCTGGCCCCAGGGATCGCAAGAGTATTGTTATAATGGCACGTCTGAGAAGGAGGATAAGATGGCAGAGACAAAATACGGGAAGTACATTGTCACGCAACCGAAGCGGGGCAGAACGTCTGAACATCCGCCCGGCGTCAGGACTGAGATGGCCTATTTAGATAGTACGGTCGTCCCCGGGGCACTCTACACAGAGACTTTTTGGTACCGGAAACCCACGAGCATTTCGCCCGCTCCCCACACGCACGACTTTGATGAAGTTGTGGCCTTTTTCGGGACCGATCCCGAGAATCCGCAAGATTTGAATGGCGAGGTGGAGTTCTGGCTGGAAGACGAACCGCACTTGTTGACCAAGAGTTGCCTATTATTTATTCCTAAGGGGATGAAACACTGTCCCTATGAAATCCGGCGCGTGGACCGCCCAATCTTTCATTTTTCCACGGGAAATTCTACCAGCTACGTGCGTTTGGGCACTCAAAATCAATAAGTCATAAAGAGTGGCAAAGGCTGCCAACAGCCTGTGGTGAAAGTCGTGATTTGAAGGAGCACGGCTTTAGCCGTCCCGTAAGTGCGCGCTCACGAGTAGCGCAGCCAGCGCAGCAGCTCGGGCAGCGTGGCGCGCTTGCCATACATCAGGATGCCCACCCGATAAAGGCGTGAGGCGAACCAGATTACCACCCAGATGGAGAAAACCATCAGCGCCAGCGACAGAGCGATCTGCCAATAAAGCGCCGGCGAGGCAAGCATGCCGACGCGCGGCACCATCACCAGCGGCGCGGTGGGAGGAAAAATTGAAGCGGCAACCACCCAGGGCGAGTTGGGATCGTTCAACAGGAAGGGCAGGATAGCAAAGCTGGTCCAGGTGGGGATAATGGCCAGCGTGATGTACATCTGCAGGTCTTGCGCGGTTTCACAAGTGGCCGCCAGGCCTGAGAAGAATGCGCTGTAAAGAAAAAAGCCGAGAAGAAAGTAAACCGGAAAGAGCACGGCCTCCAATAAAGTGAAGTGGATCTTGATGTCGCCGTTGACCAGAGGTCCGATCATGACCGAGCCGCTCAAAAACGCCGCTGCTGTAATCCAGATGGCGATCTGCGTAAGTCCGACGGCGCCCACGCCGAGCAGCTTACCAGTCAATATATCGTCCGGCCGCGTGACCGACAGCATCACCTCAAAGACGCGTGAGCTTTTCTCTTCCACGATGGAGCGAGCCATGTCCATGCCGTAGAGGAGAATTGGCATGGTCATCAGGAACGTCATCAGCATGGCCTTGTAGAACGGTGTCATTCCCTGGCTCTTGCCGGTTTTCCCCTTGCCGGCCACCTGCAGGGTTTCTATGGGAACGGATTTGACGAGATCGTGAACCTGCTGCGAGCTCAAACCCTGGCGCGTCAGGCGGTATTTCAGCAGTGCGTCATTCAGCCCGCTGTGCAGGCGCGAAGTGTCCATCAGGTCGCCGGAAGACCCCGAGTAGTACGTCACCTTGGGAGCGAGCGATGTGGAGTTTTCGACAATGAGCAGACCGTTGATCGATTTGTTTTCCACCAGCGACCGCAGGTTGACGCGCTCCTGATCCGTGAAGGGGGCGATGGTTTCAACGCTATAGCTGGCGCGTTTGTCGTCAACCAGATTCGAGCGGATATCGGCGGCGAGGTCTGCGCTATCGCAGGCGACCACGATGTGCATGCCTCTGCCCATCTTGCGGCCGGTGATGGCGCTCACTCCGAGCAGGAGGAGAATCAGCACCGGCGCCAAAACGGTAGAAAATCGGAAGGCGCGTCCGCGTATCTGCTCAAGATATTCGCGCTTCGCAATGAGCAGCATGTTACGCGGCATCAGATTAGCCATTGGGCTTGCCTCCCACGGTCTGAATAAAAATCTCTTCAAGCGAGGGCTCGATCAGCTCGAAGCGATAGATCGTGGCTGCCGCCGCCGCCTCGTGCAGCAGCTTCTGCGCGTCGCCGTGCGGCTTCAGCTTGATCTCTGCGTGGCCGGAGTAGTTGTTGGCCTCTGCGATCTCTTCGCTCCTGAGAAAATCGGCGCTTCCCTCGAATTCCACGATCACGTGATTGCGCTCGTACCGGCTCTTGATCTCGCGCATCCTGCCGCTCAACACGGCCTCACCGTTGTTGATCAAGCAGATTGAATCGCAGAGCTTTTCCACCTGGTCCATGCGGTGCGTCGAGAATAGAATGGCCTTGCCTTTTCGCTTGAGTTCGAGCAGAGCGTCCTGCAGCAGCGTTGTATTTACGGGATCGAGGCCGCTGAACGGCTCATCCATCACCACCAGTCCTGGGTCGTGCAGCAGCGTGGCAATGAATTGAATTTTCTGCTGCATGCCTTTTGAAAGTTCCTGCGTCTTCTTTTCGAGAGCGTCTGCGATCTCCATGCGCGCGGCCCAGTTGACGGCGCGCTTGCGCGCTTCTTCGGCGGCCAAGCCATGCAGCCGGCCAAAGAAGACGAGCTGATCCAGGACCTTCATCTTTTTATAAAGGCCGCGTTCTTCGGGCAGGTAGCCTACACGGTCGAGGCTCGTGCGCTCAAAGGGCTTTCCGAAGAGGTCGATACGGCCCGAATCAGGCATCGTGATGCCCATCATCATGCGAATCGAACTGGTTTTTCCGGCGCCATTCGGACCGAGGAGACCGAACATCTGGCCAGCGTGGATAGCCAGGCTCAAATTGCTCACGGCGACTTTGCTCTCGTAGGCCTTCGTGACGCCCGCGAGCTCAACAACTGGCATGGATTCTCCTGCCGCGCTGGTTCAATTTTAGATGCATGGTGGGCCGGGAAATGGCGTCAGGAGCAGTGTAGCAAACGGCCGCTCCGGATCGGGAAGCAGATCGCGCTTGCACTCGGCTTCTCCCGCTGTTCCCTTCATGATTATGGTCCTGCGGCCTTGGCGAGAGGTTTGACGCCGGCAATACAACCGAGGCTTTACTTTATGTCAGAAATCATGGTGATCCTCGGGCGTCGGGAATGCGCCTGGAAGATTTTCGGCTCCGGTCCCTTGGTCTGAAGACGGCGGGTTGGCCGCGTCGGTCTTGGCTCGCACCCTGGCCACGGTGAGCCAATTGTCTTTGAAGGGACGATCGGCAAGCCACGGCGGCAGAGACATGTGCAGATACTTGCTCAGCGCCTCGGCATACCCCTCATAAAGGACACGCATTTCGCGAAGCCTCTCGACAGAATGAGGATCGCTGCAGACCTTTACGCCGTTCTCGAAAAGCATTTCGCAAAGTCTTTCGTACTGCTCGGCAGGCAGCCGGTCGGGCGTGCTGTTGAGCGGTCGAAGCGACAATATCTGCGCCAGGTCAATGAGGGCGTGGCGGGCCATGGCGAAGGTAAGTTGCGCCTGCCGGGCTTCGCTCGCCTGAATGCCGGCAACCAGAAACGCCGAAGTATCCAGAATGGCGGTAACCGCGGCAAGCCAGCTCTGATTGCTGTGCTGGGAGCGGAAATAGCAGAGCTGCGGATACGAAATATGGCTCTCCAACAGTTCTGCCGACCAGCGTTCCCACTCCCTCAGCAGCACGGTCAGCGCCAATTCGCCGCCAGGATAGGAGTGGCGGCGAAAGAGCTCCGCGGCGGTCGGCGGAGAGCCGGCTCGCGCATCAAGCAATGAAATACTCACCTCGCGGCGCGAGAACGCGCCGTACAGCACGGGAAAGTATCCCATCACGACGGCGAGAAACCCGAATCCGGTGCCTGCTTCTAAAATGACCAGTGCACGCGCCCATGGATTCTGCGGCGTCACGTCTCCTAGTCCGAGCGTGAAAATAGTGGTGCCACTGACGTAGAGATCCGATGGAAAGCCCGATTGCTTTGTGATATCGAGAAAAGGACTCCCAAGAGCAAAAAAGAGAAGACCAAAACCAAGAACCATTACGCTCGCCCAAACCACAAGAAGGAAAATCAGCGAGAGTGGGCCGTAAAAGCTCAGCACCGTCTCCCGAATTCGTGCGTTGTGAAGCCGCCGGGTGAAGAAAGCCCAAGGCTTCCAGGTAGCGAGGTAGAAGATTCGAGTGGGCCGGAAGCGCCCACTGGCGCGTCGCGGCAGGATAATCGTCTGGAACGCATCAAGCAGAACGATTAACAGGCAAACGACGCCAGCGACCAAAGCCAGAATCCGCATAGCCTTTTCCTTGGAAGTGCATTATGCGTTCGCGCGTTCTCACCGTTGAGCGTATTCTAACCAACTGCTGCGCTGCTCCCAGGAATCACATCAGCCGCCGCCGGACCAAATCCAGCGCCTGCTGACTGGCCCATTCGCGAATGCGCTGGCGGTCGCCGGGAAAAGTGCGCTCCTTGGCGTCCGTCCCCTGCGCGTCTGACACCGCAATGTGCACCAGGCCCACGGGTTTGGATTCGGTGGCTCCTGTAGGGCCCGCGATGCCGGTGAGGCCCAATCCGATAGTTGCTCCGGTGCGTAAGCGGATGCCGTGCGCCAGCGCCTTCGCCACCTCGACGGAGACAGCGCCGTGCTGCGCAAGCATTTCCGCTGATACGCCGGCCAACGCAGTCTTGAGATGGTCGGAGTAGACCACCACGCCGCCGACGAACGACCGCGAGGCGCCGGGGACACCGGTAATTCGCTGCGCTATCATTCCGCCGGTGCAGCTTTCGGCCACGGCAAGTGTGGCTTGGCGAACCCCGAGATAGTAGAGCACAATCTGCTCCAGTGAATCGCCCTGCGAAGAGTAGAGCCAGTCTTCGAGCGTCTCTTCAATGCGCTCGGTGAGCTCGTCCACGCGCTCCTGTGCGGCCTTCTGGCTCGCCTTGGAACAGGCCAGAGTGATCTGCAGGTCGCCGGCATGCGCCAACAGAGTGGTTTCGACATCGGTGTAAGTGGTGTAAATGGGAGCCAGCAGCTTGTCGGCTTGCGACTCGGGAATCATGGCCGCTTTCAAAGTGCGCACGGCAATCGCGCGCGGCGGCACAACGGAGCGCAGGCGGGGCAGGCATTCTGCGTCAAACAGCGGCCGGCACTCGTGCGGCGGGCCCGGAATAAGCAGCACGAGTTTGCGATAGCCGCTGAAGCTGGTGTCGAGCCATTGGCCCGGCGCGCTGCCATTGGGGTTGGGCAGCAGCGTTGCGCCCTCAAGAACATCTGCCTGCTTCAGATTATTCTCCGGCATGGCGATGCGCCACGTCGCGGCGCGGGCATACATCGCAGCAACCTGCGAAGCGTCACGTCGCAAAGTCAGCGAGAGCGCCTCGGCAACGGCCTCGCGGGTTAGATCGTCTTCAGTAGGTCCAAGGCCGCCCATGAGGATGAGAATGTCAGTGCGGCCCAGCGCAATGCGAATGGCATGCACCAGATCCTTGTGCCGGTCGCCCACGATGGTCTTGAATGCGACGGTGACGCCGATGCCATTGAGCTTCTCTGTGAGGTAAAGAGAATTGGTGTCCTGGCGGTACGGCGTGAGCATTTCCGAGCCAACGGCGATGATTTCGGATTTCATGAAAGCAGCTTTTAGCTCCTACTTATTAGCTTCTAGTACCATGTACCTACAATCCTGGGTGCCCCAGGACCCGGGAAACCACCTTGGGTGCGGGAAACCACCTTGGGTGCCCCAGGTCTCGATTTTGAGACCTGGGAAACCACTAATCTTCAGTGTCACGGCACTTGCTGGGAAACCCCCTTGGGTGCCCCAGGTCTCGATTTTGAGACCTGGGAAACCACCAACCTTCAGGGGGCACTAGCTCGGTGGTGCAGGAGCTTGCTGTCTCGGCTTTGGCCTGAAAGAGTGGAATCTGCACGGACAGGCTAGCAGCTAGAAGCTAAAAAAGACTCAACCCTTCTACTCCCAAATCCACATCGTAAACGGCATCGTTGGTAGCCAGAACCGCAGTCCCAAGAACAGAGAATGCAACGCCGACCAGGTTGTTTCCGGCCAGCACCAGCGAAGCCTCGCCTGTAGGCGTCACGCGGACCACCCCGTGCCGGCCATGCAGACACGCGGCCACGTACACGTCGCCCTCGCGCGAGATCGCAAGCCCCTGCGGCCGGCCCAGTCCGCGGTACCATGCGCGGATGTCGCCGTTGGGCTCAATCGCCCAGATAGCGTCATTTGATGAAAGCGACGGCGCGGTAACGAAGAGCGTGCCCGCTGCGTTCACAGCCAGGTGGTAGGCCGCCATGCTCGGCTCCAGCGTGGCATGGACAAAGATCTGGCGCTGCGGATTGATCTTGAAGATAGTGCCGCTGCGGTCGCCCACAAACAGGTTGCCCTCGGCGTCGAAGACCGCGCCGGTAGCCACTCCCATGCCCTCGGCATAAACGGTAAATTCGCCGGCCGCGTCCACGCGGTACACGTTGCCCTCGGCGCGCGAGGTCACGAACAGGTCGCCGTCGCGATTGAATGCCAAACCCGTCGCATTCAGGATGCCGGTAACAAAGGGGGTGCCACGGCCATCGGGGCTCACGCGCACCACGGAGACGGGGGTAGCTTTGCCTCGCTGGCCTGAGATAGTGGCGTAGACCATGCCGGAACGGCTGACGGCCGGGCTGGTCACCGGATGCAGTCCGTCGTTCAGTTGGCGTGCAACGCGCAGAAACGCCGCGTTGGCATTGCCTGCCGGGCTGCGGACTTCTACCCGGCCTTCTGCAGCCTGCGCGGGCACGCGGAAAGCCAGCCGCGTGGGTCGGCTCATGAGCGTGTGCGCCGCATGGCCGTCGACGAACACTGTGGGAAGGACTGAGTCGTGCGGGCCGAGAAAGGCGCCTGTCAGTTCCACCTCGCCGAAGGGCAGAGCGGCGGCAGGAACAACTTCGTCGACGCGTGGCAGCGAATTCACGTTAGGAGCGGATTTGGGCATGTTCTTAGATCCAGATACGCAGAAACGACGCTACACACAAAGCATACAGCCCAGCGGCCACATCGTCGAAGACGATGCCCCAACCGCCGGGCAGCCGTTCCAACCGCCGCACCGGAAACGGCTTGGTGATATCGAACAGGCGAAAGAGAACCAGCGCAATCACGCCGTGTCGCCAATCGGCCGGGCTGCCAACGAGCGCAATCCATTGGCCGGCAACTTCGTCGATCACCACGAAGCCAGGGTCAGTGAGCCCGCTTTCGCGTTCCACAAGGGTCGCCGCAGGAACGCCTAAGACCAGCGTCAACGCAATTCCGATAGCCAAAGCCAGCAGCAGACCGTGAGCCGAAAGATGCAGCCGCCACGCTGCCGCGCCCCACAAGAGCACCGCCGCCACCGAACCCCACGTGCCCGGCCCAGGCCTGCCGAAGCCCGCGCCGAAGAACGTCGCCACCGCCCAGGCCCATATCGTCTTCTTCGTGGTCTGGACCGGCGGCGCGTGGAAAACTCTCAGCTTTCATCCGAGCCTCCGCCGCGTTCTGTCCCTGACCCGCCCAGGTCTTCGAGGACCTCAGGGTCGAGAACCGGCGAGCTGATCTTGTAGACGCCCGAGGCCCACTTGCCGAGGTCGATTTTGCGGCAGCGGTCGCTGCAGAAGGGAAAGTCCTCGTCTTCGGGCCGGACAATCATTCCGCACGTTGGGCATTTCAGCAGCTTCACGGATTTTTTCTTAGCCGGCATGGGTATCGCCGCGGCGCTATCGCCGCTGTCAAACCATATACTACAGCGCGGGCTTGCCGGAGCGGTTGGTGTACGAATAGTCTGAGTGCATTCCGTCGGAGGACCATGAGTGGAGAACCTTGACGCAAGGGGCATGCAGCGTATCACCAGCTACGCGCCGGCGCGGATTATGGCGCTGGGCCTGGTGCGGGCGATATTCGGATTGCTGATTGGATTGATGGGAGCCCTCACCATCTGGGCCACTTCAGCCGGAGAAATGAAGCCGACCAAACCGGGTGACATGCCCTCATGGTGGATGATGCTGGTGGGCGCCGCGCTGGCATTTATCGGCTTTTGCTTTGTCAGCGGCGCGGTGGGGCGCATCATAAGCGCCTTTGCCGGGAACTGCTATTTCAAAGCCGGACCCGATGGCATCGCCATCCGCCTGCCCGTGCAGGGATGGTTCGGACGCTTCCGGCTGGTCGAGTACGACTTCCGCTGGGACGAAATCAGGCGACTGGTGAACTTCACGCATCGCATCAACCTGATTCCGGTATCGAGGGAGCTGCAGATCGAGCCGCGAACTGGCAAGACGATTTCGATCCCACGGCATTACTTCTCGGCCCGCGTAAAAAGCATCCAGCAGCAGCTTCTGACGATTCAGGCAATTGCGGGAAAATAGACCGCCGCAAAGACTCTTTACTGCGGGGCTTCGATCTTTCCAGCGGGATAACGATGCTTCTTACATCTCCTTCAACACCATCTCCAGCCGCTTCAATCCCTCTTCGCGCGCCGTCGTATTCGCCGGATTGGTATTCGCCGGGTCCTCCCCCGCGCGCATAAAGCCATGCCCGGCGCCGTCATAAATCACCGGATCGTACTTCTTGCCCGCGGCTGCCATCGCCCTCTTCGTATCCGGAACCGTGGCCGTAATCCGCGCGTCGTTGCCCGCGTAGAAGCCATAGACCGGCGCGGTAATGCCGGCGAAATCCGCTGGCGGAGGGCCATAGAACACAAACGCCGCGCTCAAGCCCTTGCGCTCGGTAGCAAATCGAAACGACTGGCCTCCGCCCCAACAGAAGCCTGCGACGGCCAGCTTGCCATTCGCCGCGGGAAACTTCAGCGCGTAGTCGGCCGCCGCGTTCAAATCGGCCGTTACCGTGTCGGGATTGAGCCCCGAGACCGCCTTGATCGCCGCCTGCATATCGGGGAAGGCGCCGGTGCCCCCGCCGTTTGGCCCGGCGCCCGAGAGCAGATCGGGCGCGATCGCGATGTAGCCCATGGCCGCAATGTCGTCGGCCATCGAGCGCGCCCAGTCGGTCAGCCCGAAGATCTCGTGGATCAGCAGCACTACCGGCGCTTTGTGGCTGACCTCGGGATAGACCACAAAGGCGTCTACCGTGCGGCTGCCGTAAGTGGTCTTCACCCATTCCTGGTGGCGGGGCGATTTGTCGAGCTTCTGCTTGGCCCAGTCTTGCGCGGGGGCAGAGGGCGCCGCCAGGGCGAGCGCGGCATTTGCGAACGCGGCGCAGAAGAACAGAACTACGGAGCGAGAGAAACGGGGAAGACGAGTTTTCATGGCGAAAGTCTAGCAGAAGGACGGGGAGCAAGAAAGGGAATCTGCCCAACCTAGACAGCCGTTCCCGCCCGCAAAACACTTAAATTCAGCAACAATTGCCTTCGAGGGTGTATAAGGTTGCGCATGGGGCCGGTTCACGCGGAACGGTCGCGTAGGTAGGTCACAACGTTCTCCCCGGATGCCCCCACTGATTCGGACAGTCTCCTGATTCGATTGGAGGACACTATGTCGTCACGTACGATTTTCCTGAGCCGGTTATTCGGACTCTCCTGCATTCTCATCGCACTACCCATGATGCTTCACAAACAAGCCGTCGTGGATATGGTTACGGGGCTTTTCCGCGACCCATCCATGACGTTTTTGATTGGTGTGCTCACGCTCGTAGCCGGGCTGGCGACGGTTCTGGCGCATAACATCTGGTCGGGCGGCGTGCTGCCGGTTGTCCTAACCATCGTTGGTTGGTTGACCCTGATCAAGGGCTTCACGTTTTTACTTCTGTTTTCAGAAGATGCAGCGGGGCTTTATCTGGGCACGCTTCACTACTGCCAGTTTTTCTACATTTACATGGCAATTTGTCTCGTGCTCGGCGCCTACCTCACCTACGCCGGATTTGCAGCGAAATGCCGTTCCTGAGCAGAGAAACGCGGCCGCAGCAACGCGTGCAGCAGGTTTCTCGCAGCAGTCTTGAACCGTAGCAGTTTCTCCGGGCTAAAACGCTGCCTGAGTTTGACGCAGACTATAGGAACTCAGCGTCTTGATATAGTTGCCGCGGTCGTAGGGCGAGGTGTCGGGCACGGAACGGCGGCTCAAGCAGCCACGCGTCTCGGCGAGCGACGTGTAGTCATGCTTCTCCAGCCAATAGCGCAGGTCAGCCAGCACCCGGCCGATGTGGTCGATGCCATGAATGTGCAGCGCGGAAACCATCATGGCGATGCTGCCGCCGGCCATGATCGCCTTGAGCACATCTTCGGCGGAGTGAACGCCGCCGGTAATGGCGATGTCGCCCTTGAGATGGCCGTAGAGAATGGCCGCCCAGTGCAGCCGAGGCAACAGCTCGGACGGAGTGGAAAAGCGCAGCGTAGGCCGCACCTCCAGCGCCTCGATGTCGAAATCGGGTTGATAGAAGCGGTTGAAGAGGACCACCGCGCGCGCACCCGCTTCCTCGAGCTGTGCGCACAGATGCGGCAAGCTGGTGAACGACCGCGCAAGCTTGACGGCCACGGGAACATTCACTGTCTTTGAGACGCTGCTTACCAGTTCAAGCAATTGCTGCTCCAGCATGGCTGAGGTCTGGCTGCTGTCGGTCGCCAATGCAAAAGTGTTCAGCTCGATGGCATGAGCCCCGGCCTGTTCCATATCCTTGGCAAAGCGCACCCAGCCGCCGCCGGTTGCGCCATTCAGGCTGGCAATGATGGGGATGCCGACCGCTTCGCGGGCGCGCCGCAGATGTTCCAAATATCCGTCCTGCGTCAACCGGTAGTCTTTCAGGTCGGGAAGATAATTGAGCGATTCGGCGAAGGCATCGGTGCCGCGCGACAGGTCTTCGTCCAATGTCCGCGACTCCAGCGCCAACTGCTCCTCAAAGAGCGAAGGGAGCACAATGGCTGAAGCCCCGGCATCTTCCATGTGGCGAACATTGTCGATCGACTCTGAGAGCGGAGTGGAGGAGACCACAATCGGGCCGTTCAGCTTCAGGCCGAGATACTGCATGGATATATCGATCATTCTTCACCTCCGGCAGCCGTGGCTGCCAACTTATCTTCAGGATTTTCGAGTGGCGCGATGTGCGGCGTCTCTCCACGGCCCGCCATCGACGCGCGCGCCGAGTAGACGCGCCACTGGCGCTCGACATCGTCCTGCGCTTCCTTGAGCAGTTCCGCGGCCATCTCGGGGTTGCTTCGCGCCAGCATGGTGTAACGGGCTTCGCGGTAAGCATACTCCTTGAGCCGGATCGCCGGCGCCTTGGAGTCGAGCTGGAAGGGATTCTTACCCTCCTCACGCAATCCGGGATTGTAGCGCATCAGCGGCCAATAGCCCGATTGCACGGCCAGCTTCTGCTGCTCCAGCCCGTGCACCAGATCGTAGCCATGAGCGATGCAACTGGAATAGGCGATAATCAGCGACGGCCCCTCGTGCGCTTCGGCCTCCTGGAAGGCCTTGATCACGTGGGCGTCGTTGCTGCCGAGCGCCACCTGCGCCACGTAGACGGAGCCGTAACTGACCGCTTCCATGGCAAGATCCTTGCGGCTGTTTGGCTTGCCGCTGGCGGCAAACTTGGCTACCGCGCCCCGCGGCGTGGCCTTCGATGCCTGGCCGCCCGTGTTCGAGTAGACCTCAGTGTCGAGCACCAGCACATTCACGTTTTTGCCGGAGCCGAGCACGTGATCGAGCCCGCCGAAGCCGATGTCGAATGCCCAGCCGTCGCCGCCCAGGATCCACACGCTCTTGCGGACCAGCACGTCGGCAATGGCCAGCAGATTGAGCGCGTCGGATGACTCGTCTCCGGCCAACACGGCACGAAGCGCCTTCACGCGATTCCGCTGCGCGTCGACTTCGGTTTCAGTTTTTTGCGAGGCGCCCACCAGCGCCGCGGCAAGCTCCGCGCCGATAGCTGGCGCAAGCCGTGCCACTAGCACCTCGGCAAAGGATTTTTGCTGGTCGAGCGCCGTCCTCATGCCAAAGCCGAACTCCGCATTGTCTTCAAACAGCGAGTTGGACCATGTGGGGCCGCGGCCTTGCGCGTTGCTCGTGTAGGGCGTGGTGGGCAGGTTGCCGCCGTAGATCGACGAGCAGCCCGTGGCGTTGGCGATGTAGAGCCGGTCGCCGAACAGTTGCGTAAGGAGCTTGATGTAGGGCGTCTCGCCGCAGCCTGCGCAGGCGCCCGAGAACTCGAAGAGGGGCTGCAGGAGCTGAATATCCTTGACCTGCGTGTGCGAGAGCTTTGCGCGGTCCACTTCGGGCAGGCTGAGGAAGAACTCCCAATTCTCCCGCTCCGGCTCGCGCAGCGGAGCTTGCGGCGCCATGTTGATAGCCTTCTTGCTGGCGTCGCTTCTGTTCTTCGCAGGGCACGCTTCAACGCAAACCGCGCAGCCGGTGCAATCTTCAGGAGCCACCTGCAGCGTGTAACGCTCCTCCTCCATGCCGCGCCACTTGGGCTTTGCCCACTTGAAGCTTGCCGGAGACTTGTCGCCCAATTCGGCATTGTAGACTTTGGCGCGAATCACAGCATGCGGGCAAACCATGACGCACTTGCCGCACTGGATGCACAGATCTTTATCCCATACAGGAATAAACTGCGCGATGTTGCGCTTCTCCCATTGCGCCGTGCCTGTGGGGAACGCGCCGCCTGCCGGAATCGCGCTCACCGGAACCAGTTCGCCGCGTCCTGCGGCGATCTCGCCCAGCACGTCGTGAACAAATTTGGGCGCCTTGCTGGAGATCACTCCGACAACGTCGAAGCTGGATGAAGCGGCCTCTGGCAGTTCGACTCTTTCGAGGTGCGCCAGCGCCGCGTCCACGGCGGCATAGTTCTTTTCGACCACCGCTTCGCCGCGCTTGCCATAGGTCTTATAAATCGCCTTCTTGATCTGCGCGATGGCTTCGTCGCGCGGCAGCACGCCGCTGATGGCGAAGAAGCAGGTCTGCATGATGGTGTTGATGCGCGTACCCATGCCGGCTTCGCGCGCCACCTTGTAGCCGTCGATCACATAGAACTCGATCTTCTTGCGCAGCATCTCTTCCTGCGTGCTCTTCGGCAGCTTGTCCCACACTTCGGCCGCGGAATAAGGCGAGTTGAGCAGGAAGACCGCGCCTGGCATCGCGGCTTCGAGAACGCTCATCTTCTCGAGGAAGCTGAAGTTGTGGCAGGCCACGAAGCTGGCTCGCGTGATCAGATAAGTTGACCGAATCGGGTTGGGGCCGAACCTCAGGTGCGAGGTCGTCATCGAACCGGACTTTTTGGAGTCGTAAACGAAGTACCCCTGCGCGTAGTTGTCCGTCTGGTCGCCGATGATCTTGATGGAGTTTTTGTTGGCGCCCACGGTGCCGTCGGAGCCCAGGCCGTAGAAGAGAGCGCGGACGGTCTTCGCGTCCTCGGTGGAGAACGCCGGATCGTAGTCGAGGCTCGAGTGGCTCACGTCGTCATTGATGCCGATGCTGAAGTGGTTTTTCGGCGAGGGTTTCGCCAGCTCATCGAGAACGCCCTTGACCATCGCCGGAGTGAACTCCTTCGATGAGAGTCCGTAGCGGCCGCCGATGACTGTGGGCATCGCGAAGGGCAGTTTGGCAGCATTCTCTGCCAGCACGGTCATCACATCCTGATAGAGCGGCTCACCAGCGGCGCCGGGCTCTTTGCAGCGGTCGAGAGTGGCGATCGACTTGACCGTCTTGGGCAGCGCGGCGAGAAAGGCTTTGCTGTCGAAGGGCCGGTAGAGTCGGACCTTGATCATGCCCACCTTTTCGCCCTTTCGCGTCAAGGCGTCCACAGCCTCTTCGGCAGCTTCAGCGCCCGAACCCATGATCATGATGACGCGCTCGGCATCGGGGGCGCCGTAGTAGTCGAACAGGCGATAGGCGCGGCCGGTCTCCACGGCAAAACGGTCCATAACCGATTGCACAATGCCGGGAACGGCGGCGTGGAAGGGCGTGCAGGCCTCGCGCGCCTGGAAGAAGACGTCGGGATTCTGCGCCGTGCCGCGGATGAACGGGCGGTCGGGCGTGAGAGCGTTCTTGCGGAAGGCAATGAGGTACTTGTCGTCGGCCATCGCGCGGATGGTTTCATCGCTGATGGGCAGAATTTTGCCCACTTCGTGCGAGGTGCGGAAGCCGTCGAAGAAATGGATGAACGGAATGCGGGATTCGAGGGTAGCGATCTGCGCGATCAGCGCCAGGTCGGCAACTTCCTGAATGGAATTGGAAGCCAGCATGGCCCAGCCGGTGGTGCGGCAGGCCATTACGTCGGAGTGGTCGCCGAAGATCGACAGCGCGTGCGTGGCCAGGGTGCGGGCCGTGACGTGCATCGTCGCCGGGGTCAGTTCACCGGCAATCTTGAACATGTTGGGGATCATCAGCAGCAGGCCCTGAGATGCCGTAAAAGTGGTTCCGAAGGCTCCGGCCTGCAAGGCGCCATGAAGGGCGCCGGCAGCGCCGCCTTCGCTCTGCAGTTCTTCCACAATGGGCAATGCGCCCCAGATGTTTTTCTTGCCCTCCGAGCGCCATTGATCGGCCCACTCGGCCATAGGCGACGAGGGGGTGATGGGGTAGATGGCGATGACTTCGGAGAGCCGGTAAGCTACGGAGGCCGCAGCTTCGTTTCCGTCCATAATCACAGTGGGATTCACAGTGTTATGTTCACTCATTTGCTTCGCTCCATGGTGTGGCTATTGGGAAGATCGGCCGCTATGGAAAGTCTCACCGTCGAGGGAGTGAACCGCTGTGACGCGGGGCACACGGAGGGGCCAGAATCTCAGCTTATGAGACGATGTTCATATGGCGCAAAGAAATGTGGGTGGGGTAGGAGGGGGCCAGAGGGAACTGAAACTCCGGGTTCGCCTGCCGGGCAGTGGATCAGTTTGAAGCCGTTTTGAAAGGGCACGAGTTTACTCGCGCCGTAAAGTTGAAGCCGTTTTGAAAGGGCACGAGTTTACTCGTGCCGTAAAGACCGCAAAATGAATGCGGGCTTTAGCCCCTGAGGGAACGTTTCCATCAAACTGACCCACTACCGCCTGCCGGCCACAAGCTGACCCACCCGATTTGCCGCCGCACGGCTAACCACGCCCACGACGCCCCACTGATTTGAGGTTGGCGTTCTCAATATCATTCGTTGAGAACGTCAAGCCGCCACGGCAGCCTATTCCTTTGCCAACGCCTTCGCCGCTTTGTTCACATCGGCCTGCTCAACTGCAATGAGAGCGCCGAACCGGCCTCCACCTGCGCTCAGAGCATGCACTGAGGTCACGTTGATCTTTGCTTCCGCCAATTTGGATACCGCCTCGGCAACTGCACCGGGGCGATCTTCACCTTGCACCATGAAGGCCTTTTGCCTCTTGCCCAGCGCGAGCCCGGCTTTCTTGCCTGCCGCTCCGATTCCCGGTGTCTTCTCGCCCACAATCACGATGATTTCGGCGTTTCGAGCCGTCTTGCGGTAGCCCAGCAACCCGGCCAAATTCACCCCGGCATCTTTGAAAGCCGCCAAAACCCGGGCGCCTTCCCCGGTTTTATTCGGTATCGTTCCTACGTAATACTCCACCCGTGAAATTTCGTCAGCCATGTCTTTCTCCTCTCAACGTTCACGCAAATCGATTCTTGCTCATCCGATACGATGGCAGGGCCTACGGCGAAGCGGGGCTTGCAGCACCTCGCTCTTCCTAGGACTGTAATAGTACCTAGTCTCCCTAACTGCGTGAAAGACCGGTAGACCGATATTACACATTCACCCTCAAGTCAACATAGCCGGCGGCGCTCAATCACCCCAGCAGCGCGTTGACCTTCGGCATCCAATCGGAGATGGGGATGTGTTGCGGGCATAAGTCTTCGCAGGTGTCGCAATCGATGCAGGCGCCTGCGCGCTCCGCTTCCTTCAGCAAAAAGCTGTACCGGAACTTTGCCGAGCCTACGTCGTCGTATGCGTTGGCATAGTTGAAGAGGTCGAAGATGGCTGGAATGTTCACATTGTTGGGGCACGGCATGCAGTAGCCGCATTTGGTGCACGGAATTGGAATGCGCGCCTTGTATTGCTCGCGGACGCGAGCCAGGAGCGCCTGATCGGCCGGGCCCAGCTTGCCTACGCGCGCCGACTCCACAATCTGGAGGTTCTCGATGAGCTGGCTCATGGCGCTCATGCCGCTCAGCACTACTGAGACTTCCGGCTGATCCCACACCCATTCAAAGGCCAGTTGCACCGGGCTGCGATGCGCCGGGTCGGCGGCAAGTGTCTCGGCGATAGCCGGCGGCGGATCGGCCAGCCTTCCGCCCATCAGCGGCTCCATGACGACCACCGCCAGGCCTTTCTCCGCGGCCAGCTTGAGCCCGCGCGTGCCTGCCTGGTTCTCCGCGTCCATGTAGTTGTACTGGATCTGGCAGAAGCTCCACAGATCGCTGCCGTTGACGATCTCTTCAAAGCTGGCATAGTCGTCGTGGAACGAGAACCCCAGATGCCGGATGCGGCCGTCGCCCAGCGCCCGCTGTGCCTCGGCGAGCAGATTGTGCTTCAATACGACGTCAGACCAAGTGGCCTTGCTCAGCCCATGCAGCAGGTAGAAGTCGATGTGGTCCGTTTGTAGCTTCGTCAACTGCTCGTTGAGAAAGCGGTCGAAATCCTGCGTGCCCTTTACGAAATAGACTGGAAGCTTGGTAGCGAGGCGCACCTTTTCGCGGTATCCGTCGCGGAGCGCACGGCCCACCACCACCTCGCTCTGGCCGTTGTGATAGAAATAGGCGGTATCGAGGTAATTTACGCCATGGTCGATGGCATGGCGCAGCATGCGAGTGACTTCTGCTTCATCGATATTGGCGCTGCCACGCTGCCCATCTGCGGTCGGCAGCCGCATGCAGCCAAAGCCAAGAGCCGAAGCCTTCCAGTCGAGCTTTCCAAATGAGCGATATTGCATGGCGAGCCTCCCAGCGTAGTTGATTCGGAAAGAGAATATTACACCAGATCTCCTTGTGCGCGCCCGTTCGGTAGTGGGTCAGTTTGAAGCTGTTTTGAAAGGGCACGAGTTTACTCGTGCCGTAAAGACCGCAAAATTAATGCGGGCATTAGCCCCTGATGGAACGTTTCCATCGAACCGATGCTTCCCATTCGGCTTCGAGGATGGGCCGATGGAATTTGCGTCCGGCGCGGCTGTACCACTAACAGCCCGTGGTGAAAGTCGTGCTTTGAAGGGGCACGGCGTTAACAGGCTGCGGAAAAACTCAACTGTGGGTGCCTTGTAACAGGGCACGAGTTCACTCGTGCCGATAAAGCCAATCAAATCAACGGGGCTTTAGCCCCTGAGGGATGGTTTTCGTGACTGAGCTACCTTCACCACAGGCTGCTGATCGGCGTTCCAAGCGGCGCCCTCACCCTAGCAACGCGGCCACCTTCGGCATCCAATCGGAGATCGGAATGTGCTGCGGGCATAATGCTTCGCAGGTGTCGCAATCGATGCAGGCGGCTGCGCGCATGCCTTCTTTGAGCAAATGGTTGTACCGGAACTTTGCCGATTCCACACCCTCGTAGGCGTGGGCATAGTTGAAGAGGTCGAAGTTGGCTGGAATGTTCACACCGTTGGGGCAAGGCATGCAATAGCCGCATTTGGTGCACGGAATTGGAATGCGCGCCTGGTATTGTTCGCGGACGCGAGCGAGGAGCGCCTGATCGGCCGGCCCGAGCTTGCCCACGCGCGCCGAATCGGCAAAGCCGAGGTTCTCGACGACCTGGCTCATCGCGCCCATGCCGCTCAGCACCACCGTGACTTCCGGCTGATCCCACAGCCATTCAAAGGCCAGTTGCGCCGGGCTGCGATGCGCCGGGTCGCCGGCAATCGTCTCGGCGATAGCCGGCGGCGGATAGGCCAGCCGCCCGCCCAGCAGCGGCTCCATGACCACAACCGCCAGGCCCTTTGCCGCGGCCAGCCTGAGCCCGCGCGTCCCGGCCTGATTCTCAATGTCCATGTAGTTGTACTGAATCTGGCAGAAGCTCCACAGATCGCTGCCGTTGACGATCCCTTCAAAACAGGCGTAGTCGTCGTGGAACGAGAAGCCCAGGTGGCGGATGCGCCCGTCGGCCAGCGCCCGCTCCGCCAGCTCCAGCAGGCCGTGCTTCAAAACGACGTTTGACCACGTGCCCTTGTTGAGCCCGTGCAGCAGGTAGAAGTCGATGTGGTCCGTCTGAAGCTTTCCCAACTGCTCGTTGAGATAGCGGTCGAAATCCTGCGGGCCCTGCACGATAAAGACAGGCAGCTTGGTAGCGAGGCGCACCCGTTCGCGATAACCGTCCCCGAGCGCCCTGCCAACGATAAGCTCGCTTTTGCCTTCGTGATACGGATAAGCGGTATCGATGTAATTCACGCCATGGTCGATGGCATGGCGCAACATGCGAATGGCTTCTGGCTCATCGACGTTTGCAGTTTCACTCTGCCCTTCCGCAGTGGGGAGCCGCATGCAGCCAAAGCCAAGAACCGAAGCCTTCCAATCCAGCTTTCCAAACGAGCGATATTGCATGGCGGGTCTCTCCAGTGTGGGTTGATTCGGAAAGACGATTCTACACCCGATCGCCTGGTGCGCGTCCGTTCGGCAGTGGGTCAGTTTGAAGCTGTTTTGAAAGGGCACGAGTTTACTCGTGCCGTAAAGACCGCAAAATGAATGCGGGCTTGACAGGCTGCGGAAAACTCTCTCGGAGCGGGCTTTGTATCAGGGCACGACTTCAGTCGTGCCGATAAAGCCAATAAAATCAATAGGGCTTTAGCCCCTGGGGTCCCACCTTTCTACCGCAAAAACCAAATCTCCGTGTTTTTCCGCAGCCTCTTTAGCCCCTGAGGGAACGTTCCAAACCGGCCCACTACCGCCCGTTCATTCGCGCAACAGCCCCGCCGCCAATGCTTCCCACTCGGCCTCGAGGGTGGGCCGATGGAATTTGCGTCCGGCGCGGCTGTACCAGTAATCGGCGTTCGAAGCCGCGCCCTCCTTGCGGTGCAGATACGCGTGGACGGCCATGGCGTCGCCAGTCTCGAGATCGTCGACCATGCCGTGGGCGCTCGCCCAGTCGCCTTTCGCATCCCACCAGAGCGCGGCGAGCGGGGCCGACAGGCCAGCCGGCGGTTCGGAAAGGATGAGCGAGGCGCGGAAGTCAGTCAGCGTCATAGTTCGCTTGTACCACCCCGTTTCACATCTCGCAATGGACGCTTTCGCCCACCAACTGTGATCTGGGTCACTTTCCAGAAACATCCACACTGCTAAAACTTAAATCATCGTTCCGATGAATTGAGAGGGTCCACCAGGGGGCTTGGGAAGGGGGGCTGGGGGGTCCCGGCCAGTCGTTCCCTCCTGTCGTTCCTTCCTGGAGGCCGAATCATGGGAATGTCCGAACCAATAATCCATGAAAAACCAGTTTGCCGCCGTGTACCGTTTGGCCGTATACTCAAGTCCGACCATTCCAGTCGGATTTTCACGCTTCACAGTCAGGGCGAGCGGCACATGGGAGTTCGGCAGGTGAGCACACTGAGCGAATTAAGCGTTGGTGCAAGTGGGATCCTGGTCTCGCTCGACCTGCCTGAATCTGTCCAGAACCACTTGATGCATATGGGTTTTGTCCCCGATGCGCTGGTAACGGCCCTGCGCCGGGCGCCGGCCGGCGATCCTACCGTCTACTTGGTGGACGGCCTGGAGATCGCCTTGCGCCACGAAACCGCATCGGCCATCCAGGTGCGGCAGCCCGAGCGAGTATCTGCCCAGAGTCCTTCTGTATCTGCCCAGCCTCCTGACGACGCAGAGCTGGTTGAGGCCGCGCAATGAATGCCTGCTGCGAGACGCCTGCCTATAAGCCGCCGGCGGGTTCGCCGCACGGCGCAACACTGCAGACCGTTTGTCTAATCGGACCGCCCAACTCAGGAAAATCGACATTATTCAACAAGCTCACCGGACTGCGGCAAAAAGTTGCCAACTATCCAGGCGTGACGGTCGAGCAGCACATGGGATTGATGGCCGGGGTGGGGCGCGAAGACCTCACGCTGATCGATCTGCCGGGAATCTATTCGTTGACTCCGTACTCGGAGGATGCGCGCGTCGCTGTGGATGTGCTCAGGGGGCGCATGGCGGGCACACCCAAACCGGATGCGGTCCTTCTGGTTTTGGACTCGCTGCACCTCACGCGGCAACTGATGCTGGCCGCGCCTGTACTGGCGGTAGGGCTGCCCACGCTGGTGCTCTTGAACATGAGCGACCTCATGGAGTCGCGCGGCGGGCAGATCGACACGCTGAAACTGGCGCGCGAGCTGGGCGCTCCAGTGGCGCAGATCAGCGCCGTGCGTGGAACGGGTATCGATGCGGTTCCGCTGTTTCTCAATCGCCAGAACGGGCATGGCGAAAAGTCAAAGCCGCTGGTGCTGCCCGTGGTGGGCAACGCGGCCAGCACGTATACCTGGGCGGCGCAGGTGAGCCGCCGCACCGGTTACCAGGCTCCGCTGTCGGCCGAGAATTCGCGCAAGGTCGACAATCTGCTGCTGCACCGCATCTGGGGACCGCTCTTGTTTCTGCTGGTTGTGATGAGCGTGTTTGAGGTGGTGTTCTCGGTGGGCCAGCCGCTTTCTAACGGCTTTGGCGACATTCTGGCCCGCCTGGGCGAGTTGGTGCGGCCGCTGCTCACCGTGGGGTGGCTGCAATCGCTGTTGCTCGACGGCGTGTGGAAGGGCATCTGCTCGGTCCTCGTGTTTCTGCCGCAGATTCTGCTGCTGTTTCTTTTTATCGGCATTCTTGAGGACTCCGGCTATCTGGCCCGAGCCGCGCTCATCGCCGACCGCGTGATGCGGACCATCGGCCTCAACGGCAAGGCCTTTATCCCGCTGCTTTCGGCTTACGCATGCGCGGTTCCGGCCATCATGGCTACGCGCACCATTGAGAACAAGCGCGACCGCCTGGCCACCATTCTGGTCACGCCCTTCATGACCTGCTCGGCGCGGCTGCCGGTTTACCTGCTGCTAATCGCAGCCTTCGTGCCCAACACTTATTACCTGCACGGCTTTCTCGGCCTGCAGACACTGGTGATGCTGGGCCTTTACGTGGCCGGATTTGTGGCCGCATTCACCACCGCGCGCCTTCTGAAAAGTTCAGTCCTCAAGTCCAGCGATACGCCGTTCATTCTCGAGCTGCCGCAGTACCGCATGCCCACTCTGTACTCGCTGGCTCTTCGCCTCGTGGATCGCGCGCGCATCTTTCTGCGCAACGCGGGAACCATCATTGTGGCCGTCACGCTGGCGCTGTGGGTCATGGCGCATCTGCCCATCCTGCATACGGCAAGCGGTGCGCTGACCGCGCCGCAACTGGCCCAGAGCGTGATCGGCAGGCTGGGACATTTCATCGAGCCGGCGATTGCTCCACTGGGATTCAACTGGAAGATCGGCATCGGCCTGGTTTCGAGCGTGCTGGCGCGCGAGGTGATGGTCAGCACCATGGGCACCCTGTACGGCGCGGACCCGAGCACACATGCGCTCAACCTGCAAACCGCATTGCATCACGATTTGACGCTGGGCGGCGCGCTCGCCCTGATGATCTTCTTCGCCTTCGCCATGCAGTGTACCTCCACGATCGCCGTCGTCCGCCGCGAAACCAATAGCTGGATGTGGCCCGCAGTGCAGTTCCTCTACATGCTGGCGCTGGCCTACGGCGCAGCCTTCGCTGTCAACCATATTGTGATGGCGATCATCGGATAGCCGACTCCGTTCCCTCCCCTGCTCCACAAAAAACAAGCACCGAAAACCGTGAAACTATTTAGCCTTTTTTTCAATGGTTTATGCAGAAAAAAGCCCAGAATCACAGAAACTGCGAAAATCGGAGCGATACACAACTCGCTCAGATTCAATGACTTGCGGCGCTGCTTAGGAAGCGTGGTGAAGAATCCACTTGGGCTACGAACATCCTTTCCACTTTTGCCTTCATCTCAGTTTGGATGAAGATCGATTTAATTCCATCAAGGGCCCGTACGCACGGCTGACTCACTGCCCTTCCCTGGTTGCCTTCGCTGCCTTCGTTTTCTCCGATGCTATGCCGCATCGCAAGCGCGTTGCGAAGAGGAGGAACCATGAAGAGATACGCGTTTCTGATCATGACCGCGATTGCGGCGCTTTCTTTTGCGTCGGCTCCGAATGCCCATGCTCAAGTCAGCGTGGGCGTCAACATCGGACCAGCCCCGGTATGCCCTTACGGTTACTTCGATTACCCGCCTTACGATTGCGCTCCCTACGGCTACTACGGACCGGAGTGGTTTCCGGGCGGCTTTTTCATCGGCGCGGGCCCGTGGTTTCATGGCCCCGAGGGCTTCCACGGCCATGTGAACAATCACTTCGACCCCCGCCATGGCTACCATGGTCCCAGGCCCGAGCGCGGCGAAAGAGCCGATCCGAAAAATCGCGTGGACCATATGGAGCATTTCAAGGGGAATGAGGGGCGCGACGGACGGGGACACACGACGGGCAAGCACTGAGCCGCAAAACCGTTCGCGTTGATGGCGAATTTATGTGGAAACGGATGGGATTCCAGTCGCGGATTTTAGCCGCAAGCGCGCTTGCGGCGCCGCTCAACGTACTTGCGCAGGGCGAGATTCATGAGGCTGGCGATCAAGACCTCTGCACGTGAGGAAGTAAGCTGACCTGAATTCTTTTCCTCTTGCCGATTTGCCAAAGGTCGTACTGCGCCTGTAGGCCGAGCCAAACCTCAGGCGAGGAAGTGCCGAAGGCGGCGGCCAGACGCACGGCCATCTCCGGCGAAACAGATGCTTTGCCGTTGAGGACGCGGGAGAGCGTGACGCGGCCCACACCGAGATGCTTTGCGGCTGACGAGACGCTCATCTCGCCGAGAAATTCCCTGATGACTTCACCGGGGTGTGGTGGATTGTGCATACGCATGGCGTTCTCCTTTCAGTGGTAGTCCTGGTAATCGACCAGAATCGCGTCTTCGCCTTCAAAGCGGAACGTAAGACGCCAGTTCGCGTTCACTGTGACCGACCAGTTGCCCTTGAGACTTCCCTTGAGGGAATGAAGCCTCCAGCCTGAAGCCTGCATATCCTGGGGCTCACGGGCATTGTCGAGCATTGCTAATTGAACGCGTAGGCGTGCGGCGTGCTGAGGCTGAATCCCCGACTTCGATCCAGTTCGGAAGAAGTTCTCCAAGCCCTTGTGGGCAAAACTCTTGATCACACTATGATTGTATCGCGTAGCGATACAGATGTCAATCGCAGCTTTCGGAGCCGCAGGTCACCGGCTGGCCGCGATCATTTGCGCGGCGTGCTGGAGGCTGGTTTCGGTGACCTTTGCGCCGCTTAACATGCGGGCCACTTCGTGGGTGCGGGCGCGGTCGTCGAGGACGCGGATGCGTGTCTGGGTGCGGCCGTCCTGCTCGCGCTTTTCGACGGCGAGATGCTGATCGGCGAAGGCGGCGATCTGCGGGAGATGGGTGACGCAGAGAACCTGCTGCACGCGGCCGAGGGCTTTGAGCTTTTGGCCGACGGCTTCGGCGGCGCGGCCTCCGATGCCGATGTCGATTTCGTCGAAGACCAGGGTGCGCGGGGTGGTTTTTTTCTTCGTCTTAGACGAAGATTCTTCAACAGCAACTTTAAGGGCCAGCATGACGCGGGAAAGCTCGCCGCCGGAGGCGATTTCGGTGAGGGGCTTGAGGGGCTCGCCGGGGTTGGTGGCGATGCGGTACTCGACCTCGTCCCAGCCTTGGGCCGTCCATGAGGAACATCCCTCAGGGGCTAAAGCCCCGTCATTTTTTGAGCGTTCTTCGGCACGACTCAAGTCGTGCCCTTTCAAAGCGGCGTCGGTTTCGGGTTTTGCTCCCTTGCTCCCTTGCTCCCTCGCTCCCTCGTCCTCGGAGGCGACGGCGACCTGGAAGCGGACCTTCATGGCGAGGGAGTTGATCTGGGCTTCGGCGAGCTTGGCGAGTTTGGCCGCGGCGGCCTGGCGTTCGGCGCTGAGGGCGGAGGCGGCTTTTCGATAGGCTGCGGCGGCCTGGTCGAGATCGGCGCGGAGGGTCTTCAGGATTTCGTCGCGGTCTTCGACTTCGGCGAGCTTGCGGGCGACGTCTTCGCCAAAGGCGATGACCTCGGCAACGGTCTTGCCGTATTTGCGCTTCAGGCGATCGAGGAGGGCGAGGCGATCTTCGATTTCGGCGAGGCGCTCGGGCGAGGCGTTGATGCCCTCGGCATAGTCGCGGAGAGTGGCGGCGATGTCGGAGATGGTGGCGCGGGCGGAGGCGAGCTGCTGGGCGGACTCAGTAAAGCGGGCGTCGTAGCGGGCCAGCTCCTCGACGTTGCGGATGGCGGCGCGCAGAGCGGCTTCGGCGCTGGCGCCGCCTTCGTAGAGCTCGTCAAAGGCGCCCATGGCAGCGGCGTAGAGCTTTTCGGCGTTGGCCAGCACGCGCTTTTCGGTTTCAAGCGCCTCGTCTTCGCCGGCTTCGAGATGGGCGGCCTCGATCTCCTTGCGCTGGTAGGTCCAAAGGTCGACCATGCGCAGGCGGTCCTGCTCGCCCTGGAGGAGATCGTTGAGCTTGTCCTGGGCGGCGCGCCAGCGAGCGTGGGCCTCGGCTACATCGTCAGTGGAGATACCGGCAAAGCGATCGAGGAGGATGCGCTGCTGCGCCTGGTCGAAGCTGGAAAGGGTTTCGGTTTGCGCGTGGACAAGCGCGAGTTCAGGCGCGAGCTGCTTGAGCACCTGAACGGTGGCCGGCTGGTTGTTGACGAAGACGCGGCCTTTGCCGGTGGAGAGGATTTCGCGGCGCAGGATGATGTCGCTGCCTTCGGAATCGATGCCGTTTTCTTCGAGGATGGCTTCGGCGCCGGGCGTGGACTCGAAGACGCAGGAGACGACGGCTTTTTCCGCGCCGTGGCGGACGACGTCGGCCGAGGATTTGCCGCCCATCAGGAGGGCCAGCGCGTCGACGAGGATGGATTTGCCGGCGCCGGTTTCGCCGGTGAGCAGGTTGAGGCCGGGACCGAACGAGGCGATGGCGTGATCGATGACGGCGTAGTTTTCAGCGCGCAGCTCGATGAGCATAGGAATCCGAGCGCAGCATAGCATGAAGGCAGGGTTCAAGGGCAGCCGAATGAGGCGCGGAGGGGGAGTGTAGGCACCCAAACGGTAACTTGGGCGCCGGAACGCGGTCTGATACCGTGAATGATGAGGTGAATGGCGATTTTTACTGCGACATTGGCGTTTTTCTTGCAAGCTGACAACGGCGCCGGGCCAGGGCGCGTCGCCGGCGACGCAGGGCTTCAGCGCGCTGGCGGAGATGATGAGCAACATCGGGCCGATCGCCATCTTTGTGCTGGTGCTGCTGCTCGTGGCCAGCCTGTACTCGTGGACGGTGATCCTGGGCAAGATGTCGGCGTTCAGCAAGGCCACCAAGGAGAGCCGCAAGTTCATCCGCGCGTTCCGCAAGGCGACGCGGCTGCAGGAGATTGCGGCGCTGACCGGCGAATACAACGCCAGCCCTCTGGCGCAGGTGTTTGAGGACGTCTACGAGACCTACAAGCGGCAGACAGGCGGATCGGGGCCGCCGCGCAGTCTGGCTCCGCTGGAGCGCACGGCGCAGACGGCGGCCAGCGAAGCGGTGACGGCGCTGGAGCGGCGCATGACGTGGCTGGCGACGATCGGGTCGACGAGCCCGTTTGTGGGGCTATTCGGTACGGTGATGGGCGTAGTGGACGCGTTTCACGGGCTGGGGCAGGCGGGGTCGGCCACGTTGCGGGCCGTGGCGCCAGGCATCAGCGAGGCGCTGATCACCACAGCGGCGGGATTGTTTGTGGCCGTGCCGGCAGTGGTGGCGTACAACCAGTTCACCGCGCGGATCAGGATTTTTGCCTCGGCGATCGACGATTTTTGCCGCGAGCTGCTGAACTCGCTGGAGGAGATGCCGGTGCGGACGCAGGCGCCGCCGCGCGCGTTGAGCGATTCGCCGCAAAGAGGTTAAGCGTGGCATTCACCACGAACAACGGACAAACGCGCACATCCCTGGCGGAGATCAACATCACGCCGCTGGTCGACGTGGTGCTGGTGCTGCTGGTGATCTTCATGATCACCGAGCCGGTGCTGCAGTCGGGGATTGAAGTGAATGTGCCGAAGACGCGGACGGTGAAGCAGATTACCGAGCAGCGCATGGTGGTGACCATCGACCGCGATCAGAATGTTTATCTGAACGATCAGCCGGTGAACATTCACGATCTGCCGGAGAAGCTGCACCAGGCGGGCGTCGATCCGGCACACCAGTCGATTTATCTGCGCGCCGACGAGACGGTTCCGTTTGGCGCATTTGCCAGCGTGATGGACGCGGTGAAGCAGTCGGGAATCACGAATGTGTCGATCGTGACGCAGCCGCTGGAGACGAAGGGAAATGCAGCCGGAAGCGAGTAGCTTGTAGCTCGTAGCTACGGACTACGGGCTACTGGCTACCGGCTTGCTGGGTGTTTGATTGAGCACAAGCATGAACAGCGTTCTTGAGGGCGGCGAGCACCTGGAGCGGGAACTGACGCCGGAGCCGATTGCCGGTCCGGCGGCGGGATCGATTGTGCTGCATGCCGCACTGGCAGTGTGCCTTGTGTATTATGCATGGGTTCTGGGGCTGTTTCATCACAACCTGTGGGGCGACCCAGGCGCGGGCGGTGCAATGCAGGTGAGCCTGGTGAGCAGCGCGCTGCCGCTGCCCGCCGACAAGTTGAACAAGAATGTGCTGGCGACGGAGACGCCCAGCCAGGCGCCGGCTGCCGCCCAGCCCGAAGGAACAGCAGCGCGTGGATCGAGACGGCGATTCCGATTGCGGGCAAACAGGTGAAGCCCAAGCAGCAGAACACGCCCAAGACGCAGCAGCACCAGCCGCCGCCGCGCCAGAACGTGGCGCAATACGGCGAACAGGCGGGCTCGATTCATGCCGCACCAGATGCAACCCGGGTCGAACGGCCCTACGACGGTCGGGGATAACAATTTTGCCAGCCTGTTCGGGTGGTACGTGGACCAGATCAACAATAAGATGGCGCAGAGTCTGGTACAAGGGCGAAGTGGATCCGCGGACGCCGAAGGGCGCGCGCGTTTACCTGGTCTTCACGATTCATCGCGACGGGACCGTGAGCGGCGTGCAATTGGACCGGTCGAGCGGCAGCCCAACGCTGGATGCCTCGTGCGAGCGCGCCGTCGCAGCGCGTGGACACATTCGGCAATCTGCCGGCGCATATAATCAAAGTACGTTGAAGGTGTCGTATTACTGCGAGTATTGAAAGAAAGTTGTCAGCGCAGTGGTGGTCAGCTAATTCAGTGGGGGGCAGCGGCGACGGTCAGAGGTTGAGGACAATCGGCAGCCACTGCTGAGGCGGCATGTTGCATCTGGATGTTCAGGGAGACGACAACCCGAAAATGAGGCAGCTAACGTTTTGTAGTAGTGCGCGTCATGCAAGAAGATCACTTGAGGGCGAGCGCATCACAAACCGTTACTCAACAGGAAGGACTGCACATCGCATGAAGGCAATAATCCGGGTTTTGCCCCTGTTCTTGCTTTCCTTGGCATATTTTTCAGCGTCGCAATTATCCGCTCAGGATTGGGTACACACAGGGACTAACCTGGGCAACCAGCGCATCCGCCTGGCGGCGGCGGATTTCAAGCCGGTGGGCAACGATCCCCAGACTCCGGTGCTCAAGGCCGTCTTCGACTCCACACTCTATAACGATCTCCAGAATGCGGGCATCTTTGACATGGTGTCAAAGAGCCTGGCGCCGCAGGCGATGCCGGGCTCGCCGCAGGAGATCGTGCTGGCGCAGTGGTCAGCCGCGCCGGCCAACGCGGCCATGGTGGCTTTTGGCGCGCTCTCGGCCGACAATGGGCGGCTGGTGGTCTATGGCTGGCTGTACGACGCGAGCAATGCGCGGCAGCCCGCAGGTGCTGGCCGAGCAATACAACGAGGCCGCCAGCGAGGACATGGCGCGGACGGTGGCGCACCGATTCGCGGACGCCATTATCTACCGGCTGGGCGGGGGCATCAACGGCATCGCCGAAACCAAGATCTACTTTGTGAGCAACCGCACCGGTTCCAAAGAAATCTGGGTGATGGATTACGACGGGGCAAACCAGCATGCCGTCACGCATCTGGGGAGCATCTTCGATCTCCCCGCGCGTCTCGCCGGATAACTCACGAATTGCTTTTGCTTCGCTGGAAAGAGAGGGATGGGCGATTCGCATGTTTTCGCTCGATCTCGGCCGCATGGTGAGCTTTCCCGCAGGCGTGGCGGGGGGAAGCAACCAATCGCCGGCGTGGTCGGCGGATGGATTGAAGATCGCATTTTCCTCGGCGCGATCCGGGCATCCGGAGATATGGTCTGCGGATGCGAGCGGCGGCAATCTTCACCAGATCACATCCTTCGGCTCGGATGTTTCGCCGTGCTGGAATCCGCGCACCGGCAGCCAGATTGCGTTTGTGAGCGGAAGAACGGGCGAGCCGCAGATTTACATCATGGATCAGGATGGCGCCAACGTGCAGCGCATGACCGACAGCGGCTATGCCATCTCGCCTTCATGGGCGCCGAACGGGGGCCTGCTGGCTTTCAGTTGGAACCGAAAATACGGCCCCGGTGATCCCGGCGGGCAGGATATTTACGTGATGGACATCGCCAGCAAGCGCTGGCTGCAGGTGACCCACGAAGCAGGCAGCAACGATTTTCCATCGTGGTCGCCCGATGGGCGCCACATTGTGTTCCAGCGCGCAGATCGGCCACCGCACGCAGATTTGGTCGATGCTGGCCGACGGCACCGAAGCAGCATCAGCTCACGACTTCCGGCGACAACTCAATGCCCAACTGGAGCTGGAAGTGAGTTCTACGATGAGGACCGGCAAGGACGGCGGCGTTCGGCTGCATACAACCGGCCCTGACGCATGGACTATGATTTTATCGGTGCTGGACGATGGAGGCACGCGGGGTGACAAGAAAGCCCGGATGCCGGACTGAACACCTGACATTTTTGCAAGGAGAATTCCATTGAGACTACGGAATTGCATTTTAACGTCTTCGCTCTTGCTTCTTGCCTTGGTCGCTGTTTCCGGATGCAAGAAAAAACAGCCGTTGCCGCCCGCGGAGACCGCTCCGCCCGCGACCGCGACCGCGCCCACCGCGCAACTGACCGCGACACCGACGGTGATTTCTGCCGGAGACCAGGTGCAGTTGAGCTGGCACACGACCGACGCCACATCGATTTCGATCGACGGCATCGGCGATGTTCCCTCATCGGGCGTGAAGACCGTGACTCCCACCGAGTCGACCACCTATCATTTGGTGGCGCGCGGCGAAGGAGGCTCGGCCGACGCCTCGGCGCGCGTAACGGTGAATGCGCCGCCCGCGATTGCGGTGCCTTCCACCAGCATGACCGAGGAAGAAGAGTTCAAGGCTAACATGCAGGATATCTTCTTCGATTACGACAACTACGACATCCGCAGCGATGCGCAGGCCACGCTCGCAAAAGACGCCGACTACCTGAATTCGCATCCGAACATAAAAATCGTGATCGGCGGCTACTGCGACGAGCGCGGCTCGGACGAGTACAACCTGGTGCTGGGCCAGAACCGCGCGCAGGCGGTCAAGACCGCGCTGGTGACGGCCGGCGTGGCAGCCGACCGCATGCGCGTAATCAGCTACGGCAAGGAGAAACCGTTCTGCGCGGAGTCGAACGAACAGTGCTGGCAGTTGAACCGCAGAGCCGGGTTCACGATTGACCGGTAGGGCAGCTCGTAGCCTGTAGCTCTGTAGCTTCTTTCGTGCGCTGTCCGGCGCTCGGCCACCGGCTACGAACTGCAGGCTGCTGGCTTTTTTTGAAAATGCTCAAGGAAGGTTGAGACATGCACAGAACACGCACAACCCACAATCGCTTGCTTGCGGCGGCGGCTTCGGGTTTTCTCATTATGTCCGCTGCAGCGCCAGCGCACGCGGTCTCAAAGGAGATCGTGGAGCTGCAAACACAGGTGCAGCAGTTGCTGGATCAGGTGCAGCGGCTGCAGTCCACGCTCGACACACGCATGGGCGTGTTGCAGCATCTGGCGGAGCAGACCGCAGACGAAGCCAACCAGATGACCGCGGCGGTGAACGCTTTACAGCAGAAGCTGAATGCGCAGAGCGATGCCGCCAACGGCAAGATGGACACCGTATCCGGGCAGGTGCAGTCGCTGAACGACTCGATGGACGAACTGAAGGCGCGCATCGCCAAGCTCGACAAGTCGCTGCAGGATTTGCAAGCGCAGATGCAGAATATGCAGGCGCCCGCAGTTGCGCAGCCGGGCAGCGGGCCGACTCCCGCTCCGGGTCAGGCAGGCGGTCTGCCTGCCGGTGCGGCCGGCAGTCCGCCGGGCGCGGTGCCTGCGCCTGCCTCCACACAGCAGGCGCCGCCTCTCGAAGAGACCCTGCAGGCCGGCGTGCGCGACTTCAATGCAGGACGGTATCAAGTGGCGGCCGGAGAATTTCAGGACGTGGTGCACTACTATCCGCTGGACGATCAGGCCGGCACCGCGCAGTTCTATCTTGGAGAGATCGCCTACCAGCAGAAGGACTACACCGATGCGATCGGCTTTTATAACCAGGTGCTGGACGCGTTCAGCGGCAACGCCAAAGCTCCAGCAGCGGAACTGCACAAAGGCTTGGCGCTTCTGGCGACGAACAAGAAGGACGCAGGCATTCACGAGCTCCGTTTGCTCATTCAGCGGCATCCGCAAACGCCGGAGGCGCGCGTGGCGCGCAGCAAGCTGAATGGGATGGGCGTGAGGATCACGGCGGCGGCGCACTGAGGAAGGCAGCAAGTTAGCGAGCCAGCAGGTCAGCGGAGCCGGCGCGGTTAGAAGGCGCATCCCCTCAGACCGGACGCAGGCCTTGTGAACAGAAGACGAGCGAAAGATGAAAGGCTCCGCGCGATCAGGCTGTTACGAAACTCAGCCGGAGTCACGCTTTGTAACAAGTGCACGGCTTCAGCCGGGCCGTAAACGTCTCAGAATGAGTGTGGGCTTCAGCCCCCGCTGCTTCAACTCCTCAAGATCCAGGCCGGCAATGCCGAGTTTCGTCAGAACCCGATGCAGGGATTTCCATTTTTGAAGCCCAAACGGCCCCGCGACGAACGAGGCCTTTTGTTTGCACGAAATGAAAGCGCCTTCACTTCTGGGATGGGACAGTGTTAGCGGGAGCCGGCGCGGCGTCCGGCGCAGAGGCATTGGCCGCGCTTTTCGCGACGCTCTTGTAGTGGCGGACATCGGCGCCCTGCACCCAGAAAATGACGTCTTCGGCGATGTTGGTGGCGTGATCGCCCACGCGCTCGAGGCTGCGGCAGATCATGAGCGCATTCAGCGCCTGGGGCGCGATATGGCTCTGCTCCTCCATCACTTTCGTCAGCGCCTTGAAGGCGGCGCGATTCATCTCGTCTACGGCGTCGTCCATGGTAAGCACGCCGCGGGCGAGCTCGGCGTCGGCTTCGATGAAGGCTTGCAGGCTCTTGCGCACCATGTCGGCGGACATGGAGGCCATGCGGGGAATGTCGACGGGCAGGTCGACGGCGGCCATCTGCTGCATGAAGCGGACGCGGTCGCTGATGCTTTTGGCGGCGTCGCCCACGCGCTCAAGATCGGCATTGATCTTGATGACGCTGAGGATGAAGCGCAGATCGATGGCCATGGGCTGCTCCATGGCGAGCAGGTCGAGCGCGGCCTGATCGATGTCGCGCTCCATGCGGTTGATGGCGATCTCGCTGCGGTTGACCAGGTCGCAGATCGACAGGTCGCGAACCCGGTAGGCCTCAATGGCGCGCTGGATGGCCTGCTCGGCCAGGCCGGCCATGACCAGAAGATTCTCTTTCAGATCTTCCAGGCTCTGTTGAAAGCGTATCCGTGTCATCCGAACCTGCCTGTGATGTAATCCTCCGTGCGCTTGTCGGAAGGATTGGTGAAGATCTTGTGCGTCGAGTCGAACTCGACCATGCGGCCGTTGAGGAAGAAGCCGGTCTTCTCTGCCACGCGGGCCGCCTGCTGCATATTATGCGTCACAATCACAATCGTGTACTGCGACTTTAGTTGGAAGATCAGGTCCTCGATCTTGGAGGTGGAGACGGGATCGAGGGCCGAGGCGGGCTCGTCCATCAGCAGCACTTCGGGGTCGACGGCGAGGGCGCGGGCGATGCAGAGGCGCTGCTGCTGGCCGCCGGAGAGGCTGGCGCCGGATTTCTTCTTCAGATCGTCCTTCACTTCGTCCCAGAGCGCCGAGTTCTTGAGCGATTTTTCGACGATTTCGTCGAGCGAGTTGCGGTTGGAGTAGCCGTTGAGCTTGAGGCCGGCGGCCACGTTGTCGTAGATGGACATGGTGGGAAAGGGGTTGGGGCGCTGGAAGACCATGCCCACGCGGCGGCGAATCTCGACCGGCGTGGCGTCCTTGTAGATGTCGAGGTCGCCGATGCGCACGGTGCCGGTGACGCGCGCGATGGGATTGGTCTCGTGCATGCGGTTGAGGCAGCGCACGAAGGTGCTCTTGCCGCAGCCCGAGGGGCCGATCAGCGCGGTGGCGTGGTTGGCCGGGATGTTCAGATTGATGTCCTGCAGCGTGTGATTGGTGCCGTACCACGCGTTCAGGTTGGTTACCTCGATGCCGACGCCCACTTAGCTTGCCCCTTTCAAAACGCCGCGGCTGGTGACATAACGCACCAGCGAAACCGCGAGCACGATGAGAACAATCAGAACCAGCGATCCCGCCCAGGCCAGCCGGTGCCAGTCGTCGTAGGGAGAGATGGCGTAGACATAGATTTGCAAGGGGAAGAGCGGCGATGGGCTCGTTCAGGCTGGTGCTCCAGAACTCGTTGCCCAGCGCGGTGAAGATCAGCGGCGCGGTTTCTCCGGCGACGCGCGCAAAGGCCAGCATGCAGCCGGTGATGATTCCCGGCGAGGCGGTCTTGACGGTGATGGAAAGCACCGAGCGCCAGTTGGGAACGCCCAGGCCGAGCGCCGCTTCGCGCACCGCGTGAGGCACCATGAGCAGCATCTCTTCGGTGGTGCGGCAGACGGTGGGAATCATCATGATGCCCAGCGCCACGCCGCCGGCGAGAGCCGAGAAATGATGTTGCGGCACGACGATGAGCGCGTAGGCGGCAAGGCCCATGACGATGGAAGGAACGCCATTGAGGACGTCGGCGGTGAAGCGGATGGCATTGGCCAGTTTGGTGCCGCGGCCGAACTCGGCCAGGTAGATGCCGCCGCCGATGCCGATGGGAACTCCGAGCAGGCTGGCGATGGCCGAGAAGCGTGACCGAGCCGACGATGGCGTTGGCCATGCCGCCGCCCGCTTCGCCCACCGGCTTGGGAATCTGCGTGAAGAAGGCGAGGTTGAGCGAACTGGCGCCTTTGATGATCAGATAGACGAAGATGGCGACCAGAGGCAGGATGACGAGGATGGTGGACAGCACCGCCAGGACCGTTGCCGCCTTGTCGGCCAGCCAGCGGAGGCGTGTACGCAATTTGACGTTCCTTTCGCACTGTCCCTCCTTCTCCAGTTTTCAGCTCTCAGCCTTCAGCTTTCAGCGTCTGATTGGCCGCTGCGAGCCTCGTGCTTCTATTCCCTGATGCCAGTTCCCT
>CAWHUK010000038.1:0-64222 GCA_963832535.1 uncultured Acidobacteriota bacterium
GACGAGGTAGTGTTTCACTGACCGGGGCGTTCCGGTCCGAGGCCCACACCAACACCAGATCGAACTTCCCGCGGCGGGCGTCGGCCATCATCTGATCGAGGCCCGGCCGCTTTGCTTTCGCGCCGAGATCCGGTCCACATACTCCTGCATGACTCGTAGCCGCGCTGGGCGGCCATCTGGCGCAGGTCGAGAAGCTGGGTCTCGGGGTGCTGATCCAGGCTCGAGACCCTCATATAGAGGGCGGCGCGCTTCACTTGCGCCGCCTTTTTGGTTTCGGTGAGTGTTTATCGATGTAGATGCTGGATGAACTTCAGTATCACGTCGGTCATGTTCTCGCCCTGGGCGGCGGTGGTCGACTTGAAGCCGTTGTGGAATTCGACGGGTACGTTCAGGTTCATTCTTTTCACTTCGTCTGTTCTTCTGGTTGATGGTCTGCCTCACCCCCTCTCTCTCAGGAGTGAGGATATACTGGCTTATGAGTAAGGCGCGCCAGCGGCGCGCGGCCCGATTAGAGCTCCCAGGCCGCCCGGCAGACCAGAACCAGCGTGGCGATCTTGTCGAAACTGGTCTGCATTGTCTCGGCCATGGCCCGCAACCGGTTGACGTCCTGGGGCACGCAGCCGTCCTCGATGGCCATCTACTCAGAGATCTGCCATGCCGGACAAGCGGGAGGCTTCCTCGAGGGACAGACCGGCCGTCTTGCGAACCTCCTCGATGCAGGAGCCGAACAACCGGCCCATGCTCTGGCGGAGAAGATAGGAAGACGGAAGGGAGGCAAACATCTTTTTCTCTGTGCTCATATAAGTATGCTCCTGTTGGCCCGCATTGTCAAGTGATCAGGGCCACAACCACGTAAATTTGACTACACGATGAGTATGTACTCAGTGAGGTGCACAACCAAAGCTACAGGCCAACATCTCCCGTCGTTATTACGAACGGGAACTGGGTGCAGGTCTAGGACCATCTCCTTCTCTCAAGGAACACTTCGGCTATTCAGAACCTCTGCGCCGTTTCATTCAACGCGAAAGCTTCGAGCCCCAGGCCAACGAGATCCCCAACACCATGCCGTCCTGGCTCCCCGGCGACGACTACATGACCAACTTCAAGAAGGGAGATCCCTACGTCCGCGTCGATGACGGCTACGCCCGTCTGCCCGGCGCCGGCTACGAGGCGCTGCATCCGGAACTGAAGGGCGTCAATCCCGAGGAGTACCCGGACATCCATAAGCTGCGCATCCTGGCCGACGTGGCGCCCTACTCAAGGGAGTACAACCAGGGCTCTCCCTCCTGCCTGACACAAAAAACCCTCGCGCACGCGCGCCAGGCCCAAGCTCCATGCAGGATCAGGATCAGCTCAGCCCTCAGGCTCAGCCCGGGCCTCCTGCCGGCTCTCCCGTTCTATAGAGAGCGGGCAAGGGAAACAATGGACAATATAGATAGCTCGACAGCTGGAGCAATCCGAGCCCCGTTCTATAGTTGCAATACTGCAACTTACTGTGCAACTCACTGAAAAGAGGGCGCTTACCGCCACAGGAAAGGTATAGTTGCCACATGGAAACAACCGATATAGTCAGGAAGTTCGCCGAGGATGCAATTAAAGTTGAGCGCGTTCTCGGTAAGTCACGGATCGCGGGCAAGGCCGGACGGGTGGTCTTCCTGTTAGACATGGCCCAAAGGGATTCGGGGGTCCTCCAGAAAGATGTCGTCAGCGCCATGGCCCTGCGGAAGGACGTCGTCAGCAAGCTGGTTGGACCTCTGGTGCAGGCTGGGCTGTTGACGCAAAAGCGGATGGGAGTGAACGCGCGGATCAAGATTCTGGTTACGGCCGAACCGGGGAAGGCGCTGTTGGCACGGGTGAAAGCCGCGCTAAAAAAGCAAATGCCTAGGCGTGAGCGTTTGCCAGTGTTCGATGGCCCTTACTGATGGGAATGGCCTGGTTGTTGATGTTTGTGGAGTTGTTACTTGTCGAGTTGTTGCGGGCCGGGCAGGATCAGAGTGCAGGAAGCTCTTGTTCTTCTTCTTTCTCTTTTTGGCCGGATAGGGTGGTTGATGGCTTCTCTGACGCGCCCGCCGTGCTCTCGAGATTGCCGTAATCCACCGCTCCGGCCTTTCCATTCGCAAAATCGCTAATGGCCTTCAAGCGAGCGAATCACTCCTGCGCCACCTGCTATGGTGTCTTGAGGCGTCAGCGGAAGACCAGGATCTTGCGCGGCAAGGAAAGATCTCCACAAACGAACTCGTGCGTCGGGGACAGGCTACCAATGGGCGGCCCGAGGAACCGCCGCCTGAGGTTGTCGATACTCAGCGTGCGGAATCAGTCCGCGAAGGGGCCGACCTTATCTGCAGCTGGATTCTCAAAGAAGACACTTACAGGCTCAAAGGCAAGCTAATCATCAAGGGCGTCATGGACAAACTGGACCGCCTCCAATGGGCGGGCCGGCACCCGCCCACCCTCAAGCTTCGCGGCTTGACTTATGCCCAGATCATCGAGCCTCCAGACCTGTTGACAAGACCATACGCGATTTGCCGATCGAGGCTTTCTACGAAAAGTGGCTTCTTATTTGGGTTTGTGCCGCAATCCCCGATTTCGAAGTCCGTGATGCGGCCCTTAAAGAGGCCCTCAAACGGTTGTCGGGAAACTAGCTTCTCAAGTCCCACTATTGATACTGCTGACCTGACCGGGGCATTGTCACGCTGAACTCCCATTCTTCTTGACTCGAACCTAGGGCGTTTTCCAGTAGTAATCAATGGCAATGCTTATGGAATGGGGCTGCTTAGCCGAGCAATAGTTCGCTACGAACGGCTCGCGGCGGCGAGGCGATCGAGCCACTCTTCAAGCAGATCGCGCTCACCGCCGGAGAGTGCCGTGGCGTTCGGCTGCGCCATCGATCTACGTCGATGGCGAGGCACGCTGGGGCAGCGCCTGATACGGGTTTCGAGTGGCGATCTCTCCGGCAAGCAAATGACACTCGACCCGCCGGATGAAGACGTTGCGCGGATCGTCTTTCTTAAGAATCTGGAAATGCGTGTAGAAGCTGTGACCATCCATTTCCACATTGAGGCCGCGTCTTTGACACTTCGGACAAACCTTTACCTCTCCGCCCTCGACTCTCGTTCCCATTGGAAGAACCGTGTAGTCAGAGATCAAAGTTTCTCCCTTCCTAACCTTTGATTGCTCATCGCCTTCGGGGTTGGGGAATGCACGTTCACCTGCTGCCGTCACTCGCAGGCACGAGGTATTCAGACTATAGGCGGCATCGACGGGACTGGGAAGATCACCACTGTACTGCGAAAGCATCATTACCCGGGTACCCACGCGCGGAAACCGAGGTGGGATGGGGCTTCGAGTAAGTTGCTGTGCGCACGAGGGTTTCGGATGGCAGTGGGATCGACGGCTACTAGGGCGTTTCAGGGTACTTGAGTTTGCCGATCAAGTGAACCGTCCCTGTGCATTGTCAACGAACTCGTTCCGTTGCTTCCATATGACCTTGATCGTCATGCCTTCGAGCCAAGGTAGTATCTCGGCTCCAGGCTTTTTCGGAAGCAGAATAGCCATGTGTGGAGCACCGAACTTTTCCCTTCCAAGGAAGGCATAGTCCAATAGCTGTCCCACTGCCATTCGGATGTACTCGCGCCTGTCTGAAGACTTGGCCTCAATCAAATTGTTCCTGTCCTTCTCGTGGGCGTCACAGAGGAGGCGGCCATAGACCAACTGGCCGACCACGTGGGCTCTGCCTCTTAGCCACTTCTTGAAGTCCCGTACCAACGCTGCTTCGCGTTTCTTGGCGGTTCTGACCATTTCGGTGCTCCGCTGGGAAAAATCGAATTGGGCGGGATCGACGTGAGGCTTGCTTCTGACTTTTGGTTTGGTAACCGTCGGATTCGATGTCGAACTCCGTTTCCCATTTCCTCCTGTGGACTGGTCAAGTGCTTTGCTCATCCAGTCACAGACCTTGCGATGGTCGGTGTTCCGGTCCGGGTGCAACTGGCAGAGCGATTGGGTGTGGTTGAGAACGCTCATAATGGGCACTTTGCGTGGAACAGTACTCAAGGAGATGAAGGGAGATAGCTTACGAATAGAGCCGTTTATCCATTTCCTGTCTGGCGCAGTAAAGCCCCTGAGACGCTGCTGGTATTTGCCGGACGCCACTCCGAAACCGACGACGTCCGGACCATAGAAGCGGCGAGCAACCAAAATGACGTCGCCTGGCACAATACCTTTTGCAAACCTGGGGCCAAGTTTATGGTCAGGGTCGTCCGGACCCCAACCCATGAAGGCCACACTGTGGCGCTTAATTGCCTCCTTCCAAGAGTCAATGGTACTGGGGTTGTCAGTGACGTTCGGGGAGACAACCCAGAACCGTCTTTCACCTCCTGACGAGCCAGAGACAACATCACTCTTCGGAACGATCTTAACCGGCCTTTCGGCCTTTGGAGTAGAGGCAACCTGACGTTTATAGCTGTTGAACACGGTTATTCGCTCCGTTCGTCACGCGTCCTCCGATATTGGTGGTCGGCCTATGCTGTCCCATGACCTATGGTTTCGAGTGGAATTAGAATACACGCGCCCTGGAACGATTCGTCTGTGTCAAGGGCCTCAGGATAATCGGTAACCTAAAGTCGGCCAGCGTCCTGTGATCTCATGACCGAATAGGAGCTAGAAAATGGGGGACGCTAGGGCGATTATCGGTCCTCATACACCCTTTCTGCTGGCCTTGGCGAAGGGGGTTGCCTACGCGTCCGACCGCTTTGCTCCCTTCAGCCCTTTCCACATCTCACGCCGCAGCAGGTAACCGGACGCCGGCTTGGTCCCCGTTTCCGGCAGCAGCACTTGCGCTCCGCTGCCCGCAACCAGCTTCGCCACTTCGCTGCCCGGATCGTTCAAGTCTCCGAAGTGCCGCGCTCGCGCCGTGCACGTCTTGACGCACGCCGGCGTGTCGCCGGCATCGACCATCGGAGCGCACAGAGTGCACTTCGTGGACTTCGCTCCCCGGCCGCGAAATAGTGGACCTTGTACGGACACGCCTCGTCGCAGGCCCGGCAGCCCTTGCACTTCGCGGCGTCGATGAGCACGATGCCGTCGGCCCGCTTGTAGGACGCGCCCGTCGGACACGCCTTCACGCACGCCGGCTCGGCGCAGTGGTTGCAGGTCCCGGGACGTAATACATCTGCAATCCGGGGAATTGGCCGCTCGGTCCTACCTGGTAGACGCGATTCCAGAAGGCGCCCGGAGGTAGCAGGTTCTCCTGCGCGCAGGCCACCGTGCAGGCGTGGCACCCAGTGCAACGGTCCAGATCGGTGATGATCGCCAATTGTTTCATGGTCTTATGCCTCCTCGCCTGTGCGCCGCGTGAGCATCGGCGCTGTGACCGCCTTGACGGTCTGCAACCGAGATGTGCCCCGCCGGAAATTCCGGCGGCCCGCACAGCGCCGCCGGTTGCGTGGTGCCGTAATACGGGGCCTGCCAGTACGGCGGGCGCGTGCTCCGCCTGGATAGATCCGGCACAGCGACGAGCGCGCCGACGGCACGCCGAGCGCCGGGTCGTGGGCGTCGCCGGCGATCAGCACGTTGGCGTTGGCGCCCTCCCAGCCGTAGCCGGGCAAGCCCCAGCTCGCGGCATCCCTGCCACCAGCCATGAAACATGGAAACCACGCCGGGCAGAATGCCGGGCGTCACCTCGCCCTCATGCGTATCTTGCCGGTGCGCGTCTCAATCCATATCCACTCGCCGTCGGCGACGCCGAACTTCGCCGCGGTTTCCGGATGAATCTGCGCTTGCGGATGCGGATAGAGCTCGCGTTGCAGCGGGTTGTTGCGATGCTGCGAGTGATAGTAAACCGGCAGCCGCGCGCCGGTGGTCAGCACCAGCGGATAGTGCTTCGCCTGCTCCGGCTGGCTGTATGGACTGTCGGCGGGCTCCGGTAATCGGGCAGCGGATCAAAGCCGTTCTGCTGCGCGATGACGCTGAAGATTTCGATCTTGCCGGTGGGCGTCGGGAAGCCGACCGGCTTGCCCGTCTTCGGATCGATGGCCTGGTAATAGTCCAGCGGAGGAGCGGGCTGTCCGCGCTCCACAGCCGCAAGCCGGCCGCCTGCGCCGCGGCGATGTTGGCGACGCGGTGCGTTCCTTCCCCGCGCGCCACTCCGATTCGGTCTTCCACGGCCAAACCTCGGGATTCAGCCGGTGTCCCAGCTCGACGTAAAAGCGCTCGTCGGACCAACGCTCATACATCGGCTCAATCACGGGCTTTTCGCCGCGCTCGAACGGTCCCAGCCCCGCCGGCAGAACAATGTCGGCCAGGTTGTTGGTGGGCGTGATGTACAGATCCATGTCCACCAGAAATTCCAGCGCCTTCAGGCCTTCGTAGACCGTCTTCTGGTCCTCGCACCAGCCGCCCAGCGGATTGCCCTGCACCATGACGTAGGCCTTGATGGGATAAGGCTTGCCGGTCTTCATGGCGCGGAAGCTGTCGAGCATCGAGGGCAGCCCCGGCTGCAGCGCAAACTGGTTGAGCGCCGGCTCGGTTGGATGCACGCCTTCCAATTCGACGCTTTCGTAATCGCCGGGCGCGCCCCACGGCGTCATCGAGCGCGGGCCGCCCTTGCGCCGCCACTCGCCCGTGATCCAGCGCCAGTGCGGCGTGCCGCACTCTCCGCCGGGGCGGTTGATGTTGCCGGTGATCGCCGACATGGAAATCTGCGCCCGCATGGTCTGGAAGGCATTCGTGTGTCCGCCCTCAATTCCCTGAATGCCGAAGCTTCCGACGTCGGTGCATCCGCTGGAACTGGTGGCATACATCCGCGCCGCCTGGCGGATTTTTTCCGCCGAGCCGCTCCAGCAGATTTCCGCCGCTTTTTCCGGCGCATACCGCGCCGCGCGCTCGGCCAGCATCTGCAGCACCGGCTTGCACTTGACGCCCTTCACCGTGAACTCGCCGAACAGGGCCGGGTCGACGCCAGGCGTATCCACCGGCTTTACTGCGCCGCTCGCCGGTGTCCCACACCATCAGCGTTGGCCGTGCGCGCCGGTCTTCGATGGAGGGGGAACGGCAGAAAGTCGCGCGCGTCGCCGCCTTCCACCACGTCGCCTTCGCGCAGCAGCCTGCCCGTATCGAGCCGCACCAGCAGGGGGCCGTTGGTCCAGCGGCTGACGAATTCCCGGTCGTACAACTGCTCGCTCAGGATCACGTGGATCCAGCTCAAAAACATAGCGCCGTCCGTGCCCGGGCCGCACGGGCAGAAAGACGTCGGCCTTGTGCGCCAGCGGATGCTCAAAGCGCGGATCGACCACGATCAGCTTCGAGTGCCGGTCCTGCCAGTTGTCCATGATGCCGCCGCCGGCAATGCCCGCATGCGCCCAGGACTCGTTCTTGCCCCAATAAACCTGGCAGCCGGAGCGCTGGTACTCGGCCTTCACGTGATGGCCGATGGTCAGCCCGACCGTGGCCGCCATCGGCCCGCGGCAGACGTGGTTCGGGCCGATCGAATTGGGCGTGCCGATCGCGTTCTTCAGCCGGGAAACAAAATGCTCGGTGTAGCGTCCCGTGCCCTGTCCCACGGCGATCGCAGTGCGCGCCGTACTGCTCCTTGATCTCGCTCAGCCGGGCGACGATGGTGTCCAGCGCCTCGTCCCAGGAAATCCGCACCCATCCGGGATCGAGCTTCGCCCTTCGGGCGCGTGCGCTTCATGGGATAGTTCAAGCGCTCGGGGCTGTACAGGTTCTTGACCGTGGCCTGTCCCTTGGCGCACAGCGCGCCGCGGTTCGGGCCCTTGGGATCGCCTTCCACCTTGACAACCCGGCCCGCGCGCACGTGCACCAGCAAGGGGCATTGCGGATGGCATTCGTGGCAGCGCCCCGGGATAATGAGGGTGGTCCCGAGGTCCGAGCCTGGCGCCGGACCGGCGTCCGCCGGGGCAGTTGCGGGTCCGCTCCAAGCGCCTGCCGAAGCGGCCTGTGCGCTGCCGACCAGTTCGGGACCCAGGGTGGCGACGGTGCCGGTCGCCGCCGTTGTGATCAGAAGATCGCGGCGTGAAACATCCATAAAGACCTCCATCGACAAGGCCCCCTTTTTCACCTCGGCCGGCGCACGGGCGCACTGGTTGCGGTGGATTCCGTGTATACGCCTGTTTGTCTCAACGTGCTGCGGCGCACGTCACACTGGGTTGGTCGAAGTAGAATTCAGTTGCCGGCGGCGGAAAAGTGCGTTTTTCGGGAGCAATCCCGGGAATTGTGCGTAAGCAACGCTCCGTGAGTGCGTTGGCCTGGGGCTATCGATTGACAATTAGGCTCGCGAACTTTGGCCGACACGCGCCGACTGACGATACCGATCTGAAGCGTCGATGGCGCGTTGGCAGATGGCCAGACCGCGTCGAACGGGTGCTGTATTCTCTTAATACTCCAGGGTGGAGTACCGAAGGCGCGGGCGAAGGACGCGCACCACAATTCCGCACTTTCCGATCCGCGCCCTTCTTGAAAAGCCGAGGTAACAAGGCTATCTTCTGAATTACGGCATAGACCGGTCGAACCCAATGGCAGATAGGTCAGCTAAGAACGTGACACCGCCGCCACGCGCGCTTGGTGACCTGAGCGTAACAAGGAGCCATGGCCGAGTCCCTGATTATGCGCTGATCTCCTTCGCTGCCTTCCTATGCTGCGGAGGAGTCCTGCTTTTGTTGATTGTATTTGCCGACAAATTGAGCCAGTACGGCATGCTGCAACAGGTCTATTACTTGATTCTCGTGTTAATGGGCGTGACCGCTGCGGGATTTCTTTTTGGCGTTCTCCAGTCGTCCGCAACCTATGTCGGTAAATTGTTGGGCGGAACTCTAAGGCTCAGCGGATCAATTGTCGGGGCGGCGTTAGTGGTGGTTGGCGGATATTACTTTATTCCAAGGGCGACATTCTTCCCACTAACTGTTTACGTCCACGGTGAGAGTGGTCCGCAAGATATCGTTCTGCGGAATACGGGCCGTGTTTTCCTAAAGCTCGGACCGGCGATCAGCTCTGAGTCCATTGGTGAGAATGGCCAGGCTGTCTTTCCCCGCATTCCCGCCGATTTCCGCGGGCAACAGGTACCCGGATGGGTCGAGTCGGACGATTATGAGGCGGCCAACCTCACCGTTACGATCGCCGGCAGCAACATCGATTTGATTGCCAAAAAGAAGATCAAACGCTTCAAGCTGGCAGGCACTGTCTCGGATGCGCAAGGACGGCCTATGCCAGATGTTCACGTGGCACTGCCCGCATATCACGAGGAAGACATGACAAAAAGCGATGGAAGATTTGAGTTCTCGGTCATCGCCGAGCGCGGGCAGATGGTGGACCTCACGGCGGACAAACAAGGCTATGAAACGATGCGACTAAGTCCGACGCTAGGCGATTCAGGGGTGAACTTTTCCCTCAAGGGAGTCGGTAATGCGGCGGCCCATTAGTCTTCTTCTTGCGAGCTGCCTTTTCTGCCTTGCACACGCGCACGCGCAAAGGGAGCTCCTAGGCAAACTTGTGAAAGGCGATGATCAGTCGCGGACTCCCGTCGATAACGTCAGCGTCAGCCTCGACGAAGATGGCAGCCATGATTTAACCGGGGACGGCGGGCTCTTTCATCTGTTTCTTTCGGACGCTCTCAAGCCGGGAGTCGAGGTAACGATCACGGTCGCGATGCCCGGTTATGCTGTCTACGAGCCTCCGGGAGGGAAACTGATTGTTCCGGTGGATTTGATTCACAGAGAAGAAATCCAGCTTTTGCCGAAAGGCTCACTGAAGTTTCTCTCCGACGCGCAGCTGCGGGCATTCGTCGAACGCACGGCAAAAGAATCAAGCCAGTCAGCCACGCAACCGGATACTAAGCATCCGCCGGATCTAAGCCGCTACCTTAAGGATTGGGCTGTCCAATATGGCTTTAGCGTCGACCAGGTGCAAGCGGAAGTAAACCGCTGGGCGTCCGAAGTAGAATCCAGGAAATCCAGTGCGTACGATCTTGGATTGGCCGCCTTTGCCCAGAAAAACTTCAGTGAGGCCCATGATCGCGCAATAGAGGCAGCTGCGGAAGAGGAAGAGCGCTTGGCAACCCTGCAAAAGCAAGAACAGGAGGGTATCGACCGCATCATTCGCGACTATCGGCTGGCGGGAGACGCGGCCTATAACGCGCTGGATTTTGCCAAGGCCTCGGATGCATACCAAAGGGCCCTAGTCCACATCCCCCGCGACAGGCAGGACGCGCAGTGGGCCGACCTACAGCTGAAACTTGGCAACGCTGAGGGAGGCGCTGGTCTCGCGTTCCGAAGGGCCAGCAATCTCCGCGCATGGACAGTCGGCGAGAAACGCCTATCTGGCAGCGCTGACCGTTTACACCCGCGAGCAACTGCCCCAGGACTGGGCGATGACCCAGAACAACCTGGGCGTCGCGCTCGACAATCTGGCGGAACGCAGCGAAGGGGTTCAGGCCTCCCGATATCTCGAGCAGGCGGTCGACGCCTTCCGCAGCGCCCTGCAGGTGAGAACCCGCGAGCAACTGCCCCAGGACTGGGCGATGACCCAGAACGACCTGGGCGTCGCGCTCGACGATCTGGCGGGACGCAGCGAAGGGGCTAGGGTCTCCCAGTATCTCGAGCAGGCGGTCGACGCCTTCCGCAGCGCCCTGCAGGTGAGAACCCAACTGCCCCACGACTGGGCGAGGACCCAGAACAACCTGGGCGCCGCGCTCGGCGATATGGCGGAACGCAGCGAAGGAGCTCAGGCCTCCCGATATCTCGAGCAGGCGGTCGACGCCTTCCGCAGCGCCCTGCAGGTTTACACCCGCGAGCAACTGCCCCGGTACTGGGCGGGGACCGAGAACAACCTGGGCAACGCGCTCCGCGGTCTGGCGGGGCGCAGCGAAGGGGTCCAGGCCTCCCAATATCTCGAGCAGGCGGTCGACGCCTACCGCAGCGCTCTGCAGGTGAATACCGAATCGGCGTTCCCCTCGCAATGGACGGTGACAAACCAGAATTTGGCGAGGGCATGAAGATTTGCAGAAGGAGAGGCACATCCTATGACGCCTGCTGAACCGATTGCCTCATTCAATATATCAGTGTTCACGCGGCATGGAAGTACGATAAGGAACGGGGGAAAGTCTAATGCATATCGTTCACGTGTATGTGCGGGTCAAACCCGAGTCGGTTGAGGACTTCAGGCAGGCTACGATCTTGAATGCCCGCTCGAGTGTTCAGGAGCCCGGGATTGCACGCTTCGACGTTGTGCAACAGCAAGACGATGCGACACGGTTCGTGCTGATCGAGGTTTACCGCACGACGGAAGCGCCGGCTGCGCACAGAGAGACAGCTCACTACGCAAAGTGGCGCGATGCGGTTGCGCCAATGATGGCCGAGCCCCGCCAGCGGATGCAGTACAACGCAGTTTTCCCCGATCCCGAGGGCTGGTAGAACCGTGCGCTTCGAGTTTGCGACTGCAACGCGCATTGTCTTTGGCGAGGGCACATCCGCCACCCTCCCTGAAATGGTTCGCACCTTCGGCGCCCGTCCGCTGGTGGTGACCGGCGCTTCTCGAGAGCGTGCGGCATGGCTTGTCTCGGCACTCTCGGCGGAAACCATTGCGGTGCCCGGCGAGCCGACGGTCGATCGGGTCCGCGAGGGCGCGCGGCACGTGCAGGAAGCCGCCTGCGATGTCATCCTCTCGCTTGGCGGGGGCAGCGCAATTGACGCCGGCAAGGCGATTGCCATCATAGCTACCAATGGCGGCGAACCGCTCGAGTTTCTCGAAGTGGTGGGAAAAGGCCGCGCCATTACGGCCCCGCCGCTGCCGTTCATTGCTGTACCGACCACGGCTGGCACCGGCAGCGAAGTTACGCGCAATGCCGTCCTCGGATCGATGCTCGGATCGGGGGAGCACGGCATCAAAGCAAGTTTGCGAAGCCCGCTCATGTTGCCGCGGGTCGCGCTAGTCGATCCTGAGCTGACCTACGGGCTGCCGCCTGCGGTCACCGCCGCCACTGGCCTTGACGCCCTGACGCAGCTCATCGAGCCATATGTCAGTGCACGCGCCAATCCAATCGCGGATGCAGTTTGCGTCGAGGGCATCCGGCGCGTTGCCGGTGCGCTGCGCCGCGCATACCACGATGGTGCGGATCGGGAGGCGCGCCGCGACATGGCGCTGGCAAGCCTGTTCGGCGGCCTGGCGCTGGCCAATGCCGGACTGGGCGTTGTGCATGGCTTCGCGGCACCGCTCGGAGGCTCCTGGAAGGCGCCTCACGGCGCGCTTTGTGCAGCACTGTTGCCATACGGCATGGCAGCCAATGTGGCCGCGTTGCGGGCGCGTGTGCCGCAGCATCCCGCCCTGGAACGCTATGCCGTAATCGCACGCCTCGTCACTGGCCGGAATGAAGCATGCGCGGAGGACGGTATTGAGTGGGTTCACGCGCTTTGCGCGGAGCTCAATGTCCCTGCACTGCGCGCCTGGGGAATCGCCGAAGCCGATTTGCCGGGAGTCGTCGAAAAAGCAGCGCTCGCCAGCAGCATGCACGCCAACCCGCTTCCGCTAACGGGCGAGGAATTGCTTGCAGCGGCGAGGGCGGCATGGTAGCCGGCGAGTCGTTACGGCTTGCGCTGCAAGCCTCGTTCCGTCACGATAAAGTCCATGGGCACGTCGTGAGGCTGCGGACACACCGTATCAAGGCGCGCCAGCTCAAAACCGACTCCGATGGTTATGGGCGGCGCCGGCGCCGCTTGTAGCGTGTAATCGTAGAAACCGGCGCCATAGCCTAGCCGGAAGCACGCGGCGTCGAAACCAACCACCGGAATCACCAGCGTCTGCGGTTCCACGCGTGCGCCATGCGCCGGAAACGGAATACCGAGCGCCCCCTTTTGCAACGCTTCGCCCCGTTTCCACTCGTGAAACTCAAGGGGCTGTCCCTTGGCGACGACCACGGGCAGAGATGTCGATCCTCCCCACGCCCTGACCTGTTCGAAAAAAGGCATAAGATCGATCTCGCCGCGAAACGGAAAATACAATCCAACCGCGCCCGAGCAAGGTTCGCGAAAGTTGTCGATCAAACACTCCAGGACGCGCTGCCTCAATTCCCGGCGCGCTTCCGGCGCAAGCTCCAAACGCGCCTTGAGCAACTCGGCTCGCTTCGCCTTTCGCCAGTTCCTGACCTCTGCCGAACTATCCGCAACGCCACTATCCGCAACGCCCAAGTTCACCCAATCGCTCCGATGTAATTCGCATGAGAACGGCTCGTGATGGCCCGTCTCGCATTCTTATTGTATGCCGCTCTCGCCTATTGGCGGTGTTGAAAGACATTTCATGTCGCAACTGCTCAAGGTTCTCTCTGAAGGAGGCCGGCTCATGGCCTACCGCAACCCCTACTGCGTGTACTCTACGGCTGGCGCCTTGAACGAACGGTAGCCTCTTTGGCGAGATGATTGCGAGTGCATACGGGTACGGGCGACGTGGTGGAAGCCCCGAACGACGGCGGAGCGGCTGCCCGGTTTCCGGTCGAGAACACCTGCCAGACCCAACAGTACTGACGAAGCACATGCGGGGCAACGTTCTGAGCAGTTTCCAATGCAATTGCAATCCGGACACAGATAGGCTGACGCCAGAGGGATATGCTGCATGGAGAGGACGTTCATGGACTCACCCCAAAAAAATCGACTTTCGGCGGGAGTGCTCGTTCACGCGACCTTCTTGTGCTCCCGCTTATTACTCATGATGCTATGCAGCAACTAGCAATTGCACTCGCAATCGCTCTGGAGCATGGGTTCTTAAGTTGATTTTGGCCGTTACCTGCGCGACTTTGGACGGTTACGGAAGTGGCATTGTCAGGTCCTCAAAACCCCTTAGCAAGCCTGTGGATTGGCAGGGGCTAAAGCCACTCATTCCGCTGACTTTATCGGCCCGACTAAAGGTACAAAGCCACTGAATTGAGTTGCTTGCGCAGCCTGTGAAGCCCCGTTGATTTCACAGGTGCTACGGCACCGCTCAAAGAGGTTGCGGAAAAACACGGAGATTGCTTTTGCGGTAGAAAAGTCGGAACGCAGGGGCTAAAGCCCTATTGATTTTATTGGCTTTGTCGGCACGACTGAAGTCGTGCCCTGATACAAAGCCAGCTCCGAGAGAGTGTTTTCCGCGGTCTATAAAGCCGTGCCCTTCAAAACGCGACACACGGTGGCCGGCTAGTTAAAGCCGTGCCCTTCAAAACGCGACACACGGTGAAGGGCTAGCGTGACTGCCCTACTAAAGTCGAGATTGACCCGCGCTTATTTTGGAACCAACTGCTTGCCAGGCTCGGCATAGCCCGTCATTTCCAGGTATCCGACACCATGCGTGCTTGAGCCCGCGCGGGTACCGGTAGCATCGATAGCTCCTTCCCAATAGCTTGGCCCGAATCTGCCGGTCATTTCCTGCCCTTTGAGCGGAGTTGTCACGTCCAACGCAATTGCGAGCATCGGAACCGTAACATGCCAGTGGACGGGATAAACCGCCTTGGTTTCCGGGCTGATCCATTTTTCACGCATGGGGAGCATCACGAAATCCTGCGACGAGAGAAACCTGCCGATACCATGCGCATCGACGTAGCTGCCCGATGAATATGGATCGATCCTGCCATCGTTCAAGCGCATTCGGTACAGCATCAGTTCAGAACCGTCTTCGAACTGGACGCTTAACCAGTCCCACCCCGACTCAGTGGCTGCCAGGGACCCGGTGAAGAATTCATGATCCATCCACGAAGTCCCCTCCACATCGTAGGCCTTGCCATCGATATCGATCGACCCGGTGGTGAGGAGGCGGGTGAGCGAAAAGTAATGCGAGGCATGACCAGCGCCTGCCGCCTTCCGGCTCACGCCGTTCTGGCCCTGAACAACGGGCGGCTTGGCGGGGATCAGCTTTAATGCGAATGCGAAATCCTCGCCAATGCCGCGCAGATCGTCCTCATGCTCCGCGATGTGCGCCTGCCAGTTTCCATTCCAGACCAGGCCGGCGAGAGCATCCACTCCGGCGATACCTGGCCCGGAGCGGTTGATCCGTTCTTCATGATGAAAACGCTGTGCACCGATATCGCTCAGAGCCAGGTGCGCCATCCACAAATCATGGACAAACCACGGGTTTGTATTTTCAGAGCGTGAGACTCCCTGGCGAAAGAACGTCAATTCGAAACCGTAGCGATGCCCATTCTTAGCCCTCACGTTTCCGGTGTAATACCACCATTCCGTCTGGTAGTTCTCATGGTTGAAGTAGTCTCGCGGGAACTCAAACCTGTAGCCAGGCAACGCGAGCTTGTAATCCTGTGCTGACGTCGTCGCGATTGCCAGGAGCAACCATGCAATCCACCTACTCTTCATGGATCACCTCAATGGGATTCATCCGCACAGCGAGACGCGCAGGATAGAGGCCCGCCAGCACCGTCGCCACATAGACCACGGCCATCGACGACAGGAGCACCGCAATGGGCCAGTGAAATTGAATGGACCATCCGAACGACTGCTTGTTGATCACGAACACAAGCACTAGGGAAAGCACGACGCCAAGCCCCAACCCTATTGCGCTCGACAGAATGCCGATGAGGCCTGCCTCCACCAGAATCAGGCTGCGAATCTGCCGGCCCGTGGCCCCGAGGAAACGCAAGACAGCGAACTCGCGCCGGCGATCCATCACGATAGAAACCAGCGCGCCCGCAACGCCCCCTACTGCAACCAGGATCGAGATGGCCTCCAATGCGTAGGTAATCGCAAACGTTTGATCGAAGACGCGAATACCCTGGCGTCTGATCTCCCGGTTGGAGAAGTCCAGAACATCGCTATTCCCGATGGCTTTTTGAATCGCTGCGCGGGTCTGCTCCAGGTCAGCGCCGGGAGCAAGGTAAACCGCCAAGTTGCTCGGCGCCGGATCGGGAAGGTATCGCAGCAAATTATTCCAGTCAACAAGGATGAAGCCCGCCTCGTCTCCATAGTCGTAGAAGATGCCGATGACTCGAAATGCAACCTTCTGTTCTCCCAGGGGCAGCACGATGTTGGTTCCGGTCTTGACGTGGTGCTTATTCGCGAATGGCTCGCTGACAATGGCGGAATTGCCGGAGGTGAGTTCGTGGAAAACTTCTGCGCTGCCCCGGCCAGAGAGAAACCTCAGGTTTGGCTCAGATCGCGCCGGGGGCGGGTCCGCGCCCGCCAACGTTGCGGGAAGTCCCTGGTAGTCGATCTCGTAGGCCCGCATTCGCCTTACCGCCTCGACTCCCTGGACGCGCGCAATACGTTCCGGAAGGTCAGGCGAGATGGTCGGGTGCTGATCTGCTCCCGATACACCCGCGGGCCGCAGATACAGGTCCGCAGGCAGCTCGGTCTGCATCCACGTCAGCACGGTCTCGCGGAAACTGCCCACCATGATGCCGACGGAGGTCATCATGGCGACGGCGACTGCCAAAGCCGCCACCAGCACTGAAGTTCTGCGCAGCGATCCGCCCAGGCTGCGCGAAGCAAGCAAGCCCTCCATGCCAACCAGCCTGCGAAGAAAATCCGACCCCGCCGACATCGCGCTGTCGACCACAACCGGAGTGAGGAGCGCCCCTGCAGCCACAAAGAGCAGCGCGGCCAGGTAGCCCATCATCGGCTTGCCGCCAATCTCCGGCGCCTGCGTGGCGGCAGCGCCGCACGCGGCAAGCGCGAGCGCCAGCAGCGCATCGCGCTTGCGCTCGACCCGGATATCAAACTCACGCCGCCCGCGAGCCATCGCTTCCGTGGGCGGCACCATGCTTGCCTCGCGCGCCGGCGCAAGCGCGGAGATTACGGAAACCCCGATGCCTGCAACCAAAGCCAGCGCCACCGATCCCGCGGTGATGGTCATGGGTCCGGGCCGGCTGGAGACGTAGAGTGCGTTCACAGTGGTGGAGAGCATGTGCACGGCTCCGGCAGCAAGCACACGGCCAAGCGGCAAAGCCGCCAGCGAGCCGAGCGTACCGAATGCGGCCGCCTCGGCTACAAATGCGATCAGCACGGCATTGCGGCTCGCGCCCAGCGCACGCATGGTGCCGATATCCGGACGCCTCCGCACGACGGACAGGGAAAAAGCGTTGTAGATGAGAAATGACCCCACCAGAAGCGCGATGTAGCTCAGAATGCGCAGATTCCAGCGAAACGCCGCCAGCATGCGGCGATTGGCGGCAGTTTCTGCCCCCTGCGCATTCAATAGCACTCCGGCCGGCAATGCCTGCCTGAGGCGGCTCTCCCAGGTTTCGAAATCGCCCTGCGCGGGCGTCTTGATCAGAATTCGATCGACGCGGCCGAGCTTGCCAGTTGCCAACTGCGCCTCCCCGATATCCATGAGGATGGCATCTCCGGTCACTTGAGCTGGAATCAATCCGCGAATGACATAACTCTTTGTGCGATCGTTGATCAGGAGCGGGATGTTTTCGCCGATCTTCTTACCCAATCCGCTCGTGACCCACACAGCATTCGGATCATTGACGGATTGAATGCCCTCACTCAGCTTCGATGGGCCAATGGCGGCTTGACTCGCGTCGTTTGCCACGCCGATCTCATCGATTCCAATCAAGGGAACAGCTTGCCTGGTTTCAGCAACCATGGCGTGATCCTCGATGCGCGGGCTTACCTGGAGGTCATAGGGCAGCAGAGCGAGGCGCGCCACGACAAATTCCGGCACTCCTCCCGCGGCAGTCGCTTCAAAGTCATTCTTTCCCGCCAGCGTCTCCATGGAGGAGTGGAACGAGCCCGCCGCGGCCTCGCCTGCCAGGTCAATGGCCACCACTGCCGCATCGCCGAGAGCGACGGCAAACAGAATCAGCAGCGCGCGGCCAGGCTGATGCAAGAGCGGCCGCAGCATCATTCGGTAGAACAAGACCAGGCCGCTCATTCTTCCGGCCCTGACAGGATTTGCCCATCGCGCATCTTCACCACCGCATCGGCAATCGCGGCCGCTTCCGCACTGTGTGTCGCCATCAGGACGGTGACGCCACGCTCGGAACAGATGCTCCTCAGCAAAGCGAGAATGGAGCTGCCCGTCGCCGTGTCGAGATTGCCGGTTGGTTCGTCTGCCAGCAGCAACCGCGGACCATGTACCAGCGCGCGCGCAATGGCCACGCGCTGCATTTGGCCGCCGGAGAGCTGGTGCGGCCTGCGGTGTGCCAGCTCTGCCAATCCGACCGAGGCAAGCTGCTCCATTGCCCTGGGGCGGGGATTTATCTCTCCGGCCAGCAGCAGGGGCACCTCGACGTTCTCCACCACGCTCAGGGTATTGAGCAGTTGGGAGGACTGAAAGACAAAACCCACCTTTTCGCGACGCAATTTCGTCAGGCCGGCCTCGTCCAGTTTTCCGGTCGCAACATTATCGAGCGTCACGCAGCCCGCAGTGGGGAAGTCGAGAGCGCCGGCGAGATGCAGCAGTGTGGACTTGCCGCATCCGCTGCGTCCCACCAGCGCGATGAAGCGTCCCGCTGCGATCTCAAGCGAAACGCCATCGAGCGCCCGCACCCGCTCACCCTCGTTGGCGTAATCCTTGACCACGTCAGTGAACGCGAGCAGAGGAGAAGCTGCCGAGGGCATTGTTGTGCGAAGCTTCATATCGGATTCATTACGTGAATTCCTAATCCGGTTTAAGCAGGAAACGTTCGGCGCGGGTCGAAACCGAACCGAGTTTCAGTCGCCGGGTGCCCAGGTCTCGATTCTGAGGCCTGGGATAGCACGAAAATCAACCGCTACGCCGCCGCAGACCCGGCTTGCGAAGGCTCAGCAGGCGCCGCAGCCGGCGCATCCACCGCGGTCCCGGCATCGAGCTTGCGCATCAGCATCGCCGCCAAGCCTTCCAGAACTCCGCTTCCAGATCCGCCGCCGGCGACAAGAATACCCGGCACGAAGGGAACGGCGCTCTTGACCAGAGAATCGATTGCGTTGACGAGCGCCGTAGATCCCTGGCCCAGCGCAGCGACCTGTTTTTGGTAGGCCTCGGCCCGGGCCAATCCAACCGCCCTTACTTGAGCGCCCTGGGCAGTGCCCGTTCGCTCAATGTAGGTGGCATCGCCATCGGCCTCGGCCTTGCGCGCTTCGGCATTGTTCTTCTTGATGTCCACGCCGACCGCCGATTGCGCCAGTTGCGCCTGCATGTCGGCAGTGCCGCGGGCCTTCTCGGTCTCAATGCGCTGATCCTGCGCCGAGCGCTGCATCTTAAATGTGGCCACCTGCTGGTTGGCGATTTCGCGCTCGGTGAGCACCGTGACCAACTGCGCCGGGTAAATCACGTCCTGGATGTAGACGCCCCGCGTCTCGATCTCATACTCGGCGAGCTTCTTTTGTATGTAATTGAATGCCTCCTCCTGAACTGTCTGGCGTGTCTGGATAAACTTGATCGCTTCCATGCCGCCAATCCTGTCGCGGAAGAGGTTGCCGACGGCCGCCTGCAAAACTTCGTTGACGAGATTTTCCATGGACCCGACCATGGAGATGACGCGCGGAGCCTTGGTGTCGGGAACATGAATTAACACTTGAAGATCGATGGAGAAAACGAAGCCCTCGTTGCTTTTAGCGATGATGGGCTCAAGCTTAGCGTCCAGGCCGTGGGCGCCAGTTACCTCCTTGGCCCAGTCGAGCTTGAGAATGGCCGTAAGCACGACCTTGGCGTCGTAGATGCGTGGGTTGATGGGATATTTGCCGGTGCGCAAAGCCTCCTGCCAGATGCCCTGATGTCCGGGCCGCACAAGACTGCCGAACTTGAAGTCCGCGCCGGAGGTGTCCTGCGTGGGCAGGCCAACGTAAGCCTTGATCACGGCCACCTGGCCCTGCTCCACAACCAGCATCGGCACCTGCTCCACGCGCACCAGGAACGGGTTCAGGTTGTATGCGCCGTAGAGAAGCGGGTCATGCTGCAGGCCGATCTTGCCTCCGGCATCCATGAACTTCTGGAAGTCCTGATAGTTGTTGTGCAGGTTGTTTTTGCTGCCAAGGATCAGGCTCATCAGCTGGGCATCGGTGGTTCCCGGCCTCTTTTCCATCTCCTCCACGTCGGCGAATGTGCCCAGCCGGCTGGCGATGGCGCCTGCCGGCAGCGGCTCGCCCTCCTGCGTGGTGACAATTCCGATCATATCCATCACTTGTCCGCCATCGCAAGGCTTGGGCGAGATGCGCGTGACGTCGAGCTGAATCTCTTGCAACCCGAAGGCTTGAAACGTCAGGCCGCCTTGCTTGATGGCGACCCACCGGTATTCCTCCGAGACCGGGACGCCGAAGACACGCGGCTTGGTGATGACCAGAAAGGCGATGGGGTGAACGGGAGCCAGGGTTCCCGGTGACAGAACTGGTCTTTGCACGCCCTTCTGCCCGCCCTTGGCAACGAAGGTTGCGAGATCGCTGAAGTTGCCGAAATCGGGTTTATAGATGCCCGATTTTGCGCCAATGGGCGTGGGCTCGCCCACTTGAGCGATGACTACGCCAATCTGTCCCGCAGGCACCTGGACCCACGGATGTTTGGTCACGGCGTAGATCATGACCCATTTGAAGCGGACACCGGGCATCAGCAGTTCAGCCTGGTATCCGGCCTCGCCGTTGAAGGCCACGGGATTGTTGCCTGGAAGCTTGGCTCCAAAGCGCTTGCGGACGAGGCCGATTTGAGTCGGCCCGATGCTGTAGAAGGACCTGGAAGTGAGAATGAGAAAGAAAAAGACGAGTGCGGCGACGAGCGCACCGACCAGAGATGTAAGAGACCCAATGTCAAACATGCCCCCTCCTGACTGACTGCCGTTCGTGTTTCAACCCTGCTGCTCCTGAAATTCCTGGGACGATCCAGACTACTCCTGCTCAGAGTGATTGGTACAAATTTTGTGAGATGGAATTCGCTGGCGACCATCGTGCTTATGACGAAGGAGTGGGCCGGAATTGAAGCTTGGGCTAAGTTCATATCCGCTGCTCATCCACTTCAACTTTCTCTTAGATGGACGCCGGCCATCCAGTTGAGGGTTATTCGGTCAACCGTTGCAACTGAGGGGTTCGGCCCTGGAAAGCCGGCGAGTGTAAGGCTCTGCCGGCATTCGTGCTTCCTTACCTGGGCTTCTCCGGCCATGCGGGCGCTTCGCTGGGGCTGTCCGGGCTTCCCACGGGGAAAATGCGATCAGTGAACCACGCCGACGTCGCGCGCGGGCCAGTAGACAAAGGCAGCCTTGCCGTAGATGAGGGAGCGGTCGACCGGGCCGAAGTCGCGGCTGTCGGAGGAGATGGAGCGGTGGTCGCCCATCATGAAGTAGCAGTCCGCGGGGATGGTGATCTCTGCCAGGGAGCGGTTGTCGCGGTACTCTGCGGGGACGTAGGGCTCACGCAGAAGCTTCCCGTTGACGAACACGCGGCCGCGATCGATGCGGAGGGTATCGCCAGGCAGGGCGATGACGCGCTTGATGTAGCTCTTTTCCGGGTCGCGCGGATAGTAAAAGACGACCACGTCGCCATGCTCGATGGAGGAGATGTGGTAGACAAACTTGTTGATGAAGAGCCGGTCGCGGTCCTCAAGGCGGGGCAACATGCTGGTGCCTTCCACGCGGACGGGCTGATAAAGAAACGTGATGATGAGAACGGAGGCAACGGTGGCGATGAGCAGATCGCGCAGCCAAAGACCAAGGCCCGCGTCTTTGCTTGGCGGTGCGGCGGGCGCAGGATTGAGAGGCGGCTCGCTCGGAGCAGCATGCGGGTTCGTGCCTGCATCAGAAGTTGGGTTGTCGTCAGGACCGGTCAGCATCTCTATCTGTATTTAGATTACTCGCAACTTCACTCGCAACCAAGGCTTCCTGGCGGGCAAAGGATACGGGGACGGTGCCTCGTGATGGGCTTCGGCTGGCCGGCTGCGGGAACCAGGGCAGGCGCGCCTCCGGGTTGGCCGGCTCCGGCCAGGTTTTCATCTTCAAACGTCAATGGACGTTGCAGGACCATCTCCACCTGGGTGCCGCGGGGAATATCGACGTCGGCATTGCGCGTGAAAAGCGTGACCACCCCCACTGTGGCAAGACCGGCGCCCAAGCCGGCCAAACCGCCCTCAATGGGATGCCCGGATGCGGCTCCGCCAATGGTGCCGACACCGGCGCCGGTGGGAAGGGCAATTTCGGCGACTTGGCCTGCAGTGCGGCCTTTGTCGCCGTTCTGCTGAATAGTTCCCTCGCCATCGTCTTTCACGCTCTGGTTTTTGGCGCCGGGCATGCTGTCGACGACGCCGGGGATATCGACCACCGAACCGTTGGGAAAGATGATCGATGTAAAATGCATGTCGAGTTGCGCCTTGCCTTTGATGCGGCCGCCGCGCTGAACGCGGTCAACCACGCCCTGCACGTAGACTCCGGTGGGGATCATGACGCGGTTGCCGACCACCACGGGAAAGGTGGAGGAAAGGTAGACTCCGTCGCCGGCTTTGGCGCTCTTGGTATTGATGGCGCTGCGCAACTCCAACAGAACCTTGGTGCCGGCGGGCACGGTGTAGGTCTTGTGCGCCGGGGCAATGCCGACAGGGGCCGGCGGGTCAGCAGAAGGCTGGGTGGGCGCTGCCGGGCTCGCAGGCGGGGTGGCTGCCTGGGCTGCGGGCGCTGTGGGCGAGTTCTGGTCCGGCTGTGGCCGTGCAGGGTCCTGAGCCGCGTGCGAGTTTACGCCGGCGGCTATCAGGCTGATCAAAATTGCTGTCGGTAACCACGCCCGAGGCAGAGACATACACTCCCCCTGTGTCTATCTAATGGATAGACGGAGCTTTCGCCCTTAAGGATAGCGCGACGTTTCTCTACGGGTACGAAAAGTTGGGCGCGAGGCGGCGAATCGGCAGCCGCGCGTTAGAGCGGAACCAGAGTTAAGCCGCCATTGCCATAAGTCGTGAAATGTGGCTTTTACTTCCACCCCTGCGACGAAGGCCTGTCGCAGGGAACCCCGGAGAGGAAAAAGCCACTTGGCTGACGTGCTTCCGGGATACATCTACTCTGGTTCCGCTGTACCATGCGAGTAAGCGATGAGACCGCAAGCTCATTTGACCGTCCATGGCACAGGCCGAGCCCCCGGCCGGTTTGGCGCGGCCCATCGGGTGCTGCAGGAGGCGATCGAGGCGCGGGCCTTCCCAGGGTGTGCGTTCGGCGTTCTGGCTGGCGGCCAAGTTGTGCTCGAGGGCGCGCTGGGCCGTTTCACGTATGACGAAGACGCCCCCTCAGTGACTGCGGAGACGGTGTTTGACGTGGCCAGCCTGACCAAGGTGGTTGCCACCACAGCCGCGGCAATGCTTCTCGTTGAGCGTGGGCAGGTTGACCTGGACGCACCGCTGGGCGAGTTGCTGCCGGGCTTTTTGGCGGGCCGGCCTCGGGGAGATTCAGCGCGCCGCGTGAAACTGCGGCACCTGCTGGCCCATAGTTCGGGCTTGCCGGGTTACGTGGAGCTGTTCCGCACGGCGACTACGCCTGAGGCGTTGTTACGCGCCTGCCTTGAGTTGCGTTTGCAGGCCGAGCCGGGCGTGCGCGCCGAGTACTCCGACCCAGGCTTCATTCTGCTGGGCAAAGCGCTGGAGACGCGGATGGGGGAGGGTTTGGCGGGCTGGCTTCGGCGCGAGATATTTGCCCCACTCGGGATGGCGGCCACGGGATTTTGTCCGGAGCCGGCGGCGCGGACCTCGATTCCGCCCACCGAGGAGGACACGGCCTTTCGCCACGCCCGAATTCAGGGCGAGGTGCAGGATGAGAACGCATGGGTGATGAATGGCGTGGCCGGACATGCGGGCCTGTTCTCCAACATTCCGGACCTAATGCGGTTTGCCGTCGCCGTTCTCAGCGCCGGAACGAGCAACGCGGCGGGAACGAGCGACCCGTCTCAAGCGAGCAAGGCGCCTCAGGAGAATGCGCATCTGTTTCACCGGGGGACTGTGGCTGAATTTGCGCGGCGGCAAGATCCGCAGGGGAGTTCGTGCGCCCTCGGCTGGGATACGCCCTCAGAGAAATCGTCTGCCGGCAGACACTTTGGGCCGCATTCGATCGGGCACCTCGGCTACAGCGGTTGCTCGCTCTGGATTGACCTGGGGGCCGCTGTTGCCGTGGCATTGTTGACCAACCGCACCTGGCCGGACCGGCAGAGCCAATTGATCCGCGCGGTGCGGCCGGCTTTTCACGACGCGGTCCGCGAAGCTCTGTAAGTGCTTGAGTTGAGGGTTGTGAAGGCTGCTTCGGCCGGGGAGGAATTTTTCGGACTTGCGCGATTTTGAAGATACAATAAAAATTGGGGACTGACGCGATGTTAAGCAACACCACGTTGCAGGATACGGCCGGCGCCCAAATTACAGAGAGCAACAAAGACCAGGCTGCCCTGCTTCAGCAACTGACGACGGAGTGCCAGAACGAAGCCTCGCAAGGCCTCGACACCAAGTCGGCGCTCGAGATAGCCCGCATTATCAGCCACGAGGACGCAAAGGTTGCGGGCGCCGTGAAGAAGGCGATTGCGGAGATTGCCGAGGTGATCGACCAGGTGGCGCAAAGCCTGCGCGATGGCGGCCGGCTGATCTATGTTGGGGCCGGTTCCAGCGGACGGATTGCGGCCCTGGACGCCTCAGAGTGTCCACCCACCTACTCCACAGCGCCGGGACAGGTGCAGTACATTATGGCGGGCGGCCCCAAGGCGCTGGCGTCGGCCGTTGAAGTGAATGAGGACTCAGAAGAGCTGGGCCAGCGAGACATGGCGCGGCGCCGCCCCACGCGCAAAGATATGGTGATTGGCGTGTCTGCTTCAGGCCGCACGCCCTACGTGGTGGCGGCCGTGGCCTATGCGCGAGCCCGCGGAGCGCGTACCGCAGCGGTGACCTGCAATTACGGATCGCCGCTGGCGGCAGCTGCCGATATTGCCATTGTTGCCGATGTCGGCCCCGAAGTCGTCTCAGGATCTACGCGCATGAAGGCGGGCAGCGCCCAGAAGATGATCCTGAACGCGATTACGACCGGCGCCATGGCGCGACTGGGCTATGTGTACGAAAACCTGATGGTGAACGTACACATGCAGAACTCGAAGCTGGTGGAGCGCGGGATCCGCATTCTGATGTGCGCCTGCAAAATTGACCGCTATACCGCGGTTGAGACCATCAAGAGCGCCGGGCGCAGCGTGCCTGTTGCGCTGGTCATGTTCAAGGCCAAGGTGGACAAGCCCGAAGCGGTGCGGCGACTGGCAAGATCCGACGGCAATGTGCGGCTGGCAATCGAAGACAACGTGCCGGAACTTTAAATCTTGCCGCGCCGGTGTTGCGACGGCGGATGTCTGCGTGGCTGGCGGGTGGCCCACCCTACCGCCAGCGAAACTCCTGCCTTGGCACGGTGTGGGGCGCCCCTGCTAAATGCGCGCTGGAATCGGATTCAGGGCAGCACGCGCTGAATGTGAAGGTAGAGGATCAGATTCAGCAGGATACCGATCGCCACCAGCCCCAGAGCGATGATGACGACCATCTTGACCTTGTTGCCGAAGGTCTTGAGATCCTCAAGCAGCTCCTGCTGTTCCAGCGTATTGCGGTCTGTGGCTTCGCGGACCATCTCCAACTGATCTTCAACGCGCTTGAGCGAAGTGTTCTGCTCCATGACCTGGTCGCGCAATTCGCGATGCTGGGTCCGGAGCGTGGCCAATCCGTCCTCGATGGGCGCCAGGTCCACCTTGGGCGGGGGCGCGGATGCTTGCGGCGGGTGCGGCCGAGGAGCAAGGAGATTGCCGACGGCGGAGGCGATGTTGCCGTCGAGCAAGGGCAAAATGCGTTGCACAAAAGGCAGAACCGAGCGCAAGGCGCTCATGGCGCGCTGCAGGCTGGAGGAAGGCTCCTCTGCGGGCGATCCGCCGCTGAGAGCGCGGCCGGGCGGCGGCGCCTGCGCCAGACGCCTGCCATCTCCCTGCTCTTCAGAGTACGGCTGGCGGCGGCTGACGCCCATCGGCAACGGCGAACCGATGGCGCGTGGACGCGGCGCAGCGGCTCTCGGCTCCATGGGATTCTGATCGCTTAAGTCGATGCCCTCGAGTTTGCTCATGGACTTCCTTCTGCATTTACAGGAGGCAAGCCCTATATATAGCTCATTTTGCGCCCGTTGGGAAGTCTTACTCCCATGGCCGGTGATTTTTCCTTGCGGGTCGCGCGATTGGGTCAAGAAAAACTCTTGATAAATCCAGGCTTTGTTTTGGACCGCACCTCGGTCAGCGTATGTTCGTAACTATGTTAGCGGTAACTATGCTGTTAGCCCGCGGTAACTACGCTGGTAACCAGGACCATAAAACCGCAATCTCGAATGGGGACCTTACGGCGATCGTCGCCTATCTGGTACATAAGGAACCCGAGGCTTCCAAACTGCGCTTCCCTGATCCCCTGGCTCGTCCCAGTATGCCCAGCAGATCGGATCACATCCCGACCCCGGTGGTACGCTCAACAAGGAGGAGAGCGCATGGAGATTCGATTTCCGGACATACCGCTGTATAAAGGTTGGGGCCATCCTTATCGTGTCGAGGCCACGATTCGCGGCTTGGAGCTGATAGAAGGTCACCTGCCCGCGGAAATCGAAGGAACCTTACTGCGTTGCGGTCCCGATCGCCAGTACCCGCCGCGTGACGGCTCCGACGTTTTCATCGATGGCGAAGGCATGGTGCACACCTTTCGTTTCTCGGGCGGACAGGTCGATTACATGAGCCGATGGGTGCGGACGGAGCGATACGTCCTTCAGGAGAAAGCCCGGCGCGCGCTCTTTGGACGGTATCGGAACCGCTTCACGAACGATCCGGCGGCCGGCGGCGCTCGCATGGGCACTGCCAACACCAACATCGTGTTCCATGCGGGCAAGTTGCTGGCTCTCAAGGAAGACGACTTGCCGTACGAGCTCGATCCGGAGACGCTGGAAACCCGGGGGCATTTCGATTTCGGCGGAGCGATAACCAGCGTGAGCTTAAGCGCCCATCCCAAACTCGACCTGGTTCACGACGAAATGCTCACTTTCTCGTATCAGGCAAAGGGCGATGGCACCAAAGACATCGTCTTCTACGCGCTCAATCGCGATGGCCGGGTGGCGGATGAAATCTGGTTCGAAATGCCTTGGCCCGGCATGGTCCACGATTTTGCCGTCACGCCGAATTACGTGGTATTTCCGTTCTTCCCGTTCATCACCGATATGGAAGTAGTGAAACGAGGCGGGCCCTTTTATCAGTGGCATCCCGATGAGGAAACTCGCGTCGCCATCGTTCCGCGTCACGGCACCAGGCGCGACATCCGCTGGTTCCGCGGACCCACAATGAGCGCGGGCCACATGATGAATGCATATGAGGATGGCTCCAAGCTCCATCTCGATGTGTGCCTCTATGACGGCCCATGCTTCGACTTTTTCCCGACCCCCTCGGGCCAGTCTTTTCCCGTGCCGCCGCCGATCCTGACGCAGTTTACCTTCGACCTTTCGAGCGGCGACCACGGATACAGTCTTCGTCCATTGGCGAGCATTCCAGGCGAACTGCCGCGCACGGACGACCGTTACCAGGGACACGGCTACCAACACGGTTACATGGTCGCAGGCCGGGGCGATGACGGCAGCTCTTCGGTAGGTCATGTGGATCACAACAGCCGAAAGATGGAGTGCTGGAGCCCTGGCGCGGCGAGCGCTGTCCAGGAATCGCAATTTGTTCCCCGCCGGCCGAATTCGCCGGAAGGCGACGGCTACCTACTTACAGTCGTGAATCGGCTGGCCGACAATCATAGCGACCTCGCTGTGCTCGATGCGCGCAACGTGGCCGGCGGACCGGTCGCGCTATTCCGCCTGCCGGTGCGCGTTCGCATGGCCTTCCACGGAACGTGGGTTCCCGCCGAGACCTTCCGCACCCGCTCGTACGGGATGGAGATCGCCGGATGAGCGCCCCAACAACGAACGATTTATGGGCTGAGCTCGGAAGCCTCGGTTCCGATTTCACGCCCGCTCAAATCCAATCCACCACGGCGCTGATGGCGCCGCTTGCGCCCCGGCCCGGACCTGATGTCGAAGTGCATCGGGATGTGGTCTACGGGCCGGATCCACGCCACCGGCTGGACATTTTTGTCCCGTCCGCCAGTGTGAGGCGCGCCCCCGTCCTCGTCTTTGTTCACGGCGGCGGATTCGTCATGGGCGATAAGGGAGCTCCGGACGCGCCGTTTTACAACAATGTCGGACTGTGGGCGGCCCGCTCAGGCTGCATCGGCGTAACGATCACTTACCGCCTTGCCCCCGCCGCGCCTTGGCCGGCCGGCAGCGAAGATGCCGGCGCCGCCGTTCGCTTTCTTCATGCCGCTTGCGAGCGGTGGGGCGGCGACCCGAACGGCGTCTTTCTGCTGGGCCAGTCAGCGGGCGCAGTCCACGTGGCAGGATATGCTGCGGAGCCGCGGTTGCACCTGGCCAGCGGCGGCATCGCCGGCGCCATCATGATTTCGGGTCTTTACGATGTGGCACGCGCCGATCGCAACTCGTTCAATGCCGCCTATTACGGCGAAGACGCGACGCGTTGGCCGGAGCAGTCCACGCTCAAAAAACTGGCCGAGACCTCGGTTCCCTGCCTCTATACCGTTTCCCAATTCGATCCGCCCGAATTCCAACGCCAGGCCGCCTGGCTGGTGGAAGCACATACTACCCGCAACGGCCGGTGGCCGCGATTGATACAGTTAACCGGCCATAACCATCTTTCGACCGTGCTACAAATCGGGAGCGTTATGGACACGCTCGGGCCCGAGTTGCTGCGCTTCATCCACAGAGCTTGAAACTTCTTCACGCGAAGCGCCGCGCGCCGCTACACTACCTACTAAGAAGTGGAGGTATTGCATGATCAATGTCGTTGAGGTGAAAGCTCCTGGAGGCCCTGAAGTTTTAGAGCTTGCTAAACGCCCCGATCCCGTACCAGCTCATGGCGAAATCGTCGTCCGAGTGCGGGCCGCCAACATAAATCCAACCGATTTAGCGTCGCGAGCTGGTTTCTCTTTTGGCGAGCCAATCAAGGTGCCGTTTGTTGTGGGTTGGGATTACGCAGGAATCGTGCAATCTGTAGGTGAAGGCGCCAGCGAATTTAAAGTTGGCGACAGGGTCGTCGGAATGATTCCTTGGTATCTCACGAAGGGAGCGCAGGGCGCTTACGCTGAGGCTGTCGCGGTGAAATCCGAATGGACGGTGGCCCTTCCCGAGTCACTTGATTTCGCGACCGCCTGCACGCTGCCTCTGAATGCGCTGACGGCTAAACAAGGGCTTGCGCTACTGAAGCTTTCTCCAGCAAGCGAGATTCTAATCACCGGCGCGTCAGGAGCGGTTGGAGGCTTCGCGGTGCAAATGGCTGTCCAGGCGGGACACCGAGTAACTGCAGTAGCAGGACGCGATGACGAAGCGTGGGTGAAGAATCTCGGAGCAAAGGCCGTTTTACCGCGCTCAACCGACTATAGGGGTATCGGTCTTTTTAAGTTTGCGTTCGATGCGGTACCGGTGGGCGATCCAGTTCTTGAGGCTGTAGGCGAAGGCGGCGTCGTTGTTACAACACGACCCGCGCCAAAAGCCGATCCAAAACGGAAAATCCAGCAGTCGCTCGTCCTGATTAGTGCGGATCGTACAGGCCTTAGGGAAATCGTGGCGCTAGCGGCAGCAGGCAAGCTCCAAACAAGGATTGAACGACGTTATCCTCTTATGGCCGCCGCCGAAGCCCACCGCGATTATGAACGTGGAGGGCACAAGGGGAAATTGATTTTGGAGCCTTAAAGGACCGGCTTTCGCGCTAAAGGCCATGCACTACGAGGATACTCCCCTCCGGAGTGGATTGCGGTGAAAGGTGAGGCTTCCCGCCCCGGTCCCCAAATGCGAGGGACCGGGGGCACCCTCAGTGTTGTTTGAAAGAGTCATCGGGATCGGGGCCACCAGGGTCATGGAGCGGGACTTGGAGCGGCCGGCTCGGCCGCCACCAACTCTTCTTCGGCGCGCTCGCTTTCGAGCGTAACCCTGCGCAGGCTGACGTGCTCAAAGTGGGCCCAGAGCAATCCCACCGGAATGACGCTGAGAAAAGTGGCCAGCAAAATGGTCGCGGCACAGGCAGTGGCTGCCTCTGGAGCTACGCCAAAGAAGCTGGTGAGCGCCGCGGCCACAAAGGCGATTTGGGAGAACCAGCCCAGGACCGGAAGCTGGAGTACGCTGACGCCTCCGCTGACAGCAAGGAGCAGAATGCAATTGACCAGCGTCGTTCCTGCCAACTGAGGGCTGGCATTGAAGGCGCGCATGTCTTCCCAGTAGGCCAGCGTGATCACCAGCCACATGCCGAGCGAGAGCGATGCCGAATAGCCGAAATCGGTGAAGTTGCGCATGGTGTCGAGGCCGGCGCGAAAGGCGCGTACCTTGCTACCTACGGAGGCGCCGAGCTTTTTGGATGCAACCCCGAATGCCCCCTCAAGAAGCGCGGCCGCCATGCCGCCAGTGATGCGCAGGACAAAAAGAAAGAGACCGCCGAGCAGCGTAACAACAAGGCCGCCATAGCCTGCCTTCCTGAGGATCTCGTGGTGCGGAAGCTGCCCGGTGGGCGCGAGCAGAATGACCGAGGAGATGATGAGCGCCATGGTGCCAAAATCGAAGAGCCGTTCCACGATGTAGACGGCAATTTGCGAACTCAACGGTTCGCCGGTCTTTTTGGCGACAAGGTAGGGCCGGACCGGATCGGCGACGCGGCCGATCAACGCCACGGCGGTAAAACCGATGACCTGCGTTCCGAGCAGCGAAAAGAGCGGGACCTTCTTGTTATGCCGCATCAGCAGGCTCCAGCGCACTGCGCGGAAGATATAGGCCACGTAGATGCAGGCGACGGAGAAGCCGATCTTGCGCCAATCGGCGAGCGCCACCTGCGAGCCAAAGACTCGGAAATCGAAATGGACCCGCGCGCGGCCCCACACAAAAAGAGCGGCTAACGCCACAAAGACTACGAGGCCCAGAATCAATCGACTCTTCTTCAAGCGATCTCCACTCTACAGCTTGCGATATAGATCTATTGGTATGTTCTCACGCACGTGTGCGCGAGAGAGGCAAGAAAATTCGATACACGTCTATCCGCCAATCAATGATTCCCTTGACTTGAGATCGACGAGAAGACGCCGGCCGGCTTGGAATCGCTTTAGTGCGATGCTGTTGGCTGCGCAGTTGCGGCCGTGACATGCGTGCCGCGCCTGCGCCTCGCGGGCCAGCACTCGCGCGTTGAATTCGTGGATGACGCAAGCGACGTAGGCGCGAGTTTCGCGGTACGGCGGAATGCCGCGATACTTGTCGACCGCGTCGGGACCGGCGTTATAGGCGGCCAGCGCTAAAGCCAGGTTGTCGTGATAGCGGGTGAGCAGCCAGTCGAGATACGTAGAGCCGCCACGAACGTTTTGTTCGGGCTGAAAGCTGTCGTGGACGCCAAGGCCGGCAGCAGTTCCGGGCATGAGCTGCATGAGGCCCCGAGCGCCGGCACGGCTCACGGCGCGGACGTTGCCATCGCTCTCTGCTTTTACGATGCTGGCAAGCAGGTCGACGTCGAGGTTGTGCTCCTCGCCCGCACGGGCGAGAATCTCGCCCTGGTCGGCAGTGGTCAGTCTTGCCGGGGTTCTGGGAGCTTGCGGGGTGCGCTGCGCAGCAGGCGCGGGCGGATCGGGAACGAATTCGACTGCGGCAATTTGTTCGGGCGCAAATTCGATGTAGTTCTCCTCGCCGGCGCTGAGATAGAGGCGGAGCCGGCCATCGACCAGGCCGTGGTGGTCACACTGTTCGACGAAGCCGTTGCGCAGTGTAACCCGTTCGGCGGCGCACGCCTGCTTCAGTCCCGCAAGCGCTGCGATGGTCACGGCCATGATGGGAAAGAACTTTCGCATGCGCAATATGCAACCCCCCGAAAGTCACCCTCAGGGCCTAAAGGCCCCGCTGATTTTGTTGGCTTTGCGGTACGGCTGAAGTCGTGCCCTTTCAAAGCAACGAGTTTTTCCGCAACCTGTAAAGTCGTGCCCTGTTGCAAAACCTGTTTCAAGCACGTCCCAAGCTTAGTTCTTGTTCAGACCTTCGCGGCATCAATCTTTAGCAACTCCGCTTCCAGGACAACAGCAACGCCGTCATGGTCGTTGGACGGCGCCTGCTTCCAGCCGCGAGTCTTGGCCATGGCGCGCAGTTCGAGGGCCGCATTGGCCATCATCACGCCCTGCCCCGCCCACTCCAGCATACCTACATCGTTCCAGTTGTCGCCAATGGCCATGGTTTCCTTGCGATCGACACCGAGGCGCTTGGCGAGCTTCTCAAGCGCCCGCCCTTTGGAGACGCCGTGCGGCAAAAGATCGAGGATAGACAAGTCGCGCGCCGGATACTCGGTGCGAATACCGTCGCAATCGTCGCGCCACTCGCTTGCCTCGAGCGCTTTTTCGGCTTGTCTCATCTGCTCCACGCTTCCGGCCGCCATGCCCTGAATGGGATCGTCGCCATCTACCAGCGCCATTTCCAGCGGCTTTACAACCTCAATCGCGTTGCGGTTCGCTTCGACCCAGATAGCGAAGCGGCCATTCGCCTTTTCGATGTCTTCGAGGACGAGTGCGCCACGCCCCGGCCGGTCGAAGGTAAAGACAACCGACCCGAATGGGCGAAGCACACCGCACAGTCCCCGCGCGACGCGCGCATTCATATGGCAACGGTCGATGGTTTGGCCGCCCAGCGTGCAGAGCACTCCACCGTTGGACGTGATGAGGGGTGTATCCGCTCGCAGGCTCAGGCCTTGCAACAGCGGAACCGCAAAAGCTGTACGGCGGCCTGTAGCGATGGCCACCGTGACGCCCGCTGCCTGCGCGGCCCGGAGCGCTTGCGCGTTGCGCTCGCTGATGGTCTGCATGGGAGTGGGCAGAAGGGTGCCGTCCATATCAATCGCGACGAGACGGACGGGAGGGTGCATGATTTCAGTGTACGAGAAGAGAACAGAGATCAGAGATCAAAGGCGTCGTCTTGTTGCTGTAGTCTTTCGGTATGGAACGGATTTGCAGCCAATGCCATGCGGTGCTGGCCGAGGCGACAAAGGCCGACTGGTGCCCCGCCTGCGGCGGCGCGCTGATGGAGCGGGTGAATACGATTCCCGATCCGCCGCGCGTAGCGCCTGTTGAAGTGGATCATCGCGGCATCGTGCTGCCGCGTAGACATGCGATGGGGGGAATCATTACGCCGCAGTGAGCTTGCCGCCGCCCTCCGTGTGGTTGCACTCAGGGATTTGTATCGAGACCTACCGCCTCCCCCAGCTTCGCCTGGCGTTCGTCGAAGGTCCAGAAACGCTCGGCTCTCAACTCGAGTGCGCAGGCAACGTGGAGGGAGTCGAGAGTGCGGATGCCGAGGGTTGGGCCAAACCGCTGCGCCAACCGAATGCTGGACTCCCAAACGCCCTCAGGCAGTTCAATTTGGGTCCAGATTCCTCGCACGCGATCCTGCTCAAAGTTGTGCCAGGCGCCACTGGCATCGGCTAGCGATATCGCTCCGCGAAATACATAGCGATGAATCGCATTAGCGACCTCAGCCCGGCTGAATGGCGTGAGCCACACTTGAGGCCCAGCAGCCATCCGGATTGCTACCTCATGCGTATGGACGTCGTGAATGCAGCTGGAAACAAAGAAGCTCGAGTCGGCGTAGACAGTCAATACCGTTCATCCTCGCGATCTTGAATCAGCATCTCCACGGCCGGAATGATCCGGTCACCGAAGATTGCCTTTGCGCGCGCTTCGAAATCGGGCCATTCGGTAGTGGGCCTGGGCGGTGTTCTCGGCACCAGGTCGGCAATGACCTCGCCGCGCTCTCGGACCTCTATGTGCACGCCTGCTCGAAGCCAGGTCTTCACCTGCTTTGTGTCGCGAAGTTGACGGAGGGTTATGCTCTGCATAGACCCAATGTGACACACAATGTGTCACATTGTCAACTCTGCGCTCATTTTAGGGGCTTATTCGTAGCGCAGCGCCTCTGCGGGGAGCACGTTGGCGGCTGAGGACGAGGGATAAAGCGTGGCGAGAAGCGAGATTCCGATCGAAACCGCCGAAACAATCACCCCATCGAGCAAACGCGGCGCGAAGGGCAGCGTGTCGATGGAGTAGACCTCGGCAGAGAGATGGATAAAGTGGTAATGGCCGCCGGCCCAGGAGGCCAGATAGCCGAGCACGAGGCCGAGCGCAGTGCCGACAATGCTGATCAGAAAGCCTTGCAGAAGGAAGATGCGCCGAACCTGGCCAGGGTTGACGCCGTAGCTCATCATGACGGCGATGTCGCGCGTCTTCTCCATGACCATCATGGTGAGCGCGATGAGAATATTGAGCGCGGCCACAATAACGATGAGCGCAATGACGATGAAGGTGACCACCTGTTCGAGCTTGAGGGCGCGGAAGAGCTCACGGTTCTGCTCTGTCCAGTTGGTGGTCATGTAGCCCTTGCCGGCTGCTTGCTCAATAGCGCGGGCAATTTCGGGAGCGCGATTGAGGTTGTCGACTTTGAAGCTTATGACCGAGAGCAGGTCGGGCTCATCGAAAAGGCGCTGTGCGTCGCCGAGGCGCAGGAATCCCATCTGGGCATCGTATTGATAAAACCCGGAGTGAAAGGTCCCGGCCAAGCGGAAGCGCACATATTTGGGAATCACGCCCAGCGGCGTCATTTCACCTTGCGGGCTGATGACCATTACGGAATCGCCTATGGACGCGCCGATGGTTTCGGCCAGATCGCTCCCCAGGACGATGGGCGGGAGTTCAGTGAATTGCGGAGAAGCGGATTCGGGCTGGGGCTCGAGAGCGCGCACGGCGCCGGGCGTAGCCGTGGAGAGCAGGTCGCTGACCATCCGCTCCGCATCGGGCAAGATGCCTTCGAGCACGGCGCCTCCGTCGCGCGCGCCGCGAGCCACCAATACCTGCTCATACAAGCCGGGAGAAGCGGCGGTGACGTGCGGCACCTTACCGAGACGCGCCAGCAGCGGGCGCCAGTCGGAGATGCCGCGCCCGTCCACATCCATCAACTGCACATGCGCGCTGGACCCCAGCAATTTGTCCTGCAGGTCGCGCCGCATGCCGTTGGTGATGGCGAGAGCGATGATGAGCGCCGCCACCCCCGCGGCGACGCCGGTTATCGAGATGACCGTAACGACACCAACCACGGCCTGCCGCCGCTTGGCCTTCAGATACCGCGCCGCAACATAAAGCTCAAATCGCATTGCGATCTTCCGTTCCTTCGTAGTGCTGGCCTCTTCACTCGCCTCATTGGCGGGATTCGAGCCGTCTAGCCATTCGAGCGCGCGGGTCTGGAGACCCGCACGACAGCCGGCCAGGAGGCCGGCGCTACGAATCACTGTTCCTGCGCGGGGATGACCGTCTTGGCCACGCCAACATTATCGTAGCGGTCGTAGGCGCGGACGGTGATCAGGTGCTCGGCGATCTTGCCCGATTCCACGTCAACAAAAAGACGAAACTCGTAGTGTTCGCGCTTGGAGTCGGAAAGCTGGCCGACCGGAGCGATGTATTGCCATGGTCCGGCATCGAGCGAGTATTCGGCGTGGGCGATGGGCGAGACAGGATTCTCGGCATCGAAGCTGACGAGAAACGGCTTGGGGCAATGGGAGGCTTCGCAATCCGCCCGCTGCCCGACAGCTTTGAAATTCGTAATCATCGGCGGCGTGGTGTCGATCACGAAGCGGTCGCTGACCTTTTCGCCGGTGAGCGCATCGCCGGGCGAGTGAGACGGCGCGTCGGAGGCGACCACTTTGATGCGATAGCCGCCGTCGGGAATGAGCGTGGCGTCAAAGCTGTAGGCCTGTTCCTTGATCTTCTTCTTTAGCGGCCACCACTGGGTTTCGCCATCGCCGCGCAGGTAAAGCGAGTAGATGAGCGTGTCGCCGTCTTCGTCGTGCGCAGCCCAGCGGACTGTCACGGCGGTGTGGTCTTTGGTGGCCTGCAGAGACGAGGTTGAGCTAGTGTCGTAGGAGATGGTTGAACCCTGGCCGGAGGAGGGGAAAGTGATATTGATGGTTTGGTTCTGGGAGGCGGAACTCTGCGGATTGAGGCGCGCGCCGGGAACGACCACCAGATCGTCGATTACGGGCGCGGAGTTCACGGGCAGATAGTTGACTCCTACGCTGCCGAGGACGCCGCCCGCGTGCAGCACGGCCTTCCACTGCAGGAAACGTCCCGCGGGCGAGGCGACGGAGCCGTCCCGCAGGGGCTGCCAGTCGCCCCAACCGCGCACCGGCTGCTCCACGTTGCCGGAGCGGGTGAAAATCTCATAGCCTGACGAGCCGGGTTCGATCTCGACGCGGCCAAAACGGGCAAAGGCTCCGGCATCGAGAACGTCGCTGGCATATTCGTGCGTTTGGGTTGCGCCAAGGAGATAGACTTTGCCGGTATTGCCCGTGCCAATGAGAAGACCATCGGGACTCTCTGCCGCTGCCAGGCCCTGCTGCGCCTGTAGATGGGCAATGTCGGCATAACTGCCGTCATCCTCGATGCGGAAGATGCGGCCGCGATTGCCGCTGAGCGCTAACAGGCCATCGGGGCGGGCAGCCAGCGCATAGACGATCTCGTCCTTGCCGGACCACAGCTTGCGCGGCGCCTGGCCTTCAGTCAAGGCGTAGATTTCGCTCCCCTCAGGCACGGAGGCGCTGGAGTTGGCTGCCTGGAGCGACCCCGGCTGCACCACAGTAATGGTGATTGAGGCCATCCCCTGCACCGGCAGAGGAGGCAGTGGATTATGGCTCTTGTCACCCACGCAGGCTGCGTAGATGGTTCCCTTGGCGCCGATGGCAATCGCGGTGATCTCCCGCCGTGGCGCCTCGAAGAGCACGTAGCCCTTGCCTTGCGAATCGATGCGGTAGACCAGCCCGGAGCCGTCGGAGCCGGCGATCAAGTTGCCTTTGCTGTCCCATGCGAGTGAGCGAATATGAGCTTCATCGCTCTTGAAAAACAGCTCCGGCGCAGCTCCCGGCCTGGTGACGTCGACGCGATAGATGGCGGCGGGATTGCCCGTGGCAATGTAGAGCCGGCCGGCTGAGTCAAAGGTCAGATCCCAGATGTAGTGGGACTGTGCGCTGGACGCCGCCGGGGAAGCCTTGCTCTGGCCGGCAGCGGTTTCGTCCAGCTTGGCTGCGTCGAAAACAACCGGGGCATCCTTCTCGTCCGGCTTCGTGGTGGTGTCCGGGTTGAGCTTGTAGACCTTGCCGCTGGGGAGCGTGGCCGCATAGAGCGAGCCATCGGGCCCGAGACAAAGAGCCTGGACGGTCAAGTCCCTGGTTTCAAAGAGCGTGAAGGGTTTTTCGCCCTTTCGCCCGGCCAGGCGGAGCACAGAGGCAGGCGAGCCGGTACCAGCAAAGGCGCTGCCCCTCTTGTCCACGGCCAACGACCATACGAAGGTCGATGGGGTGGTGAGCAGCTCGGTCAACCCCTGGCTCTGACGTAGATGCCCGTCACTCTCAATCGCAACGCCTTCGGGGGTGCCCTTTTCGAACTCCTCCATTTGCGACTGGGTCCAAAGATGGGTGCCTTGGGCGAAGGCGGGGACCGGACGTTGCCATTGATGCTGCCGCCAGCGCAATCAGAAGCGCGTTAGAGGCGAGTGCGGACGGGGAGCGATGAGAGAAACCGGAGGCACAAAACATTCTGCCGTTGAGTCTACTAGAGTTTGCCACTGGTCCAGCGGAAATGCCGGCCGGGCTCGGCTTACGGTGCAGGGACTCCCTGTGATCGTTTGGGGCACGGAAATTTGTGAAATTGCACCGCAGATGTTACCTAAGCCGATATCGTGTGGCAAAGAGTGGCCCGAAAAGTGGCTGAGCAGCTTCCGCTGCAGAAATGAGGGCTGAAAAACGCATTCCGACTCGTGGGCAAGCGAGAGTGTTTATATAACCAACTGGTAATTTGATGCAATAAAAACTATTTTCGCCCGCTTGGGGTCCTTCCGGAAGGTTTTTCGTTGCCAGCCGTATTTTGGGAAGACTATATTCCGGGTAGTTTACAAGAAACCACAACAAAGGTTCTGTCTTCGTTCCACCATGCGTGCAATTGTTCCCAAGTTCACAGAGCTTCATCAAACGGCGGCGCTTGGCAGTCGGGGCGCACGCGGACGGAGTATCTCGTCATGGCATGGTATGCCTATTGCATCAGTGAAAAGCAAGCTTTTCCAGCATTAGCTCGTCATCGTAAACCGATTCCCATGGAATCGGTCTTTGGAGTCAGTGGCAATCAAGTTTTTCTTTACCCGGCGAGCGATCTCGCCGTGATCGTGAGCGAGCACAGCCCACAAGAAACGCTCAACCAAAGGTCGGGCGTGGACCACGCGCGCGTGATCGCGGACTGCTTCCAGCATTCCACGGTGCTTCCTTTCCGGTTCGGCACGGTATTCCACAACGACGAGATGCTGCGCAGGTCGATCCGCTCGAACCAGCGCCAGTTTCTCGGCAATATCGACAAGCTGCGCGGCAAGACCGAGATGCACCTGAAGATTTTGGTTGACGACTATTGCGGGCGCGATATCGAAAACCACTTGGCCGCCGAGAGGGTGGGCCGCGCGTATCTGAGCAATCTGCGGGAGAATGCGTCGCGGGCCAGGGAGCGCCAGACGAGGGCCCGTGCTGTGAGCTTCCAGGTGCACAGGCTGTTCCTGCCTCTCGACGAGGAGGTAAGCTGCCGGCTAATGGAAAACGGCAAGATGATGCTGGATATTGCTCACCTGATCGACCGCAAGTGCGTGGAAAGGTACCACAACAAATTTGTGACTACCAGCGCCCTGATGCGCGAGTGCCAGATGCAGCTTTCAGGTCCGTGGCCGCCCTATCATTTCGTCCACAGGCTTACGCGCACGGCGCATCCGCAGTCTCAGCCGACGGCGGCGACACAGGTTCCGGCGGCCATTCCGGCCGAAGCGCCTGCGATCGCAATGATGGCACCGGCAGCTGCGCTCTTGTAAAGCCTAAAAATTGTCCCAGCACCCGTTGTACGGCAGGCGCGCCGGGATGGCCTAATCTAGAAGCATGGACGACCAAACTTTATCTACCGCGCAGGCTTCAGTCTTCGATCTTCTGGTAGTGGGCGCAGGGCCGACTGGCTTGGCATGCGCCATCGAGGCGCAAAAAGTGGGCCTGCGCGCGGTGGTGGTCGATAAGGGCTGCGTCTGCAATTCGATCTTTCACTATCCCGCGCACATGACTTTTTTCACCACTTCGGAGTTGCTGGAGATTGGAGGGATTCCCTTCCCCAGCCCCAACGCCAAGCCTACCCGCAGCGAGGCGTTGGAGTACTACCGCCAAGTGGCGGTTTATTACCAGCTTGACGTGCGCCAGTACACACCGAGTGGAGCGCGTGACGGGGGCCGACGGAGCTTTCACCGCGCACACCGCCGACCGTTTCGGCCGCCACAGCGAACTTCGAGCGCACAAACTGGCAATTTCCATTGGTTATTACGACCTGCCCAACTGGATGGGCATTCCTGGCGAGAACCTGAGCAAGGTACACCACTACTACCACGATCCGCACCCCTATTTCGGCATGGACGTGGCGGTGATCGGGGGCAAGAACTCGGCGGCCATCGCCGCGCTCGAGCTGTGGCGCCATGGCGCGCGGGTGACGCTCATTCACCGCGGCCCGGGGATGCATCCCCATGTGAAGTACTGGATCAGGCCGGATATCGAAAACCGCATCAAGAACGGCGAAATCAAGGCATATTTTTCATCCAAAGTGGCGGAGATTACCCCGGACGCGATTGCAGTCGAGACTCCAACGGGCCGCGAGACGCTGCCGAACGATTTTGTCTTCGCCATGACCGGCTACCATCCCGATTTTGGTTTTCTTGAGCGGCTGGGCGTGCGCTTCGAGGGCCAGGACCGGCGCCCCATGTGCAACCCCGAGACGCTGGAGAGCAACGTACCGGGTATCTACCTGGCTGGCGTAATTGTGGCCGGGTCACGCACGAATGAAATCTTCATTGAGAACGGCCGCTTTCACGGGCGACAAATCGCCGCGTCGCTGGTCTCGAAGACGAAGGCACGGGACGAGGCGCAGGACGAGGTTGCCGCAGGCAATCCGATAGACTAACTAACGCTACCGATTCTCCTTCGGGGGTAGATGCTTGCGCATGCGCTGGTGGCCGCGATCCATTCGCTGGCAAATGCTGGCGGGGCTCTTGCTGCTGGAGACGCTTTCGATCGGACTTTTTACGCTGCTGCTGATCAGCAAACAGGAGGGCGATCTGTACGCGCGCACCGTGCGGCGCCTGGCCTACGAGGGCGAATCCCTCGCGTTGCAGGCCAGAGAGGCCCTGCTGGAGCAGCAGCCGGGCTGGATTGGTCTTTCGGCAAGGATGATGAACGATGCGCCCGACGTGGCCGCCGCCAAGGTGACCGACACGGCGGGAAACGTTCTCTTTGCGGGCAAGGAATCCGCGGATTCGGCAACGCTAAGCCAAATCGAGCGCGCGCAGATTCCGCCGGTCGGCCAGAGCCAGATCAAAACCAGGGTTTTCTCGCTGGGAGGCGAGCGCGTGGAGAGCGTCTCGCCCATTTACACCAACAGCGATCTGCGGGGATTTGTGTGGGTGGAGGCCGATCGCAACTGGGGACACCAGCGATTGGACGACATCTTCCACGATATGGTCATTTTCGGTCTCATCTGGATCGCGGCATCGGTGCTGCCGATGCTGGTTTTCGCCCGGACCATCACGCGGCCTCTGGCCATTCTGCATCGCGGCACCCTTGACCTGATGACCGCGCCAGACGGCGGCCACTTACCCCTCCCGGTGACGGCGCACAACGAGTTCGGGGAAGTGATCGAGACATTCAATCGCATGGTTGCCTCGCTGGCGGAGCAACGGGCGGACCTGAACGACACGCTTTCACTGCTCGACTCGATGCTGGCGAACGCGCCGATCGGCCTGGCGTTTGTCGACCGCAGTTGCCGATTCGTGCGCGTAAACCAGGTCTTTGCGGACCTCACCGGAGTGGCTGTCAGCCGGCATCTCGGCCGCACCCTGCCCGAGTTGCTGGCGCAATCCGTGGTCAAGGAAATGGAAGGTGCAGTACAGCGTGTCTTTGCCACAGAGGAGCCGGTGCGCAACCTGGAGATCAACGGCGAGGGCGGCGCGCGGCGCCGGCCGTGGACCTGGCTGATCAGCGCTTACCCGGTGCGGACCACGTCGAACCAGGTGCGCTGGGCGGGGATCATTGTGCTCGATGCGAGCGAACGCAAGCGGAACGAAGAGGCGTTGCGGCGGAGCGAAAAGCTTGCAGTGACCGGGCGGCTGGCCGCTTCTATTGCCCACGAGATCAACAATCCCCTCGAAGCCGTGACTAATTTGCTTTTTCTATTGCGCAACTTCAGCGAGCTCCCAGCTGCGGCGCAGCAATACGTGTCCATGGCAGAGCACGAGGTACGCCGCATTGCCGAGATTACACAGCAAACGCTGCGCTTTTACCGTCAGCCCTCGCAGCAGGCGCGCACCGCAATGGCGGAGCTGCTGGATCCGGTGCTGAGCCTCTACCAGACCCGCCTCAGCGCACTCAACATTCGCGTGGAGCGGGATTACGAGGCGGAGATGACTCTGTTCTGCTTTGCCGGAGAGATCCGGCAGGTCTTCGCCAACCTGGTGGGCAATGCGATTGACGCGAGCAGCGACGGCGGCCGGCTTTTGGTGCGTGTGCGCCGCTCGCACCACTGGAAGGACTCCGCGCAAACAGGGATCCGGTTTGCCATTGCAGACACCGGCTCCGGGATGGCGCCGGAGGTGCGCGAGCACATCTTCGAAGCGTTCTTTACCACTAAGGAAGTGACAGGAACAGGGCTGGGACTCTGGGTGAGCCACGAAATCGTCCTGAGACATCACGGCTTGATGCACGTGCGCAGCCGCGTTGCGGCCTCCGAGCCGGCAGCCGCGCATAAGAGCAGCGGAACCGTCCTTCAAATCTTTATCCCTGACGTTCCGGGCCTGGCGGGCGAAGCGGTTGCTGCGGCGGCGAGTTAATCTGCATTGTGCCAGGCGCAGCCCACGGCGTATTGTTTCTCGCCTGCTTTGTCGCGGAACCAAACTCAGAACGGATTCAAGCCCGGCAGCTTGCGAAGCTGGAAGGGATCGGTCTCGCTGGGTTGGCGCGCGGTCGAATGCGACATGCAGTGGCCCTGCGAGCGAACCGGTCCCATCAGGTAAGAGCGCGTGACGTGCAGCCGGTCCATGACGATGTAACGCGTGCGCAGGCCGTCGATGGTGGGCGGGAGCGAAGCGGGAACCTGGTTGCGATCGACGTAGATCACCAGCGCAGCCTCTTTGGGATTGTCGAAGCTCTGGCCCACGCCCACGCCAAAGAAGGCGGGATTCTGCTTCATCAGGGTCTGCGCCACCTGCTGCTTTACCGCGACGGCCTGGTTGAGTACAGCGGGCGCCAGGGGCGGAAGCGCCTTGGATTCCACCGCAGATTGCGGCGCGGTGCCCGCTGCCACAGCCTGCGGCGTGGTGGGAATCACTTCGGTGCGCACGCCTGCGATGGTTTGCGGCACGGCGACGTTCATGCTCTGGTCGACGTACAGGATGACGGCGGCCTCGCCGGCGTGGTCGCTGCTTTTGCCCGTGGCCGCGCCAAGGATGCCGGCCGAAGGGTTGACCAACATGCGCGCCTGCGCCAGCGCCTGCTCGCGCAAGCGCGGTCTGCGCGTCGGAGAGCGTGCTCGCCTGCGCCGCGGTTGCCGTGACGTTGCCGTAGTTCAGGCAGCTCACAGGATGGTCCGTTGTGCCCACAAACGTGTAGGTCGTTCCCTCCTGCGTTCCCAGTTCCGATAGAACGGCGGGCGCGGGATTGGCCACTCCCTCGCTCACGCCCGACGTATTGACACCACCGGCAAAGAATAGCCCCACGGGTTCGGCATTGCTCGACGTCCACTACCAGCGATCCGGAGTCGCCCGCATCGCTGAACTGGTTGCCTTCGATCGCGAGTTGGTTGGTATAGGTCTTGGTCAGATAGGGCTCGGTCTCAGCGCAGTTCTTGTAGTAATCCACCTCCACATCCAGGTTCGTTGCGGAGATGCTGGCGCAGGTGAGCCCGGTGGTGCGCCCGCTCTTGGCCACAACCAGATTGATCGAACCGTTTTCACCCTTGCCGCCCGTCGAGGAAATCCCCGGGGGCGCAGCAGCCAGGGTGCCGTTGCCCTGCAACGCGCCCAATTCCTGAATTTCGCCGCTGGTGTTCACCGCGCCTGAATCCACTTGCGCGATGGCTGCGTCGACGTTGGTCGAGCTGGAACTTAGCGGGAGCCAAGCCGTCAAAACGCCCACCGGGGTGGTTCCGGAACCTTCTCCATTGGGCGTGCAGTTGTTGTCGATCAGTCCCGGCTGGATAATCATTTCGCCCGTGCTGGCCTGATCGCTGCGCGCCAGCACGTGATTGCAACTGAGCAGGTATTGCGTTCCGCTGCTGTTCTGGATCAAAGAGCCCAGCGTGCCGCCGCAGCAATCCACAATCTGATTGCCTTTGGTGTCGTAATCGTTGTTGTTGCCGCCGGAGCTGCCCAGGAGGATCGGCGTGGGCAGTTGCGCCTGGTGCGTGGCAGGATTGCTGGAGATCCCCGCGGTATTCAACAGCACTTCGGCGGCCTCTTTCGAGGACGACGTGCCAACGGTGGCCACCACGTAGGTTGAAGCAGTCGGAAGAAACCGTGCCTGGAGCGGTGTAGGTGACGGTGCAATAAGTGAACGCCGAGGTGCTGCGCACGCAGCTTGACGAGCCCACCGAGCCCTGGCCGCCGCTGGACCCTGTGGAGGTGTTGGAAACCGCATAGTTGATGCCGGTGCTGCCGCCGGCTTCGGCAATGTAACCGGTGATGGTAACGGTGCCGCCACTGCCGAGCGCCACATTTTCAGGCGTGAGCGGTTGCAGGAATCCCGGCGTCACGGTCACGATCGCGCTCGCTTGCGTGCCCGCGCCGGTTCCGGAGGTGAGCGTGGCCGTGACGGTTACCTGTACGCTGTTGGCGGTGAGATAGGGAGGAGGGGTGTATTGGCCGCTGGCGGTAATGGTTCCGGGGCCGGAATTCGCATCGCCGCCGGAAACGGACCAGGTGACGCTGGCCGCACCTCCGCCGGAGAGCGTGGCCGAAAACTGCTCCACAGTCGCGCCCGAGGAGTTGGTGGTGTTGCAGCCGGTGCAATTGGTGTCAATCGCCGCCGTGCCGGGGGAAATGGAGAAGGCGCCGTTGGATGAGCCGGCCAACGGCGTCCCGCCGCAGCCGGCGAGCGCAAACAGAGCCGGCAGCGCGGCAAGCGCCAGCGCCCGCGCCGGCCAATGCCGGAGCGAATGGGATTTCGATTCCGGACTGCCGGAACGCACGGGGCGGATTCGCTCAACCGATCGGTCTGACGTCTTCTGGCTCAATTCGTCCGGCGCCTTTCCGCCCATTGCGATTGCTTTTGACTGGTTGGACGCGCATCCCCTTCTTTAGCCGGAGCTTACTGGAGACACCGCTGACCCACGCTCCCCGAAGCGATGCATAGTTAGACCCCGCCGCGCGATCAAAAGTTGTTTTGGGAGGCCTCCACGCCAAAAAATCGAATCGCCGCGGGCTCTCACGACTCAACTTACGAGTGTACCTGCCACCAAAAAACCCCGCAAATCCAACTAATAGGTAATTGGCGCTGGCGCAAGCGTCCAGACTTCAGATTAACGCGCCGAACGATCTGAACCAAAGCGCGCCGATGCCCTACACTTAGTGCAGGAGAAGCGATGGACTACGTCAAGCTTGGCCATACCGGACTGAAAGTTTCGCGCATCTGTCTTGGCTGCATGACCTACGGAAGCCCACCCGCCGGCAAATTGCTTCCAGGGCAGCATGCGTGGACGTTGAACGAAGCGGATACCCAGCCGTTTCTGCGTCAGGCCCTCGATCTAGGCATCATTTTTTTCGATACGGCCAACGTGTACTCGGGCGGCGACAGCGAGGCCGTGTTGGGCCGTTTTCTGAAGGCTAGCGTGCGGCGCGAGGCCGTCGTGATCGCTACCAAAGTGCGCGGTGCAATGCGCGACGATCCCAACGGGCAGGGACTCTCGCGTAAGGCCATTCTCTTTGAGCTCGACCAAAGCCTCACGCGCCTCCAGACCGACTACGTGGACCTCTACCAGATTCATCGCTGGGACTACGAAACGCCCATCGAGGAGACACTGGAAGCGCTGCACGATGTGGTGAAGGCGGGAAAGGTGCGGTATATCGGCGCCTCGTCGATGTATGCGTGGCAGTTCGCCAAGGCGCTTTATCTGGCCGACCGGCACGGCTGGACGCGCTTCGTCTCCATGCAAAATCACTACAACCTGCTCTACCGCGAGGAGGAGCGCGAAATGATCGGGTTGTGCCAGGCAGAGGGCATCGCCGTAATTCCCTGGAGCCCGCTCGCGCGCGGAAGGTTGACGCGAGCATGGAAAAGCGAGACGACGAAGCGGTCGGAGACCGATGGATTCGCCAAGCTCCTGTACACGGGGACCGAGGAAGCCGATCGCAAGGTCGTGGACCGGCTGGGCGAAGTGGCGGAAAAGCGTGGAGTTCCCCGCGCGCAAGTCGCACTGGCGTGGCTGCTGGCCAAGCCGGGCGTGACTGCCCCAATAGTGGGAGCCAGCAAGCCGCATCATCTCGAGGATGCTGCGGCCGCACTCTCCCTCCGCCTATCGGCGGAAGAGATGGCTGCGCTGGAGGAGCCGTACGTGCCGCATCCGGTGCTGGGGTTCAGCTAATGCAGGCGCCGTGGAGTGTTTGCGCGGTCGCAGTTACGCCAGCTTGCCTGCCCTTATTTCCCTTGAACTTTGGAACTCGTGTTTCGAAGGAGGAGCGGATTCCTTCCCGGTAATCGGCGCTATCGCGAGATCTCGCGAGCCGGGGCTGGCGTTTGTCGCTGCGCGCGCGCGCCATTTAGCATTCCGATTGTGCCCACCCTCGAAACTCCAGTGATGTATGTGCGCGGCGTGGGACCGCGCGTGGCGGAGATGCTTGCAGCCAAAGGCATCCAGACCGCCGAGGACCTGCTGTACCATCTTCCCTTTCGCTACGAGGACCGGCAGAACCCGCGCAGCCTGGACGAACTGAAGCCGGGCGAAGTGGCCAGCGTGATCGCGGAGGTGCGGGGATCGATGCTGCTGCGCACGCGCCGGATGCCGCTCTTCGAGCTGACCGTGGGACAAGGCCGCTACGCGCTCAAATGCATCTGGTTCAACGCAACATATTTACAAGGCAAGTTTCAGGCCGGGCAAACCGTTGCGCTGTACGGGAAAGTGGAGCCGTCGCGGTCGACCAGCAACTTAAAGATGATCCAGCCGCAGTTTGAGGTGCTGCCGGATGCGAGCGACGATGCGGAGACGCGCCTCTTGGAGGTGGGCCGCATCACGCCTGTGTACGAGTCGCTGGGCGGCAGCCGTCTAGCGTCGCGATGGCAGCGCAAGGTGATCTTCAACCTGCTCGAAGGCGTGCGTGGCGCCGTGGCGGAGAGCCTGCCGCGCGCGATGCTTGAGCGGCTGGATTTACCGGATCGCGAAGCGGCGTTACGCGAGGTGCACTTTCCGCCGGAAGGAACGTCTTTTGCTGAGTTGCAAATCGCGGCAACCCCAGCCCACCGGCGGCTGATCTTCGAAGAGCTGTTTTATCTGGAACTGGCGCTGGAACTGAAGCGGCGGCGTATGAAGGAGCGCAAAGGCATCAGCTTTGCCACCAGCGACAAGGTGCGCCAAGCGATTCGCGAGGTGCTTCCCTTTCATCCCACCACTGCCCAGAAGCGGGCGCTGGGCGAGATTGTCTCCGACATGCGCGCGCCCAGCCCCATGCGGAGGCTGCTGCAGGGCGATGTGGGCTCAGGCAAGACGATTGTCGCGTTCCAGGCCATGCTGGTGGCCATGGAAAACGGCTACCAGGCCGCGCTCATGGCGCCCACCGAGATTTTGGCCACGCAGCATTATCTGGCGGCGCGCAAACTGCTCGAAAAATCGTCGCGCAATCCACGTATTGTGCTGCTGACAGGTTCGCTCGACGAGGATCGCAAGCGCACCAACCGCGGGCTGATCAACCGCGGTGAGGCGAACCTGGTAATTGGAACGCATGCACTGATTGAAGAGAAGGTGGAGTTTGAGCGGCTGGGACTGGTTGTGGTGGACGAACAGCACAGGTTCGGAGTGTTGCAGCGATTCAAGCTGATGAAGAAGCCGAATCAGCCCGAGCCCGACGTGCTGGTGATGACGGCCACGCCCATTCCGCGCACGCTGGCTCTTTCGCTTTATGGCGATCTGGACCTGAGTGTTCTGGATGAGATGCCGCCCGGCCGGACGCCGATCCAAACCAGGCGCGTGATAAGCGCGCAGGCGGAAGAGGTGTGGGGTTTTGTGCGGAAGCAAGTGGCGCAGGGACGGCAGGCGTATATCGTTTACCCGATCATCGAGGGAACGAAGGACGACCAGCCGGAGCTGGATTTCTCGCGCGACGAGACGGAAGCCGGTGCGGAGAGATTAGAAACCTACCCTGCGGCTAGAATGGGGCACACAGCGCCTGTGCGGAAGCGCGTGCAAAAGCGGAAGGCGGCAGAGCTGTTTCCCAAGTCGGCACAGGAGGCAAGCCCAAATGCAAAATCCGGTCTGCGGTCCGCGGTTGAGATGTACGAAAAACTCCGGTCGGGACCGCTGGCAGGTTTGCGCGTAGGGCTGTTGCACGGGCGGCTGGACGCAGACGAAAAGGAAGTGATCATGCGCCGCTTCCAGCGGGGCGAGATCGATGTGCTGGTGTCCACCACGGTGATCGAGGTGGGCGTAGATGTTTCGAACGCCACGGTGATGGTGGTGGAGCACGCGGATCGGTTCGGGCTGGCGCAGTTGCATCAGTTGCGCGGGCGCGTGGGGCGCGGCGCCGCGAAGAGCTATTGCATCCTGATGACCGGCGCGCACATCTCCGAGCCCGGCGAAGAGCGATTGAACGCAATGGTGCGCACACAAGACGGATTCGAGCTGGCGGAGCTGGACCTTTCGCTGCGCGGGCCGGGAGAGTTTTTCGGCACGCGGCAGGCGGGCCTGCCGGAGTTTCGCGTGGCGAATCTGTTGCGGGACCGAAAACTGCTGGAGCTGGCCAAGCTGGAGGCGGCGCGGTTTGCAGACAATAAGGGCGCCGAGGCGACCGAGGCCGAGCGCGCGGCCATGCGGGCAAGCCTCAAGGAAAAATGGCAACGGCGGTATGGGCTCGTCGAGGTGGGATGAGATTCCCGCAGGCGTTTCGTGGTAAGCGGGTGCAGCCTTACGCCGACCCGCAAGCGCCCGGCGCGGAGACCAACTCCACGGGAAAGGTCTGAATCTCGAGATCGATGCTGGCTATCTCCGCGCCGCAATCCTTTTGATGGCTGCGGGTGCATTGGCAAAGTTCGGTGATGCGGATGTGCCCGTTTTGGCTCAGTTCGACTCCCGCCGCAATGAGAATGCTGTAGATGTCGACGCATGCCTGACGCTCGAATTCGAATAACATGTTCACCGCGCCGGTATCGTTCGCTCCTCGGCTTAACACCCAGCCCCCACAGCCGAGAATGGCCCCGGTAAGAGACTGTATCAGGCGCGACGGCTCCTCGGTGGAGACGGCCTTCATCTGCATCGCCCACTGGATGCTCATTGTCTGACTTCGATCCTGGCTCGACACTTTCAGCCTCATAGGCTGTTTATCGGAGCCGGGCGAGATCGGATGATGGCTGTTGCGGAGTCGAACGGCGCTTGACCGCCTTTGGAACAACCTGGCCTTGCCGAGCCTTTAAAACGTGTGCGGTGGTAATTGAATGGGTCTCGCCAACGCTCGCCGGAGCACGGGTGTGGCGCGAGGCATCAGAGGGGCCAGAGAGCCAAGCGCCGGAAAGGCTGCATGTTGTAGTTTGGTAGCATGATCGCCGGGACCGGAATCGACATGGTGGAGATTGCGCGCATCCAACACGCAGTAGATCGCTACGGCAAGCGTTTTCTCGACCGAGTATTTCTTGGCGCAGAACAGGCCTACTGCCTGCGCAAGCGCAAATCGGCAGAAAGTTTCGCGGCCCGGTTCGCCGCCAAAGAGGCCGCAGCCAAGGCGCTGGGCACCGGCATCAGCTACGGGGTGAGTTGGCTCGAGATCGAAGTGGTCCGGGCGCCAAGCGGGAGGCCCGGCATCCGTTTTCATGGCCGCGCCGCGCAAATTGCCGGCCGCCTGGGCGTCGTGCGTTCCGTGCTTTCCTTAACCCATACCGCGACACTCGCCATGGCCAGCGTCGTGCTAGAAGACGGCCCGTAAAACAGCCTATTCTGCTATTCTCGATGCGTAAACCACTGAGCTTGTTGAAGAGGAGGGACGTGCCAAGCCGCAGAGAGATTCAGTGGTCACAACTGAGGGTGGGGGCGTTGGTGCTGGCCGGCATCGTCCTGCTGATCGCGCTCATTTTTCTCATGACTGGCTCCACGGGCGGTCTTTTCGCACGCAGAATCGTCCTGCGTTCGTACTTTCCCAATGCCGCTGGACTGAAAGAGGGCGCAGTGGTGTCGCTTGAAGGCGTCACGATTGGCAATGTGAAGCACATGCGCGTGGTCCCTGACCGGAATCCGACTCCTGTCGAAGTGGTCATGGATGTGGGGGAGAAATATCTCTACGACCTGCACACCGATTCGGTAACCTCGATTCAAGCGGCCGGCGTGCTGGGCGATAGCTACGTGGATATCGATTCCACTCACGCCCACGGCCCGACGCCAACCAATAACGCCGAGCTCAAAGCGTCCGGCGCGCCCACCATTCAATCCGTCATCAGCAGCAGCCAAGTCTCTATTGAAAAGATCGACCAGCTGGTGACCAAAGTTGAAACCCTGATCGACACTCTCAATACCACGCGCGGAACGGTGGGTGAACTCATCAACGATCCTGTGCTGGCCAAAAAATTTGTATCCGTTGCAACCAATATCGAGGCGATCACGGGAGCGATCGCTCAAGGAAAAGGATCGCTAGGTAAGCTGATCAACGACGACACGCTTTACACGAAGTTGAACTCATTGGCGGATCGGATGAATTCGATCACTGCCGATCTGGATGCCGGCAAAGGCACGGCAGGCAAGCTGCTGAAGGACGAGACGCTTTACAATAATCTGAACTCCGCTATCGCGAATACCAACCAGTTGGTGGCTCAAATCAACTCCGGCAAGGGTTCGGTGGGCAAGCTCGTCAAGGATCCCGAATTCGCGCAGAAGCTGGACGACACGGTGACCAACCTCGACAACATTCTGAAAAGCATCAATGCAGGCCAGGGTACGGTAGGCCAGTTGGTGCAGAACCGCGCGCTCTACGACCATCTGGACCAGACTGCGGATCAGGCGCAGCAGCTCATAAAAAGCATTCGCCAAGATCCAAAGAAGTATCTGGTTATCCGGCTGAAGTTGTTCTAATGTTCTGTCTCTACAGTTCCCGTCATTAGTGCACTGTCCTCCTGAGCGAAGTTTGGCCGCTTTTGCGGCCAAATGCAGTCGAAGGGCCTGCGGCTGGAACCTCCGGCTCTTGCGACGAACTTCCGGGACACCACACTCGCTGAGCGGACAATATTCGAGTCAAATGCACTTGGTGGGTTGCATGAGACGGCAGGCGCGCTAACGTGCCTGCTCGCCGGCTCGCTGTTTTCTGAAGACTTTCCAGAATTCTATAAACGCTTTCAGCCGGACCACCTGGAAGTAGTCATTAGCGACAAGAAAAAAAGCAAGTGAAGCGGCCCACACGAAATGCAGGGCGCTCGGGCCCAACTCGTCGCTGAATGGCAGCGGAGCTGCGGCAAAGACCATGGCGAGCACGATGAGCGCCAGCTTGACGATGCCCATGACCAGGTTGATCTCGGCCAGTTTGCCAGTAAAGGACCTGCCAAGACGCAGGCTTTGACCAAGAGCAGACAGCACGGAGCGACGCTCAAAGAGGGCCAGGAGCGGCGCGATCGAAAGTGGCCAACTGACGAGCGCAAACGCTGTGAAGAAACCGAGCGCGAGAAAGATGGCCCAGATGAAATAGCCAACCAGGTCGGGCTCGCCGGCCACGGCGATGTGCGTAGCTGCAACCCACCGCATGGAACCAAACCAACCCAGAAGCATGAGAGCCAGCAGAGCCAGCCATGCGGCTTGCAGAACCATCATTGCGATGGGGCGAAATGGCAGTCCAGCTTCCATGCGCCGCAGAAGGAGACTGCGGCCGAAACCGGAAACCACGACCCAGGCAAGCGCGGCGACGGGCAGCAGCCATCGCAGCACAGCGAGCAGGTGCGGCTCGTAATACGCAGCCACATTCGTAATCTGCACCGCCGCGACCCAGGGATTCTGCGTGTCGATGGAATTGAAGCCCGAGGAATCCAGTGGAAATGACGTGAGAATCTGCCGGGCCTGAGCAAAGCAGACGAGAAGAAACGGAATTCCAAAGAGCCAGCGCCAGGCAACGTCGATGGCGATGAGTGAAGGGCGCCGGAAGACCTCGCCCATGTGCTCGACCAGCAACTGGGTTCCGCGCACGGGCGGGTTGGCGCCAACTGCGGCCATCGCGCCGCTCCTTACTTCACAACCAGGTTGACCGCGCGGCCTGGCACAACGATGACCTTCGCTATGGTCTTGCCTGCTGAGCGCGAGCGCACTTTTTCATCGGCCATCGCCGCGGCTTCGATCATTTTGGCGTCAGCTCCGGCTGCCACGCGGACTACGGCCGTGAGTTTGCCGTTGATCTGGACTGGGATCTCGATTTCGTCTTCCCGCGCCAGTTCTGGGTCGCTCTGCGGCCAGGGCGCACGGAGAATCGCTCCCTCTTCGCCCAGATGCTCCCACAGCTCGGCAGCCAAAAATGGCGCAAAGGGCGCGAGCAGCAGTGCCAGCGTGCGCAAAAACTCGTGCACCACCGCCGCAGGGATTTCGCCCGCGGCAAGTTGCGCATCGGCGGCCTGCAGTTCGTTCACGAACTCCATAATCGCCGCCACGCAGGTGTTGAAGTGCCAACGGCCCTCGAAATCGTGCGTGATTCTGGCGATGGTCTGGTGCATCTTGCGGATGAGAGCTTCGCCCTTTTGCGTTTTTGACGAATGTTGCGGCGATGCGGCCTGTCGCGCTACTGGCGCGTATTTGTTGACCAGCCGCCACACGCGGCTCAGGAAGCGGCTCACGCCGGCCACGCCGTCTTCCTGCCAGTCGAGGTCGCGGTCGGGCGGCGCGGCAAACAGCGCGTACATGCGCGTGGCGTCGGCGCCGTAGCGGGCCACCATGTCGTCGGGCGACACAACGTTGCCCTTCGACTTCGACATCTTGGCGCCGTCTTTGATGACCATGCCCTGCGTGAAAAGACGCCTGGCGGGCTCGTCGTTTTTCACCAGGCCCAGGTCGCGCATCACCTTGGTCCAGAAGCGCGAGTAGATCAGGTGCAGAATGGCGTGCTCCACGCCGCCAATGTACTGATCGATGGGAAACCAGTACTGCGCCGTCGCCGGGTCGAACGGGGCCTTGGTATTTTTCGCGTCGGTGTAGCGGTAAAAGTACCAGCTCGAATCGACGAAGGTATCCATGGTGTCGGTTTCGCGGCGCGCCGGGCCTCCGCACCTGGGGCAAGTGGTGTTCACAAACCCCGGCACGCGGCCCAGCGGCGAGCCGCCCTGTTGCGTAATCTCGATCTGCTCGGGCAAGATCACGGGCAACTGATCGTCGGGAACGGGAACCAGGCCGTCGCCCTCGCAGTGAGACAGACAGTAAAGCATGGGGATCGGCGTGCCCCAGTAGCGCTGGCGGCTCACGCCCCAATCCTTCAAGCGAAAGATGACCTTTGCTTCGCCAAAGCCCTGCCGGGCGGCAGACTTTTGGAGCGTTCTGCGCCTTGGCGCAGCTCAATCCGTTATATTCGCCGGAATTGACCAGCACGCCGTCTTCCGAGAGAACGGGAGGCTTCTGGTCTCCTCAGTTTCTACGAGCCGGCTTGATGACCTGGCGAATCTCGATGCCGTACTTGGTTGCGAACTCAAAGTCGCGCTCATCGTGGCCGGGCACGCTCATGATGGCGCCGGTGCCGTAGTCCATGAGGATGTAATTCGCCACCCAGATGGGCACGCGCTCGCCGCTGTAGGGATTGATGGCGAAGCGGCCTGTGGGCACGCCGTGTTTCTCAATAGCGCCCACGTCGCCGGCTTCCCTGGCTTTCTTCTGTTCTTCGAGTAGCTTCGCTACCTGTGCCTTGAGCTTTGCATCGGCTGCGGCGAAAGTTGCGACAAGCGGATGCTCGGGCGCCAACTGCACGCTGGTCGCGCCGAAGATCGTGTCGACGCGCGTGGTGAACACGCGGATGCGTGTTTTCGATCCCTGTCCCTGGGGCCCCTGCGAGCGACTTAGCTCACCGGTAGCTGACCTGTCTCTTTCAAGAAAGAAATCAACCTCTGTTCCCTCGCTGCGGCCGATCCAGTTGCGCTGCATGGTGCGCACTTTTTCGGGCCAGCCGTCGAGCTTGTCGAGCCCGTCGAGCAGCTCCTGCGCGTAGGCGGTGATGCGGAAGAACCACTGCTCCAGATCGCGCTGCTCTACTTTGGTGTCTTCGTGACGCCAGCAGCAGCCGTCGACAACCTGCTCGTTGGCGAGCACGGTGGCGCACTCGGGGCACCAGTTCACCTTGCTCTTTTTGCGGTAGACCAACCCCTTCTCGTACATCCGCAGAAAGAACCACTGGTTCCAGCGGTAGTACTCGGGCAGGCAGGTGGTGACTTCGGTTGCCCAGTCGTAGCCGAGGCCAAGGCGCAGCATCTGCTGCTTCATGGCGGCGATGTTGCTCAGGGTCCACTGGCGCGGAGGGGTATTGTTTTTGAGCGCAGCGTTTTCGGCCGGGAGCCCGAAGGCGTCCCAGCCCATGGGGTGCAGCACGTTGTAGCCGCGCATCCACATCTGCCGGGCCAGCGCGTCGCCGATGGCGTAGTTGCGCACGTGGCCCATGTGCAGCTGGCCGCTGGGATAAGGCAGCATCTCCAGCACGTAGTACTTGGGTTTGTTGCTTGAGGCCGGGGTCCCCGCGGACGGGGTCCGGCCGCGAGGGGTAGCAGCTCGTCCGTGGCGGGGTCGGCGGCCCACCGCTCCTGCCATTTTTTCTCGATTACCGCCGGATCGTAGCGCAGTTCGTTGTCTTCCGCCATCACTTTTCAGTGTAAACGGAGCTGGTGTTCCCTCACTGCGCAGGCAGCAGCGGGCGAAGCCAGTCAGGGGTGGGTGAATGCAGCTCCATGGCTGAGCCATCCTGCAGCTTCAGCACCAGACGGTAAGGACGCTTCATACTGCTGTTGTCGTACACGCGCACATTTCGAAGACTGACCAGGGCTTTCCTCAGATTTTCGAGAATGCGCGGGAATCGCTCTGCCAGTTTGTCCCTCGGCACATCGTGGCCGCCCTTCGAAACCCGTATGGACACCCTCATATCGGAAAACTGCGCCGTCGGTATTCCGATGAATAACAAGAGCGCCGTGTAGCCCGCTTCCTCAGCTTCTTTGAGGAAGTTGAGCTTGTCTCCAACGGGATCGGAGAAAACCGTCTCAAAAATGAAGCTCTCGCGCATCGCCACAAGCCGGCGGCGGACATCGTCGGCAGCCTGAGCAGCCTTATATGGATCGATTCCCAACTCCAGGGCCAGCACGTCAGCATTTACAAACCGAAGTCCGGAGTGCTGGAGATACGTAAAGATAGAAGGAGCTTTTCCCTGCTCCATTCGGCCCAGCCAGCGCAACAACAATCGGTCTGCGGCTGAGGATATCGTCCATCAAGCGGCCCCGGCCCCTGCGAGTCTGATCTCCCGTGCCGCCCCGCTTCGAGCGCCGGAAGCTCTCGGTCGGGCTGGGCGGACTGCGGGACCCCCGGCGCGGCGCTTCATTGGGCGTGAAAACACGGTCAACAAATCGCCCTGCGGTTCGCGTGCCGTCTGCGTCGATTCTTACCAGCAGATCCAGATTCGTCGGATGCGGTTCATAGTGCGGGAAAGGCTCGCTCTCAAGGTACGCCCTGAACATTTCCCTGCCCTTGGGGGTATCGACCACATCCAGGAGTTCAGACAGCGAGATCGAAGCGGACGCGCGGGAAAGCTCCAGAACCTTTTTGCCCTCCAGCAGCAGATCCACAGACCGCCCCAGCCTGGCCCAGAACTCCACCTGGCCGGCGATGGAACGCTGCTGCGCCTCTCCGGCGATGCGGGCATCCAATACCAACGAATCCGAGAGCTTGACTGGCTGACCCATCCCTTTACCTCACTGGAATCATGGTAGCATAATGCTACCCGCAATTTCAATCGAAGCATTCAGTCATTCCACCAGGCTTTTGAGCACGCGCACGTTCCGCTCTTCGTCGCCGGGCTCGTCGACCGGAGTTTCGGCGATGAAGGCGCAATGGGCGAAGCGCGGATCGTTGAGCAGACGGCGGAAAGGCTCAATGCCCATGGTTCCCTGCCCGATGTGCTCGTGCCGGTCGAGCTTCGATCCCCGCGCGGCCTTGGCGTCATTGCAGTGCCAGACGCGAACGGCGTCGAAAGTCACGGTCGCAGCGGCTTGTTTCATGGTCTCCGCATAGCCTTCGGCGCTTACGAGATCGTAGCCGGCAACGTGACTGTGGCATGTGTCGAGGCAGACGGCGACGGGAGCGTGGGTCTTGAGCCGCTGGACGAGCTCCGCTACCTGCTCGAAGCTGCCGCCCAGCGAAAACTCCGCGCCGGCCGTGTTCTCAATGAGAATGTGGAACGAAGTGCTCTGCCAGGCGAGACCGTCGATGGAGCGCTCGATGGAGCCGGCAGCAAGTTTCAGGCCTTCGTCGCGGGTGAGCCCTCTCCACGAACCGGGGTGCAGGACGAGGTATTCCGCGCCCAGCGCCAGCGCCCGCTCGATCTCGCCGCGAAAGGCCGCCACGCTCTTCTCGCGAATCTCGCTGGACTGGCTGCAAATGTTGATCAGGTAGCCGGTATGGATGACGAGCGGGCCAACGTCGAGCTTGGCGCGCAATTCGCGCATGCGCTCGGCCTGCTTCGGGTCGATTTTGGCCGCGCGCCACATGCGCGGGCTTGAGGAGAAGATCTGGAGTGTGTTGGCGCCGATCTCGTGGGCGCGCTCGATGGCATTTGAGGCTCCGCCCGCCGTTCCCAGATGTATGCCGATGCGTTTGGCCATGGGAAAAGTGTATAGGGTATGCGCGACTTATCAACAAGCCGAGTGACCGGGGCGACGCAATGTGGTATCCCAGGTCCCCAACTGCGAGGGACCTGGGCACCCAGCGCTCTACGCTGCTTCTACGTACAGGCGCTTGCCCAAGGCGCGAAGGGCCGCATCGATGCGGTCGATCTTCGTCGGGTGCCTGAGGTTGGTGAGACGGTTCACTTCCTGTTTCGTTGTGCCCAGGCGCCGCGCCAGATCGATAGGACGCACGTTTTGCCGAAGCATTTCGTTCAGCAAGAGAACCTTCGCCGCGACGCTGGGGGAGAGCTCGACCACCGCTTGACCCCGCTTGGGCTTCGACGGCATCGGCACCGGGCGCATGTCGTCGAAGTAGAACTCCATCGACAGTTCGAGAGCTTCTTTCGCCATTTCGAGGGCATGGGCGCGATTGTTGCCAAAGGTGATGGCTTCAGGAATGTCAGGAAAGGTCACAGTGATGAACTTGCCGTCTTTACGGAGTCTTGCAGGGTATCCTTGCATCGACTTCACCCCTCTCTCTTTTTGAGCCCGAGCTGCTTCTTAATGCTCTCGACAAGCCCCTTGGGAAGGTCCTTGCCGTGCATCGGCAAAATCGACTGTTTGCCGCCGAAGAAGACCTTGAGGTGGCCGCCCTCTTGCGTTCCGAAGGTGACGCCTTGTTTCGCCAGCCAACGCTTGAACTCGGAACTCTTCATCGTGCGACTTTCAGGCTACTCGACATCGTACACACTTTTGTTTACCAGTGCAAGTTTATTTCAAATCGCAATCCGCGTCTCGATGGCGGGTCAAATTTTAGGTTGTCCATCTATCGGATTCAGGTGTAAAGTGTTGGGTCGGTATTCCGGGCTAGGTTGTCTGTCGTAAGCGCCTGTATCTCGATGCCGCGTGAGCACCGGCTACCGGGGAGAAAAGGAGAAAAGAATGCTGGATCGTTTTATGCGCTTTCTTCCGATTGCGGCCATAGGGATGGTCATGCTGGTTCGGCCGGCAGCTGCGGCTACCTGCGAGAGCGTCGCCTCGACGGCGCTGCAGGACGGAAAGATCACTTCAGCCACTCTGGTTGCAGCGGGCGCTTTCACGCCCCCGCCGGGCAGTATGGGCTTCCCCATGGGCGGGCCGGGAGTTTTTGCGGCGTACAAGAACATGCCGGCTTTTTGCCGGGTGACCGCTACCTCAACGCCAACTGCCGATTCCGATATCAAAATTGAGGTCTGGATGCCCGCTCAGGGCTGGAATGGCAAGCTGGTGGGCATCGGCAATGGAATCTGGGCCGGCACCATCGGTTATTTCTCGATGGCCGAACCGGTGACGCGAGGATATGCGGTGGTGGCGACGGATACCGGGCACACGGGCAACGGCATGAGTGGGGCGTGGGCCGTCGGCCACCCGGAGAAGCTCATCGACTTTGGATATCGCGCCGTTCATGAAATGACGGTCAAGGCCAAGCTCATCCTGGCGGCATATTACGGGCGCAAGGAACAGGACCTCGCTTTGGGTCAGTTGTTCCACCGGCGGACGGCAGGGTCTGATGGAAGCCTACCGTTATCCGGAGGACTACAACGGAATTTCGGCCATGGCGCCTGCCAATCCCATGGTGGACCTGATGATTGGAACCGTGTGGACCGGCTATGCCGCCATGAAAGACGAAGCGCACCGGCTCACCATGAGCAATATGATGGCCGTACAGAAGGCGTTCATCGAACAATGCGATGCCAGGGACGGCTTGAAAGACGGCATCGTGGCAGACCCTGAAGACTGCCGCTTCGATCCGGCAAGCCTGGAGTGCAAGGGCACGCCCAGCGAGGGCTGCCTTACCGCCCGCAGGTTGAGGCGCTGCACGACATCTACGCCGGCCCGAAGAACCCGCGAACCGGAGCGCAGATTTTTGCGGGATACGAGCCGGGCAGCGAGCAGCAGTTGATGGTCCTCGATAGGGGGCAAAGAGCCCTTCCCGGTGGCAACCTCCTACTTCCGCGACCTCGTATTCCATGATCCGACGTGGGATTTCAAAAGCTACAACTACGACACGGACCTTGCCGCAAGCTACAAGGCCGGGAGCGATATTCTGGATGTCCCCAGCGACGGCCTGGCCGCTTATCTGGCGGGAGGCGGCAAGCTGCTGCTTTCCCACGGCTGGTCGGATGGCCTGATTCCGGCGCCCAACACCGTTGCGTATTACAAAGCCATCGAAGCCGAGCTGCCAGAGGAAGAAACGGCGGATTCGGTCTCGCCTCTTCATGATTCCCGGCATGGGTCATTGCGGCGGCGGCGATGCGCCCACCGTAACCGACATGCTTTCCGTGATTGACGGGTGGGTGGAAACGGGAAAGGCTCCAGAGAGAATCATCGCAAAGAGTTCTCCGCAGCAAAAGCCTGCCTCGCGGCCGCTCTGCCACTTATCCGCAGTATGCGACGATATAAAGGGTCGGGAGATGCGAACGATGCGGCGAGTTTTGTGTGCACGGACAGGTAGGCTGGGCGGCTGACGGCATCGGGAAACGGCTGGGCCCTAAGCGGTCGCGGCCGGGCGCCCATCCTTCCGCATGTTCATCGCGGAAGGATGGGAGGGCCACGATCTAAATCGTCCTGCTCGAGCGTAGGCGTGGTCCGTCACCAGCCAACGACAAACAATGTCGTTAGTGATGGCCGGCAGCCGATTGCGAGCACGATTCAACCAGCCGCGGTTTGTCTTCTTGAATTGACCGAGGCACGCTCGAGCTTGTCCGGGCGCACGCGCTTGCGACGCTTCTTCCCCGAATGGCCTATTAGCAGATCGGCAGAGATGCCAAGTTCATCTCGAACTCGACGGATCATTGCCAATGTCAGCGGACGCCGCCGCGTCATGATCTCCGAGACTCGTGCGCGGCTTCCAATAAGCGGCTCCAGGTTCTTTCTCGTTAGCCCTTGCTGCTCCATTCGGAACTGAATTGCGGCGATCGGGTCTGGTGCATCGATGGCATGATGCTTCGCTTCGTATGCGTCAACCAAAGTGGCAAGGATATCCAGTTCCTCCCCTTCCGCCGTGTCGGGCTTGGCTCCAATCAATTCGGCAATCCGGTTCACTGCGGAATCGTGATCGGCTTCAGTTCGAATTGGATGAATCCGCATATCGCTCCTTTTCAAAGGCAACCTTTGTGGCGTCAATTTTGTCGTACTCCCTGTGCGTGCCTAACCAGATAATCAGCAAGATCTGATAGTGGTAGTTGATGGCTACTACCAGGCGATAGTCATTGCCTTTGATGTTAAAGACCACTCTCACCCCAGAGATGATGCTGGCCGAGCGGAACTGCGCCTTTAGTTCTCCAGGATCCTTCCAGGACGCCTTTTCGACTTCGGCATACCAAGCATCCAAATGCTTCTTTACACCAGTTCTGAACTGACTATTGACACGGTTGTTCACAAATCGGTTGAGGGTCGATCTGGCAATGATCCGCACCTCTCAGAGGATAGCATGCTCCCAATTTGGGAGCAAGAAATGCCCATTCGAGCGGTGTTGTCGCCAAACGGGATTCTGAGTAGTCATCGGACAAATGACCCAGCGGTTGCTGCTATTGATCTCTGTTCGCCTTCTCTTCGCTCATGGCATATAATTGAGCTATGGACTTTCAGCTCGTGACCAGCTACAAGCCCAGGGGCGATCAGCCGCGGGCGATCGACCAGATTATGGAGGGGTTGGCGGCGGGCGAGAAGCACCAGGTGCTGCTGGGCGTTACCGGCTCGGGCAAGACCTTCACGATGGCCAAGGTGATCGAGCAGTCGAACCGGCCGGCGCTGATCCTGGCGCACAACAAGACGCTGGCCGCGCAGCTCTATCACGAGTTCAAGCAGTTCTTCCCCTCGAACGCCGTCGAGTATTTCGTCAGCTATTACGACTACTACCAGCCCGAGGCCTACATTCCCGCCGGCGACCTGTATATCGAGAAAGAAGCCACGATCAACGAGGAGCTGGACAAGCTGCGGCTCTCGGCTACGCGAAGCCTGTTCGAGCGGCGCGACGCGATCATCGTGAGCTCGGTGAGCTGCATCTACGGTCTGGGCTCGCCTGAGGCTTACTACGGCATGTTGCTGCTGCTCGAAAAGGGGCAGCACATCAGCCGCAAAGACATTACGCGGCGGCTGGTGGAGATTCTCTACGAGCGCAACGACACCGACTTTCGGCGCGGGACGTTCCGCGTGCGCGGCGACGTGATCGAGGTCTTTCCGACTTACGACGAGAACGCCTACCGGATTGAGATGTTCGGCGACGAGATCGAGTCGCTGGCGCAGATCGATCCCCTGTTCGGCACGGTGAAGCAGAAGTATTCGCGGCTGCCGATCTATCCCAAGAGCCACTACGTGGTGCAGCCGGAGCGCAAGGCCGAGGCCATCGATTCGATTGTGACCGAGCTGAACGAGTGGGTGGCGCATCTGGAGCAGGAGGGCCGCATGGTGGAGGCGCAGCGCGTTCACCAGCGCACGCGCTTCGACCTGGAGATGATCAAGTCGATGGGCTACTGCCACGGGATCGAGAACTACTCGCGGCACTTCAGCGGGCGGCTGCCGGGCGAGCCGCCGCCGACGCTGCTCGACTACTTCCCGCGCGATTTTCTGCTCTTTGTGGACGAGAGCCACGCCACGATTCCGCAGGTGCACGGCATGTGGCACGGCGACCGCAGCCGCAAACAGACGCTGGTGGATTACGGATTCCGGCTGCCCTCGGCAATGGACAACCGGCCGCTGAAGTTTGAAGAGTTTGAGAACCGCGTGCATCAGACGGTTTACGTCTCGGCCACGCCGGGGCCGTACGAGCTGACGCGCGTCGGCAGGCGTGGTGGTCGAGCAGGTGATCCGGCCGACGGGGCTTGTCGATCCCGAGGTCGAAATCCGGCCGGTGAAGGGGCAGATCGACGATCTGCTGGCGGAGATCCGCGACCGGGCCAAGCGGAACGAGCGCGTGCTGGTGACCACGCTGACCAAGCGCATGGCCGAGGACCTGGCCGGCTACTACACCGAGGTGGGCGTGCGCTGCCGCTACATGCACTCCGAGATCGAGACGCTGGAGCGCGTGAAGCTGCTGGCCGGGCTGCGCAAGGGCGAGTTCGACGTGCTGATCGGCATCAACCTGCTGCGCGAGGGGCTCGACTTGCCCGAGGTTTCGCTGGTGGCGATTCTCGACGCGGACAAGGAGGGCTTTCTGCGCTCGGCGGGGTCGCTGATCCAGACCATGGGCCGCGCGGCGCGGCACCTGGAGGGCAGGGCGATTCTCTACGCCGACACATGACCGACTCGATGCGGCGGGCGATCGACGAGACCGACCGGCGCCGCGACCATCCAGCGCGCATACAACGAGGAGAACGGCATCACGCCGCAGTCGATCATCAGCCAGGTGGAGATGGGTCTGGCGCACATTCTGAAGGCCGAATACGGCGAAGTGGCCGAGGAAGAGATGGCCGGGATTCCCGAGTTTGCCTCCCAGGCGGAACTGGACGCCTACATTGCCAAGCTCGAAACCGAGATGCGCGAGGCCGCAAAAAAATTCGAGTTTGAGAAGGCCGCCCGGCTGCGCGACTCGATCAAGGAACTGCGCGACAAGGAGTTTCTCTTCGGATAGAGCGATATACCGCGTTCCGCAGGCAACCGGATGCGGATGGGGCGCCATCCTAGCTATCGAGTATAGTAAATCGAATTGGCGCCTTCATGCGGGGCTCGAGCGCGCCCGCAGGACCCATGACAACAATTCTCTTGGTCGAAGACGATCCCCTCCAGGCATCCTTCACAATGTCGCTTCTGGGCCGCAATTTGGCGACGTGCGCCGTGCGACCGATGCCGCAGAGGCACTTTGTCTGGTCGAACAACCGGAGTTCGCTGAAAAAGCTTGGCCTGGTCATCTCCGGGCACCACACCCCGGGATCGCGGGCCGGCCTTCGTGGCCGAACTGCACGCCCGCATGCCGCATTGCCTGTGCTGGTGCTGGGCGCGCCCGACGACAGCCCCGACGATTACACGGATGAACATGTCGCTTTCCTTCCGCCAGCCCTTCTGCCGCAGAACAGATGCTGGCCCTGACCGACGAAATGCTTTCGCACAGAGGAATGCTGACGGCCTGAGCGCACTGGCTCGCCTCTTAGAAGACTGACTCATCTCGCCCAAGGTGTGAGCTAAATCACACCCTCAAGGCCTATCATGGATAGAGACAATACCTTGTCGGGGAGGTCTTCGCTTTCCCTTCGTGCGTGCAAGAATCATCTTGGAGTCATAATGGCCGCGTTTGGCAGTTTTTGTCTTCTTATCGCTTTAGCTTTGGCCGCCTACAATCTTCTGGCCGGAGCGCTGGCGTTACGGCTGATTGCCACCGGGCAGCCTGCGCGGATTTCGCCGGAGCGGCTGGCCGATACCGCGCGCCGCGCCGGAATCGCCGGTTTTGTGGCCGTCACCGGCGGCGGCATTCGCGCTGGTCTGGTCGGTCTTTACCAACGATTTTTCCATCACCTACATCCTGGAGCACTCCAACCGCGCGCTGCCCATCCCCTACAAATTTGCGGCGCTGTGGAGCGGCCAGGAAGGTTCGCTGCTGCTGTGGGCGTGGCTGCTGGGGACCTATGGCTTTGTGCTGCGGCTGCGGCACAAGACCGATGTGAAGCTCTACGCCTACGCGGGAACGATTCTGGCCGGGATCCAGGTCTTCTTTCTGCTGGTGCTGAACTTTGCCGCGCCGCCGTTCGCGCTGCTGAAGGGCGCGATTCCCGACGACGGCAACGGCCTCAATCCCCTGCTCCAGTATCCGGAGATGGTGATTCATCCGCCCATGCTTTACCTGGGCTACGTGGGCTTCTCGGTTCCGTTCGCCTTTGCGCTGGGCGCGCTGATGATGCGCTACCCCGGCGAAAAGTGGATCAGGATCACGCGCGCCTGGACGATGGTGACGTGGCTGTTTTTGACCTGCGGCATCTTTCTGGGCATGCACTGGGCCTACGCCGTGCTGGGCTGGGGCGGCTACTGGGGCTGGGACCCGGTGGAGAACGCGAGCTTCATGCCCTGGCTGACCGGCACGGCCTTTCTGCACTCGGTGATGATGCAGGAGCGCAAGGGCATGATGAAGAGCTGGAACGTGTGGCTGATCTTCTCCACCTTCCTGCTCACCATGCTGGGCACGCTGCTGACGCGCGGCGGGCTGGTGAGCTCGGTGCACGCCTTTGCGCAGTCGTCCATCGGCACGTGGTTCGTTGTCTTCATGGGCATTGTGCTGGCGGTGTGCATCTTCACCTACGTGCTGCAGCGCGGCCACCTGAAGACGGAGCACCAGCTGGAATCGCTGGTGAGCCGCGAGTCGAGCTTCCTGTTCAACAACCTGGTGCTGCTGACGGCCTGCTTCGTGATTCTGTGGGGCACGCTGTTTCCGATCCTGTCGGAGTACGTGGAAGGCAGCAAGGTGACGGTGGGCGCGCCGTTTTATAACCGCGTGGCCGTGCCCATCGGACTGTTTCTGCTGTTTCTTCACCGGCGTGGGGCCGCTGCTGCCGTGGCGCGCCACATCGCTCAAGGCCATCAAGCGCAATTTCGTGCTGCCGGTGATCGCGCTGTGGGCCACGGTGATTGTTTGCCTGGCGGCGGGCGTGAGGCCGTGGAAGGATGGCGCGTTCGATCAGGGCAGCTTCTATGCGCTGGTGGGCTTTGCGGTCTCGGCGGCGGTGCTGACCGCGATTGTGTCGGAGTTTCTGCGCGGCGCCGGCGTGATCTCGCGGCAGACGGGGCGCAACCTTTTTGCGGCATCTGGCTGCTGACGCGGCGCAATACGCGCCGCTACGGCGGCTACCTGGTTCACATCGGTGTCGTGATTGTCGTGGTCGGGCTGTGCGGCTCGGCCTTCAATCGCAACATCGAAAGCGAAATGGCGCTGCACAGCACGATGCAGATCGGGCCCTACACGCTGGAGCAGGTTGGCGCGACGCAGGACTCGAATCTGAACTACAACTCCGAGTACGCCATGCTGGACGTGTACAAGGGCGGCAAGAAGCTGTTCCAGATGACGCCGGAAAAGCGCTTCTATCTGGCCAGCGGCCAGCCGCAGACCATGGTGGCGATTCACTCGATGCCGGAGTGGGATCTGTACG
>CAWHUK010000039.1:0-41574 GCA_963832535.1 uncultured Acidobacteriota bacterium
GTTGGGCTGCGAAAGGAACAGTGGTTTCATATGCCTGGCCTAAACCGCTCAGCAAGGCGTCATGCTTCTCCAGGTGGAGGCCCAGATCGGACCACATTGCACGATAATCGCTCATTTTTCGTCTCCTGACGCCGCGTGGGTGCACTCCAGTTCAATCGTCGATTGGCAGGGGATCGGCACTCTCCGCCTGACATTCCATGGGCTGCCACGGACAGCCCGGCACCTGGGAAAATGCCGGAATTGTGGATGGTCTTCGCCAAGACTATCACTCCAATAAGATGGGTTCTATGGCCGGAACCGCGATTTTTCTACGTTAAGGAATAACTCCGTGAACTTCGTAAAGCCAGCCTTCGCTAGAATACGCTGCGGCCTTAAAAGCGGACATCACTGCCGTGGCGAGGTTCCAACTTCCGCCGCATCGCCGACGACGAAGACCTCCGTTTCAGGGGCGCTGCGGCGCAGCGCATCGGCCGCATCCTGGCGTGCTGACACCCCGAGCAAGCAGCACTGTGTCGGCTGGGAATTCAATCCTCTCTCCGGACTTCATGTCGCGGCAGAGGATGCTGCGATCCGCTATCTCTTCCAGCTTGCAGTTGAGGCGTATGGGGATATCCAGTTCCTTCAGCGTAGCCATCAATTCCATAGCGGCGGCGCCACTGGACGTTCTGAGGTGCGACATATCCGGAAGCATTTCTACGATGGTCACATCCCTGCCGCGGCGCTTGAGGCCGATCGCAGTTTCGATGCCAACCGCGCCAGCGCCCACGACTACTGTATTTGCGCCGACCGGCAGTTCGCCGCTATCCGCGTCCGGAGCCCAGTGGACGTGAGGTTTGTCGATGCCGGGAAGGGAAGGAACAATGGGCTTGGAGCCGACGGCAACGATCAAAGCGTCGTAGCTTTCGGCGCCGAGCATTTCCTTCGTCGCTTGCGTATTGAGCAGGATGCGCGCCGGGGCCTTCTTCGCCTGGCACAGCAGGTAGTCACGGTAGTCTCTCATGTCCTGCTTAAAGGGCAGCACCGAGCCAGGAACAACATGCCCGCCCAGATGATTGCTCGCTTCGTAGAGCGTGACGTCGTGCCCGCGCTCGCAGAGGGTCAACATCGCCTGGATGCCGGCTGGACCACCGCCCACCACCGCGACTTTCTTCTTTACATCGGCCTTCTTGACCTTGCCTTCCGGGAATTCGGTCTCGTTGCCCAGGTAAGGATTAACGGCGCAATTGATGACTGCGGGGACAAGCAGGCGGGAGCCGCAGTACTGGCAGCGCAGGCAGGGACGAACGTCTTCTTCCCGTCCCAGGGCATACTTGCGCGGCATTTCAGGATCGGCCAGCAGCGGGCGGCACATGGCGACAAAGTCGGCCTGGCCGGCGGCAAGGATCTCCTCCGCCATGTGGACGTTCATGATCGAGCCGACCGTGCAGACCAGCAGATTTGGAAACGCCTTCTTGATGTCGGCGGCATAGTGCACGTTGTACATCCGGTCCATCAGGTAGTTCGGCCACCAGTTGCGCATGTACTGAAGCTCGCCGTGCAGGCCGGCGGAGACATGCAGGATGTCGACCTTGTGCTGAATCATCTCGACGAACTTGAGAGTCTCCTCGAAGTGCATGCCGTCGGGGTGGATCTCATCGGCGGACATGCGGTACTCGATAACGAAGTCTTCGCCGCACCGCTGGCGGACCCGGTCCAGCACCTCGATGGCAAAGCGCGCCCGGTTCTCAAGGGACCCGCCATATTCGTCCGTACGCTTGTTGTACAGGGGGCTGGCAAACTGGGGGATCAGGTTTCCGTGGCCGCCATGGATCATGCACATCTTGAAGCCGGCGCGCTTGCAGCGATACGCCGCGGCCCCGTACTTTTCCACCGTTTCCTTTATCTTGGCCCGATCCATTTCCACTGTGGGCATGGGATCCCTGTGCTGTGCGGGTGCGCGCCACTTCTCGTGCGAGGGAATCAGGGAGGAGGGACTGAAAGCAGGACGCCCGGTCTTGCCGGGATCGGAGTCCTTACCGTTGTGGTTGATTTCCAGCGAGGCGCGTGCACCATAGCCGTGGCACATTTCGACAAAAAGGGTCAGCGGAAGGATGCAGTCGTCGGAACCGAGGTCGAGTTGGCGCTCTTCGTCGCAGACCTCTTTGATGTCGACCACGGAATTGCCCACATGAACAATGGCGGCGCCTCCCCGCGCGAACGACCGGAAGAAATCGACGAATTCAGTGGTCACTCTTCCTTGCCGGTCGGCAAGATTGGGAGACGGCGGCGCCAATTCCAACCGGTTTTTGAACTCCACGCCTCGAATTCGGATCGGCGCGAACACATGCTCGTATTTGGATCCCATCTGATCCCTCCTTTTGGTGTGCCCTATCAACGGCGCCGCTCACAGGTGCAGACCACCAATACTGCGTGGACGGCCGCCAGTCGTGGCAACCACAAATTTGTCCTTGAGATATACGCTGAACCTACCATGTCCGCCTCACCGTTGTCGAAGTTACGTTTTGCGGGGGGGGTACGACATTGAAATGACTTGAGGGGGGCTTGTCCTATGGCTCCCCTGGCGGACGCGAACCGATCCTTGCTTGTGCGCGGCCTAATGTCGCCCACTTCTGGTGCCGCAGTCTGCATCGTAGCCCCGACGAGGAGCGGAGCGAGGAGAGAACGCTTATATTATTAAGATCGGAGGAGCGGATCAGTGAAATTTTACGGATGGAAACTGCTCGCGGTCATGTGGCTGATCTTGTTCACTAATTTTGGCCTCCCCTTGTGCGGAGCCATTGTGATCAACCCCTATATGGCTGCCAACCTGCACTTCGACCGCAGCACGCTCGGCACCGCCTACGCCATTTTTCAGTTGATGACCGGTGTGCCCGGACCGCTGGTAGCATTCTTCATCAATAAGAAGGGCGTGCGCTTAACGCTGATCGCTGGCTGCGTGCTGGTGCTGCTGGGCTCTCTGATGATGGCTCTGTTTGTGCATACGGCCGTGCAGGTCTTCATCGTTTTTGGATTCGTCGTCGGCCTGGGCGCCTTCGCCGGCGGTCCGCTGGCGGCTCAAACGGGCCTCGCGCAGTGGTTTGTCAATAGAAGGACGTTTGCCATCTCGGTGCTTCTAACTAGCGGAGGCATTTGCACCATAGTGGGGCCCCTGCTGCTGAACCGCCTGATCGCGGCCTCGGGCGGAAACTGGCGGGTGGCCTGGTGGTCAGTTGCGGCGGGCAGTATTTTTGCCATGCTCCTGGCCTTTTTCTTCGTCAAAGAACGGCCTTCCGATCTGGGTCAGCTTCCAGATGGCCGAAGGGCCGATGAGGAAGCTGTTTCTGCCGCGGCTCCGGTCCGGGCAAGGCGAACCGTTTATCATTGCCGGGAGGATTGGAGTTTTTCCCAAGTCTGGCATTCGCGCACATTCTGGCTGATGCTAGTGGCCTTGTTTGGTTTTAGCCCGGGCTATGCCGCTTTAATGGCCCATGGCGTGGTTCATTTGGAGGACCTGGGGAATACCCCCGCGCAGGCGGCATTCTTTATTTCGCTGACGGCGGCCGCGGGGTTGCTCGGCATGCTAGCGGTTGCGGGGTTGGGGGACCGCATCGAGCTACGGCTGATCTGGGCTGTAGCCTCGCTTGCATTTGGCGTGGGGATGCTTCTGATACTGAAAGCGACCCAGCCTGCCGTTTTTTGGAGTTCTGCGATTCTGCTTGGCGCGGGGTTTGCAGCATGTATCACCTGCGTCATGACCTTGCCCGCCAATTATTTCGGTCACAAGGCATACGCTTCGGTGGTCGGTGTTCTCATGGTGGCCGGTACCTTTTTTGGAGCGGTTGGGGCCTATGGCGCCGGATATGTCTACGATCATTTCGGCAGTTATAGACCCGCTTTTTATGCTATAGCGGTGTTGTGCGTGATAAGCTTCTTCATCTTCGTCACGTTGAAGCCGCCAGTCCGGAAAGAAGAACCGGCGCTGACAGTGGCAGACGCGGGGGTTTAAGCCATCGGCGGGCCGGGGCTGAACTAATCTGCGAGCGCAAAGGATCGGAGGGGCGAATGAGCGCACGAGTCGTGGCGATCGTGGGCAGTTACCGGAGCGGCGGGGTGACGGATCGCGCCGTGGAAGCAGTTCTGGAGGGCGCGCGGGTGCTGGGCGCGCAGACGCGGACCTTTCACCTGACTGAGCAGCACATCGAGTTCTGCAGGAACTGCCGTGAATGCACGCAACAGCCGGGCTTGGAGCGAGGCCCATGCAAGCAACAAGACGATCTGGAGCCGATGCTCAAGGAGATTGAGGCGGCGGACGCGGTGGTGCTGGCTTCGCCCGTGAATTACTACAACGTGACGGCAATCTTCCGGCGCTTCGTGGAGCGGCTGCTCGGCTACCTTTATTGGCCGTGGGGCCAGATGGCGCCCAAGCCCCGCACCAGGCTGCAACCGCGCAAGGCGGTACTCGTGGCCACATCGGCTGCGCCGGGGTTTCTCATCCCGCTCGCCACCGGCGCCGCCCGCGCGTTACGCATAACGGCCGCGCTGCTGGGCGCAAAGCCGGTGGGCAAGCTCTGGGTCGGGCTGGCGGCCGGAGAGGCGCGCCACACGCTTTCGGCGCGAACAGTGGAGCGGGCGAGGCGGCTGGGAATGAAGCTGGCATAGCTTTTTCCGCTACGCTTGGGAAATCGTATGCTGCCTTTCGAAAAACGCCCATCTTGCCCCGGTTCTTCTTTTGCGCGCGAGAATATTTGAGCGCAGGCTGCTACCTTGATCGTTGGAGAGATGCGATGAGAAAGCTGCCCGTTTTCCTTTTTCTATTGGCGGCGCTTGTGCCGGTACTGCGCGCGCAGGAGCCGGTCGTTCCCGCGCGCGATGTCGAAGCCCTCTTCAAGAGCCCCGATCCCAAACTTCAGGCCAACAAGATGGTGATCTACGGCGTGTACCTCGACCTCTTGCAAGCGAATCACTGGGAACTTGCCGGCAAGTATCTGACCGACCGCTATATTCAACACAACCCGAACGCACAATCGGGCCTTGACGGCGTCGTGAAGTTTTTCACTGAGGTTTTGAAGGTCGCTCCAAAGCCGATCCCTGCCAGGTTGGAAGCTCCCATCGTTGCTGTCCTCGCTGAGGGTGACCTCGTCACTGTACTCAGCGTCTCCGAACAAAAAGACAGCATGGGCAAGCCGTATACGACCACATGGTTCGACACCTGGCGCATCAAGGACGGAAAGGCCGACGAGCATTGGGATTGCGCCACCAAAAACTAGATTTGGGTTTCGCCGCACGCCGATTGATCTTCCATCGCACAGCATTGCGCCTTGGGATTCCGCCCTGGGCGCCGTTTTCTGTGTCTGAGAAACGACAGCCGGCTATTTGGCGATGAGGCCGCGCGCGATGGAGTCGAGGACACCGTTGAGAAAGTTGATGGACTCCGGGCCAGAGTAGCGACGGCCGATTTCGAGAGCCTCATTGATGACGATGGGGAAGGGCGTGGACTTGAAGCCAAGCAACTCGGCTACGGCCATGCGCAGCAGATTGCGATCGACGGCGGGCATGCGTTCCAGGCGCCAGTGTTGGGAATGGGCGACGATGAGCGCATCGATCTCTTCCCGGCGGTCCTCGGCGACGCGGAAGAGGTCTTCGGCGAAGCCGCGGACTTCAGGCTCCACGGGATCGCCCGCCTTCCAGAAGGTAGCGCGGACCTGATCGGATGTCTGACGGCCGATGTCCGCCTGGAACAGCATCTGCATGGCGAGTTCGCGGGACTTGCGGCGATGGCGGCTGGTCAAGCTCGGCCATCCTGTTGCAATTTTTTCCGCAGGCTGGCCATCTCGATGGCGGCGAGGGCGGCCTCGAACCCCTTGTTTCCGGCCTTGATGCCGGCGCGGTTCAGGGCCTGCTCCAATGTTTCGCAAGTCAGCACGCCGAAACTGTGGGGAATGCCGGTTTCCTGCTGCGACTGGCCGATACCGCGCGCGACTTCGTTGTAGATGGCCTCGTAGTGTGCGGTTTCGCCGCGCAACAAACAACCGAGAGCAACGATGGCATCAGCGCGGCCGGCGTTGGCTAGTGCGCGGGCGGCGGCAGGGATCTCCCATGCACCGGGGACGCGGACGACAAGAATATCGGCGCGGTCGGCGCCGCTGCGCACGAGCGCGTCGAGAGCGCCATCGAGCAGGCGGTCGGTAACGACAGCGTTCCAGCGGGAGACGACGATGCCGAATTTCATTCCGGCGGCGGAGAGATCGCCTTCGATGGCGACAGGCTTGCCTTTCACGGGATCGGACCAGGCCCAGAAGCTGAAACGGAAGCCGGGCTCAGGTTCAACAGTAAAGATGCGCGACTTCCAGTGCGATTCCGTGATGGGCGAGAGATGCGCGGTGGCTGCTTCACCGCCATTCGCGCGCAGCCAGGCTGCGGCGGCCTGATGGATGGAGTCGAGTGAGGTAACTTCGACGAGGACATCGGCAGTGGGGGGAAACCTTCCGTCGACGAATTCGAGATTGCCGAGCGGAGCGAGGAACGATGCGCCGCGCGATCCCTCTTCCTTCCATCCCTTGCCGGGCGCGAAGCCCAGAGCTGCAAAAAAGCCCGCCAACCGATCGTAGGCCGCCGCGCTGCCGGCAGGACGCAGAAAAGAGATGCCCTTAATCATGAGTTGATTTTATCTTGCGGCCATGCCGGGAGGTCGAATTGACCCGTGGGCGCCGATCCTTTCTGCCATCCTGAGCGGCCGGAGCCTACCCAAAAGAAGTCGAAGGGCCTGCTTCTCCGGTCTGGCGAACGTCCCTGCTCTTACGTGACAGAGCGCGGCTTGACCGTAATCACCGTAGCGGGAACATAGGTGTTCGCGCTGGGCGCAGTTGGATACAGACAACCGGCGTCGTTGCCTCCAGCGGAGACCGGCGTGCAGGCGGGCAGATTGGGGCTGACCTGCTGCGTGTCGGTCGGCGGCGCCGTGGTCGTATTCAAGTTGGTAGGAATACTGATGAAATGAATCTCGTTGTCGCCCTGCGTGGAGACAAAGAAGAGGGAGTTATCGGGAGAGAACGCGCCGGCCAGCGGAGCTGTGGCAGTGGCAGTAACGCCGGAAGGGTAATTGAGGGTGACATCGCTGAAGGAACCGGTACCGCTTGGCGCCGGCAGGTAGTAGGGAAGTTGCGCGGTAGCCGTGGAATTGGCGTTGTAGGTAACAAAGGCGACGGGCGCAGCCGTGCTGACAGAGGCTGTGGTGGGCGCTGCACCTGTAACAACCTGATTGACAGCCGAAACGCTGACGCCGGTTCCAGCGTTCAGGGTTACGGACCCGTTTTGCGTGGGATTGGTGGAGAGCGGCGCCATGGTCTGCGGCGTGACGGTGGTGTTCACGGGGCATTCGGCTGCAGGGAATGAGGTCGTTGGAGGAATGCTGACGCCAATATCATTGAGCGTGATGGAGCTTCCGCCGCCGGGCGTTGCGCCAAGAATATGCTCGCCGTCCGTGGTGGCGCCCAAAACGCTGGTCTGGACGCTGCTCAAATAGTCGCTTTGGGGATAGAACTGGATGCTGGCGTTATTGCCAACCGTGCCGGAGGGGCACCATGTGTGGGCGGCCAAGTAAGTAGACCCTGCGAGATAAGCGCCCACGCCGGGGACGGTAATGGCGAGGCTCTGCGCGCCGCCGGAAGAGGAGGTAAGAGGGTAGGTGCTCCAGCCAGTGTCGACGTTATAGACGTAGAGCGTGTTGGTGTGGCCGCCCCCCAGCGCAGCGCTGTCGACGATATAGAGTGTGTTTGAGTCGGGAGTCCAGGAGGCTGCGGTGCAGGGAACGCCCGGATTGTTTTCATTGCAGGCCGCCATGCCGCCGAAAGTGGTGTTCGAACCGGAAGAAACGTTGTAGAGATAGAACAATCCGCGGATCTGATCGTTGATGAGCACCTGGCCGGCATTTGGAGAGACGGCCAGCACCACGCCTGGAACGCTTATATTCTGGGTGCCCAGGCTGTTGGTTGCGGTTGAATAGATCATCAACTCGCGGGCGGAGCCGAAGTAGAGGCTGTTGCCCTCCCGGTCCATCAGCATGGAGTTGGGCACGTAAGGCAGGCGCACGGTAGAGCCGGGGTTGCCGGTGAGCAGCTCCATGGAATAAAAGTACTGCGACTGGCCAGGGGCGCCGAACCAGACGAAGTCGCTCGTGGTGCCGGGGAGAGTGATGTTGACGGGGTTGGAGGAAATGGATAGGCCGGTGCCGTTCAAGCCGATCTCGTTGATCGGTGCGGGATTGCAGCTCGGCGGCTCGCAGATGGCGTTGATCGAAGCCACACCGGGGTAAGCGGCGGTGATGGAACCGCTGCTTCCGGCGGTAATGTCGATGGGGTTGGTGGACTGATAAGCCAGCGAAAGGCCAGTGATCGGATTGCCATTCGTATCGAGAACGGTGGTTCTCAGGTTTTGCGTTACGCCCTGAGTGACGACGCCCGAGGTGCTTCCATTGGCAAGGGAGACATTGATGGATTTCGGCGGGCAGGTAGAGAAGTAGCCGGCCGAGGAAGCCGATCCCGCAATCGTTGCAGTGATAGCGGTTGTGCCGGGTTGCAGCGCCGTGATTGTGGAGGAAGGTTCTGTACTGGTCGCGGGCGCAATGGACGCAACCGCAGAATTGCTGCTCGTAAAATTGAGCGTGCCGATGGACGAGCCACAACTGGGGACCGAGGTCACCCCTGGCGCGAGACCGCCCTGACAGGCGTAGTTCGCCGCACTAACTGAAGCCGGAGCGCAGAACTCGTACTGATGGGTGACGCCGCTGCTATCGGTGACCGCGTAGCAGGCCTGCGCGTCCAGCTGCGCCGTCTGGGTCTGCGAGAAACATTGCTCCGGAGCAGCGCTGGAGAGGGAATTGGTGACCAGGCTGATGCTGGTAACGGGCGCGTGGATGTAGACCGCAACGGGATTGGAGGTGACCGAGTCGGCAGTGGCCGTGATATAGGCAATGCCGTAGGGCAGTCCGCCGGTGGACGGCAAAGGATTGGGAAAGTAGCAGTAGGTGTAGTCGGCGATGCCGCCGCCTGTATTGCGATTCCATGTGCCGGCACAGAGGCCTCCGGTGGGTGAGATGTCGACCAACTGATTGTTGGTAGTGCCGAAGGTGTAGGCCGAGGAACCGACCTCAGCATTAGTGCCCTTGCAGGTTGTGGCGGTGGGCGCTGGAACTTGGGTCGTCTGCCCATAGTAGAGCGAAATGCCCGCGATCTGCGGCTGCAGCGTGATTTGCGATACCTGAGTGACGGTCATACCGTAGCCGAGGCCGTTGCAATAGTTCGCCCCCGGATTACGTACGCAGCCGGAGATGGAAATCCCGGCCGGAATGGCCAGGCCAAGCAAACAAATAAGCGTCAAGAACCGCCGCATGAATCCTCCCCGCCCCGCGCCGTCGAACCGCGGAACGGTTTCAAAGAACTCGTAAAGATGAGTGATAACCGCCCTTTTACATGCTATGGGTTGCCCGCAACAGGCGAATCACACCCAAACCAGAGGCCGCTGGCGGCACACTGCCGCGCGCAGCTGAAGGGGCGAAACGCACACCAAAAGCTCCAAGGAAGAAGTGTATCAGGGCGGGGCCACCTCTGGCATGGGACGAAACTTGGGGGGGTAGTGGGTCAGTTTGAAACTGTTTTGAAAGGGCACGGATTTATCCGTGCCGAAAATGCGGCAATATCTACGTGGGCTTTAGCCCCTGAGGGATGGTTTTTTCAAACTGACCCACTACCAACTTGGGCGGTTCTCTTCTTCCATAGACGCCGGCGGGCCTTGGGCGAGCAGCGAAGCGTCAAGGTCCGGGGGGCATATAACGGGCGAACCAGTCGACGGCACGTTCCAGCACGTCGCGGCGGTGTGCGGGGTCGACAAAGCCGTGGCCCTCGTTGGGGTAGACGACCAACTGCGTGGGAACGTGGAGGTCGCGCAGGGCGTGCCAGAACTCAAAGGACTGGGGGGCAGGACATTCGCCGTCGCGATCGCCCACGGCCAAAAGTGTGGGCGTCTGGGTCTGCTTGATGAAGGTGATGGGAGAGCTTTTGGCGTAGACCTGCGGGTCATCGTAAACAGAGGCGCCGAAGTAGGGGATCATCCACTGGTCGATGGAGTTCTCACCGTAGTAGGAGAGCCAGTCGGAGATGCCCGCCCCGGCGACAGCAGCGCGGAATTGATGCGTCTGGGTGACGGCGAACATGGCCATGAAACCGCCGTAGCTCCAGCCGGCGATGCCGATTCGGTTGGGATCGACGGGGTATTTGGCCAGGACAGTATCGACACCGGCGAGGATGTCGCGGAGGTCGCCGTAGCCGAAGTCTTTGCGATTGGCCTGAGTGAAACCCTCGCCTTGACCAAAACTTCCGCGGGGATTGGGCATGAGGACGAAGTAATCCAGGGCGGAAAAGGCAGTGGCGCTGAAACCGCCGGCGCCGCCATCCCAGCGGGAGAGAACGGCAGCAGCGGGACCGCCGTGAACCTCGACGAGGAGCGGGTACTTTTTGGTGGGATCGTAGTTTTTGGGCAACAAGAGCCAGCCCTGGACATCGAAATTGTCATTTCTCCAGGTGAGGGAAACGGATTTTCCCCAGGCTGGCTGGACGCCGTCGTTGAAGTGGGAGAGCTGGCCGATGTGGGCGGCGTCAGCCGAATGGACGGATTCAGGCACTTTAACCCAGGCGCTCAAAATTTCGGGGGGAGTGCTGAACGAGCTCGCCTGGAAGACAAAGACGGAGCGGTCGGCGGTGGCGGAGAGGCTGCCCTCAAGTAGGCCGGCGCCGACTGTGGCCGGAATGCTGAAGACCTTTGAGTCAAAAAACGGGGAATCCGCAGCGGTGGAGGGAACGTGCAGGCGAATGAGCTGAGAATGGCCGCCGCTGATTTCGCTTACGAAGATTGCGCTGTTGCCGTCCCATGTGAGCCATTGGGCCGAGGCTTGGCGACCGGCAGTGAGGTCGCGAAGGGCTTCACCGGCGGGCAGTGCTCCGCCTCGGCCGGTGGACGGGACGATCCAGACATCGCCCCCCGTGACGCCCTGATCGCTCATAAGGCCGCCGATGAATGCGATGGATTTTCCATCGGGCGACCAGCGGGGAACAGCAATTTGGAGGCCGTGGAGCGCGCCCGGTACGTCGGCGGGAGAGAGAATCGCCTTTGGCGCTTCCCAGCCAGAAGACCCAGCGGCGGGAGACGATTCGAACGATTGCGTGTAGAGTTTGGCGACCCACCAGTTGTTTTCGCCCGGAGGATCGGCGGCGATATAGGCAAGGGATTTCGAGTCTGGCGACCAGTCGAACTCGTAGACGTGGAGACTGGCGGGCGTAGCGAAATTGAAGAGTGGCATCAAATGGAGCTCTCGCGCGGCCGAGGGCTGGTTGCCGGCTGGCGGCGGTTCGGGCTCGCCGTTCCAACCCGGCGGGATGGAGATCGTGGCCACGCGCTGGACCTCGATGCCTTCCTCGCCAATGACGCCGGAGGGAAGGTCCTGGGCTGCGAGCGCGTCAGCGGGACGGGTGGCTCCTTCGACATAAAGGAAAGCGGCCTTGGTTCCATCGGGGGAAAAAGCCGGCTCGTGGACGTAGCCGCGGAGATTGGTCAGACGCTTTGCCGGATTGTCGTCCAGGCGCGTGAGATAGAGGTCCATTTGCCCGTCGGAATCGGCGCAATCGGAGAGGAAGACGAGGGCGGCGGAATCGGGCGACCAGGCGAAATCCGATTCAGAGCACGTCTGAGTGGGTGAGGCTGCGGTGACGCGCTGGCTTTCCACCCCAGCGACGAGGACCTGTCGCTGGGGACCCCGGCTTTCCACCCCAGCGACGGGGACCTGTCGCTGGGGACCCCGGCTTTGGCCGAGGTTGTCGAGGGGGGCGACACGGATCTCGCCGCCCTGGAACCAGGCGAGACGCTTGCCGTCAGGAGAGATGGCGACCTCGCCGATGGAAAGGCCGCGGTTGAGGCTTGGGAGGATTTGGTCGAGTTGGGCCGTGGCGGAGAGAGTGGCGGCGTTGGCGTCTTGTGCGCGGACGGGCAGGAAAGAGCAAGCGCAGAGAAGCAGCGCCAAGGCGGCGCAGCGGATGCTTCGAAGCAAGAGCGGCATAGGGGAGATATTAGCAGCAAGTCAGTCCCGCATCGGCTTTGCGGACCCACGGAGGGATGAAACGGAGATCGTGGCAGGGGTCGGGTGTGGTTACCCCGTGGGCTCTGAAGAGGCTCCAATACGAGGTCGCAATTGCTCCAATTGCCGCGTGACCAGCGAAGTGGTTTCTTTTTAGCAAACCAGAGGGTCAGCGGGCGCGCCTCGCCGTTTCCTACTTCCAGACCAGGAACTTGAGCCAACCCTCCCAGAGATCCGCCCATGTGTGCACGATCATGTTGGCGCGGAGATTTTTACGCCAGGCGGCCAGTAGACCGAACAGGACACCAAGCACGCTGATAGTGATCACGTTCTTCCAGCCCTGATACCCGTGAAAGATTCCGAAGACCAATCCCTGGCCGGCTACCGCGGCGGCGATGCTGCCACCGAAAGCGTACAACTGCCGCTGCAGATAGCCGCGAAAAACCATCTCCTCGCAAACGCCGGCAGTGACGCAGGTCGCGATCCAGAGCAGGATTTCGGGCAGACTGCGCGGCAGGAGGCTGGCGACGCTCTTCGCGCTGCCGGGTCCCAGCGGCGTTGCCACGGCCCAGGCTGCGCCCTCCCAGACGGCCCAGAAAGGCAGCGCAATGCCGAGATCGACGGCGACGCCGCGCCACGAAGTCCATCGTCCGCCGGCGAGCGACCAGAGGCTACCGCCGCGGCGATGCACTCCGGCCCAGCAGTAGTAGAAAAGCGCCCAGTCCATGAAGATCGCGGTCAGATAGATGGGGATTGCCTGGCTATGGCTTGCGAGTTGGCCATTGGCTGCGCCGCTCGGGTGGCCGTGCTGCGCCATGAGGCCGAGCCCAGCCATGGCGAGGCCGATGAGAACAAAACCGGCCAAGTGAAGCGAAGATGCAATCGGCTCAGGTTTGCTGCGCCCTTTCGCTATTCCGGCAATAGGACCTTCATTTGCTTGCATGATGTTTTGCCTTTCTGTCCGTGGCCCGTTTCTGTTCTCCGGCGATCTTGCGCAATAAAACAAGCGTTTCCCGGGCCCAGCGCAGGTGTGCTTCGAGCTCGAATCGGCCGAAGCGCGCCGTCATTCTCCAGTAGGGGGCATCGGGATACTGCCTGTTCCCGGCGATCTCCTGCTCTGCCTGCCTGAATTGCTTGAGCAGCGCGCGTTCTTCCTCGGCCATGCGCTCCAGATAAGCGATGGGAATCTCAGGAGAAACCTGCGCGCCGAAAAACAACTTGAGAAGCAGTTCATTGCGCGGAATCTCGGGCTGTGGCTCCACGGCCAGCCAACTGGCCAATCGCTCGCGGCCTTTGCCGGTGATGGAGTAGATGCGCCGGTCTGGTTTGCCCTTTTGCCTTTCGGCTTTCGCGGTGACCAATCCCTCTGCGGCCAGACGTTTCAGGTTGGGATAGATTTGCCCGTAGCTCTCGCGCCAGAAGTGGCCGACCGAGGTGCGGATGACCTGGCCGAGGTCGTAGCCCGACATGGGCTGGATTGTCAACAGGCCAAGGAGGACTTCACTGCTCGAACTGGAACGACGTGCCATCGCTCTATTAGATATATGCCTAATAGAATGACATGTCAACCGAAATCTTCTTGCTCTCGGCGGGCGAGCGACGGTCGATGGGCGCATTCTCATCGTGCTCGGAAAAGTCGATGGCAAGTGGCTGATGGCCGCGCATGAGACGGTCGTGCTGTGGTCGAGGTCCTGGAATAAACTCTAGCGCGCGATGAGGAACATGACCCAACTGAGCACGATGACCGAGCCTACGAAGAGAATGAAGCAGTAGGCGCCATAGCGAACCATGCGGCGCGGGGTGTCGCGCATGGTGATGCCGAAGACGGTGGATGCGAAGAGTGAGAAGAGCAGGACCGCGGTGAAGTGGGAGGGATGGATCATGAAGATTTCCTGCCCGTGCGCAGGTTGTGCGCGTCGACGGCGGCAATGATGTTGAGCAGGCCCGCGACGACGATGAATTTGGTGCCGTAGTCGGCGACCGTGGTCTGCACCGGCTGCCCGCCCAGGCCCATCGCGCGGCCTATGAAGAAGAGCGCGCCGTTTCCCAGGTCGCCGGCCATGCCGAGCATGTCGAGAATGTCCTGTGCGCCGGTGTAGAGCTTGCCCTGCATGGCGAGGCCCAGCACGAACATGGCGATGATGGAGACGGCCAGCAGCGTGCCGCGGATCCATTTGCCGAGGAGAAAATGGCCTGCGCCGGGGAAGAGCCATCCGGCGATGAGGGGAAGATAGACGAATCCCTGTTGTGCTTGTTTGCCCGCCGGCGGGCTTGATCGGCGTGGTTGCCATTCCTTCTTGACTATACAAGATGGAGCGGGGCATCAGGGGTCAGGGATCAGGTTACTCAGGGCAATCGCATGAACGTCGGTTCAACAGGAAAAGAGGGCTCGACCGTACTCTGAGGCGGCCGATTTTCTCCAGGGAGAGGTCAAAACGATCGGTAAGGATGACACCGGGTTCGAAACTATCGAAATCCATGCCCTTATAGACAGCGGTTGCGTCTCGATTGTTTCCGGTTAACACAGTCCTCAGGTCTCTAGATCCTCACCAGCTCCTGCTGGATGCGGCCGGTGACCCAAGCTTTGCCGGGAGCGGTGAGCATGTCGATTTCGCTGCGCACGCCGAAGTCGGGCAGGTAGATGCCGGGCTCGACGGAGAAGCAGGTATTGGGCAGGATGCGGCGCGCGTCGTGGGTTTCGAGATTGTCGAGGTGCGCGCCGGGGCCGTGAATCTCGTGGGCGATGTTGTGGCCGGTGCGATGGGTGAAGAAGTCGCCAAAACCGGCGGCGCGGATAACGGCGCGGGCTGCGTCGTCGGCCTCGAAGCCGCGGATGGGACGGTTCTCGGCGAAGGCCTGCTCGACGGCGGCGATGGCGGCGTCGCGCGCGTTGCGGACGGTTTCAAAGACGAGCTGCTCTTTGGGCGCTTGGTTCGCGGCCGATGACGCCGGTCCAGGTGATGTCGTAGAAAGACGCTGCGCGGGCGAGTCGACACGGCCCCAGATATCGATGAGGAGGAAGTCGCCCTCGCGGATGGGCGCGGCGCGTCCGGCGGTGGGCTCGTAGTGCGAGTCGGAGGTGTTGGCGTTGACGCTGACGTCGGGGCCGTTTTCCCAGACGAGGCCTTCGCGGCGCATGGCTTCGCCTAGCCAGGCGACCATGTCGTATTCGGTAAAGCTGGCGGGGCTGCCGGAAGCGGGACGCAGGCGGCGGGCGATTGCCTGCCAGCCCTCGGCGAGAATGGCGTCGATGGCGCGCTGCGCGACGGCGTGGCTGGCGATTTGCTCGGCGCTGAGGACGGCTTCAAATTGGCTGACAAGATCGGCGGAGCTGACGATTTCTTTGCCCAGCGAGCGCAGGAATTCGATGGTTCCGGCATCGACCATGGAGACATACATGATGTCGTTGTTGGGCGAGTACTGCATGGCGATGCGCTGAAAGCCGGCGAGCATGGCCTCAAGGCCGGCGTGGAGTTCCTGCCAGCTTGAGTACTGGGCCTTGGAGCCGGGCAGCGCGTCGAGGCGGCCCTGCTCGATGCGGTGCACCAGCTTGCGCGGCTCGCCCGCGGCGGGAATGAAGTAGTACCAGCGGCGCGTGATGAGGGCATTGGGGTCGAGCGAGAGGATGTGTGCGGCGATGGGATCGCGGTGATGGTGGTCGTAAAAGAGCCAGCCGTCGAGCGCGGCTTCGCGGAGGGCTGATTGGATTGCGTCGAGGTTCATACGGGACCATGATACGGCAGCGAGCCGGCAGGATAGCGAGTGCTGGCTGCAGAGACACCACGGCCCCATCAGGCTGCAGATGGAATCGGAATCAACTTTCGAGCGTTCGTTTTACGCCACTCCCTGCTTCGTCCTCGCCCCGCGCCAATACAGAATCAGGCCGATCAGAATCGAAACCGCCGTGCCTGCGACCAGCTTGAGCTCGAATCCCAATTTATTTGCCGAGTCGCCGGGAGGAACAAGCGAAACGAAAATGCCGGCGAGCACCACCAGGAATCCCAGGCTGCCGCAGATCCATACGCCCGCCATCCCGCCCGGCACCAGCACGGCGTGCGGATTCTCCTTGCGATCCTTGCGCCGCGCCAGCTTGATAACGGCGGCGAACATGTAGAGGAACGGAATGAAATAGAGAATGATGCCGGCGTCAACAAGGAATTGATATGCGCCGCGCATCGTTTCGCTGATCTGACTCAGGAGCAGGATGGCTCCTGATAGCACGGCCTGGACGAGAATCGAAATATATGGCGTCTTCCACTTCGGATGAATCTTGCCGAAGGCTTCGGGCAGATAGCGATCGATTCCCACCTGGAACGGTACGCGCGCAACGCCGGCCACGGTCGATCCCACGCCTCCTGCGTTGCCCGCAGTTACCAGGAGGGCCGCCAGCACTCCTAGAAACCCAATGCTCAGTGCGGCTGACCCCACGGAGATCGCATGAAAGACGCCGCTCTGCGGATCGATGTCGCCTGCGGGAACGAGCGCCAGCACGGCAAAGGTTCCGGCGATGTACATGATAGCGATCAGTGCGCCCGCGCCGAAGACCGCGCGCGGCAGCGTCTTGCGCGGGTTGCGCACTTCCTCGGCCATGCAGGAAACCAGCTCCAGCCCGGTAAACGCAAACGCAATTTGCGACCAGAAGTTCACCGTGTCCCAATTCCATGTGGGCATCATGTTGTGGAGAGTGAAATGCGTGACCGAGCCGTGGCGCACGCACACGACAACGGCTACGCCTGCCAGGATCATGAGCGGCAGATAAGTGCCCACGCCGCCCGCATTCTGCAGCCATTTGCCGATGTTCAGTCCGATCATGTTGAGCAACGCCGCGATCAGAAGCAGCGCCATCGAAACCCAGATCAGAAACGAGCGGTTTTGCGCCAGCGCAGCGCCGTGGCTGGTGGAAATATACGCAGACATGGACGCCGAGGCCAGCAGCAGCCCGGGAAAATAGAAGACGGTGTAGATCCAGTAGGTCCAGCCGGCGATGAATCCGTGAAAGGGCCCGAAGGCGTCGCGCGCCCACGCGTAGAGCCCGCCCTCCTCGGGAAAGCGCGAGGACAGTTCGTTGATAACCAATGCGCCGGGCACGAAGAAAAAGACCGCGGCCAGCACCCAGAGGCTGATGGACGACGTGCCGTTGTGGCCCGCCGCGGCAATCCAGCGCGGCCCCAGCACCGCAGCGATGTTGAACAGCAGCACATCCCAGAAGCCCATGGATTTGCGCAACTGCGATTTGGAGTCGCGCGCATCGGGCGCGGAGATTGTCATGAGGCCACCTGGTTTGGGGATCTGCATCGATGCGCGGCAACCCGCCCGCGCCGGCCTACTCTGTTTCCTTCGCTACTTCAGCGTGTTTCGAGGTCTCTGCCTCGGCTGCCGCCAACTTTACGGGGTCCATCGTCTCGAACCCTTCCGCTTTCGCCGCATCCAGCAGAGGCGCCGAGGCAGAGACGAACGTGATCGCGGTTCCGTTAAACATGTCGCGGGCGACCAGTGCCGCGCCCAGTTGCAAGGCGTCGGGCCAGCGTAGCGCGATGCGGTCGAGTAGTTGGCGCGCCGCCTCAAGCACTCCGGGATTCAGCGGCTGCTGCACCATGCGCGCGGATTCAAGGCGAAGGGTCTCGAGCGCAGATGCGGCGTCTTCCGCGGTAATGCCGCCGGCGCGCTCACGCTGCCTGATCGCCGCATAGACCTCCAGCGGCGTCGCGGCCGAGATCAGTTTGCAGTTGTCCTCCACGCTCTCCATCAGCCGGATCGTCGCAGTGGTGCCCGCCTCGCGCACAAACAGCTTGGCGAAGGCCGTGGCATCAAGATAGTAGAAGCTCACTCGCCCCCCCGTTCCTCATCGATCGTGGCCGCAACCGGCTCTCCCTGCACATCGACCGGATGAAAGCGCTGCGTCTCCTCGGGCATGCCCGCCTCAGCGCGGCTGAGCCGGATGGTGGTGGTGGGATACGTCGGAGTCTTGGGGTTAGCGATCTTGCTGGTGAGCACGACGCCACGCTGGATGGCCTCAGCCAGAACCTCTTGCCGCGTTGCCGGATGTTGGTTCCAGCGGAAGGCCTTACGCGGAAGGAAGGAATCGCGGAACCATTTGAGTGCAATAAAAGCGTGGCCGCCGCGCTCGGCTTCGGCCAGCGCCGCGCACAGCTCCTTCACGCGCGCGTCGATATCGGCCGGCAGCGCCGCTTCCTGCTCATCGTCCTCCTCGTACATTGCGTGACTGGCCGCGGCGCGCGGCGCGCGGCTCAAGCGCGGGGCCGGTTCGTCGCCCTCGATGCGCTCAAAATAGATGCGTACCTCGTCCTCCTCCGGCGACCACGTATCCGCCGAAGCAGTGCGGCGCTTGCTGCGGCCGCTCTCGCTGCACAGCTCCACGATGGCCTGATACCCAGGAGGCGCCAGAAACCTGAGCGCACGCGTCATACCGGGATCTTGCGAATATGCCAACTCGTGTAATGCATCTTCGATAATTTCTTCAGCCGCCGGAATGCTCAGGCTGCCATTCTCTATGCTGCTTTGCGCAGCTTTTGCCGATTTCATCTCTTTCTCTCCCTAAACTGCCGCCCGTGGCCGCGGAGCGGGCAACTTCGCCGGCCGGCTCATTGACCCGGCTCGCATCTGCGCAGCACGTATCAGGTGGAAGACTTCGATTGAAGAATCTTTCCAAAAGCTCTTTGGAATTAAAAAGACGAGCCCCAATTCGTCTGTTCCGTGCAATAAAAATTCGATATCAGCGCTTTGCCGGCTGGTTCCTTATACACATTCATCTATCCAGCTGGCAAATCAATGGGCAAATAGCAATTTCGAAGCCACCACCTGCGAACAGGTTCTATGGTTTACGCTCCATGATTTTCATCCACTTCTTTGAGACAGCAGCCCCCGCTGCTTTCGTGAGAAGATTTTACGGCATTTTAGGCAATTGTGCGATCCTTCTTTCGTTCCACACAACAGGGCCTGCACTTCCTGGAGCGCCGCGCTGTAGCCAAATTGAGGGTTCCCGCCAAATTCCGGCTCTCGCCGCGCTTACTTCAGACGTGGAATTTCGTAAAATACAATATATGCGCTACAGTGTGGGGTTTCTTCTTTTCTTTTGCCTGGCATCTTCCCTATTACACGCCGACGGTCCACCCTTCGATCTTTCTGGTCCGAAAGTAGATGTGCACGTCAAGCGCGGAGACGTCACTCTTCCAATCTCAGAAACTCCCAATCTGCTGCCTGGAGACCGTCTCTGGATTCATCCCGACCTGCCCGAAAGCCAGGCCACGCACTTCGTTCTGGTCGTCGCCTTCCTGCGCGGATCCACCAACCCCCCGCCGCCAGAGTGGTTTACCCGCGTGGAAACCTGGACCCGCGATGCCCGCGACGAAGGCGTCTTTGTCGTCGTACCCGCCGAAGCGCAGCAGGCGCTGCTTTTTCTGGCGCCGGAGACGGGCGGCGACTTTAATACCCTGCGCAACGCGGTGCGCGGCCGACCTGGGTCATTTGTACGCGCCGCCCAGGATCTGCAGGCAGCCAGTTGGGAGCGGATGCGCCTTGATGCCTATCTCTCCGACGTCAGAGTCAGCTCGCAGTTCGATTCCGCAGCGTTGAAAACGCGCACTGAGATGGCGGCTCGCAGCTTGGGAATCAAGATCAACGAGAGCTGTTTCTCAAAACCAGCCGACCAGCAGGCCTCCTGCCTGTCAGAGAACTCCGAAGGCATGGTCCTGGACGACGCCAATGCGCAATCGTTTGTTGATCAGTTGGCGGGCGGGTCCACCCTGGACCTGATGAACCAGCTCAGTTCCACGACCCTGGCCGGCGGCGGCGCTTACAGTCCCTATGTCGGCGCCATCGTGGACACCGCCAGGATACTGAGCTCATTGCACACCGCGCATTTCCAGTACATTCCCGCGCTGGCCTTGCCCGAGGCCGACAGCCTCAATCTGCGGTTGAATATGCCGCCTTCGTTTCGCAATCCCAAGTCGGTGGTCGTCGTGGCGCTGCCTCCCGTAGGCTCAACCCGGCCGGGACCTCTCCACCCGGTCAACCCTAACGAAAGTTTTTGCGCGCTGAAACCGGATCTGGCGCTGCCCGCCGAGGGGGCGCCCCTGGTCTTCGCCACGCAACTGGCTCACGACCTCGTCCTGCACGTTGAGGCTGGCGCCGATCCGAAGGTCGCTGCCGGCGGCGCGCAATCTGCCACATTTGACCTGCCTGTGGTGGCAGACGCAACCAAAGGTGGACTTGTCGCCACTCAGCCGATCCCTGCGCTGCCGGAAGGGAAATTGACCGGCGTTGTTCGCGGCAAGTGGGGCTTTGACGATTGGGAAGGTCCGCAATTCCAACTAGCCTCAGCGGAGCCCGGCAAATGGACTTTGGCGGCCGCCGATCAAACTGCTTTGGTTGTGGGCCGCGACGATGCGCTCCACCTCGAAGGGCAAACCTCGGCCTGCGTCGAGAAAATCGAAGAGCAGACCAGTGGAAATCGTGCAATTGAACTTTCATGGAAGTCGCCCAAGCCGGGCGCTCTGGAGATCACCGTGCCTCTAAAGGATGCCGTGCCGGGGCCGGTCAATGTCGCCGTTTACCAGTACGGGCTGGCCAAACCCGACCGGCTCGCGATGGTCGCCTATGAAGCAGCCGCGTCGCTCGACCGCTTGACGCTCAGCTCCGGCGACAAATCGGCTCTGCTCATGGGCACACGGCTCGACGAGGTGGCAAAGGCACAAATCAGAGGCATCACGCTGACTCCCTCCACCTTGAACCGCGTCGGGAATCTCGATCATTTGACGATGACTGCGGCCGGATCCACCTCCGGCCTGGAAGCCGGCAAGCCTTATGTGGCCCACGTAGAGCTGAATGACGGCCGCACGCTCAATGCGCCTGTCACGGTCGAACCACCCCGCCCGCAGATCACGCTGCTCAGCATAGGCGCGCAACCGGACGACACTTCGTCGACGGCCGCGCCGGTGCAACTTGGCAGTCCGGACGACCTGCCCGTCGCGGACCGGCTCGTCTTCTTTCTCCAGTCCAATGTGCCGCCGGACTTTCCCCGCGAAGAAAAAGTCGAAGTGGCTGCGTCCGACTCCAGCTTCCATACCATGCTGACACTGAACGACGGCAGCCTGATGCTTGAGGATGCGCGTACCGCCGTGGGCAACGTGGCCCCCCTCGCTCGCTTCGGCTCTTCGGCCTTTGGATCGGTGCGCGTGCGCGCCATCTCCACCGACGGCGTAGCCGGCGACTGGTTGCCATTGGGCACGCTGGTACGCCTGCCCGGCTTCAAGGAGTTGCGCTGCCCGCGCTCTGTAGCCAAGGCCTGCACGTTGAGCGGAAGCAATCTTTTTCTCGCTGCGGCCTTCGCCTCTACGCCGTCCTTCGACAACCCCACGAACGTGCCGCCTCAATTTACTGGAGCACAGCTCATTGTTCCCCACCCGGTGAACGGCGTCCTTTATCTCAAGCTGCGCGACGACCCGGAAACGGTGCAGACTCTTACATTGCCGGTGACGCCGATCCTCGAACCCACGACCGCGACGCCGGCGGTCAAGCCCCCGCCGGCAGTTCCGGCATCGGCTCCCGCTGCGACCACCCGCAGCCCCACCGGCCACTGCCCCCGCCGAGACTCCCGGCCAGTAAACCGGCGCCCGCGTCATCAAAGCCCGCCGTGCCAGACGCAGCCCTGGCCAATCCAGCCGCGCCTGCGCAAGACACGCTTCCGCAGGCAGCAGCAGGCCTTTGAGCCGTGCGATCGCAAGATCGCAGGAATTCCGGTTGGGTGACTAGCTATTTCGGCCTAGCCGAAATACGCGCGGTTCTTCTCGGCGAATTCCGCCTTGTCCGCAGGCAGCTCGTCCACGGAGTAGATCGCGTTCTGCGCGCAAAGCGAAGCGCAGTTGCCGCAATCGATGCACTCATCGGGGTTGATATAGACCTGTGATACGGTCCCGGCAGCGGGATCGCCCTCCGCAGGCGCGATAGAGGAGGTTGCGCACTCCGCTACGCAAACAAAGTCTTTAATGCATGCATCGGTCACGACATAAGCCATGGGAAAATGCTCCTCAATTGGGGCGCGCTCGACGGGGCACCCTCATCTTTAAGCTAACAAAGGCGCTAGGCTGAACACTGTGATCCAAATCACACTCAAATTGCGTCCGGGGGAATCTACCTGATTACGGTACGCCGGCGATCTCAACCCCGCTGTAACCCTCCCTTGACGCTGCATTCGCAGACTCCCTTCACCATCGATTTATGTTCCGTACCAGCCGTTCTCCCTTTCTTCGACAGGCCTTCTCCTGCTGGAACTGGAAGTGCGCCCTTCTCAGCGCAACCGCCCGCTCCATCGTTTATCTTGCGGCCTTGGCGCGCTCCGGACCCCACGGCCGTCTTTCCATCATCCTTGTCGAAATCGCCTACGTCGCCCTCACCGCCGGCATCTACGCGGGGCTGCAGCAAAGGGCTCTCGGGCTTCGCTCCCGCTGGCTCGGCAATTTGATTGTTGCCTTTGGCGTTCCCGCGCTCGCCCAGGTCCTCGACTGGCTTGCGCATCGTGCCGCCGGAGCCGCCGTTCCCTTCAGAGCCATCCAGGCGGTCAGCATCTTTGCCGCCCTTTCCGCTCTCTTCCACCTCTACGTGATGCGCCGCGGCGTCTTTCTCACCAACCACGGGCGCTCGCTCGCCGACGACTTCCGCCGCATACCAAGGCTCATCGCCGGCTTCGTGTTTGCACCGGTTGTGTTGTTTGCATTACTCGCCGGCCGGCCCGCACGCGCCGCTCAATCAGAGGCTACGCTGTAAGCCGAGAGCTTGTTATGAATTTGGGACCGCACGCCGCGACGCCGGACCGCTTCAGCTAAAAGCGATCCGGGATCTCTTCGCCTGGAATGCCCTGCACCCGCATTTACGCGCGCGCAGGCACGCCCGTGAAGTGAAAATCGATCGTGGAACCCTAACTGCTATTTTCGGAACGTCTCGGTTTTTATAGGCAGCCCGATTCTCTCGTATAGGCCGCTTGGCAGTCGGATTTCGCCGTTTAGCTTCGCCGCTCGCTCCGGGTCTTGAATGCAATTCAGACATTCATCGATATGACCGGGCTTGCCCTCTCTGCATTCAAATTCTTCGCCGCATTTTCGGCAGGTTCTCTTCATAGCTCAATCGTTGTTATCTTCGTAGTCCCGCTCGTCCGGTGGAAGGCCCTTCAGATTTCTTATCTGAATGAGCGTCTTTTCAACCTGGTCGGGCGAGAGCTTGCCAGATACCAGCCTCTCTTCGAGCCTCTGAATGGTCTCGCCGTGTTCGGGTGAGAGGGTCATTGGGTTAGTTATCAAACCCGCCGGTAGCTTCGATGGATTGTTCCTTTGTTCTGCTCATTGCTGGAGTCTGCCAGACGAGAATAGGGTGTCAACGGCATCTATGGCGATGCCGAATTAAGGCCGGGTGACGGGGCGTAATTGACTGTTCGGGTCCGACAGGCTCGCCGGTTCTATTAAGCGCGTTGCCGTCCAATCCCAACAGAAGGCAGGGATAAGAGGGACCCAGGGGTGAGGACCAAGGGACTAAGGGCTGGGGCGACGACGAGTCTTTTTGCGGGGCGCGGGTTTGCAGAATATTTCCTCTTCCTGGCGCAAACTGGGTGTATAGCGAGGCTTCGTCCAAATGAGAATGTCAGCTCGTGCCCTTGGTTCGTTCTGTCAGCTATGTCCCCGGTTCAAAATGTCAGGGATGTGGCCGGTCTATACCCCTGTGCCGGCCCCCCCTACTCCCACGGAATTCCTCGTCGTTCTTCTCCTGGATTCGCCATCTCGTCAATGGAATCAATAGTTTTACCGAAAGGTTACGTAACCGATCCATAAACAGAACCCTCGAAATCAGCGCCCGTTATACGCTACGCGCGGCCCCGCCGGCAGCGTCCTTCGCCGACTAGAAAGGACATGACCACACTGAAAGCCGTGCGCGGGCCTCGTATTGAGGGGGGAAGCTCGCGCGCCCATGATCTTGACCGGGCCCCCAGAACGACATACACTGTAAATACAATTAGCGCAGATTGTGCGCGAAGAAGATCTCGCGAGTGTAGGTGGTACGCAGGGAGACCTCATGCAAGATCATGCGCTGGTGTTTGATTGGGATGAATCCAATCGGGACCACCTCGCGCAGCACAACATACAGCAGGAAGAGGTTGAGCAGGCGATTCTTGGCGACCCTCTCGATATCGAAATGCAAGTTGCCGAGCAGAGCAGCGGCGAAGAACGGCTGCTGCAAATTGAAGAAACGGCCAAAGGGCGCATCCTGCAACTGCTGACAACATGGCGCGGCGAGAAAGTGAGAGTGATTTCCGCATGGGACGCGCCAAAGCAACTCAAGACCTATTACCTTGCCGAAATGAGGCGGCGACATGGAGACATTGAAGATTCCGAAATTTGAGAACGAGGCGGACGAGGCCAACTGGGCGTACGAGCACCGCGAGGATTTGGCTGCGGCGTTTCTGCAGGCAGCACAGGAGGGCCGGGTGCGCCAGGGAACGCTGAAGCAGCGTGGGATCACGCCTCCGACGACGATCCGGCTTGCGCCGGAAGACATCTCCCGCGCCAGGGCATTAGCGGAGCGCCGCGGCCTGCGCTACCAGACCTATCTCAAAATGCTGATTCACGAGGCGCTGGAACGGGAGGAGAAGGCGAGCTAGTGGCGGCCGAATGCCGGCTCCGCTGCGGGCTGAGCACGCTGCACCAAAACCGGCGCCTGTGCGATTTGGTCAACGAGAACGGCAAGCATTGAGACAGTGTGAAAGATCATCGATCCCACCTTGTATCCTAGGAATTTGCTCCACAGGTTAGCACCATGAGCCAAACCCTGAAAGCCGTGCGCGGCACACGCGATCTTTTGCCGCCGGAGACGGAGCTCTGGAACCGCATCGAGGCCACCGCGCGCCAAGTCTTCGCCCGCTACAACTTCGGCGAGATTCGCACGCCGATCTTTGAAGACACGGGTCTCTTCGCCCGCAGCGTGGGCGAAGAGACCGACATCGTATCCAAAGAGATGTACACGTGGGAGGACCGCGCCCGCGCGCAGTCGGAAAAATCCCAGTCCCTCACCCTGCGCCCCGAAAACACCGCCGGCGTGGTCCGCGCTTACATCGAACACAAGCTGGGAGAGACCGGCCAGTTGCAGAAGCTCTATTACATCGGCCCGCAATTCCGGCGCGAACGCCCGCAGAAGGGCCGCTACCGCCAGTTCTGGCAGATCGGCGCAGAGGCGATCGGACCGCCGTCCGCAGGCAGCGAGAGCCCCTTGAGAGATGCGGAAGTCTTAGAGATGCTCGCCACCCTCCTCGACGAGCTCGGCATCACGGGCTGGACGCTTGAGCTCAACTCCGTAGGCTCCTCCGCGGACCGCGCACGCTATAATGATGCGCTTCGCGCCGCCCTCATCCCTCTCGCCCCAAAGATGTGCGCCGACTGCCAGCGCCGCGCCGTCACCAACCCTCTGCGCGTGCTCGATTGCAAAGTTCCCGATGACCAGCCGATCATCGCCACATTGCCCGCGATCGCCGACTCGCTCGACGACGCCTCGCGCGCCCATTTTGCCCAGGTCACCGCGGCCCTTGACGCTGCCGGCGTGCCCTACAAGCTCAATCCCCGCCTTGTCCGCGGCCTGGACTACTACACGCGAACTACCTTTGAGTTCACGCATGGAGGCCTGGGCGCCCAGAACGCCCTGCTCGGCGGCGGACGCTACGACGGCCTCAGCGAATCCCTCGGCGGGCCTAAGGCGCCCGGCATCGGTTTTGCCATGGGTCTGGACCGGCTGGTGCTTACTCTCCAGGCGCAAGAGTCAGCGCAAGCCGCCGCAGCGGCTGCGCCTAAAGCCGACGCGTACATCGCCCCGCTCGGCGAAAATCTCAACGCCGCCGCACTCGTTCTGGCCCGCGAACTGCGCGGCGCCGGTCTTGCTATCGACCTCGGCGACGGCAGTTTTCGTCTCAAAAAATCCTTTGAGGCTGCCGACAAGACGGCCCGCCGCATCGTCATCCTCGGCGAAGATGAACTCCAATCCGGTATCCTGACAGTGAAGGACTTCGCCACAGGCATACAAACAAAGGTTCCGCGCGCGGAGCTGGCGGTCGAATTGCGTGAGGCGACCAAGTAGCGCAGGCGCCCCAATGGCAACCGCGGGCAAGATGCTGAATGTGCTCAGCGAATCTATCGCGGAAGCCTGGGTACCAAGGAGAAGGAAATGACCGTCCCGCTCAATCCGAACATTGGCCCGGAGGACCTGCCGGTACCGTTCGAGGAGGCACTGGAAGACGAAACGACACCAATTACCATCAACCTGCAGCCCGTGGCTCCTGCAGACGATCGGGAGCAACCCACCATTGAACAAAAGATTGAGGGAGTATCCCATCAAGGGTATGCATTCTCAATCGGGGTTACATACCCGGACAGTTCAGGCTCTGAAAATTCCGACGAAGGATCCCCTGGTCTGCCAAAGCAGACAGATATTTTGTCGCAGTGGCTTTTTGATGCTGTCAGCTTCTTGGATCGAGTCGAGAACATTTCGCGCTCTAAGGAACCCTTTGCAACCCGTGTTTCTCGATTGAAGTACGAAGGCTTAGTCCCTTCGAGCCTCTCCAATCGGATGCAAACGCTCAACAACTTCCGCGTGCAGGTCGTGAAGGAGCGGAAGGGGCTTGATTCCACAGAATGGAACCTGGCTGCGAAATACATCGACGAATGCCGCGTTGGTTGGAAAGAATTAACGAAGAAGTAACCTGCGGAGCACTGCTCCGCGCATTTTCTTGGTGGTCTGGTCTGATGGCTCTCGACTTTTTAGGCAATCTCGAACGCACCGATCTCTGCGGCACGCTGCGCGCCGCGGATGCCGGCAAGCAAGTGGTCCTGATGGGCTGGGTCAACCGCCGCCGCGACCATGGCAACCTCATCTTTCTCGACCTCAGGGACCGCTCCGGCATCTGTCAAATTGTTCTGGATAAGGAGCTGACGCCCGAAGGCCACGCCAAAGGCGAGCAGGTCCGCCCGGAGTACGTTGTAGCCGCTGTGGGCACAGTGCGCCTGCGCGATGCCGACGCCATCAATCCCAAAATGCCCACCGGCGAAATCGAGATCGAGGCCACTGAGCTTCTGGTCCTCAACGACACGCGCCTCGCGCCGTTTTCGCCCGCGGAAGAAGCCATTCAGAATGAGGAAGTCCGCCTCAAATATCGCTATGTTGACCTGCGCCGCGCCGAGATGCAGTTCAATTTCCGTCTCCGCCACGACATCACGCTTGCCATCCGTGACAACCTGAGCCGGCAGGGATTTCTCGAGATCGAAACGCCCATCCTCACCAAGTCCACGCCCGAAGGCGCCAGAGATTTCTTAGTTCCCAGCCGCGTGCATCCTGGCGAGTTCTACGCGCTGCCGCAGTCGCCGCAGATCTTCAAGCAGATCCTGATGATCTCGGGCTTCGACCGCTATTTTCAAATTGCCCGCTGCTTTCGCGACGAGGATCTCCGCGCCGACCGCCAGCTTGAGTTCACGCAGGTAGATCTTGAGATGAGTTTCCCGCGCCAGGAGACGGTCTTCGCCGTTGTCGAGCAGTTCATGAAAGCCGCATTCGCCGCGGCCGGCGTCGCGCTGCCCATCCCGTTCCCGCGTATCACATACGACGAATCCATGAGCCGGTTCGGCACCGACAAGCCCGATCTACGCCTGCCCGGCCTCGCCGATGTGCGCCCGGCATTTACTGACGTCGCCTTGGCCACGTTGCAAATCGATCCCGCGTTGCCCGTAGTCGCCCTGCGCATTCCCAATGTGGGCGAGCTCAGCCGCAAGGAGCGCGAGGACAACCATCCGCTGTTCGACCAGAAGAAGGGCGCCAAATTCATTGACGACTTCAAGCGCCTCGCCAAGAGCTTCCCTGAAGCCGCGGTAAAGGTCCGCGAACTCGCTGACGCGGCAGACGGAGATTTTGTCATCATCGTCGCCGGCGATCCGGCGCACCATATCAAAGCTAGCGACACTAAATTTCCCGGCCGCCTCTCGGAGCGCGAGATCAACGTCTACGCGGCCGCCGGCAACTTCCGCAACGAGTTGGCCAAAAAGTACGCCGACAAGCACGGCGCTTTCAAGGTGACCGATTTGGTCGTTGACTTGGCAGCCCTGCGCGGTGGTGGAAAGTTACTGGATGAAGCGAAGGCGAAGTGGGGAGCGGATGTCATCGACACTTGGCTCAACAGTGAAAAAGAGCTTGTCGATGGTTCTAAGGCCTTCCACCCCATGTGGCTTACCGATTTCCCCATGTTCGAGTACGATCTCGCCTCTGCCCACTGGGTTCCGGCGCACCATCCCTTCACCGCGCCCTTCGAGGCGGACATGGCAAATCTTGTCAGCGATCCGGCCAGCGTGCGCGCCAACTGCTACGACCTGGCCTTGAACGGCCTCGAACTCGGCTCCGGATCCATCCGTATTCACCGCAAAGACGTGCAGCAGCAGATCTTCGCCTCGCTCGGCATCAGCGATGAGGAGGCGCGCGCACGCTTCGGCTTTTTCCTCGATGCGCTCGAATACGGCACTCCGCCCCACGGCGGCATCGCGCTGGGCTTGGACCGCATTGTGATGCTGCTTGCCGGCACGGCCAGCCTGCGCGAGGTCATCGCCTTCCCCAAGAGCGCCAAAGCCATCGACCTGATGGCCGAAGCGCCAACCGCCGTAACCGAAAAGCAATTGAAAGAACTTCACATTCGCGTGGCGAGATAACTTAAATTGTCGTGGGGTTTTCTAAACCCGGTCCAGCTCCGCGAACATCTCGCTCATCACCACGCGGATCGGCGTCCCCGGCACGGTCAGTTCGCCCGTGCGCACCTCTTCGAGCGCGGCGTCGGCGTAGCGATAGGCGATGCGCGGCTCGGGATTGATGATCCAGATATTTTCGACGCCAAACTGCAGATATTCCGCCGCCTTTGCGCGCATGGCGCGTCAGCGTATCTTCCGGCGATAGAATCTCGATGGCGATCAGCGGCGGCTGGGTCACGTAGCGCTCGAATTTCTCCCCGGCCCGCACCACTAACACATCCGGAACCCGAAATCTCCTGTGTCCTGCGTCTGCGTGCGAAGTTCAGGGAAGACTTCGGCCCCCCATTCCTCCCGCTTCAGCATAAAAAGAAACGTCAAGTACCGCTGAATGATGGAATGCTCTTTCTCGCCCAAGTTCCGCTCCTCGATGCGCCCATCCACGAACTCGCGGTCGGGGCTCCAGTTCGTGCGCAGGTACTCCCGCACGGTCCAGAGTTCTTCCGTATTGGGCAAGGTCGCCATGCCCCGATTATCCTCCAAGCGGAAAGCCTCCGCCAGAGGGGGAGGAGCGAGGCCGGCCGCCGCTCGATGCATACTGATTACCAGAAACCTGTCGGATAAGTCAGTAGCCGAGTGGGCAGTGGAATCCGCGTCGGCGGGAGCGCCTGCCTGCGCAAGTGAATTCTTCGCGTGACCGCGTGGCGTGGCGGGCGCTGGTTCTATGCATCCCGCGCGGCCGTAAGCAGCCGCTCGGCAACCGACTCCACGATCTGCTCGTGGACCTCGTCGATGGTGAGGTCGCCTTCGATGAGGACCACGCGATCAGGTTCGCGGGCGGCGATTTCGCGGTATTTTTGCCAGACTCGGGGATAGAAAGCGTCCTGCTCGGACTCAAAGCGGTTTTCGTCCTTGCCGGTTTCGGCTACTATGCGGTGGTTGCGGCGCCGGGCGCGGGCCAGCGAGGCGTCTAAACCCGGCAGCAGCAGGAGGGTGAGGTCAGGTTGCAACCCGCCACAGACGAGCCGGTGCAAGTCCAGCACCACGGCTGAGCCCAGTTCGCGGCCACCGCCCTGGTAGGCCTCCGTTGAGTCGGTAAAGCGGTCGCAGATAACGATTTTGCCGGCGTCAAGGGCCGGCTGAATAACCTCCGCGATGGCCTGCGCGCGGTCGGCGAACATTAGAGCCATCTCCGCCGTGGGCGTCACACTGCCGGAGCGGGAATCGAGCAGTATCTCTCGGATGCGGTTGCCTGTTGCGGTCCCGCCGGGCTGGCGGAGCAGGACCGGCTCCTGGCCGCGCCGGCCAAGCCATGCCGCCAGGCGCTTGATCTGCGTGGTTTTGCCCGACCCATCGAGGCCTTCGAGAGTGATAAAAACGCCGCGCGGCATGGGCTGAGTCTAAAGCATTTTTCCTCATGGTGCATAGCGGTGCCCGGCGCCTGGTCTTCGCTGCCGGAGTGTAGCGAGCGCCAAGTTGGCAGAGTTTTTGGCCACCCCACAGGACCGGGAAAAATGCCGCACCGGTTGCCCGATTGCCACAGACAACTCCGTTCGAGTTGTGATACAAGAAGTTCAATTCCCTGAAAAATCGTTCGGGAAGCAGGGCCACCGCGGTCTGCGCCCCACAGGAGCAGAACATGCGTCTTCGCGTCACGCTCAAACTCGCACTGTGCACGCTGCTTTTGTGTGATCTGCCAACGGCCCGCCTTGCCGCACAACAATTGACCCTGGAGGGCCAGACCGGCGGGTTCCTCACGCCCACCGCCTACGTGGTCTACACGGAGGAGGGGCAGACATTTTCTCACCCGGCCGTTGGCTTCCACTTCATCGACGCATCGGCAGTAATCGGCGATATTGAAACCTTCAGCGTTACTGAAGGCATTGCCAACCGGGCAGAGGCCGGCTACACGCGCAGCGTTCATCAGTATGGGGACCAGCCCGCCACTACGGCCACACCGCTCGGTCTCAGCAACCTGTGGAACTACTCCGGCATGAACGTATTCCACGGCAAGGTGGTGGCAATCAAGGATGGACAATTCGGTGCCTGGATGCCGGGGATTGCTGTGGGCGGCCTGGTCCGTACCAACGACCACTTTCTCTCGGGCGCGGCCAACAAGATACTGACGGGAATGGATAAGTCGTACACCAGCGGCGACCTGTACGTTGCCGTCACCAAGACCTGGGCGAAACCTCCTGTGCCATTCCTGCTGAATCTGGGTTGGAAAGCCACCAACGCCACTATCTTCGGCATCGGCGGCCAGAGCACACGTTTTGGCGGGCGGTTCTTCGGCGGTTTGGGCATTCCGCTGCCCCTCGGCCACGGGATTGTGGCGGTGCCCTCGGCCGGTTTCACGCAGGAGCCCATCACTTCGGTAAATCTGAACAACCTGCTGAACCTGGCGCGCACGGAGCTTGTGACGGCGGACCCGCCTGCAGCGGCTCTATTCCCGGTCCTGATCTCCCATATACCCACGACGCTGGACTATGCCGTGCGGGTGACGCAAAAGGACAAACCGCACTTTGCCTTCGATATCGGCGTGGGGCAGGTGGCGGGAAACATCGGATCGATCTATGTTGCAAACCCCTACTTTAACCCCGGGAATCCCGCCTTCGGGCCTCCGATTGTCACCACGCCTGTCAACCTGCAGGCGCGCAGCGTGGTGGGCATGGGGCTTAGCTACCGCTATTAAGCCGTTTGTTTTGCGGAAAAGCCACCCCTCCTGTGCAACTTCCCGGCATTCGAGGGGTTCCAATTGTCATAGAATCGATGCGCGTCGAATCGCAGACGCCATCTGCTCGAACTGACAGGAGGATTTCCCATGCGAATGTTTCGCTCTATGCGCCTGACGTTGCTGGCGCTGCTACTTGCCGTGCTTCCTGCATCTTCCTACGCAGGTGTCTTGATCAGTGTTGGGTTTGCTCCGCCGGCTCTGCCAGTTTACGAACAGCCGCCCTGCCCTGAACCGGGCTGGATGTGGACCCCCGGCTACTGGGCTTACGGGGATGACGGCTATTACTGGGTGCCTGGCACATGGGTGCCGGCACCTTACGAGGGCGCGCTTTGGACGCCCGGCTACTGGGGCTGGAGCGATGGGCTATACGTTTGGCATCCCGGTTACTGGGGACAGCACGTGGGCTACTACGGCGGCGTGGACTACGGCTTCGGCTATATGGGCATCGGCTTTGTGGGCGGCGAGTGGCGCGGTCACGATTTTGCCTATAACAGGGCGGTGATGCATGTGGGCTCCGGCCCGGAGTGGGGTGGTAATCGTGTCTACGAGGACCGCCGCGTGGTGGAGCGTAACACCATTGCGAATAACAACCACGTGGCATTCAGCGGCGGCCATGGCGGCATAAATCATCCGCCCACTCCGCAGGAGAACGCCTACTCACACGAACAGCACACGCCCCCGACCTCGTTCCAGACGCAGCACCGGACGGCGGCCATGCACGACACGAACAGCTATGCCAGCCACAACGGCGGGCACCCGAGAAACGCAGCCGTGCCCAGGCCGCTGAGCGCGGGGACGCGTCCGGCTCCCGAATCGCGCCCTGCGCCGCAAACGCGTCCTGCTCCCGAATCACGCCCTGCGCCGCAAACGCGTCCTGCACCGCAATCGCGCCCGGCTCCCGAATCGCGTCCTGCACCGCAATCGCGTCCTGCGCCGCAATCTCGCCCTGCACCGCAATCGCATCCGGCTCCCGAATCGCGCCCTGCGCCGCAATCGCGTCCTGCACCGCAATCGCATCCGGCTCCCGAATCGCACCCCGCGCCGCAATCGCGCCCTGCGCCGCAATCGCGTCCTGCACCGCAATCGCGTCCTGCGCCGCAATCGCGTCCTGCGCCGCAATCGCGTCCTGCACCGCAATCGCGCCCTGCGCCGCAATCGCGCCCTGCGCCGCAATCGCGTCCTGCGCCCGAATCGCGTCCTGCGCCCGAATCGCGCGCTGCACCGCAATCGCAAAACGCGCCCAAGCCCGCGCCCAAGCCCGAAGGGCATGATCAGCACGAACATTAAGCGGGGATCTTTCACTCACAGCAAAAGGCCCGCGGTTTACCGTGGGCCGCCTTTTGGCAGATCACTCACAGTAGGCAGCGAAATGGCGGGGCAGGCTCAATGCCTGGCCGGTGCGGGACAATGGACTATGCTCACTTGTCCGTAGTCGCCGCGTAGTAGCCTTCGCGTGTGATCACCGTCAAGTCGCTTTTGTCGGTCTTCAGCGCGATCTTGTGGAACTCCTCATCGTTATCCACCTTGTCGGGCGTGTAGGTGAGCAGATACTGCTGGCGGAGCGCCCCGGCGATCAGGCCGTAGATGTCTTCCAGATTGTCCTTCTTCTTGGCTTCAAAGTACTGGCCGCCGGTGCGCGAGGCGATCTGCTGCATAATCTTCCTGCCATCGATCTGCGGGGTGCTGGAGCCGCCGCCACGTCCGCCTCCGCCGCCCGGCCAGCCGCCGCCGGGGTAGCCGCCGCCGGGATAGCCACCGCCCATGCCGCCGTGCCGTCCACCGCCGGGATAGCTGTTCTGCGGGCGTTCTTCTTCACCCTTGTAGTAGATCGTGAAGACCTGCAGGTTGGCACGGTCGGCCGCGTCGATGGCGTCGTTCAGCGTCTCCTTGCTGCCGTGATCCTGGCCATCGGAGAAGACCAGCAGGGCTTTCCGCCCTGACTTGGGTTTCATCAGCTCGTCTGAAGCCAGATAAATGGCGTCGTAAAGCTGCGTTCCGCCGCCGCGGCTGTTTCGCGGTTGGCCATATCCCCCGCCACTCGTCTCAGGTCCCTGGGTGTTCCGTTCCTGCGAGGTCGGCCCCATCTGATCGATCTCGTGATCCAGCTTGTCGCGCGAGTTGGTAAAGTCCTCCAGCAGCTCCACCTCGCGGTCAAAGTGAATCAGAAAGGCCTCGTCGCCGGGGACGCTGCCTTTTGCCGCAGGAGTCGAACCAGGGTTTGCGGCGGCGCTGGATTTCGGGTCGGCAGGCAGCATCAGGTCGACAAACTTTTCCGCTGCCTTTCGCTCGCTGTCCATTGCCGAGGACACACTGCGGCTTGTGTCCACAAGCAATCCCAGCCTGAAGGGCAGGTTGCTCTGGGTGGTAAAGCTCTTGATTACCTGCGGGCGGCCATCTTCGGTCAGCGTGAAGTCTTTGGCCGTCAGGTTGGTCACCAGCGCGCCGCCGTGCTTGCTGTCAACCACCGTGACGGGCAGCAGGACCTCGCGCGTCTGCACCTTGATGGTGGTAATGGATTGATCGGTTGACGTGGGTTGGGCTGTCGGCGGCTGCTGGGCAGCGCCGGAATCCCACAGGACGGCCAGGGCCAGCACCAGGGAAACGAGGCAAACAGAAGACAGAAATCTCATAGTTTTTTGAGTCACACACTTTCACCCGGTTAGACGCAGCCGATCCCGGTCCGTTGAGTTGTCTCGATCGCCTACCGCAACAGGTCCTCAAGCGCCGCGCTCAGGTCGGTCTTGTCGTCGCGGTATTTCACAATTGCCGGGGCATAAAGGCTCAGTCCCCACTCTTGTCCCTTGCCCGTTGTCACGGCGCGCGCGCCTGGCACCACCACGGCATCTTCGGGCACAATGAGAGGCAGGTCGCCTGCCGCCCGCAGCACCTCGCCGTTCACCATATCGAACAAAGGAGTGCCGCGCGTGAGAATTGTTCCCGCGGCCAGCACTGCGCCTTTGCGCACAATCGTGCCCTCGTAAACGCCGCAGTTGCCGCCCACCAGCACGTCGTCTTCGATCACCACCGGGCTGGCGTTTACCGGCTCCAGCACCCCGCCGATCTGCGCCGCCGCACTTAGGTGGACGCGCTTGCCGATCTGCGCGCAGGAGCCAACCAACGCGTGCGAGTCCACCATCGTGCCCTCGTCGACATACGCACCGGCATTGATGTACATGGGCGGCATGCAAACTACGCCCCGCGCCACGTAGGCGCCGGCGCGAACCGAAGAGCCGCCCGGAACCAGGCGAACGCCGTCGCCAGGAGTGAAATGCCGCGCCGGGAAAGTGTGCTTGTCGACGAACGAAAGGCCGGCGGCAGCCATCTCTTCCAGCGCGCCGAGGCGAAAGCCGAGCAGAATGCCCCGCTTGACCCATGCATTCACGCGCCATCCGGTGGACGATGCCGCGTCGGGCGATGCCGCGCGCACCTCGCCGTTCTCGATCGCGCTGCGCAACGTGAGGAAAGCCGTCATGGCATCGGGGTCGCCGATGGCAGCCGGTCCCGAGGCGAAATGCCGCTCAATCGCCTTCTCAAGCTGGTTCGTGGTGGTCATTGCAATCCGAGTGTATCAAGGAGCAGGGAGTAGGGAGCTGGGAGCAGGGAACTGGAAGCTGTTGACGAACCCTCTGCTTCAGGGATATTCCCTATCCGCCGGCTTGTATTTCGGACACTCGTTGATTGGGGCTGGTTCCAGGCGGAAGCAGTTTTTCCCAGAGGGAATCAGCGCCAGCGGAATAGGGGCCTCGCCCGGCCGCCCATGAAAGTTTTTTGACCTGAGCCACGCACACAGCCTGGGATCACTGATCTCGCTATGGCCGTGCCAGAAAGCAGGGGCCAGGCCGCACTGAATCAACAAATGGTCCAGGTGCAACTCGACGACTTCGGTGTCTTTGGAAAAATAGCGCTGGACATTTTCCGTGCCCACTTCGACACCCGTAATTTCGCGCCCTCTGCAATGCGTCTTGACTAACATGCGTACCTGCCCATCAACCGTGGATTGGGGCCGAATGAAGCCAGTCTAAGGAGGACGATCGCACAGCGCATCGGGCGCTCAATGAAAAACGTGTGAAAGTTCCTGATTTGATACCCGCCTTGAGAAAACGTCAATTTGGGAAGCTAAGATTTGGCGGGTCGCAGTGGTACCTGTACGGCGGCAATCGCATGAACAAGGTTCAATGTCAGGCATTGAGACGCAGACGCACATTCGTATGCGATACTCGAATCGGAATGTACAAACGAATCGTACTCAAGCTTTCGGGAGAGGCGCTCGCCGGCGAGCGCGGCTTTGGTCTGGATGCCGATAAAGTGGCTGAGATTACCGGCGAACTGGCAGAGATTCATGACTTGGGTGTCGAAATCGGCCTGGTGGTGGGTGGCGGGAATTTCTTCCGCGGCGTGGAAGAGCAGGCCAAACAGATGGACCGGGTGAGCGGCGACAACATGGGCATGCTTTCCACGGTCATCAACGCCATCGCCTTGCAGGACGCGCTGGAGCAGCGCGACGTGCAGTGCCGGGTGATGACTGCCGTATTCATGAACCAGATCGCCGAGCCCTACATCCGCCGCCGCGCCGTGCGCCATCTCGAAAAAGGCCGCGTGGTTGTCTTTGCCGCGGGCACCGGCAATCCGTTCTTCTCCACCGATACGGCGGCCAGCCTGCGCGCCATGGAGATCAAAGCCGATGTGCTGCTGAAGGGCACCAAGGTGGAGGGGATTTACAATGCCGACCCGGTGCTCGTGAAGGACGCCGTGAAATACGATGAGATCACCTACATGCAGATCCTGCAGCAGGGATTAAAGGTGATGGACCTGACCGCGGTGAGCATGTGCAAGGACAACAACCTGCCCATGATTGTCTTCAACATGAATCGCCCCGGAAATATCCGGCGGGTGGTGCTCGGCGAGAAGGTCGGATCGCTGGTGACGGCGTAAGAGCAGGGACTAGGGACATAGGAACTAGGGACTAAGAAACCGTGGTGAAGCAGGGCGATGTGTCAACTGCTTCGAGTTTGTTCGCTGCTCCGGACTTCCTAATTTCTGACTTCAACGCCCTATTCCCTCCTCCCTGTTCCCTTTTCCCTGCCTTTCGGAGACGTCTAACTGTTCGTGGATACTCGCAAGCCGGCACCGTTGAAAGCTTTGACAGGGTTGCGCTGTTTCGCGGCCCTCAATATCGTCTTCTTCCACTTCTCCAATCCACAGTGGTTTGGGTTTCTGGCGCCGGTGGTCAACGCCGGTTTTATCTCGGTCAGCTATTTCATTCTTCTGTCGGGATTCGTGCTGGCCTATAACTACGCCGACAGGGCGCGCAACGGAGAACTGGACCGCAAGCGCTTCTGGGAGGCGCGGTTTACGCGCATCTATCCCATTTATTTTCTCAGCCTTGCTGTTGGGCGTGGGGCAATTGAAGACGGAATACCAAAGCCACACGCATGCCATGTTCTGGACGGGCGTGGTGCTCACGCCGCTTTTGCTGCAAGGCTTTATTCCGGCCGTCGCCACGTTTATGAATACCCCGGCATGGACAATGTCGGCCGAGGCCTTCTACTACGTGATCTTTCCCTGGCTGGCGAAGTGGAAACGCCCGGAGCGGATAGCGCCGCACCTGGTGAAGATGGCGGGAGTGTGGGTTCTGGGCCTGGTTCCCGGCGCTCTCTACATGGCCTTCAATCCCGACGGCATTGCGCATCCTGACCGCTGGAGCTATGGCAATTGGCTGTGGGCGCTCAAATATACGCCCTATGCGCATATTTTCAGCTTCATATTCGGCGTTATGCTTGCCGATCTGGATCAGATGATGGAGCGCCAAAGCCGCCTGCGGTTGTGGCTTGGGCTCATCGGGTTCGGCGGGATCTATGGGCTCCTGTCGCTGGGGCCGTTAGTGCCCTACGCCATCATCCACGACGGCTTGCTCATGCCGCTGTTTGGCTGCATCATTCTGGGGCTGGCGGGAGAGAATCCGCTCGCACACGCGCTGGGAGCGCGCCCACTGGTGTTTGTGGGCGAGGCCAGCTACTGCCTTTACCTGCTGCACTTCAATCTCTGGAACCTGATCCACGACTCGCATCTGCTGGATGCGACGGGCTTGAGCCGATTCGATCCGTGGATCAGCTATATTCTGCTGATCGCGTTGGCCATCTTTGCGCTGCACTTCATTGAGAAGCCGGCGCAGCGCAAGCTGCGGCAGTGGATGGGTGCGGTATCGGCCATCAAGAGCCAGTAATCAGGGTGAAGGAACCCAAGGGAACGAGGACCAAGAGGGGGACACGCGTTCCCGTCAAAATGAGCCGAGTGCAGGGGCCGGGTATGCTTAAAGCCATGAATGACAAGCAAGAGAGCAATCAGTTGCAGCGCGCGCCGGATCGCCATGTGTCAGGCTACGAGGCTACGCTTGTTGACTGGCACTCGAGAACGATGAAGGACGCGGCGCTGCGCCACATTTACCGGCCGGTATCCGGCGCCGTTCTCGACGTGGGATGCGGCCCCGGGGCCATGCTTGCCACGCTGGCCGGTGAAAACCCCGCGCTGCGCCTTGCGGGCATCGATTCCGACCTGGAGACGATTCGCCTGGCCCAGCAACGGCTTGGAGCGCGCGCCGACCTCAGAGCCGGGGATGCCGGGGAGTTGCCGTGGGAGGATTGCCAGTTCGACCTCGTCATCTGCGTCAACTCATTTCATCGCTACCCCCAACCCCGCCGCGTGCTGGCCGAGATGCATCGCGTGCTCAAGCTCGGCGGCACGCTGGTCATTGCCGATCCCTGGGCGCCGCCCGTGGTGCGGCAGTTGATGAACCTTTTGCGGGCGCTGCAACACCGGGACAAACGGATCATCTACGGACAACGCGAGATGATTTGGATGCTCGGCAAAGAAGGGTTTGAGACGCCAACCTGGACCAAAGAGGGATCGGTCGGTTTCGTAGCCACGGCAATGGTGCCGAATGTGGTTCCAGGCATGACGGCAGTGGTGTGAAGCCGATGCGGCCGGCAGCAATTGGCCGGGCAGGGAATCGCGCCGGCTGAACGTCCGCGCGAATCGCCGCAGATTCTTCGCTCAAGCTCGCAACAAAAAGTCCAGCCACTCGGCTGGGCTTTTCTGCCACAGAACTCCTGGTGCTTGCTACGGCGACACTGACTGGGCGGCATGATTGCCATGAGGAACAGCGGCCACGGCGATCGGATTTGCTCCAGTCGGGTAGGGTGTGCCCTGCGTTGCCCCCAGCGAGCCGCTATTGGGGTCGAGACGGAAGCCGGAAACCGTATTGCCCAGAAAATTCGCCGTATAGACAAACCGGCCGAGCGACGGATCGACGATGATCGCCACCGGCTCGGTATCCGTGGAGTTGCCGGAAGAAGCCGTGCTGCCCACGACCGATGAGGGAGTGCCGGTTGGAAGCGAGATGGCATAGGCCGAGACGGTCGAATCCAGGGAGTTGGTGAGGTAGATATAAATGCCGCGCGGATCGATTGTAATGGAGGTGGGTTCGTTGCCGGTCTTGAAGGGCCCGTTGATCATAAAGTCGAGCGAACCGCCGGATTCCACTGTGTAGCCGATCAGCTCGTTGGAGGCGAAGTCGGTGACATAGACAAAGCGGTTGGTGGGGTCGGTGGCGAGGGCTGAGGGCTTGACGCCGGCCTGATATGGGCTGTTCGTAAGAGCGGTCAATGCGCCGCCGGAGCCCACGGCGTAGCCAAACAGCCAGCCGGGATTGGCGTTGCTGCTTGTGCTTCCGCCGGGATTGTAAGCCGATTTGTCATAGGCCGTTACGTAAACGGCATCGCTGTCGGCTAGAACAGCGACGCCGGTGGGGAGGATGGTATCGGTAGTGTAACTCGGCACCACGAGGGAAACCGTAGCTGTCGCGGCGCCGATAGTGCCGGAACTGAGGGCATATTCGGTGAGCGTGCCGGAGGATGTGTTCCCGAAACCACGTACAGGGAGGTGCCGGCGGAGTTCGCCGCCAGTGACACGGGAGCCGCGGCCAGAGTGATCGAGTCTTTCTGGGTCAGGACGCCGTTGTCAGCAATGGTGAAGTGGATCACGTAGGCTGGCTGTCGACGTATTTCCCTGGTGGGCGACGTAGAGATTCGCGTAGTCCGGGGTGACGGCCATCGCCACCGGCAGACTTCCGCCCGAGGAGATGGTTGGCGCTCCTGTGCGCAGGGCGCCAGACTCGGAATCCGCCGCGTAGGTATAGATCTGCCCGACGCTGCCGGCCGAGGTGCCTGCTGAAGCCGCCACGAAAACATAGTCAATGGTGACGATCTGGCAGGCGGTCAGGAGAGTGGCCACTATGAGGCCGATGGAAGAGACCAGAAAAAGCTGGCTCAATTTGCTGAACTTCATGCGCTTCCTTCGTCATGGGCCATCTCTTCAAGCCCCAAGAAAACTCGTTTAGGTTGCCCCGTAGCTATTGTAAAAGCCAGATACGGAGTGCTGCGGCCGACTCCGTTCCCTCAAGCGAAACTATGGCAGGCTGTTCACTTCTGTACTCCTGCTCCCGTGCCGTTGTGTGGAATGGCGGCTACGGCGACTGGGTTGGCGCTGGTCGGGTAAGGAGAAAACTGTGAATCCAGCAAGGTCCCGTCGGTGGGGCTCAGCTCAAAGCCGGAGACGGTGTTGGCAAGGAAATTGGCAGTGTAAAGGAAATGGTTCGTCGAGAGATCGATTCCCATGGCGACCGGCTGCAGGCCGGTAGCGTAGGTGCCGATGCTGGTCAGGACGCCACTGCTCATCGAATAAGCGGTGACCGTGTCGTCGGTGTAGTTGGTCACATAAGCATACGGATAGGAAGGATCGACGACCACGGCGGTGGGCTGATTGCCGGCCGGGAACGGGCTGCCGAGAGCTGTTAGCGCGCCGCTCGATCCCACTGTGTAACCCAGCACGTTGCCGATGGCGTGGTCGGTCACATAGACATAGGTGCTTGTGGGATCGCTGGCGATGGCCGAAGGCTGCACGCCTGCTGCAAAGGGCGAGCCGCTCAAAGGTGTGAGCACGCCGCCGGAGCCGACGGAGAAGCCGAAGACGTAGCCCGCGCTTGGCGACGCCGACGAGTCGTAAGTGGTGACGTAGACATACGAGCCCGAACCGAGCACGTTGACCGCCGTGGGCACAATCACGTGCGAAGAACCGGTCCCAGAGAGCGTCAGCGGCCATGATCCTGGTTGCCCGTGGCCGTATTCGTGGCCGCTGGTCCCAGGCACACGAAGTCTTGGCCAAGGGGCACGCCGCTGCCGGCTCACCAAACGGATCATTAATTGAGGACAGCAAATTGTGGTGACACAGGAGTCGGGAGCAGATCGACGACAACAATTGACTGATCGGCCCATAGCCGCCAAGCGGGAGGGACATCTGCAGTTCACGGGTGCGGTATTGGGGACAGAAGGTTTGCCAGGTCCATCATATGAATGGGGCTGCTGTTTCATTCACCACCACAATTCTGGAGCCGGTGCATGCTGATGATTGATGATCCAGGCAAGGGATGTGGAGGTGGCAGGTTGGCGCATCCCGGTCAACTGAAATCATTCAAATCACTGCTGGAGACATTTGCCTGAGGGCTTGTGGCCATATACATATCATGCCAGAGTTGCAGTACAATAAGCCAACACCACAAACGTGTTGGCACCAGGAACAAGAGTGGCTCACTCCAAATCCTTCATGTGCATCTTTCTAATGAAACCTTATCAAGTCACATCATTGCATTGACAGTTCGAATCCCGGGTCCCAAGGAGGCTTATTTGCTTATTCTCTTTCAGGAGCCTGCCACCTGCACACAGGTGGGCATCCGTGTGCACCTGCACCACACGGCTCATCATCATAGGCATCATGTTGCTGGACCGAGAGTTGTAGGTGAGTGGTTTATGAGTTGTGAGCTCTGCCGAGTTCTGTTAGGTTAGCCCTTGTTCCAGTTGAGGAGTGTTCATTTGTTTTTAGGAATAGGGGATGTATGAGTCAAGGGAGAGGACATATAC
>CAWHUK010000040.1:0-26235 GCA_963832535.1 uncultured Acidobacteriota bacterium
GTCACTATCCGCAGTATGGAAGATATAAAGGTTCGGGAGATCCGAACGATGCGGCAAGTTTTGTGTGCACGGACAGGTAGGCTGGACGGCTGACGGCATCGGGAAACGGCTTGGCCCCAAGCGGTCGCGGCCGGGCGCCCATCCTTCCGCAGTTCATCGCGGAAGGATGGGAGGGCACGATTAAATCGCCGCCGAGCAGCGTGGTCTCCCACCTAACGACAAACAATGTCGTTAGGATGGGGCACCGGGCGAGCGCGATTCAACGAGCGGAGGCTTTTCTTCTAGAATTGATCGAGGCAGGCTCGAGCTTGCGCGGGCGCACGCGCTTGTGACGCTTCTTCCCCGAATGGCCTAGTAGCAGATCGGCAGAGATGCCAAGTTCATCACGAACTCGACGGATCATTGCCAAAGTGAGCGGACGCCGCCGCGTCATGATCTCCGAGACTCGCGCGCGGCTTCCAATAAGCGGCTCCAGATTCTTTCTCGTTAGCCCTTGCTGCTCCATTCGGAACTGAATTGCGGCAATCGGGTCTGGTGCATCGATGGCATGATGCTTCGCTTCGTATGCGTCAACCAAAGTGGCAAGGATATCCAGTTCCTCACCCTCCGCTGTATCGGGCTTGGCTCCAATCAATTCGGCTATCCGGCTAACTGCGGAATCGTGATCGGCTTCAGTTCGAATTGGATGAATCCGCATATCGCTCCTTTTCAAAGGCGACCTTTGTGGCGTCAATTTTGTCGTACTCCTTGTGCGTGCCTAACCAGATAATCAGTAAGATCTGATAGTGGTAGTTGATGGCTACTACCAAGCGATAGTCATTGCCTTTGATGTTAAAGACCACTCTCGCCCCAGAAATGATGCTGGCCGAGCGGAACTGCGCCTTTAGTTCTCCAGGATCCTTCCAGGACGCCTTTTCGACTTCGGCATACCAAGCATCCAAATGCTTCTTTACACCAGTTCTGAGCTGACTATTGACACGGTTGTTCACGAATCGGTTGAGGGTCGATCTGGCAATGATCCGCACCTCTCAGAGGATAGCATGCTCCCAATTTGGGAGCAAGAGATGCCCATTCGAGCGGTGTTGTCGCAAAAGGGATATCTGAGTAGTCTCGGACAAATGACCCAGCGGTTGCTGCTATTGATCTCTGTTCGCCTTCTCTTCGCTCATCGCGTATAATCGAGCTATGGACTTTCAGCTTGTAACCAGCTACAAGCCCAAGGGCGACCAGCCGCGGGCGATCGACCAGATTATGGAGGGGTTGGCGGCGGGCGAGAAGCACCAGGTGCTGCTGGGCGTTACCGGTTCGGGCAAGACCTTCACCATGGCGAAGGTGATCGAGCAGTCGAACCGGCCGGCGCTGATCCTGGCGCACAACAAGACGCTGGCCGCGCAGCTCTATCACGAGTTCAAGCAGTTCTTCCCCTCGAATGCGGTCGAGTACTTCGTCAGCTACTACGACTACTACCAGCCCGAGGCCTACATTCCCGCCGGCGACCTGTACATCGAGAAAGAAGCCACGGTGAACGAAGAGCTTGACAAGCTGCGGCTCTCGGCTACGCGGAGCCTGTTCGAGCGGCGCGACGCGATTATCGTTAGCTCGGTGAGCTGCATCTACGGCCTGGGCTCGCCTGAGGCTTACTACGGCATGCTGCTGCTGCTTGAGAAGGGCCAGCACATCAGCCGCAAAGATATTACGCGGCGGCTGGTGGAGATTCTCTACGAGCGCAACGATACGGACTTTCGGCGCGGGACGTTCCGCGTGCGCGGCGACGTGATCGAGGTCTTTCCGACTTACGACGAGAACGCCTACCGGATTGAGATGTTCGGCGACGAGATTGAGTCGCTGGCGCAGATCGATCCGCTGTTTGGCACCGTCAAGCAGAAGTATTCGCGTCTGCCGATCTATCCCAAAAGCCATTATGTAGTGCAGCCGGAGCGCAAGGCCGAGGCCATTGATTCAATCGTCAAGGAGCTGAACGAGTGGGTGGCGCATCTCGAGCAAGAGGGACGAATGGTGGAGGCGCAGCGCGTCCACCAGCGCACGCGCTTCGATCTGGAAATGATCAAGTCGATGGGCTACTGCCACGGGATCGAGAACTACTCGCGGCACTTCAGCGGGCGCCTGCCGGGCGAAGCGCCGCCCACGCTGCTCGACTACTTCCCCCGCGATTATCTGCTCTTTGTCGACGAGAGCCACGCGTCGATCCCGCAAGTCCACGGGATGTGGCATGGCGACCGGAGCCGCAAACAAACCTTGGTGGACTACGGATTCCGGCTGCCGTCGGCATTGGACAACCGGCCGCTGAAATTCGAAGAGTTTGAGAACCGCGTGCACCAGACGATATATGTCTCCGCTACGCCGGGGCCTTATGAGCTTACGCGCGCGGCAGGCGTGGTGATCGAGCAGGTGATCCGGCCGACGGGGCTCGTGGATCCCGAGGTCGAAATCCGGCCGGTGAAGGGGCAGATCGACGATCTGCTGGCGGAGATCCGCGACCGGGCAAAACGGAAAGAACGCGTGTTGGTTACCACGCTGACCAAGCGCATGGCCGAGGACCTGGCAGGGTACTACACCGAGGTGGGCGTGCGCTGCCGCTACATGCACTCCGAAATCGAGACTCTGGAGCGCGTGAAGCTGCTGGCCGGGCTGCGCAAGGGCGAGTTCGACGTGCTGATCGGCATCAATCTGCTGCGCGAAGGGCTCGACCTGCCCGAGGTGTCGCTGGTGGCGATTCTCGATGCGGATAAAGAGGGTTTTCTGCGCTCGGCGGGGTCGCTGATCCAGACTATGGGCCGGGCGGCGCGGCACGTCGAGGGGCGCGCGATCCTGTACGCAGACACGGTCACGGACTCGATGCGCCGGGCCATCGGCGAGACCGATCGCCGCCGCGAGCTGCAGCGCGCCTTCAACGAGGAGAACGGCATCACGCCGCAATCGATCGTCAGCGTAACGGATATGGGTCTGGCACAGATTCTGAAGGCAGAGTACGGCGAAGTGGAGGAGGAAGAGACCGCAGGGATTCCGGAGTTTGCCTCGCAGGCGGAGCTCGATGCCTACATTGCCAAGCTCGAAACCGAAATGCGGGAGGCAGCGAGGAAATTCGAATTCGAAAAGGCCGCGCGGCTGCGCGACTCGATCAAGGAACTGCGCGACAAGGAATTTCTCTTCGTTTAGAGCGATATACCGCGTTCCGCAGGCAACCGGATGCGGATGGGGCGCCATCCTAGCTATCGAGTTTGTAAATCTACTTGGCGCCTTCATGCGGAGTTGAACGCGCCCGCGCGGACTCATGACGATCATTCTCTTAGTCGAAGACGACCCTCTCCAGGCATCTTTGACGATATCTCTTCTCAAACGGCGATTCGCCAACGTGCGCCGTGCGACCGACGCGGCCGAGGCTCTTTGCCTGATCGAACAACCCGAGTTCGCTGAAAAGCTTGGCTTGGTCATCTCAGCCCACCACACGCTCGGGATCGGCGGGCCGGCATTCGTGGCCGAGTTGCATGAACGCATGCCTGCATTGGCTGTCCTGGTATTAGGCGCGGCGGGCGAAGCCGCCGACGCCTACGCGGAAGAACATGTCACTTTCCTGCCCCACCCCGCTGCCTCAGAACAGATACTGACCCTGACCGATCGAATGCTTTCGCATCATAGGAATGCTGCGGCCTGAGCCACTGGCCGCCCCTTAGAAGACTGACGCTCTCGCCCTAGGTGTGCGCCAAATCACACCCTCAAGCCCTATCATAAAGAGACAATACGTTTGTCGGGGAGGTCTTCGCGTCCCCTTCGTGCGTGCAAGAATAATATTGGAGTTGTAATGGCCGCTTTTGGCAGTTTTTGTCTTCTTATCGCTTTATCTCTGGCCGCATACAACCTTTTGGCAGGGGCGCTGGCGTTGCGGCTGCTTGCCACTGGACAACAAGCACGGATTTCGCCGGAGCGGCTTGCCGATACTGCCCGCCGCGCCGGAATCGCGGGGTTTGTGGCGGTCACAGCGGCTGCTTTCGCGCTCGTCTGGTCGGTCTTTACCAACGATTTCTCCATCGCATACATCGTCGAGCACTCGAATCGCGCATTGCCAATCGCCTACAAGTTTGCGGCGCTGTGGAGCGGCCAGGAAGGCTCGCTGCTGCTGTGGGCGTGGCTGCTGGGGACGTTTGGTTTTGTGCTGCGGCTGCGGCATAAGACGGATGTAAGGCTCTACGCCTACGCGGGCACTATTCTGGCCGGCGTGCAGGTGTTCTTTCTGGCCGTCATCAACTTTGCCGCGCCGCCGTTTGCGCTGCTGAAGGGCGCGATCCCCGACGACGGAAACGGGCTCAATCCCCTGCTACAGTACCCGGAGATGGTGATTCATCCGCCCATGCTGTATTTGGGCTATGTGGGATTCTCAGTGCCGTTCGCATTTGCGCTAGGCGCGCTGATGATGCGGTACCCCGGCGAGAAGTGGATCAAGATAACACGCGTTTGGACGCTGGTGACCTGGCTGTTTTTGACCATCGGCATCTTCCTGGGCATGCACTGGGCCTACGCGGTGCTGGGCTGGGGCGGGTACTGGGGCTGGGACCCGGTGGAGAACGCGAGCTTTATGCCCTGGCTGACCGGAACGGCCTTCCTGCACTCGGTGATGATGCAGGAGCGTAAGGGCATGATGAAGAGCTGGAACGTGTGGCTGATTTTTTCCACCTTCCTGCTCACCCTGCTGGGTACGACGCTGACGCGCGGCGGCTTGGTGAGTTCCGTGCACGCCTTTGCGCAGTCGTCCATCGGCACCTGGTTCGTTGTCTTCATGGGCATTGTGCTGGCGGTATGCATCTTTACTTATGTTTACCAGCGTGGCCACTTGAAGACGGAACACCGTTTGGAATCGCTGGTGAGCCGCGAATCGAGCTTTCTGTTCAATAATCTGGTGTTGCTGACGGCATGCTTTGTGATTTTGTGGGGAACGCTGTTTCCGATCCTGTCAGAGTACATAGAAGGCAGCAAGGTGACGGTTGGCCCTCCGTTTTATAACCGCGTGGCTGTGCCGATCGGACTGTTTCTGGTGTTTTTGACCGGCGTGGGGCCGCTGCTGCCGTGGCGCGCCACATCGCTCAGAGCCATCAAGCGCAACTTTGTGCTGCCGGTCATCGCGTTGTGGGTCATGGTGATTGTTGGCCTGGTTGCGGGAGCGAGGCCGTGGAAAGATGGCTCGCTCGATCAGGGAAGTTTTTACGCGCTGGTGGGATTTGCGGTGTCGGCTGCGGTGCTGACCGCGATTGTGGCGGAGTTTCTGCGCGGCGCCGGAGTGATTTCGCGGCAAACGGGCCGCAACCTTTTTGCCGCCACCTGGCTGCTGACACGGCGCAATACGCGAAGATACGGCGGCTACCTGGTTCATATCGGGGTCCTGATTGTTGTGGTCGGGTTGTGCGGATCGGCGTTCAATCGCAATATCGAAAGCGAAATGGCGCTGAACAGCACGATGCAGATCGGACCCTACACGCTAAAGCAGGTTGGCGCGACTCAGGACTCGAATCTGAATTACAGCTCAGAGTACGCGATGCTCGACGTGTACAAGGGCGGCAAGAGGCTGTTCCAGATGACGCCGGAGAAGCGCTTCTACCTGGCCAGTGGCCAGCCGCAGACCATGGTCGCAATTCACTCGTTGCCGCAGTGGGATCTGTACGTTGTGTATGAAGGCACGAATCCCGACACTGGCCAGCCGATTATCAAGGCGTTTCTGAACCCTCTGGTGGGCTGGATCTGGTTTGGGCTGGTGGTGATCGTCTTCGGCACGTTTGTTGCGCTGGTTCCCAGCCTGACGCCTGCTACCGCCGCGTTACGTGTGCCGGCCGCGCAGGCTGCACCCGTGGCTGAGGCGCTGAAGGGAGGCGACTGATGGGCGCCTCCGCGCGTTTTCCCTTTTGGATGAAGGCTGTGCAGGCGGCGGTGCTGGCGGTGGCTATCTGCTTCTCAGTCGGCGCGGCCAATCCCAGCGGCCGATTGTATGACCTGGACCACCGGCTGATGTGCACCTGCGGGTGCGCGCAAATTCTGGGTGAGTGCAACCATGTCGGCTGCACGCAGTCTGCGCAGGAGTTGAGCGAGTTGAGGACCGACATTGCCGCAGGCATGACCGATCAGCAGATTTTAGATGAGTTTGTAGCTAAATACGGGGCCACGGTGCTGGCCGCGCCGATGACGAAGGGATTCGACCTGGTGGCATGGATCGCTCCATTCGCCGTGTTTGCCGCGGCGCTGATGGGGACGATTCTGCTCATTCGGCGCTGGGGAGGGCTGCGCGGAAAGCCCCAGGCGGCAGTAGCCTCAGGCGCAGCGGTTGTGGATCCCGAGGAGCGCGAGCGGCTGGAACGCATTCGCCGCGAAACAGATTTTGACACTGGAAGCCATGGAGGGTTGTGAATCATGACGGAAACGATGGGCCTGATTGCCGGGCTGTTTCTCCTGTTCGCGCTCGTGCTTTACACGTTTTGGCCGGAGAACGGCTTCGCCAGCCAAAAAGAAAAGACGCGGCTGGATTATCTGCTGGAGCGCAAGGAGCAGCTTTACGAGAACCTGCGCGATTTGAGCTTCGAGTACAAGGCGGGCAAGTATCCTGAAGAGGATTTCCAGGTGCAGCGCGCACAGCTTGAGCATGAGACGGCGCAATTGCTGGCCGAGATCGACTACTTGCAGCAGGCGTGAAGAAGACAGGGACTAAGGGACTAAGGGACCAGGGACCAAGCAGTTGGGGTCGGGGATCGGGGCTTGCTCCAGAACAAGATTGGAAAGAGCACGACGATGGGAAGACGAAACGAGATGAAATTGAGACAAATTGCAGGAATTCTTGCCGTAGTTTTTGTTTTTGCCGGCGCAGTGGCGCAGGCGGCTACCGTTGCCGGGACCGTGACCGACAAGACCACCGGCAAGCCGGCCGTGGGCGATGCCGTGGCGCTGGTGGCGCCGATGATGGGCATGAGCGAAGTGGGCAACGCTACTACGGACGCTCAAGGCCGCTATAAGTTGAATGAGCCTGGCAGCGTTCCCTATTTAATCCGGGTAACGCACCAGGGCGCCGATTACTTTGTCTCTGCGCCGCAAGGCGGCGGGCCGGCCGACATCTCGGTCTACGACGTGGCGCCGAAGGTGGATGGAGTCACCATCGACGAGCACGTGATCGGAGCTGAAACCGACAATGGACAGCTGCGGGTTGTGGAGAGTTACGTGGTGCACAACGGCAGCGCGCCGCCGCGCACGCAGTGGAGCAAGAAATCCTTTGAGATTATCCTGCCCTCGGACGCCGTGCTGGGCGATGTTTCTGCGCAGCGGCCGGGCGCAGGCTCGCTGCCGACCACGGTGAAGCTCGATCCCGATGGACCGAAAGGCCACTATTCGTTCAATTTTCCCATCCAGCCCGACGAGGGCGGCAAGGGCACGCTCTTTCGCGTTGAATATCAAGTGCCGTACAGCAGCGGGAAGTACGCTTTCCACGCGATGGTGACGCTGCCTGTGACCGCTGTTTGGGTGGTGCTGCCGAAATCGATGACGTTTGCCGGCGGCAGCGGCGCGGGGTTTGAATCGTCTCCGCAAGACCCCGGCATGCAGACGTTTATGACGCGGAATGCCGCTCCCGGCAAAGCCATCGAGTTCTCGGTCTCCGGCACGGGATCGTTCCCGCGCGAAGATCAAACTGCGCAAGGCAACGCGGGCGACAACGGTGGACAGGAAGCCGGCGGGCAAAGCGCGGGCGGGACGGGCAATCAGCCGGGGGGCGGCATCGGCGCGCCCATCAACACGCCTGACCCGCTGTCGAAGTACAAGTGGTGGATTCTGGGCCTACTGGCTTTGCTGCTGGCGGCCGCGGCGGCATTTTTGCTGCGCAAACCTGCGATAGCGGGAGCAGTAGCGCCTGCCGGAGCGGGCGCGAAGGCTACTTCAACGGTCTTTGTGCCGTCTGCTGCGCCGGGAGCGAAAAACGGTGCCCTGCTCAACGCGCTCAAGGAAGAACTCTTCGCGCTGGAGAGCGACAAGATCGCCGGCGCCCTCACGCCTGGGGAGTACACAGAGCAAAAGTCGGCGCTGGAGACGGTGATGAAGCGCGCGTTGAAAAGACAGTGATCCGTGGTCAGTTGTCAGTGATCGGAGAGGCCGGCAGCGAAGTTGGCCAAAATTGCGCGGCAGCGCCATAAACTGATCACTGGCCACTGTTCACTGAGGACTGCTTAATGAAGACCCTACTTCGCACGCTGCTTGCTCTGGCGCTCATTGTCTGGCTGGGCGCGGAGATCTTCTTCCCCATTGTTGCCGCCATCACGTTCAGCACGTTGACACCCGACACGCATACCGCAGGTACCATTGTTGGCCAGTTGATTCGCATCCTGCATGAAATGGGGCTGGTTTCGGGAATGGTGGCGCTGGCGGTGCTGGCGCTGGCGCCGCAATGGCGCATCTACAAGCCGCGCGCTGTGCTGGCGCCTATGGTGCTTTTGGTGCTCATGATGGCGGGCACGGTTTATTCGCAATACGGCATCATTCCGGCCATGGAGCGCGACCGCATCGCGGCGGGAGGCGCAATCGACACAGCCGCCGCCAACAATCCCATCACAGCCCATTTCAACGAGCTGCACAACCGCAGCGAGCTTTTGGAGGAGACGATTCTGCTGCTGGGGTTGGCGACAGTTGTGCTGCTGGCGAGGGCGGAATCGACGAAGGCTTGACGACCGATGCCTTCGGCTCCTCTCTCTACGTCCCCCTCCGCCGCTGACACGGCAAATCGAATGCGGCACCAGAACGTCGCCGGAACTCAAAAAAGGCGCCGTAAATGCAACGATGCCGCCCGCAGGCGGCACCGGGCATGAAAATTCGTCGCGCCCTAAATGCCGACGCCAAACTCGCAGGCCTGCTGCTCGCCGGCATTCGCGTAGAAGTCGTAGGGCGTGCGCCTTTTGAAGCGGTAACGGCTGCGCAGCTCTGCGCCCACATAAACCCCGATTGCGGCCACGGCCACTCCAACCGACAGCCAGGTGACGATGCGAAGAGCGAGAGATCCTGCTTTTTCAAGTGCGGGTGTGTCTTCCGCGAGAAGTTCAGTTTCGGGATCAACAGGCATCAAACCATCCTCCAACTGATTCCCATGATAGCGCAGATTGAGTTGAGAGAGTGAGGCAATCCCGGATAGTGGAAAACCCGGTAGTTACTTAGGTGTTTCGATTCGGGCGAGCCACGCGGCCTTTTCTGCTTCGGGAAGAAAGCTGGCGCTGATGGAGTTGGCCGCGAGCTGGCGCAGCTCTTCGCGGGTGAATCCCTGTTCGGTGTGCGCGAGCAGGAACTCGTTGGCGAGATCGGAGCCGAAGAAGGCGGGATCGTCGGAGTTGAGGGTCACCAGCAGGCCGAAATCGAAGTAGCGGCGCAAGGGATGGCCGGCAAAGGAGGGGCAGACGCCGGTGCAGACGTTCGACGTGGGGTTCAGCTCGAGGGGGAGCCTCCGCTCTTTAAGATCCTGGAGCAGATAGAAGTCCTGAGCGGCGGTGAGCGCGTGGCCGATGCGCTCGGAGCCGATTGAGATCGCTTCGCGTATGGCACCGGGGCCGGCGGTTTCGCCTGCATGGTTGGTCAGGCGCAGGCCGGCCTCGCGAGCCTGCGCGTAGAGTGCACGGAATGGCTCGGAGCCGCAAAGGCGCTCGTCCCCGCCCAGACCAATCCCAATGATGGAGGGGTATTGGCGGCGCATTTCGGCGGCTTTACGGAAGACGCGCTCGGCCTCCTCGATGGTGAAATGGCGAACGGCGTCGAAGATCCAGTAGAGCGAAAGGCCCAGCTCGTTGGCGGCGCGCAGGCGGGCGCGTTCCAGGCCGGCAAAGATGGGCTCAAAACATGCGGGATCATGGTTGCGCCACATATAGATAACACCAACAGAGATATAGACCTCGGCGTGGACGACGCCCTGCTCGGCGAGATGCTGCATCATGCGCCAGGCGGCTAGCTCATAGTCGTCCGCGCCGGTGAGCAAGCGAGTGACGGCGCGGAAGGTTGCAATGAAACCGGTGAAGTCGGTAAACCGGTAGAGCGCCTCGGCCTCGGGCAGAGTCAAGGGCTTGGTATCTTTGCGGGCGCTGAGCTCGACCAGCGTCGCGGGCAGAATGGTCCCTTCGAGATGCAGATGCAACTCAGCCTTGGGCAGGCTGCGGATGAACTCGCGGATCTCAGTCACAACTTCAAATTTAAATGCTGTACCGGAGATCGCCCGCACTGCGAGCACCGGTCTCAGGATGCGGCAAATGCGCGGCGGATGGCCTCGTTCCAGGCGTGCTTGAACTGAATCGAAAGGCTTGCCTGGGGAGCGACGCCGTCAAAAGCGTGGAATCCGCCGGGGACCAGCGACAACTCAGTGGGCACGCCGGCGGCGATGAGGCGCTGAGCGTAGTCGATATCTTCCGGGGCAAAGAGGTCGATTGAGCCGACGCCGATAAAGGCCGGCGCAAGGCCGGCGAGGTTGGCAACGCGCGCGGGCACGGAATTGGCAGGTACAGTGTCTGCTCCGGCGGGCGCCCCCAGCAGCGCGGTCCACCCGTAGCGGTTCATTTGGGGGGTCCAGATATATTTACCGAATTGGTCCGGAAGCTGGCGGGAGGAGCCGGTGCGGTCATCCAGCATGGGATAGATCAGCACCTGCAGGCAGAGGGGAAACTCGCCGCGATCGCGAGCGGCAATGGCCAGCGCGGCAGCGTGGCCTCCGCCTGCGCTCTCACCTTTCACGGCGATGCGGGTCGTGTCGATGCCAAGTTCCTTGGCGTTCGAGTGCATCCAGCGGAGCGCGGCGTAGTTGTCTTCAAGCGACCCTGGGAACGTGGTTTCCGGAGCCATGCGGTATTCGACGGTAACGGCCACGCAATGATGCGCGATCGCCAAGTCCTGGATATCCTGGCGCGAGCTGAAGGCTGAGCCCATAACGTATCCGCCTCCGTGAATGTGCAGGATGGCGGGCTTGGATGCGCCAGGGGCGTCGCCGCAGACATAGACTTTGACCTGGGGTGCGCCGGCGGGGCCGGGAATCATCTGTTCCCTAACTGCGGGCGTGAGCGCCGGGGGTGGGGTCGGGAAGCCGCGGTCACGCAATTGCTTGAGCGTGGCGTCATTCAGAGGCCCGCTTTCTCCTGCCGACTTCAGGAACTGTTCCAGGGCAGGGCGGAACTCGGGGTTAACCAGGCTCATCGGATCGGCGGGAGCAGCGGGGGTGGGCGTCTGGGCGGGGGCGGGAGCCTGGGTTTGAGCGGTGCGGGGCAGCACAGCGGCGGCAGCCAGGGTGCATCCCATCGAAAGAAGTTCGCGGCGTGTAATCACGAGGTCCCACTCCATCTTTGAGGTTGAAGCCGGTTCCAGTGTAACCGGTGTGGGGTGTCGCAGGGTCTCCCGGCACGGCACAATAGGGTTCCACTATGGCTGTTTGCCGAACTCCGAGCGGTGACGGCTGTAGAGGAAGTAAATCAGAAGTCCGGCGAGGAGCCAGGCGAAGAAGGCCATCCAGGTCATGATTTCAAGGCCCATCATGAGGAGGATGCAGAAGACGATGCTGAGCACCGGGAACAGCGGCCCCAGAGGGACGCGGAAGCCACGACGGCGGTCCGGCTCGCGGTGGCGCAGGATGATGACCGCGATGGAGACGAGAACGAAGGCGAACAGGGTGCCTATGTTGGAAAGGTTGGAGACGGTGCCGATGTCGAGCAATCCGGCGGGGAGGCCAACCGCGAATCCAGCAACCCAGGTGGAGAAGGCCGGAGTGCGGAACTGCGGGTGAATGCGGCTGAAGACCGCCGGCAGCAGGCCGTCGCGAGACATGGCGAACCAGATGCGCGCCTGGCCGAGCTGGAAGACGAGGAGAGAGGAAATCATGCCCATGAGCGCGCCGATCAAAACGATGAGCCGCACCCAGTGGAGCTCGCCTTTGTCGCCGGTGGCGATCGCAAGCCGCTTGAGCGCGTTGACGACCGGGGCTGCATCGCCCATCACCGACTGCCAGGGCACAATGCCGCTGAGCACGATGGCGACGCCGCCGTAGAGTAACGTGCAAGCGACGAGCGTGGCCAGAATGCCGAAGGGCAGGTCGCGCTGCGGGTTGCGGCACTCTTCCGCCGTCGTGGAGACCGAATCGAACCCGATGTAGGTGAAGAAGATGATGGAGCCGCCGGTCAAAATGCCCGACCAGCCATTGGGCATGAAGGGGTGCCAATAATGCGGCTTGACGAAGCTCCCCGCAGCGAAGATGAAGACCAGGATGGCGGCCATCTTGACCAGCACGAGAACGTTGTTGGTGCGCGCCGACTCGCGGATGCCGCGGACTAGAATCACCGTAAGGAGCATCACGATGAGGAAGGCGGGAATGTTGAAACCGAAGTGCCAGCCGGGATTGTAAAGGTTGTTGCCGGCCAGGTCCTGCAGGCCCGTGGGCAGAAAGGCGGGCGAGATCCACTGCAGCGGTGGATGGATATTGAACCAATCCATCAGATCGACGATATGCGCGGCGAATCCGACACTCACGCTCATATTGCTGAATGCGTACTCGAGGATCAAATCCCAGCCGATAATCCAGGCCGCCAGCTCGCCGAGTGTGGCGTAGGTGTACGTGTAGGCCGAGCCGGCAATGGGGATCATGGAGGCCATTTCGGCGTAGCAGAGCCCGGTGAATGCACACACGATGGCGACCAGCACAAGAGAAAGCGACAGGGCGGGTCCGGCGCCGGGCCGTCCGGCCATGGCGCTGTGCAGAATGAGGAAATGGATCAGCGGCGTGCCGCCGACGGTGGGTTGATCGAAATGCTGGCCGGCCATGGCCGTGCCGATGACCGTGAAGATGCCCGAGCCGATAACCGCACCAATGCCAAGCGCGGTCAGCGACCAGGGCCCGAGAGTCTTCTTGAGCCTGTGCCCCGGTTCCTCCGACTCGCTGATGAGCTTGTCGATCGACTTGCGGGCAAGCAGTTGGCTGGCCAGCGAGAACCTCCTTACAGTGGTCAGTGATATTCAGTGATCAGTTGTCAGTGATCAGTTGTCAGTGGTCAGTTGTCAGTGGTCAGTGATCAGTGGTCAGCTTTTACCTCTCAGGCGCGAGAACCTCCCGGCATCGCTCCAGCTTGCTGCGAGAAACAAATGTCATCCGCAATAGCAGGAAAGTGCTGACCACTGACCACTGACCACTGACAACTGTTTTTCTTACCGCTTTGACTGGCCGCGGGCCATCTTCTTCACTTTTTTCTTCAGCGAGCCGCGAGGGGTGGTGCGCTTCGCCTTGGGGGCTGCCTTCTTGCGCGCCGCGCGCTTCAGCTTCTTTCGTTCTACCTTGTCTTCGATTTTCTTGGTGTCGGCCACGTTAACCTTTCCGTTGAATCTTTTCGATGTCTCGCGCAGTGCGGGGCGTGCGAATTTTTATGGTAACAGGGTAGAGGCCCGCGACAAAGCGGAAGTGAAGCGCGAAATTCAAACATTCTGAAGGAAGCTCAAGCCGCATTCAGGCGGCAATCGCCTCATTTCGGGGTACAATTGAACTAGACCAGAATCAAGGCTAGACAGGGAATCGATTCCGCCTGCTCGGCTCCGGCCGTCTTTTCGCTTCTGACGAGCTCCGCACCCCACGCAACATCACCTGTTCGTAGGAGTTTGTCATGCGTTCCGATAAAATACACCGCGCGCTCGCGCAAGGAATGAACCGCTTTGAAGTCTGCCAGATCGTCTCCAAGGGCGTAAAAGCCATCCACAAGAGCGGCGGTCGCTTTGAAGACTCGATCAACGATGTGCTGCAGTACATGGGCACTCACGACATGCACAGGGAAAATCTTCACTCGACGATGCCGCGGCTGGGCGAGCAGGTTGCCGCGAATAGCCTGGAACCGGCCGCATAGGGATTGCTGCGCGGCCGGCGGCACGGCCTGCAATCGCAGCCGGCAAATAAGAAAGGGAATTACGTCTTTTACTCCCTTTACGGGAGTCAAAGATGTAAATCCCATAAGAAAAGGACGGCATCGCTGCCGTCCTTTTTGTGTCTCGAACCGGTTGCCGGGGCTCAACGCTTAGACAACCTGGACGTTCTCGGCCTGCCAGCCCTTGGGGCCCTTGGTCACGTTGAACTGGACCCTCTGGCCCTCCTGCAGCGAACGGAATCCGTTCGCCTGAATGGCGGTGTGATGGACGAAGACGTCCTCGCCGTTTTCACGGCTCAAAAATCCGAATCCCTTGGCGTCATTGAACCACTTGACTGTGCCTTGTTCCATTGTATTGATCCTTTTACTACTGATGTACCGCCGAACGCAATGTGGAAGTGCTGCGTGTGGGAGCGGTAACTCGGAACAGGCAAGAACTTCAAAATCGAATTCTACGATCATCTACAGTGTAGCACGGATTGAGCATGCGCGCCGCGCGATCTGTATTGTGGCAGCGCCTCAATTTGACTCCGTTCTTTTGTGCAGCGCCAGGACGCAGTGCCCTTTCGAATCTGTGGGACAACGGTTCTTCGCGGGAAATGCGTCCAGGATTGGGAGCTGATTTTGGTCTCGTATGATCCGATCGGCGCCCCGGCAGCCCCACAGCAAAGCCAGTGTCATAGAGCGATTTCTTTAAAATGCCGTGCCATTCGCGGAGCATCTCGTGTATCCTTGCCGCAGCCAGCGGGCCTAACCCAAATCGGCCGGCTAATCGTCCCGGAAATGAGCCGCGGTTCTGCGGGGGCGCATGGGCGAAGCCGGGGAACGGAGTAAAACCATGGATTGGTATCTGATGGTGTGGAAGCGTTACGCCGAGTTTAGCGGCCGTTCGCGCCGCAAAGAACTTTGGGTGTTTGCGCTGATCAATACAATCATCTGCACTGTACTCTATGTGGGCGGCATGATGATGGCGGGGCAAGGCAGCTCACTTGGCACCCTCTTCAGTGCGCTGTACGTGATCTACGCACTGGCCGCACTGGTGCCGAATTTGGCCGTCGATGTGCGCCGCCTGCACGATATCGGCAAGAGCGGCTGGTGGCTGCTGATCGCCATTGTTCCCATTGTCGGCGCCATCATTCTGATCGTTTGGTGGGCGACGGATGGCCAGCCGGGCGACAACCAGTATGGCCCCAATCCGAAATCGCCCGCTTTCCTGCCAACCGCCGGCTAAGCTAAGCGAGTTTCTTTGACGTGGGTCGCTCCGGCGCCGCTAACGACGCAGAGAACGTCGCGGAGATTCTTGTTCCCCGGTACCCGCTCTCAGTGCCCCGGCATCATTCCCCAGAGCATGGCGAATGTCATCACGATCACGATAATGCTGGTGCCCCACGCGATCCAGTTCCACAGGCGCGAGTTCTTGTATTCGCCCATGAGGTGGCCGCCCGGTACCCGATTGAGACCTGAGCGTATCGTTGGACAGCCTGCCCTCAGCTTACCGAATGGCGCAATCCCTTCAGGCAGCCAGCGGCCTGATCTTCGGCCGCTTCTTCTGCAATTCGATCCACAGGTCGTACTGTAACTGCGCCTTCGAGAAGAAGTCCGGCGAAAGCGCCAGAGCCTCGCCGAGCCGGATGCTGAGGTCCATCGAAACCGCGGTGCGGCCATTGAGAATGCGCGAGATGGTGGCGCGCGCCACGCCGATATGTTCGGCGAGCTCGGTTACGGTTCTTGCGCCGAGAAACTCTCGCAACAGTTCCCCTGGGCTGGCAGGATTGTGCATCATGCTCATGGTCATTGCTCCATTGCTCCCTTAGTGATAATCCTGATAGTCCACGAGGATCGCATCCTCTCCCTCAAAGGTGAAGGTAAGGCGCCAGTTGCCGCTGACGCTCACCGACCAGTGTCCCTTGAGGTCTCCCTTCAGCGGATGCCATCCCCATCCATCACGATTCATGTCCAGCGGTGTCGTGGTCAACAGGAGGCGCAATCGGGCTTCGTGTTTCGGCCGAATACCCGCCTTTGATCCGGTTCTGAAGAACTTCTCGATGCCGCGATGCCGGAATGTCCTGATCACTGCAGGAGCGTAACACGTGATGTTACACCGCGTCAACCCGCTGTTCCACGCCGCTGTTCCACGCAATCCTCAGTGCCCCGGCATCATTCCCCACAGCATCGCGAATGTCATCCCGATGACGATGATGCTGGTGCCCCACGCGATCCAGTTCCACAGGCGCGAGTTCTTGTATTCGCCCATGAGATCGGTGCGGTTGATCAGTAGCAGCATGAGAATAATGACGACCGGGAGCAGCACGCCGTTGAGCACCTGCGAGAAGATGGCAACGGTGATCAGTTGCGCATCCGGCAACAGGAGCACGGTCAGCGCTCCGCAGGCGATGAGCAGCGTGTAGAGCCAGTAAAAGAACGGCGCTTCTTTGAAGCTTTTGTCCACGCCCGATTCCAGGCCGAGCCCCTCGCAGACCGTGTAGGCCGTGGAGATTGGCAAAATGGAGGCCGCGAAGACCGAGGCGTTAAAGAGGCCGAAGGCGAACAGGATGAAGGCGTAGTCGCCGGCCAGCGGGCGCATGGCTTCGGCCGCGTCCGCGGCAACCTGAATGGCGCCCATGCCGTGCACGAAGAGCGTGGCCGCGCAGGCCACGATGATGAACCAGGCGATGAGATCGGTGAAGATGCTGCCGATGATCACATCGAGACGAGAGGCTGCGTAGTCCTTGACGCGAATTCCCTTTTCTACGATCGACGATTGCAGGTAGAACTGCATCCAGGGGGCGATGGTGGTGCCTACCACGCCGATGGCCATGTAAATGTAGGCTTTGTCGCGCCAGACGGAGTTAGCGGGCAGCTTGACGGTGGCCCACAGCGCGTCGTGCCAACTGGGCTGCGACAGCACGCCGGCAAAAATGTAGCAAATGTAGACGAGCGAGGCCGCGAGGAAGATTTTTTCCGTGCTCTTGTAGTCGCCGCGGACGACCAGGAACCAAACGAGCACAGCGCACACCGGCACCGAAATGAATTTGGTGACATGGAACAGGTGCACGGAGCCGGCGATGCCGATGAACTCGGTGACTACGTTGGTGTAGTTGACCACGACGAGCATCACCATGAGCACGAAGGTGAGGCGCAGGCCGAACTCCTCGCGGATCAGATCGCTGAGGCCTTTGCCCGTGACCACGCCCATGCGGGCGCACATCTCCTGCACCACGATGAGGGCGATGGTGATGGGAATGATGGTCCACAGCAGGGCGTAGCCGTATTGCGCGCCGGCCTGAGAGTAGGTGAGGATGCCGCCGGAGTCGTTATCGACATTGGCGGTAATGAATCCGGGGCCGAGAACGGCCAGAAAGAGCAGCATCCGGATTCGCCAGCGCTTCCACATGCCTATGCGGGTTCCTAAGGTGGATTCATTGCAGTTTTAGAGGTGCGGAAAAAGATTTCCTCCCTGACCATAACAGGCGAGGGGCACAGGCGCGAATTTCACCGGCAACCGGCGCGGTGACGGCTCAATAATGCTTTACATTGTGCGCACAGTAATGTACATTAATTGTAGGTACAGGAGGATCGAATGGGAACGGCTACCGCTGCATCGAAGACCTTGCGCGAGGAGAATATCAATCTGCGCGCGAGCCGCAGCCAGAAGGCCCTCATCGACCGAGCCGCCGAGGCGCTGGGCCGCAGCCGCTCTGACTTTATGCTGGAGGCGGCATGCCGGGCTGCTGAATCAGCCCTCCTCGACAGACGCTTTTTTCATCTTGACGACGCGAATTTCAGACGTTTCACTGCAATGTTGGACAAGCCGCCGGCTGCCAATCCCCGGCTGGAGCGCCTGCTGCGGGCGAAGGCCCCGTGGGAGAAATAAGCAAACTTTCCGCACCGGAACGGATATCCGCCGCTCATAACCTTTCGCGATTCAAGTCAGGCGAATTGGTGCTCGACGACTGGCTGCGCCGCCGCGCGCTGGATAATGAGGAGCACGGAGCATCCCGTACCTACGTTGCCTGCCAAGACCGGCGGGTGGTGGGCTATTACGCACTTGCTGCGGGCGCCGTGGCGCACACAATCGCAACCGGAAAGATAAAACGCAACACACCCGACCCCGTGCCTGTGATGGTGATTGGGCGGCTCGCCGTCGATGCCAACCTGCAGGGCGAAGGCATCGGCCTGGCTCTGCTGAGAGATGCTGTGCTACGCACCGTGCAAGCGAGCGAGATTGCGGGCATACGAGCAATCCTGGTTCATGCGATTTCAGAGCGCGCAAAGAGGTTTTACGAGCGCTGCGGCTTCATTGCGTCTCCTATCGATCCGATGACCCTCTTGATCGGTGTGACGGAGGCCGGAAAGATTCTCACGGAGAAGTAACGCGTCGCTACCCAGTGGCAGGGGCCAGCTCCGGCGCGGGAGCAAATGCAGCCCGTTCCAGGCCGGGTTCAGCCTGGGCACTCGGGCACAGGCTCAAAAGCTTCTTCACCACGCTCGCGGCGCCGTAGCTCCGGCAGCCAGGGGCCAGGAACTGCGCGACCGTATTCAGGTCGTCGCCCACGGTGATGAGCGCAGGCTCAACCGCGCCGTCCTTGCGCGGCTGCGCGTGTCCGATGTTGGCCAGCAAGGCATTGCAAAGGCACTTACGGCCCGCTGTGTCCTCAATCTTGCCGCCTTTGGCCAGGTAATTGGCTACCGGCTCGGCGGAGCATCGGTAGGCAATCTTGCCCTCGCCCGTAGTGTAGGGCTCCCTGAGATAGCCCAGGTCGCAGACCCGCGTCCGTTCCTGGTAGATGTTGAAGTTCGACGAAGTGCCGTCAAGCTGCGCAACCTTGAAGGGAAAGCCGGTAGGCGAGGCCACGGGATCGGTATACACCTGACCCGAGTTCGCCGCGGCTCGAGCCAAAAGCTTTTGCTTCAGGTCGGACCTCATGCCGGATTCGCGGCTGAATGCAAACGCGGTTCCCACCTGCACTCCGGCAGCGCCCTGCTCGCAGCGCATCGCGCAGCTTTTCGGCGCTTCCGTAGCCGCCTGCCAGCCAGAACGGAACGCCGAGGTTTCGCAACTCGGCAATATTCACTTGGTCGCGCTCGCCGTAAACGGGCTCTCCGGCGGCGGTGAGCTGGAGCTTGCCGCGAGGAGGCGCATTGTGGCCGCCCGCCGTCGCGCTTTCGATCACGAGGCCGTCGACGCGTCCGGTGGCCCGCCGCAGCATGGTGGTGGCCAGCGTGTTGGAGGAGACGATGGCGAGAAACTTCGGGCGGTGCAGAATTGGCAGGGGGCCTTCCGCGAACTCGGCCGGATCAAGATGCATCATCGCGTCCTGTTCCGGCGCCGCGCCGGTGACGGCCAGCCGGTATTCCGCCGCGTGATGCGCAACAAAGGCATCGAGCACGCCGGGAATGTGGAGCGGTATGCCGGCGCCCATCAGCACATAGCCCACGCCGGCCAGCATCGCCCCATAGATCGATGACAGGTGCGGCATCTGCACCTTTTCCAGATAATTGATGCCCACCGGATTCTTGTGGCCTTCTCTGGCGAGAAACACTTCGACAAAGTTGCTGACCATGCACAGCTCGACGAGCTTGCGGGGATTCACCCTCTGATGCATGGGAGTGGCTGGATAGGGTGTTTCGCTGGGCTTGCCGCCGGGAGTGAAGTACTCCTGCCAGATGCGCCTGGCCATCTCGGGAAAGGGAAATGCGTCCAGCCCGCGGCGCATGTGGCCACCCTTGTCGCCGTCGGCAAGCCGGCGTACAAAAAGAGAATCGAGCGCGGTGCCCGAGACGACGCCAAGCTGGCCGAGTTTGGAGACGGTCTGGGCGAGACTCCAGTTTGAGATGCCTACGCCCATTCCGCCCTGAATGATTTTGGGAAATTGGACCATCTATGAATTGTTTCACAGATTCCGATTTTTCTGGGTGACTTAGCGCCGAAATGGTCCGAAAGTGGCAGGAAATTCCGCACGGCCGCTTATTCCCTTGGTCCCTGCCGGGGCCGCGAAGCGGGGGGCGGGCGATTTCTGCCCGCTGGGGTGGCTTGGTCCCTCATTCCCTGAGCTTTACAGCTTCTCGCGCAGGAAGCTAATGACCTGCTCAGCCTGGACAACGCCGACCATGCGGCCCTGCGGGTCGACGACGGGGAGGGCGTGGAGGTTGTATTTATCGAACATTTCGGCGACCTCGTTCTGGCGCAGGTCGGCCGGGCAGGAGAGAACGCGAGGTTCAGCCAGCACGTTCAGATGCGTTTCAGGCTGCGCCATGACCAGGCGCGGCAGCGGGATCGCGCCGCGCAATATGCGTTTTTCGTCGAGCAGGAAGATTTCAGTCACACCCTCCGGATCGCCATCGAAGCTGCGCAGGGCCTGCACGGCCTGCGCGACGGTCGCGTCCGTGCCGAGGTAAACGAATTCAGTGGTCATGCAACCGGCGGCCGAGTTCTCGTCGAACTCGAGAAGGCCCTCGACCTCCTGCCGCTCTTCCGGTTCCATCTCTTCGAGAATGGCGTCGGATTGCTCCTCGGACAGTTCGCCCAGCAAATCTGCCGCGGCGCCGGGATCCATCTCCTCGACAATATCGGCAATACGCTCTTCGTCGAGCTTTTCCAGCAGCGCTTTTTGGAGCTTGGGCTCGACCTCTTCCAGGGTCTCGGCCGCCACTTCTTCGTCGAGCGAGGTGAAGACCGCTTCGCGCTCGGCGGGCGCAAGATCTTCCAGAATGTCGGCCAGATCGGAGGGGTGAATGCCGGCCAGGCGCTCGTGCTCGATGCGCAGCTTGACGCGCCGCGCCGGATCGGGTTCAATGACGTCAACAAATTGCCAGGGAATGGCGCGCGCCGAGAGCTTGCGCGAGATAGCCTCAAGCCGTGTTCGCGGCAAGATGCCCTTGAAAACCCTGCGAAACGCCCCGCGCAGCCCCACTTCGACCTCGGCCACGCGCAACAGGTGTACCGCGCCATGGCCCATCCACTCCAGGTCAACATCGTTCACGCGGACTACCTTGCGGCCGTGGATGTCGATGATCTGCCGGTCCACGACGTCCTGTTGCAGGTAGAGATAGTTGCCCTGATCCTGGAGAGGAACCAGCGCGCCGGCCGAACGCAGCTCGAGGGTTCCTGCGGGCGTTTCCATTATTTCCTGTGAGGGCACCAGCGAAAGGCCGGTGCGGGTTTTGAGTACGAGGCCGGCAACTTTGCCCCCGTCCGGTCCCGTGGTCACTGCAATATCTTTGAGCTTTCCGCGCAATTGTCCGTGGACGTCGGTCACGGGCATGCCGAGAAGCGCCGTCAGGCTGACGCGGGTTGTCGCGGTGCTCGGGTCTGATTCTCTGGTCAGGGCGGACGTCCATGGGTTGAGTGTATTCCTTCGTGGCGGGTTTGCTGGAGGCTGTGGGCTTGACACGATCACACCCAGACCTGAAACTTCGAGCTAGGTCGATTGGCCAGGAGTGGAGCTTCCCGACCAACTCCGGCGAAGGCGGAAAGCAGCCCGGTGAGCGCAATCAGCAGAGGAAGGCGGAGTTTCCGGCTCGACTCCACGATGGAAAGCGTGGGCGAGGTGGAGGTGGCCGCAGATCGGTTGGCCGTCGAAGCTGGACTCGACCAGGATCAGCGCTTTCACATCGCCATGGCCGTGCGCGAGGGCGCCATTAATGCCGTGCTCCACGGCAACGGTTACGACCCCGCCAGTCAGATCGATGTTTCACTTGAAAACACCGGCACGGCGCTGGTCTTTATCATTGCCGACCAGGGGCAGGGCTTCGATCCCGATTGCCTGCCCGATCCTCTGGCGCCGGAGAACCTGCTCCGCGGCACGGGACGCGGCATCTTTCTCATGCGCTCGCTGATGGATGAGGTACACTTTCGACAATTGCATCCAGGGACCGAGTTGACTCTGGTGAAGCATCTGGCGCCGGCGTGCGAGAAAACGTAGCATGATGGCGGGAGTGCAGGATACGGAGGACGTCGGTTTCCCCTCTGAGGTTCGGCCGCCCGCTGAGTTTTTTGGCAAGCAAGGTGGCCAAAGATGCTATAACCGAAGTACCAACAAGGAGGACTATTCCGTGGCACTTGCTATAGCTTCGCGCGAAGTGGATGGCGTCACTGTTTTAGATCTCAGCGGGCGAATCACGCTGGGCGAGGGCAGCGTGCAACTGCGCGACGCCATTCGCGACCTGATCGGCAATGGACAGAAACACATCCTGCTCGATCTCGGTGAAGTGAACTATATCGATAGTTCAGGCCTGGGCGAGCTGGTGAGCGCCTATACTACGGCCAGGAACCAGGGTGCCGCGCTTAAACTGCTCAAATTGACCAAGAAGGTTCACGACCTGCTGCAACTGACCAAGCTATACACCGTCTTTGACATCTACGACGACGAAGCCAGCGCCATCGCTTCCTTCAAGTAAAACAATTCGGGCACAGCCCCGTTTCGAGCCGAAGAGGCCATCCCGCAGGGCGGAATGGCCTCTTTGCGCTTGCGTTGCGGTTACAGAAGCTGCGGAAAAACTCAATCCAAGGGGCTTTGTAACAAGGGCACGACTTTAGTCGTGCCGCAAAGCCAACAGAATCAACGTGGCCTTTAGGCCCTGAGGGATGCTTTTCGGGAGTTAAATCAAAAATCGGGCCATTTTCCGCAGCCTTTTTAACTCCTGCCAATCCATCCTTTGCCGAATTCGCTCTTCGTTCGGGCTTTTTCCGCAGCCTGTACAGCCCTAAAATTTGACCGAAGGCACGGCCTGCGCAGCCGGACTGGCTGTGAAGTACGCAGTGTTCTGGTGGAATCCGGCAATTCCTGCCCAGATATTGTTTGGGAACTGGAGCACGAAGGTGTTGTAGTCCTGAAGCGCGTCGTTGTAGCGCTTGCGCGCCACGCTGATCCGGTTCTCGGTCCCTGAAAGCTCGTCCTGCAAGCGCATGAACTGGTCGCTTGAGCGCAGTTGCGGGTAGTTCTCGGTGAGCAGCAGCAACCGGCCGATGGCGCCGTCGAGTTGGTTATTGGCCGCGATCTTGGCTGCCGGCCCCTGCGCGTTCAACATTCCGGCGCGTGCATTTGCGATATCGCCAAAGACCGTGCTCTCCTCTTTGGTGAATCCCTTCACCGTCTCCACCAGATTGGGAATCAGGTCGGCGCGCCGCTCGAGCTGCACGTCCACTTCAGACCACTCGGCTTTGACCACCTGATCTTTGGCCACCATCTGGTTCCTGGCACTGACGTAGCTGCCGAAGACCATCAGGACCACCAGAACCAGAACGGCCACGAACGACCAGCGTAATTCCAAGTCCCTTGCTCATAGAGTTTATTTCTCCTCTGCTAAAACAGCTCCTAGCTTTTAGCCGTTAGCTATTAGCCGCCAGCTCTAAACCTTCTGTCTCCAACTCACAGCTCTTGGCCTTAACAAAACCGCTTCACGCCACAAGAATAAGCGAAAAGCTAAGAGCTAATAGCTAATAGCTAAAAGCTTTGAAACTACCAACTACCTCCCGCGCCGCCGCCGCCAAAACCACCCCCACCAAAGCCGCCGAATCCACCGCCGGATCCGCCGCCGCCGCCGAATCCTCCACCATAGTTGCCACGGCCCCTGCCAACGATGCCGCCGGACATGAGCCCCAGACCCCAGAGGCCAAAAAGACCAAAGCTGCCCAGAACGCGGAGCAGGAAAATAATGATAAATGCCGCGACAAGAATAACTTGTAGGATCCTGATCCCTGCTGGGGGGCGCTGCGGTGCTGGCGTGCTGTCCGGAGCCGGCTGGTTTTCCAGCGTGACATTGGCGTCGGTGGCGATGACCTGGGCTATTTCGCCCACGGCCAACGACACTGCGCCGTCATAGTCGCCGGCGCGCAGGTCGGGAACCATCTCGCGGCCGATGTCGCCCACCTTGCCGTCGGGCAGGATGCCTTCCAGCCCATAGCCGACCTCGATGCGGTACTTGTGGTCGGCGATGGCGAGCAGCACCAGAGCGCCGCGGTCAGAGCCCTTCTTGCCCATCTTCCACTTGGTCTCAAGCTGGTCAGCGTAGTCGGCTGCGTCATCGCCGTTCAGGTCGTGTACAGTGACCACCGCGATCTGCGCATTGGCTTGCGTGTGGTCAAGCTGCGCGCAGATCGAGTCGAGGCGCGCAATCGCTTCCGGCGACAGCACCTGGGCATAATCGTTTACATAATCGGTTGGCTGGGGCAGGTCTGCGACCGGCTCGGCGCGCGAGGCGAGGGCCAGAAATGCGAAAAGGGCCGCCAGCAGCAGCGGAACAACGGTCAGACGCGGGCGACGAAGGTCTTTCATTTCCTCTCAATTGTACGCGGGCGAGGCGCAGGAGGTTCCCGCAGTGGCAGGCTCATCCTCCAAGCAGATGCGGCGCCGCGATTTCGAGGAATTCGCGGGAGGTGACGACTTTGGTGCTCCGCCAGAACCGTGGAAAGTGTCTCGGATTGCCGGTAACCAAATAGTCGGCGCGAGCCGCTTCGGCGCATTCAAGGAATATATTGTCGTCGGGATCCGACGCTGCTTCGAGTCGACGCTGCGGTGAAACGAGAAAACTGCGGCTGCGAATTAACTGAAGGATCTGTATCTGGATTCCCTTGCGGATGTGCAGCTGGCTCCGGGCGAGCACCTCAGAATACTCTTGAAGGATTGGTTCTGAAACATAAAGCCGGGCCGGCTTTGTGGCCGCTAAAATCAACGCGACGCGCTGCAAACCTTGTGGCTTGAGCGCGGCAGAAACCACAACATTGGTATCGATGACAAGCCGAAGATTGAGCATCAGCGCTTTTTCTTGCGGGCGCGTGTGGACTTGATGAGCTGGTCGATTTGGCGCGAGGTAAGCTTGTCGGTTCCGTTACGCTTCGACTCTTCGCCAATGATCTTCAGAACTTCCGGTTCCGGGGCAGCGAGTTTCACGTAATCGCGAAGACTGAGTAGCACGGCCCGCGGCGTTCCCCGCTTTTCAATCACCAGGGAGTTGCCCTCAGTCTCGAACTGATCCAGAATCTTGCCAAAATTAGCGCGCGCCCTCAAAGCGGAAACGACGGTTGCGCTGCCGATGGCTCAGAGGCTCCCATGAACTCTTCACTCCAATAAATTGAACTGTACAGTTTGGCGCAAGCTTTGTCAACGGCTACACTGGAGAGAAATGAACCGAACAGCTTCCTTCGCCCCCCGTAGCCCGCAAAGAGCACACAGAAACTGTCTTGCATGGAGTCAAGCTCGCCGACGACTACGCGTGGCTGCGCGACAAAGAGAATCCGGACGTAACCGCCTATCTCGAAGCTCGAGAATGCCTATGCCGAGGCGGTGATGGCGCCTCTGGCCGGGCTGCGCGAAGAGCTCTACCAGGAGATGCTGAGCCACATAAAGCAGACCGACGTCTCGGTTCCCTACCGCGATGGCGACTGGTGGTACTACACACGCACCGAAGAGGGGTTGCAGTACGCCATCCATTGCCGCAAGCGCGGAAGAGCGGCGGGGCCGGATGCCGATGCGGCCGAGGAGGTGCTGCTGGACGGCAATGTGTTGGCCAAGGGGCATGCGTTTTTCGCTATCGGCGCCACCGACATCACCGACGACGGCCGCTGGCTGGCTTACACCACTGACACCAAGGGCTTCCGCCAGTACACGCTGCGCATCAAGGATCTGAAGACGGGCGAAACGCTGCCCGGTGAAGTAGAGCGCGTGGGTTCGGTGGTCTGGGCCGCGGACAATCTGAAGCTCTTTTACACGGTGGAGGATGAGCAGCAGAAGCGGCAATTTCAACTTTGGCGGCACGCGCTGGGCACGCCCCACAGCGAAGACGCGCTGATCTATCAGGACGACGATGAGCGCTTCAACCTGGCTGCCGGCCGCACGCGCGATGGCAAGTACCTGGTGCTGGAATCGGCCAGTCACACGACAAGCGAGGCGCGTGTTTTGCCCGCGGACGAGCCTATGGGCAACTTCGCGGTGATCTGTGCCGCGCGAAGATGAACATGAGTATTCGGTCGCCACCGCAACGGGCGATGGTTCATCCGCACCAACGATCGCGGGCGGAATTTCCGGCTGGTGACGGCGCCGGTGGCGACTTCAGGCCGCGAGCATTGGACTCGAGCTCATTCCGCACCGCGACTCAGTGATGCTCGAAGACGTGGATCTCTTCGCAGGGTTCTTCATTGCCTGCGAGCGCGAGGACGGACTGCCGCGATTGCGGCTGTGGAAGTTTGCGGGCGAAGGGCCTGATGCAGTGCCCGTCGGCGAGATTGCCTTTCCCGAGCCGGCTTACAGCGCGCATCCGCACATCAACCGCATCTTCGAAACAACCACGTTCCGCTACGCTTACCAGTCGCTCGTGACGCCCAGTTCAGTGTACGAGTACG
>CAWHUK010000041.1:0-37632 GCA_963832535.1 uncultured Acidobacteriota bacterium
TGGCTCCTTGGTTAGCAGACACGTATTGCTAAATCCGGCGCTGGGTCTTGGTCGCGCGAACAGCAGAGGTTGGAACCGAGCTGCGATTCCAGCATTGCAAGTAATCACAGATCGCAAAGTGGCAGGGTGCACCCTTCCTGTGTGGCACACTCCTGTCCTAGGACGCGAATCGATTTCCGCCTTAAGGAGGCTCTCTATGGCTCGGCAAGTAAAAAAAAGCATTTTGTTCTGGATCATTCCGTTTCTCGCAGTCTCCCTGGCTGTCCCGCAGCTCCTAGCTCAAGGAGGCGCAACGGGCGCGCTTCGTGGTCAGGTCCAGGATTCGACTGGCGCCGTCATTGCAGGTGCACAGGTTCAAGTGCAGAGCGCGGCCACTGGAGAGACGCTGCGCACCGAATCCACCACCTCCGCAGGATTGTTCACCTTCACGCTCCTTCCGGCTGGAACCTATACCGTTAAGATCAGTGCTCCCCATTTTGCTGAGATGGTGGTGAATGGCGTGGAAGTGCGCGTTACCGAAACGACCAGCCTCCCGATCACTTTGAAAGCGACGGCTGGCGTGCAAACTGTGAGCGTCCAGGGCGAGGGAGAAGCTATCGAAACCACAGCGGCCACATCGGGAAGTTCGCTCACCGGCACGGCCATTCGCGATCTCCCTCTCGCTACCCGCAACTTTCAGCAGTTATTGGCCTTCTCTGCGGGATCGTCTTCTTCTTTGAACTCTGCTGCAGATTTGGGCCGCGGCGATGTCCGCATCGATGTGAATGGCGGCCGAGAAGACGATAACAACTATCAGATTGAGGGAATCGGCGGCAACGACCCCACCAATCAGGGCGAACTTACTTTCTCGCCCCTCCCCAATCCCGACGCCATCCAGGAATTCAAGGTCGCCACCAGCCTTTACGATGCCACTCAGGGCCGGAATGGCGGGGGGAACATCAATGCCATTTTGAAAACTGGCACCAATAGCGTTCACTTCGATGCGTTCGAATATTTCCGTAATACGGTACTCGACGCCAATGATTTCTTCCTCAAATCGTATGGGCTGGACCGGCCCGTAATGCAACAAAACATCTTTGGCGGCAGCGTGGGCGGGCCCGTCGGGCCGGGTGCGAAGCTGGGTTTCTTTTTCCTCAATTACCAGGGCAGCCGCCAGTCGAGCGGCGATTCTCCGGGAACCATCGTCAGCACCAACATTCCTTACGTTTCAGCGGCGGACCGCTCCTCGGCGACCGCCCTGGCGAACGACTTTGGAGTGCCGGTAGCCAATCTGGATCCTATGGCCGTCGCACTGCTGCAATACAAGAGCAACCAGTTTGGCCCGACGCCGGGGGCTACCTTTTCCCCTTGCCTTCGGCCTCCGCAGCTCCCGGAGACACCGTTCCTTTCCGTATCAGCCTTCCCGGTCATTTTACGGACGATCAGTTTACCGAGAACTGGGACCGTGATTTCCGCGGCGGCAAGGATAGCTTGCCGAGCGCTTTTTCTTCTCTGACTCGGAAACGGACCAGCCGTTCGGCGGCGACTCATTCCAACTGCTGAACGGAGCGTAGCCGGTGCAGGAGAATTTGGACTTTCCCATTGACATTCCGCTGCGCAACCGCTTTGGCAGCCTGGCGGAGACTCATATCTTTACCAACAACCTGGTGAACGATATCCGTTTCGGTGTCAATGTCATCGGTTACAAGTTCCGGAACATTGCCCCGGTGACAGCACAGGGCTTGGGAATCGACCGGCCGACGAATAACGTTTCGTCCGATATGTACCGGCTGAATTTCACCGAACTCGGAGTGCAAATGGGTCCCTTCCCCAGCTCTCCCATGTGGAGCCTGTCGGATGGGCTCTCCCTCATCGAAACCCTGAGCTGGGTGCATGGGGCTCACAATTTCCGCTTTGGCGGCGGGTTCGATCACTCCGACATTCGCCGCTTCAATCCCATTGACGACGACGGTTTCCTCTATTTTGGACCCAGCGCATCTCCTTTTGATTCCGAGGTTCCTTGTTGTGACGATTTCCAGAACTTCCTGATCGGCAACGTCGCTCCCGGAACCTTGGTCGCCGGCGGTCTCGCCAATCACGATTACAAGATCCCAAACTTTTCCGCATTTGCTCAGGATGACTATCGCGTTACCAGCACTTTGACCGCGAACCTTGGTTTCCGCGTGGATTGGAATGGAGCGCCCTATGACGCCTATTGCCACCAAGGCAATTTTGATCCGAACCTGCTAGCATCCACCGGGCTGGGCTTCTTCTGGCCCAAATGCATTAATCAGTTCAACCTGCCGGGCGTAACGGGCACTGCGCAGCGGTCGGGGCTGGACAACAACTACACCAGCGTGCTGCAACCGCGCATCGGCTTGGCCTACGACGTCGGCGGCCACCACACCACCTCGATTCGCACCGGCTACGGCATCTACACGATCCGCGAAGATATCGGTTCTTTGGAGAACATGATCCTGACCCCACCGACGATGCCCCAAGTTGCGCCGGCAGGAATCAATCCTAACAATCCTAGCCAGGGAGGAACTGGCCTGCTGAATTACTTTAGTGCGGCTCCCAATCAGGTGCCGGCGGTCGGCGAGATTAATCAAAATTCTGTTCCCACCGCCTCACTCTTTCAGGGATTTAGCGCCGACGGCTTTTGCGATGACATTGCCCTATCCAACGACACCACTTTCGGATCTCCCTGTTTTAGCGGGAACTCGCTCTACGACTTTGCGCCGCAGATTCCGCGGCGCTGGCAATCACCGACCATGCAGCAATGGAGCCTCGATGTGGAACGTTCTCTCGGCAGGAACTGGAAACTCGAAGTCAACTACTTTGGCTCCAAGGGATCGCACTTGCGCGAGGTGAATGACGCCAATCAACCCACTCTGGCCAGCCCATCTCAACCGCTCACTCTGACGGTGAAGGATCCGAGCAGTCCAATCTATGGCCAGACCTATACCATTACGCAGAACACCTTTGCCAACGTGGTTGGGCGCTCCCCTTACCTGGGCACTTCGCCCTTCGGCTATGAAAAGTTCGGCCAGGACGCAAACTCCAACTACAATGGCCTGGGTGTAACGGTGTCCCACACTTTCTCCGAAGGGCTGAGTGTGCAGAGCGCCTATACCTACTCCAAGTCTTTGGATAATACCTCGGACGCTTCCGTTGCTTTCGACACGCGCCTAAACAATCAACTCACCGGCGCTGCCTCCTACGGGCCTTCAGATTTCGACCGGCGTCAGCGCTGGATCACCAATTACGATTACACCTTGCCTTTCTTTGCCCAGCGCCACGACTTTGCGGGGCGGGCGTTGAGTGGCTGGGACTTCAGTGGCGTGTTTACTCTCCAGGGCGGAACGCCTTTCACTGTGATTGATTCCAACGGCGGCGGCGCGTACGGCTACCTTAGCAGTCCCAACCTGGTGACCCCTGACTTCGCACCCGGATTTAGTTGTTCCAACGCCCTGACTTCCGGAAGTACCGAGAGCCGGCTGAATGGCTATCTCAACGTCAATGCATTTGTGCAGGCTCCCGTCGTTGCCAACAGCCCTGACGGCTCGACGGGGTTTGGCAACGTTCCGCGCAACTGTTTCTACGGGCCGCGCCAGCTAAACCTGGATTTCTCGGTCAACAGGTCGTTTCGTCTAACGGAGCACCAGCAAGTGAAATTTTCGACGGAGTTCTTCAACCTTACGAACACCACATCGTTCGCCAACCCGACGTATCCCGTGGCCATCGAGAGCGCAATGCAAGGCAGCTCCAGCTTTGGGACAATCAACCAGATCGTGGGTACGCCACGCCTCGTTCAATTTGCGTTAAGGTACGCATTTTAAAAGGGCGGGTTTTTGCCGTTTGGTCTCTGACCTCGTAATTCTGTACAAACAGGGGTGCCCCAGGTCTCGATTTTGAGGCCTGGGAAAGCACCAGCTCAATGAACGAAGTCGCGCGGTCAGAGACTTGAGCGCAAAAAACCTGCGCTGGTGCTCAGCGCCCGCGGTTTCGCGTTCAGTTCGCTGGATTCTTGCATAATATGGTCCTCTTGATCGCGTTTCGTTCCCATGGAGCCCTTTTAGTACAAACTTTGCACACATTGGAACCACGCGCAGACCTATGATTGCTCTGAAACTGGCGTTGTACCTTGGTGACGATGTACCTTGGTGCTAAACGGATTCGAGAGTCATACAAGCATGCGACTGCCATGAACGGTTAAAACGGAAGGAGAAAAATGAACCCGCAAATATTGGAAGACGCCACGCAAGCAAGCTCCATCAAGGAGAATAATACGCGGAATACCTTTTATCCGATGACTGCTCCGCGGCTGACGGAGATGAATCCGCCGCTGATTATCGCCAGCGGATCCGGGGTCCATGTCACCGATGTGGACGGCAACACCTATCTGGATTGCACTGCCGGTCTTTGGAATGTGAATGTGGGGCACAATCGGCCCGAGATGAATCAGGCAATCATCGATCAGTTGAATCGCATCGCCTACTACTCCACTTTTGCGGGCACGAGCAATCCGCCTTCGATTGAACTGTCGGCCAAGCTCATCGATCTATTGCAGCCCGAGAACGCCTCGAAGGTCTTGTTCTCCTCAGGGGGATCGGACGCCGCGGAATCCTCGTTCAAGCTGGCGCGGCAGTACTGGAAACTCAAGGGCCAGCCCAGCAAAGTGAAAATCATCTCGCTCAAGGACGGTTATCACGGCTTGCATTTTGGAGGCATGTCGGCCTGCGGCATCAACATCTATCGCTTGGCTTACGGTCCCGCCATGCCGGATTTCCACCAGGTGGACGGCCCGGTGTTATATCGCAATCGCTGGACGAAGGATCCCGAGGAGCTGGGCAAGATATGCGCCCGGGAACTGGAGCGCGAAATTCAATATTACGGCGCAGAGACGGTAGCCGCCTTTATCGCCGAACCGGTGCAAGGGGCCGGCGGGGTGTACGTGCCGCCGCCGAATTACTGGCCGCTGGTGCGGGAGGTTTGCGATCGCAACGACGTGCTGCTGATCTCCGACGAAGTGGTGACCGGGTTCGGCCGTACCGGGTCGTTCCTGGGCTGCCGCGGCTGGGGCGTGAAGCCGGACATGATGAACTTCGCCAAGGGGCTTAGTTCCGCCTACGTGCCGCTCGGGGCGACGGTTGTGAACGACCGCGTCGCCGAAGCCTGGAACAGCGATTCGCCCTATGCGCTGGTTATGCACGGCTATACCTATAGCGGCCATCCGGTTGCTTGTGCCGCCGGCGTCGCCAGTCTGGACATCGTGCTGCGAGAACAACTGACCGAGAACGCCGGCAAGCAGGGAGCTTATTTCATAAGCCGGTTGCAGCAGGAACTCCTCCCCTTCCCGTCGGTTGGCGATGTGCGTGGCAAGGGCTTGATGATAGGCATTGAGATGGTGACGGATAAGCAGTCGCAGGAAGCTTGCCCGCCGGGCCATCCGTTCCCAGCTTCAATTTACAAATACTGCAAGGACCACGGCGTCCTGGTACGCCTCCTCGGCCACAAGATCGTCCTTTCGCCGCCGCTGGTTTTTAGCAAGGAAGATGTGGATCGTGCGGCAGACGTGCTTCGCGACGCATTCGCTCAGTTGGATCGGCGCTGACCGGCTGCCGGTTTGAACAAATCGAAGAAGGAACGGCCGGCTGGGCGCCGGCCGTTCCTTGATTGTACGGAAGGCTCGATCAGGGGATTTTCCCTGCACCGCACGGCCCATCTCGCACTGCAATCCCAGGTACGCGGGCTACCTCCTTCCGGAACGAGGTCACAGCCCGCACCCCTCAAAACAGATTCGGATGATGTAACCAAAACCGGAGGGCCTTTACCCCCTGCGCGGCACAAGGCTATGATGTTGGCCTACGACGATGCCCGACATTGAACCGCTGTTAACCCGCTGGCAAACGGCCGGCGTCCTGGATGCGGAGGCCGCCGGCCGCATTCGCGCGCACGAATCCAAACTGGCCGCTGGCGCACCGGCAGGCTTGCGCGATCGGGGTCCCCGGCGACAGGCCCGTGCCGCTGGGGTGAGTTGGCAGGGAGTGACGGCGCTCATTCTCGGCGCCATCCTGCTGGCCTGCGGCGTGGTGTTGTTTGTCTCGGCACACTGGGACCGTCTGGGCCCTGGCGAGCGTTACTCGCTGGTCATCGCCATGGTGGCCGTCTTCCATATTGCAGGCGGGCTGGCTCGGACTAACTTCCGCGGCCTGTCTTCGGCGCTGCACGCAGTAGGAACCGTGGCGACGGGGGCGGCGATCGCGCTGGTAGGGCAGATCTTCAACATTCAGGAGCACTGGCCGGCCGCGGTGCTGCTGTGGGCGCTGGCCGCGCTGGCCGGCTGGATGCTGCTGCGCGACCAGGCGCAGCAAACGCTTGCGCTGCTGCTGGTTCCCGCGTGGATTTTTTGCGAGCTCGGCTATCGCATGGAGGGCCACATTGGCGATGACGTCTATATGGGCCGGCTGTGCTTCGTCTGGGGCATCCTGTATATCACTTTCTTTCTTGGCTCCCGGCGCAAGGCGGTGCAGGGAATTCTCTTCGGCGCGAGCGCTATCGCCTTCGTGTTTGGCATTGTCGAGATGCTGTCAAGCTGGGTCTCGTGGTCCTCGACGCAAAGCTTCATTCCGTTTGGCACGCGCGTGTGGGCCTGGGCCGCCATCGCCGCCGTACCGCTGATCGCGGCTGCGTTCCACGGCCACAAGGGGCTGATTCCGATTGCCGCCGCGATCGGGTTTGCGATTGCGCTGCCCTGGTGCTATTCCACGTGGACGGAAAGCTACAACTGGGGGAATGGAGGCAACCACATTTTGACGGGCACAAAGCCCAATCTAGCGGCCCACGCATTGGTGGCTGGGTTTGCCGTTTTCCTCTGCTGGTGGGGCGTGCGGCTGGCCTCGCGCGCGCTGGTGAACCTGGGCATTCTGGGTTTTGCCGCGGCCGTGGGCTGGTTCTACTTCAGCGATATCATGAGCAAGCTGGGCCGCTCTCTGGGTTTGATCGGGCTGGGCGTGCTCTTTCTGGCCGGCGGTTGGGGGCTGGAGATTGCCCGGCGGCGCATCCTGGCGCGCGTGGCGCCGTCAAGTACGCCAGCGCAAAGCGCCGCAACAGATGCGACCCCAAAGAACGTGATTGGCGGTGCGCTATGAAGATCGGACGTTGCGTGTTCTCTGGCGTGTCGCTGACGCTGCTCGTTATCCAGTTAGCGCTGGTTTCCTCGATCGCGGCAACGTATCTGTATGAGCGCTGGCGCTGCCCGCGCGTGTGGACGCGCGCTGCGGCCTACGATCCGGAGTCGCCCATGCGCGGACGCTACTTGAGCCTGCAGCTCACGGTGGACGGCTGCCAAAGCACGCTGCCCTCGGCCAAGCTGGCGACGTTTCCGCGCGACGAGCATGGCGCCGTCAAGCCCGGGCCGTTTGTTCTGCGCCCCGAGCCGCAATCCGCGTATTTCCGAGCGTGGCTCAAGGTGATGAACAACAAGCTGGTGGCCGTGCGCGTGGAGGGCCAGGAAGACCTTACGGCAGGAGAAGTGGTTTCGGCCACGCCGGGCGCACGGTGCGACGAAATGCACCTGGATTCTCCCGTCAACTTTTACATTGCCGAGCACGCGCAGAGCCCGCTGCCGCTCAAGCCCGGCCAGGAGTTGTGGATCGAGGCAACAGTGCCGCCGAAGGGTCCGCCGCGGCCGATTCAACTGGCGCTGAAGCAGGGTGGAGCTTGGAAGCCGCTGGGGTACGAGTAGGCGGAGCGGGCTCTAAGATTCCCCCGGCGCGTTGAGGTCCACGAGCCCCTCGGGCAGAGCCATCTCCACGCGCTTGCCTTCGACGTCGATTTTGCGCAGGTAGCTTTTTGCGAAGGGGATGAGAATTTCGCCGGCCGTGCCGCGGACGATGAGCAGCGGCGCAGTGCCCAGAGGGCGCCCAGCCGGCAGGTCGATGTCCACAATTTCACCCACGAGGACTGGCTCGGCGCCGGCCACGGCGACATCGGACACGTTGAGCAGCGCACATCCGATCAGGTCGCCGATATAAGCTTCGTCTGCGGGAAGCGCGGCTCGCTCGGCGCGCGGAATGGCGACGATGAGGCCGGCGAGGGCTTCGGCGGCAGAGATGGAATCCACGCCCGCGAAGTGCAGCACGATGCCGCCCTTATGCAGCCAATGATTGTTCAGCTCCAATTGACGGGGGTGAGACTGAGGGTTCGTGGTTTCCCAGGTCTCAAAATCGAGACCTGGGGCACCCCTTTTCGTGGTGAGTTTGCTTCCTGAGATCGGTACGCTATCCCAGGTCTCAGGGGACCCCGGACCCGGGGCACCCACGCGTGTGGAGGGAGACACGCTGGGTGGCAGCAGCCAAAGGCGCCGCCGATCGGCAAATTTTTCAGGAAAATCGGTAAGAAGCTCGGCGAAGACTTCGCCTTTGCGTCCCTGCGGGCGGCGAATCCGCGCCAGCCACACCCACGGCTCGGGCGCCAAGGTCATCTCCGCCTCCTGGCCTGGCCAGGGGCGCGGCCAGCCCTCATTTCAGATCTCTTCGTCCTCTTCCAGGATGTCGAGCGTGTAGCGGTGGTGCAGCTTCATGCTCACCGCGCCCAGGATCGTGCGCACCGAGCGCGCCGTGCGCCCCTGCTTGCCGATGACTTTGCCTACGTCCTGCGCCGCGACCCTGAGTTTGAGAACTGTATTTTCATCCCGGTTGACGGATTCCACTTCGACGGAGCCGGCTCATCCACCAACGCCCGCGCGATCTCGCGGACCAGTTCGTCTACTTGCACCATATCGACTTGGGTCATGATCTTGCCCCTGACCATCTGCGTTCGTAATTTGGCTTTTAGACTGTGCGCGAATCGTAACACGCTTGCGCGCTATGAGCAATGGGTTTATGCGCCGGGTTCGGCGGCGAAAGGCCATCCCCAGCCGCACAAGGGGAGGTTCCAGGAAAATCAGGCCGCGGCCGGATCCTGGATTGGATCCTGGACCGATTCCTGGGCCGGTTCCGCAACCTTCGCCGGGTTCTTGGCCACCAGCTTTTCCAGAATGGGAGAGAATTGCGCTCCCTTGCCGCGCCAATAGGCGATCCGCTCGTGCTTCAGGTCGACCGTGGCCGGGTTGGTGCGCGGATTGTAGGTGCCGACGACCTCAATGGAGCGGCCGTTGCGGGCGCGGTCTTTCTCAATGACAACAATGCGATAATAGGGTTGTTTGGGGGCGCCAACACGCGCCAAACGAATCATAACCACGGAGATGAGGTTCCTTTCCTGTTTCTTCACTTTGCTGCGGTACGCTTGGGCCAAGCTGTCTGCCTCGGCACGCCGGGAGGGCTCAACGGACAACTTGCGGGACGGCAACGACCGGACAGATATGCCCAGCCGCGCGAGCCACAACATCTAAGTATCGCCGAAACCGGGTGCGTGAGGCAAATTTATGACGCCGTTTTCCCCGGCCTGTAAGGAGAAGGCGGCCAGTACGCCTCGACTTCCCGGCGGAGAACATTTGCGGAGTACCAGTCGTCGCGGGTCAGGGGAAGCCGGCTGTTGCCTCGGTCGGGCCGGCTGAGCAGGACCTGGTACACGCCGATATCCCCCCTGCGGAAGGCATCCGCCGATCCTGCCATGTACAAGAGCCAGGTGCGGTAGGTGACCTTCGGAACCAGCGCGAGGAGAGCATCGCGTTTTGCTGGAGCCCTCAACCCAGCGCCGCAAGGTGAGATGCGTAGTGATCGCGGAGGTTCTCGACGTCGCGCACCTCCAGGCCCTGGGATTCGGCGGCGCTGAGAGCCTGGGGGAGAGTGACGAGCGTGCCGCCGGGAAAGACATACTCTTCAATGAAGGAGTTCTCCCGGACGGCAGACAAGGCAGAGCGGGCGATTCCGTGATTGAGAAAGACTCCGCCGGGCCGCAGCAGCCGGTGCGCGATGCCGAAGTACTCGCGGAAGGTTTTTGAGGCCCACGTGTTCGAACATGCCGATACTGGCGATTTTGTCGAACGGCTGCTGGCCGGCTTCGAACTCGCGATAATCCCGCAAATCGACGGCGCAAGACCGCTCCAGGCCGGCCTGAACAATGCGGCTGCTTTGCCGTTTCTGCCTGGTTCCGGCTGAGCGTGATCCCATGCGCATTGAGCGCCGTGCCGGTCGGCGGCGTGCAGGATAAGGCTTCCCCAACCGCATCCGATATCGAGGAATCGCTCCTGGGGCTGGAGCCGCAGTTTTTGGCAGATCAGCTCAAGCTTCTGCTCCTGGGCAAGATCGAGCGGGTCCTGAGGGCTGCGAAAGTAGGCGCAGGAGTACGCGAAGGTTTTGCCCAGCCAAGGCTCGAAAAATGCCACCGGCTGATCGTAGTGGTAGGAGATGGAGTCGCGGTCGCGGCGCAGGGAATGAAGCGAGCCGTGCCGGAACTGCTGGCCCAGGGCGAACAGTTTAGCGGCGGACTTCTCGAGGACTCGCTGCCGCAGGCTGCGCGTGCGGCTGAGAAGATGCTCGGCGATGGAGAAGACGGAAAAGATGTCTCCCTCCACGTCGAGATCGCCGTGGATGAATGCTTCGCCCAGCGTGATCTCGTTGGGCTCACCGATCAACATGGCGAGCGCCTTGGGGTTCTCCAGAACCACGGTGAAGACAGGCTTCAGGTTCGCCGAGGAGGACCAGCTCCATCCGTCCCACAGGCGGATGGCAAAAGCGGGACCCTCATAACCATTGAAAAGAGAGGTGAGAATTTGCGTTTTTCTTGAATCGGCCGAATGAGACATCTCTCAAGTCCTTTCCCGTAAAGTGAAGAGACCGATGAGGAAGCCGGGGCATCAACAATCCGCCGGCCGGCGCATGGCGCAGAGGGAGGTTTTTGCGTGACCCTCTGATTTAGAACAGATAACACTTCCGCATCAGCTGAGCATCTGGGATGCGCAGAACGCGCACGATTGGCCCACAATGGCAGCGCATGGTGCGGGAGTGTGAACATGGGACCAGGGACTAGGGACGTGGGGACTATCAATAGGGACGTAGGGAAGCCAAAGGCCGGTGCCCGGCCCAGAGGGCGCCCCGGCGCACCCATATCTTTTACGCAATAGCCAAGTCACGGTGCTAGCTTTTGAGATGCTTCATCAGCCAGGCCATGTTTATCCCCAGCGTCTTCATTGTCCGGATGCCCTCCTCGTCCTTGTCTACGTCGCCAATCTCGCGGCCGACGCCGATGTTCCAGTACGAGGAGCCGGGCACGATCATTTCGCTTATCAAGAAGAAATGGTTCATCGTATCGAAGGCGTGGATCCCTCCGGCGCGGCGCACGGCCACGACGGCAGCCCCCACCTTGCGGCGAAACATCCCGTCGTTGGCCTTGGCCACCAGGCAGGCGCGGTCGATCAGCGCCTTCATCTCGGGCGACACGTCGGCCACATAGGTCGGAGAACCGAGAAGGACGCCGTCCGCCTGCGCCATCTTTTCAATGTAGACGTTGCCCATATCGTTGGCCTGCGCACAGCGGCCGTCCTTTTTCTTTGAGCATTCGTAGCAGGCCAGACACCCGTGGATATTGGCTCCGCTCATCTCGATCAACTCGGTTTGGATGCCTTCTTTCTCCAGTTCCTTCAGTGCGTGGCGCAGCAGGATGGCCGTATTTCCGTCCTTGCGCGCGCTGCCGTTCAGCGCCACAACTTTCAATTGACTTTCCTGCATCGATCGGTCTCCTTTTCTCTCGTTCCGCCGCCGGCGGACGCGTCTTTTTAAACTCTCCATTCTATGCCTGGACGGGCGGATAGTCTGTGACGGAGAAACCGGAAAGCCGAGTTAGCGACAGAACGATTGCCGACGTGGTTTACGCACTGGCGCGGACCAGCAGGCAGGTGATGTTGTCGCGGCCGCCAGCCTCGTTGGCTGCGGCAACCAGCCGCGCGCACAGTTCGTCGAGGGGAACATCGATGCGCAGGATGGTCTCGATGCGCGCATCGGAGAGCTCGCGGGTGAGGCCGTCGGAGCAGAGCAGAAACAGGTCGCCGGGTTCGACTTCAAGGTCAAAAATGTCGGGAGTGACGGAGCTTTGCGTGCCCAGCGCCCGCGTGATGACATTGCGCAGCGGGGAGCGCAGCGCTTCCAGCCGGCTCATGCGGCCCGTCCGGATTTGTTCCTCAACGAAGGAATGATCGATGGTGATTTGTTCGAGGGGCGAATTGCGGTGCGGGTTGGGGTTCGGGTTGGAGCTTGAGTGCGAGTTGCGCAGCCGGTAGCCGCGGCTGTCGCCCACGTTGATCATCCACGCGCGGCTCTCGCCGACAAGAAGCGCTACCAGAGTTGTGCCCATTCCGTTGAGCTTGGGGCTGCGTTGCGCGCGGGTGAGGATCACCTGGTTGGCGGCGTTGACGGCCTGCTCCGCATCGGCGGGCCATGGATTTTCCGAGCTCCGGCGGGTGAGCAGCCGCATCATTTCATCCACGGCCAGGGAACTGGCGACTTCGCCGGCCGCGGCGCCCCCCATGCCATCGCAAACCACATACAGGCCATGCTCTTGAGAAAACCCGAATGCATCTTCGTTGGAATGGCGCTTGCGGCCGCGGTCGGTGACCGCCGCAGCCGTGTAATGGACAAGAGCCGTAGCCAAGAATAACTCCCGTCGTTCAGTTTACAGAAAAACCGGGAACGGGGCAGGGAAGAGAGAGTAGCAGGGTACAACGGCGACTGGTTGATCCTTAAAAGAAAAGAGCGGAGCCGCTTGGGCTCCGCTCTCGCTGTTCGCAAGGCCGATTCGGTTTTCAATACAGCCGGAAATCGACCTCGATGGTAATCATCACCGGCACCGGCGTCCTGCCGTCTTTCATGGCCGGCTTGAATTTGTACTGGCGGATGGCCTCGATCGCCTTCTCGTCCAATCCCATGCCCAGCGCACGCGCTATGCGTATGTTTTGCGGATTGCCCTGGGTATCGACGATGAGCGAAATAAGGCAAACGCCCTGATACTTGGCGCGGCGCGCCTCGTCGGAGAACTCAGCTTCCACGCTGTGCAGGACAGTTGGCGCGGAAACCCTGCCGCCGATCTGAGCCAGCCCTCCGCCCGCATTCCAGCCGCTGCCAGGCCCATACCCGATCCCGCTTCCCGGGCCCAATCCGCCGCCGTTGCCTGTTCCCATACCGCTGCCATTCCCCGTTCCGGCCGAAGCTATGGTCACATTCGTCGAAGTCTTCATGCCGATCATCGGCATATCCGGGTTGTCGGGGAGACGAATATCCTTTTGCACGTCGATGGCCGGCAGCGCGGGCAGCAAGGGATGCTCAACCGTCTGCGGTTGCGGAGGCGTGATCGGGTCCTTCTCAATCTTTGGCAGCTTGCCCTGGTTAGGATCGATCATGCTCCTGTCGCCGCCGCCGCCGCCACCGCCGGCCTTTTGGGGCGCGTTGTACTCACCCACATCGATGTCGGTCGCAATCAGACTCGGCATGACCGTCTGAACGATCTTTCTGCCCACGAAAAACAGGAGGATGAGCAGAATGGCTACGTTCACGGTCGTCGAGATACCGATGGCCCAGGGGTTGGGCTTCACCGCCATCCGGTCCGGCACTGGAATGGGTGTGGATGTGAGCTGCAGAGGGGGTAGCTTGACCGGGAAAAACACGTCGCGAACGCTCTCCCAGAGGCCCACCCAAACGGACTTGTCCTCGAAAGCTTTGCCTAGCAATGCATCCAGTTCGTGGCCGGTCCCCAGCGCCGCGCCCTTCGGGTCAAAAACTGCATCCGGTGTCATATTGGTTCGGTTGTTTGCCTTCTTTGCGGCTGGTCCGCTTGCTGCTGCCTGCCCGGACTCGAGGGGGTCCATAACCAGGCTGATTGATCCATTATGCTTGACCGCACCCGTCCTTGTCTCGCCTCCAGAATTCAATTCAGGCCGGTGGTCACTCTCCATTGTCTCATATTTCGTGAGCCGCAGGGCTTCCATAATCAATAGACGCTGTTGGTTCCCGGTTAGTTACCGGAAATTTCGTCTCCTCCTCCATTTACACTGATCTGTGAACACGTCGCATCGTCGAACGGAGTCCCGATGTCCTCTGCGCCGGAGTTAAAGGCGACCCTCACGTTGCCGCAGACCGCCTTCCCGATGAAGGCCAATCTGCCGCAGAATGAGCCGCTTCGGCTCGCCCGCTGGGCCTCGCTGGGCCTCTATGAACAGGTGCGCAAGGCCTGCCAAGGACGGCCCGTTTACTTGCTTCACGATGGCCCTCCCTACGCTAACGGGCCTATCCATCTAGGCCACGCCCTCAACAAGGGCTTGAAGGACTTTGTGGTCAAGTCCAAGACCATGGCTGGATTCGATGCCCCCTACGTTCCGGGTTACGACTGCCATGGACTGCCGATCGAGATCAAAGTCGACGAGAAGCTGGGCCACAAGAAACTATCCATGCCAGCCCCTGAAGTGTTAGATGCCTGCCGCGCCTACGCGCAAAAGTATATCGACTTGCAGACCGAGCAATTTGAGCGCCTCGGGTGCTTCGGGCGCTGGGAAACGCCGTACAAGACCATGGCGCGCGGCTACGAGGCCAGGACTTTGGAGGCATTCTACGGCTTTCTTGAGAAAGGCTTCGTTTACCGCGGACTCAAGCCCGTCTACTGGTGCATCCACGATCGAACTGCCCTGGCCGAGGCCGAGGTGGAGTACGCGAATCACGCGAGCCCCTCGGTTTACGTGCGCTACCGGCTCACCTCCGATGCGGCGGCAATCGATGCTGCGCTTAAGGGCGGCGATGTTTCCACGATCATCTGGACTACGACGCCCTGGACGCTGCCCGCTTCGCTTGCCGTCGCCTTCCATCCGGATTTCGAGTATGTGGCGCTGGAGGCCGGAGGCGCCGAGGGCGCGCCAGTTTACATCGTCGCAGCCGCGCTCGCCGAGCAGGTTGCTGCGGCCTGCAAGCTTGGCCCGGTGAAAGAACTCGCCCGCTTCAAGGGCGCAGCGCTTGACCGCGTCACCTTTCAGCATCCGTTTCTCGATCGCTCGATCATGGGCGTGCTGGCCACATACGTTACCGCCGATACCGGCACCGGTGCGGTCCACACCGCGCCTGCTCACGGCGCCGACGACTTCTATACCGGCCAGCGCTACGGGCTCGACCCCACCTGCCGCGTCGATGCGGGCGGGCACATCCATGTCGATCCCGCTGCCTGGTCCTTTTCTCAGCCGCCAGCCTTCGACGGCATGAACGTGTGGAAGGCGAATCCCGTCATCGTCGCAATGTTGGAAGAGCGCGGAGCTCTGCTGGCCGTCTCCGATCTCGAGCACTCCTACCCGCACTGCTGGCGCTGTCACCATCCTGTGATTTTTCGTGCTACCGAACAGTGGTTTATTTCACTTGAAACAGCGATCGAAGGCGAGAAGAAGACATTTCGGCAGCTCGCCATTGAGGAAATTGACAAGGTTGTGTGGGATCCGGCCTGGGGCAAGGAGCGCATCACCAACATGATCGCCACGCGGCCCGACTGGTGCATCAGCCGCCAGCGCATCTGGGGCGTGCCCATCGCTGTTTTCATGTGCGAGGGGTGCCATGCGCCGATCGTTGACGCAACTCTGAATCGCAAGATCGTCGATCTATTCGAGCGCGAAGGCGCTGAGGCTTGGCACACCACCGATGCGGCCGCGCTGTTGCCTGCCGGCGCAGGCTGCGCCCATTGCGGCGGCAAAGCCTTTCGCAAAGAGACCGACATTCTCGACGTCTGGTTCGACTCCGGCGTGAGCTGGATGGCGGTTTGCGAGGCCGATCCCGACCTGAGTTCGGCCTACAACGCCTTCCAAAATGGAAGTGGGACACCGGTGCTTTACCTCGAAGGCGGCGACCAGCACCGCGGCTGGTTCCACTCGTCGCTGCTCACTTCGGTGGCGCTGCGCGGGCGCGCACCCTACTCGCACGTTGCCACCGCCGGATGGACGCTCGATGAACAGGGCCGCGCCATGTCGAAGTCGCTGGGCAACGGCGTCGATCCTATCGATATTGCGAAAAGGATGGGCGGCGAGATCGTGCGCCTATGGGTCGCGTCTGTCGATTTCCGCGAGGACACGGCCGCCAGCGAGAACCTGATGGCCCGCTGCGCCGAGCTCTACAAAAAGCTGCGCAACACCTTCCGCTTCCTGCTGGGGAATCTGGAACACTCTCTGCCGGCATTTGGAATCTTCGGTAAATTCGACCCGGCCCGCGACCGCATCCCCGAAAGCGAACTCCTGCCGCTTGACCGCTATATGCTGGCGCGCACGCGCGACCTGACGGAGAAAATCCTCGGCTGGTACGAGGCCTTCGAGTTTCACCGCGTCTACCAGGCCGTGAACGAGTTCGCATCGTGGACCTGAGCGCCTTTTATCTCGACGTGCTCAAGGACCGCATGTACACCTTCGCGCCTACGAGCCAGGCGCGCCGCTCGGCGCAGACCGTGCTCTGGCAGATTACCGAAGCTCTCGTCCGGCTTGTAGCGCCGATCATGAGCTTCACCGCCGACGAGGTGTGGGAGCAGTTACCGGCCGTCGAAGGTCGCGAAGCCAGCGTGCATCTGGCGCGGTTTCCCAAGGCGGAAGAAATATTCTCCGGCGATGCAAAGGCACTGATCGAGGAGTGGAAGAAGCTGTTTGAGATTCGAGATGCGGCGCTCCGCAAGCTGGAACAAGAACGCCAAGCTAAGAACATCGGCAAAGGTCTTGAGGCCGAACTTGAGATTAGTGCATGGGGACATTGCGCCGATGCCCTCAAAACACTCAATGGCACCGACTCCAAAGAGTTTTTCAATGTTTCGGCGGTGAGGTTCATTGACGTGTCAGAATCTGGATTCTTTCAGGAACCACTTGATCTCGAGTCGCCGACCCCGTTGAGAGAGTACGACCACAGTGGTAATTTCCACGTCAAAGTTCTCCCCGCCTCCGGCGCTAAATGCGCCCGCTGCTGGAACTTCATGCCCGAGGTTTCGAACTACGGCATCTGGGAGAACGTCTGCACACGCTGCCAGACGGCCCTCAAAGAGATGGGCATCGCGCCGCCCCAAATCGACGGTGCACAGCCGGAGGCCAAACCGTGAGCTGGACGACAAACTGGCCTCGGCCGCGCCGCCTTCCCTGGCTGCTGCTCATCTCCGCATTGGTTGTCGCGGCCGACCGGATGACCAAGACCTGGGTTGCCGCGCATATTCGCTTGGGCGGGGCCATCACCATCATTCCCCGCGTTCTGCGCATCACGCACTGGACCAACGAGGGCGCGGCCTTTTCCATGTTCGCGGACTCGACCTCGCCCAACGTAGTGCGCTGGGGACTGATCGCCTTCACGCTGCTCGCCGCGCTGGTAGTATTCACCATAATGATCCGCCTCGGCAACCGCATCACGCTGGCCACTGTGGCTCTTGCGCTCATCCTTGGCGGAGCCCTCGGCAATGTCCACGACCGCATCGTTTACGGCTCGGTGGTGGACTTTATCGAGGTCCACATCTTCAGTTATCACTGGCCTGACTTCAACCTGGCTGACTCCTCGATTGTGATTGGCGCCTGCCTGCTCTTCCTCGACTCGCTGCTGCCACACAAGAAAGCTGAGCACTGACGCTGCCTGCTGACCGGCAAGAATTTCAATCCAAGAATTTCAATCGGTGACATGCAATTCCGCGAACCTCACTCCCGCCGCATATTCCCATGTACGCAGATCCTTCGCCTACAATGGCAAAGTCAGACGATTGTGTCCTTTGCAGGCATTTATCCCTTCGCAGCGTCCAAACCCGGCGCGCCCTGGCGATTGATCGCGCCCGCCATTTTCGTTCCATGACATGAGGTTTCTATGAAGATTCGATTTTTGTCTCCCGCAATGCGCCTGACCCTGGCGATTGCCGCGTTGGCCTGCCTCCTTTTTCCTTTCGCTTCACTCGCAACCGCGCAGCGCCTGCCAACCACGGCGATCCCGACGAACTACACTCTCACGCTCACGCCCGATCTGAAAACGGCTACGTTTTCCGGCGTGGAATCGATCGACATGAACCTCAAGGAGCCTACGCGCTCGATCACCCTCAACGCGCTTGACATCGAATTCCAGTCCGTGACCATCTATCCCAACGGTCCCCAGCAGACGGGCACGGTCAGCCTCGATTCAGCGAAGGAGCAGGCCACCTTCACGTTCCCCGCAACCGTTCCCGCAGGCAACGCCACTGTCAAGATCCATTACACGGGTATCCTGAACAACAAGTTGCGCGGCTTTTATCTCGCCAAAACCGCCCGCCGCAGCTACGCCGTCACCCAGTTCGAATCCACCGACGCCCGGCGCGCCTTCCCCTGCTTCGACGAGCCTGCCTTCAAGGCCACATTCGAGATTTCTCTGGTGATCGACGCGGCCGACACCGCCATCTCCAACAGCCCTATCGTCTCTGACACTCCGGGCCCCGGCGTCGACAAGCACACGCTCGAATTCGGAGCCACGCCCAGGATGTCAACCTATCTCGTCGCGTTTCTGGTGGGCGACTTCCAGTGCCTGGGCGGACAACAGGACGGCGTGGATCTGCGCGTCTGCTCCACGCCCGATAAGGTTGCCCTCACGCCCTTCGCCCTCGACGTCGCCAAGTTCGCCTTGCATTACTACGACACGTACTTTGGCATTCACTACCCGCTCAAGAAACTCGACCTTATCGGCATTCCGGACTTCGAGGCCGGCGCGATGGAGAACTTCGGCGCCATCACGTTCCGCGAAACCGCCCTGCTTATCGACCCTAAAACGGCTCCCCTCGGGGTAAAGAAATTGGTCACTATCGACATCACCCACGAGATGGCCCACCAGTGGTTCGGCGATCTGGTGACGATGAAGTGGTGGGACAACATCTGGCTCAACGAAGGTTTCGCCACATGGATGGAGAACAAGGCCACCGGCGCCATGCATCCGGAGTGGAACATCGATGAGGATACTGCCGAAGACGAGAATGACACCCTCAATGTGGATGCTTTGCCCACGACGCGCGCCATCCGCGCCCAGGCCAATACACGCGACGAGATCGAGCAGATGTTCGACAGCATTTCCTATGGCAAGGCCAGCGACGTGCTTGCTGATGGTGGAAAACTATCTTGGCGAAGAAACCTTCCGCAAAGGCGTTCACGCGTACCTGGCCGCGCATGAATACGGCAATGCCACGGCAGAAGATTTCTGGAACGCCCAGACGGCCACGAGTCACAAGCCGGTCGACAAAATTATGGAGTCGCTGGTTGCCCAGCCCGGCGAGCCCCTGCTCACCTTTGGCGCGCCCGGCGGGGGCGAAGGTTGCTGTCGCGCAGGCGCGCTTTTTCCTGAGCCCCAGCATCAAGCCCGATCCTGCGCAGAAGTGGACCATCCCGGTGTGCTTCAAGAATGGCTCAGCGGCAGAGGATTGCCAGCTTCTGACGCCTGAAACTTCGGCCCTCAAGATCCCTGCAACCGGCCTCTTCTTCGCCAATGCGAACGGCAAGGGCTACTACCGCAGCGCCTATCCGCCCAGCCAGTACGCGACGATCGTGGATCAGGTTGAGACCGCCCTCACTCCCCCTGAGCGCATCAGCCTCACGGGCGATGAATGGGCGCAGGTGCGCGCCAACAAAGCCACTGTGGGCGACTATCTGAACCTGGTCGCTGCCCTCAAGGCCGATCCTGAAGCCGGGGTCGTTGGCAACGCCACCGGCGCCGTGAGCACCATCATCGAGCAAGGTTGCAGCCACGCCAGAAGAAAAAGCCGCTCTCGCGGCCTGGATTCGCCGCACCTTTGCGCCCGTCTATGCCAAGCTTGGTCCGACCTTCGCCCGGCGATTCGCCCAACACCCGCCAGTTGCGCGCTCGATCTCTTCGGCCTGCTCGGCTACTACGGCAAGGATCCCGCAATTCTGGCCGAGGCCGGCCAGATCGCCGATAGCTACATCGCCAATCCCGCCTCAGTCGATCCGACGCTGGGCCAGACTGCGCTCGCCGTCGCCGCGGAGAACGGCAATGCAGCCCTCTTCGATAAGCTTCAGCACGTCTATGAGACCTCGACCGATCCTGAGTTGCAGGAGGGCGCGCTGCGTCTGCTTGCCAGGTTTGAGGCTCCGGCGCTCGTGGAGCGCTCGCTCGACTTCGCCCTCTCCGGCAAGGTTCGCAACCAGGACGCAGCCATCCAGATCGCCATCGCGCTCTATATTCCTCAGAACCAGGACCAGGCCTGGAAGTATCTCGAAAACCATTGGGACAAGGCAAGCACCTTCCTCACGCCGGAGTTGGGAGCCGATCTGGTCAGCGCCGCGGGCAGTTTTTGCTCCGCCGAGGCTCGCGGCAGCGTTCAGAGCTTCTTCACCGCGCACAAAGTTCCCGCCGCGGAGAGCTACGTTAAGCACGCCATCGAGCGCATCGACGGCTGCATTGAGCTGCGCCGCTTGCAGGAACCGAATCTGAAGACGTGGCTAGAGCAGAACCAGAATTAACGTGCCATAGGGAAGAGCCTGCAAGGTGGCTTTTTCTTGAGGAAAGAGCCACTCAGATGGTGTGCCATTGCGTACATCTATTCTGGTTCTGCTGTAGCCGCGCAGGGCGCGCAATAATCGACCGGTCGAAGGGATTGGACGCGATTAGAGCTTGCGCAGCCGCTACAGGCCTCGTCGAGCTCAGCGTCCTGCTTGGCGAAGCAGAAGCGCAGCAGATTCTCGCCACGGCCGGGGCGGAAGAATGCCGATCCGGCGACGGCGGCGACGCCGGTCGAGCGCAGCAGGTGGCGGGCCTTTTCCGGCGGCCGTTGCGCCGGGCAGGCGCTCGGCGCCGGCCATGATGTAGTAGGCGCCCGGCGGCGCGGAGGCCTTCATGCCGGCATCCTGGAGGGCGGCGAGCAGGCGGCCGCGCTTGGATTGGTGGTCGGCGGCCACCTTTGTGTAGAAACCGGGCGGCAACTGTTCCAGGCCCACGGCAGCGCCGACCTGAAAGGGCGCGGGCGCGCACACATAGGTCAGGTCGTGGAAGTGCGCCATGGCCGGCATCCAGCGCGCATCGGCCGCCACGTAGCCCACGCGCCAGCCGGTAATCGAAAATGTCTTGCTGAGGCCGGAGATCACAATGGTGCGCTCGCGCATGCCGGGCAGCGTTGCCGGGCAGATGTGGCGCGCGCCGTCGTAGACGAAGTACTCGTAAATCTCGTCGGTGATGAGGAAGAGATCGTGCTCGATGGCGAGTTGCGCCACGGCTTCAAGCTCGGGCAGCGTAAAGACCTTTCCTGTCGGGTTGGCAGGAGTGTTGAGCAGGATGGCGCGCGTGCGCGGCGTAATGGCGGCGCGCATTGCGTCCATGTCGAGCTGCCAGTCCGGCTCGGCTAGCGCCACCAGCACGGGATTCACGCGCAGAGACTTGAGCGTGTTCACGTGGTACCCGTAGAACGGCTCGAAGACGAGCACCTCGTCGCCGGGATTGAGCAGCGCCATGGCGGCAGCGTGCAGGCCGGCCGTGGCGCCGGAAGCGACCATCACTTCGCGCTCGGCATCGTAGCGCAGGCCGTAGTCGCGGAGCTGCTTGGCCGCGATAGCCTCGCGCAGGCGGGTGATGCCGTCGCATCGCGTGTAGATGTTCTGCCCATCGCGGATGGCCTGAATGGCTGCGGCCTCAACCACTTCGGGCACAGGCGTATCGCAGACGCCCTGGGCGAGGTTGATGCCGCCCATGCGGTCGCACTCGATCGTCATGGCGCGGATTTCGGATTGAAAGGTCTCAGGCGCCAGCGAGCTCAAAGCCAGACGCGAGGCGGTTGCGGTTGCATGTGTCAATGTGCCGGGCACGGCGAAGATCCTTTGTTTCCATCTTACATATTCGATGCGCCGAGCGAGCGCGGCCGCAGCCAAGGATGGCGCCAGCGTAGTATCTTTCAGGAAGAATCGATGCACGAGCTTTCCATCGCGGCCAGCATTGTGGATGCGGTAACCGAGTCGGCCTCCAAGTATCCCGGCGCGCGCGTCAAAGAGGTGCGGCTGCGCGTGGGCGCGCTGGCTTCAGTTGTCGAGGATTCATTGCAGTTCTGCTGGGAGCTGGCTATGGAAGGCTCGCCTCTTTCCGGCGCGGCGCTGGCGATTAACAAGCTACCGGTGATCGTGCACTGCGATGCTTGCGGCGTGGATACGGAGATCGAGGGTGTGCAGAGTTTCCGCTGCCCGCGCTGCGGCGGGCCGGCGGCCCTTCGCCAGGGGCGCGAGTTGGAGATCGAATCGATCGAGATCGAAGAACCGGAGCCCAAAGAATCGGAAACCGCCGCGGCGAATCCGGTAGAGGAGCGCATATGACCACCCGGATTGTGGAGTTGCGGCGGGGAATCCTGAAGAAAAACGACGAGCTTGCGGCGGGGCTGCGCAATCGCTTCACGTCGGCCGGCGTGCTGGTGCTGAACCTCGTCTCCAGCCCTGGCACAGGCAAGACGGCGTTGCTGGAGTTGACCCTGCGCGAGTTGCGCGCCCGCGGAGCGCACGCGGCGGCGCTTGTGGGCGATCTTGAAACCGACAACGATGCGCGGCGGCTGGCTGCAAGCGGCGCTCCCGTGCGCCAGATCAATACTCACGGCATCTGCCATCTGGACGCGGAGATGATCTCTAAACATATCGACGGCTGGGAGGGTGTGGCGCTGGCAGGGCTTAATTTTCTTTTTATCGAAAATGTCGGCAACTTGGTGTGCCCGTCGAGCTACGACCTGGGCGAGCGCATCCGCGTGGTGTTGCTCAGCGTGACCGAGGGCGAGGACAAACCGCTGAAGTACCCAGGGCTGTTCAATTCGGCTGACGCGGCGGTGATTACCAAGATCGATCTCGCGAAGCCATGCGGCTTCGACCGCGAGCTGGCGCTCAAAAATATCAATGAGGTCCGGCCGGGCATCCGCGTCTTCGAGACCTCGGCCAAAACCGGCGCAGGGATGGAGGCGTGGCTCGATTACCTGGGGGAGCAGGCGCGACTTCCTTAGTATGCGGGGGTTGAAACCCCCGCCTCCTTCCGCGTCGAGTGTTTCCGCAAGCTGTAAAGTCATGCCTGACACCTATTGCCGCTTCGACGGAGTTTTTCCCGCAAGCTGTAAAGTCATGCCCTTTCACGACGGTTTCATACGGAGAGACTTCGCTTTACCGTTAGGCATTGCCAGCATTGCCAAAGGGCCGTCCGCAAGAGTACCCTTCAGCTAGGTCGGTAGCACAACATGGGCTCCTCGGATTCCCCCGGGCAGCACGCGGTTGCGCAAGAAGGCATGCAGCCGGTTTTTGCCCAAGATACAATCGAACGACTGTTTGAGTTTTCGCCGGACGCGATCCTTATCGCGGACGGAGAGGGTGTGATGCGCGCCGCGAATCCGCGCGTCGAAGAGCTGTTCGGCTACAGCAGCCAGGAGTTGATCGGCCAGCGGGTCGAGATGCTGGTGCCGGCGCGGTTTCGCGGCAACCATCCGCGCCATCGCGAGGACTACAACGCAGCTCCCCGCACTCGCCAGATGGGCGCGGCCCTCAATCTCTTTGGACTTCGCAAGGACGGCACGGAATTTCCCGTCGACATCATGCTCAAGCCCATTGAGACCGCTGCCGGTCCGGCGGCGATGAGCTTTATCCGCGACGCGACAGAGCAACGGGCGGCGCAGGAAGCTCTGCGGCTCAATGACCTCAGGCTGCGCTCGATCGTCGAGAGCATCGGCGAGTACGCCATCTATTTGCTCGACCGCGAAGGCTACATTCTTACGTGGAACCCCGGCGCCGAGCGCATCAAGGGGTACAAGGCAGACGAGGTGTTGGGCCTGAATTTCTCGCGCTTCTTCACGCAGGAGGACCAGGAGCGCGGCGAGCCCGCCGAGCTGCTGCGCCGGGCCGTGGTCATGGATCGCGTGGAAGGAAGAGGGGTGGCGCGTGCGCAAGGATGGTTCCCGCTTCTGGGCCAGCATCGTGCTCACGGCCATCCACGACAGCACCGGCGCGGTAACGGGGTTCGCCAAGGTTACCCGCGACGTGACCGGGCAAAAGCAGGCGCAGGAATCGGTCATCTCCGAGCTCAGCAGCTTGTTGCTGGCCAATGTGGACATTCGCAAGATGCTTGACGCTATTTCAGCCAGTTTGCACCATATGGTTCCGCACGACGCCGCGGCGCTGATGCTCTTCGACGAGGCTGCCGGCAAGTTGCGCGTTCAATTTCTTGCCGCAGGCGGCGACGCCGGCGCGCCTCAGGGCGAGGCCCTGTTGGATCCGGATACATCGATAGCTGGACAAGCCTTCCGCACCCGCCGTCCCGTCATTTTAGACAGAATTGACCGGTGGCCTTTTGCGCTCGAGTCCATGCATCATCTCACAAGGATGGGCTTGCAGTCGGGAATCTGGGTGCCGCTCATTCATCGCGAAAGGACCCTTGGCTCCATGATGGTGGCCAGCCGCGTGGAGAGCGCATATTCGCAGCACGATGCCGAGATGCTGGTCCAGATAGCCGGGCAAGTGGCCATGGCGGTGAACAATGCGCTGGCCTTTAAGCAAATTGCCGAGCTGCGCGACCGCCTGACCCACGAAAAGGAATATCTCGAAGAAGAGATCAATGTCGAGCACCGCTTCGACGACATCGTGGGCGAGAGCACGGGCTTGCGCAACGTGCTGCGCGAGATTGAGACGGTGGCCCCGACCGATGCCACCGTGCTGATCCAGGGCGAGACGGGAACCGGCAAGGAGTTGCTGGCGCGCGCCATCCACCGGTTGAGCCCGCGCAGCGAGCGCACCTTTATCAAGCTGAATTGCGCCGCCATCCCCGCCGGCCTGCTCGAAAGCGAGCTCTTTGGCCATGAGAAAGGCGCATTCACCGGCGCCATCGTGCGCAAGATGGGCCGCCTGGAGCTGGCGCACGAAGGCACGCTCTTCCTCGACGAAGTGGGCGAGCTGCCGCTCGACCTGCAGCCGAAACTTTTGCGCGCCCTGCAGGAGCGCGAGATCGAGCGGCTGGGCGGCACGCGGCCCATCCACGTGAACGTGCGGCTGATCGCCGCGACGAATCGCGACCTGGCTAAAATGGTCGCTGAGAAACAGTTCCGCAACGATCTTTTTTACCGGCTCAAGGTTTTTCCCGTCTTTGCGCCGCCGCTGCGCGAGCGCGCCGCCGACATACCGATTCTGGTACGCCATTTTGTCTCGCGTCACGCGCCGCCGCATGGGCAAAACCATCGAAACCATCCCGCCGGAGGCGATGGAGGCTCTTGTCGCGTGGAAGTGGCCGGGCAACATTCGCGAGCTCGAGAATTTTTTGGAGCGTGCCGTGATTCTCTCGCGCGGGCCGGTTCTGCGCGTGCCGCTGGCCGAGCTCGAATCCGTGGACGACGAGGAAGAGGACGAGGGCGCAGCAGCCAATCCCACGCTGGAGACGGCCGAGCGCGACCATATCCTGCGCGCGCTGCGCGATGCCAAAGGCATCATCGGCGGGCCCGGCGGCGCGGCCGAGCGGCTGGGCCTGAAACGCACCACCCTCAACTCCAAAATGAAAAAGCTGGGCATCGAGCGCGGCGACTATATGTAGTCTCAGTGGCGATATCTCGTCACCGTCACCTCGTCACGCGGTGCGCTTCTGTGCCCACAGCAATGCAGTTCTTACAACATTAACTACTTTGAATTCACTGGATCGCGCAGCTTTTTGCGCGAACGCCGGAAGTTTGGCACGCACCGTGCCTGATTAGGGGCAGGACGGGCCAGCCAAATGTTACGAATCACGGTTCAACAAAACGCTGAAACGATCGATCATGAAGCTGGAAGGGCGCATTACCGGACCATGGGCGGTCGAACTTGGCCGCCTTTGGGAACAGACCGCTCCGGCTCTCGCCGAAAGAAAATTGTCGCTCGATTTGCGTGGAACGACTTATGCCGACGCCTCCGGAATTCGGAAATTGAAAACGATCTACACTCAGACCCATGCCGACATTCTGACAGGCACACCCTGGACGCAGTATCTAGCCGATGAAGTGAAACGCAAGGACGCGGAACCGAGAGATGAGGATGCTTGAAATGAAGATGGCGAGCGAAAATGCGAACGAGATGAATGTTCCCCCCTACCGGAAGAGCGAGTTCTTCAGCACATTAACCGCGGCTGCGCTGGCCGATTTCGAATCGCTGCTCCATCCCACTTCGTATCCGGGCGGCGTCGTGCTGTTTAGCGAGACGGAACCTGCCGCCGGTATCGTTGTTGTTGTCGAAGGCGAGGTCAAGCTCTCCATCAACTCGAGCGACGGCCACCGCCTGAGCTTCCACATCGCCAAGGCCGGGGAAGTGCTCGGCCTTTCTTCCGCCCTCTCGGGCGGTGCGTATGAAATGACCGCGGAAACGGTTCATCCGGCTAGAATCGCGCACGTAACACGCCCGGTTTTCTTCCAATTCCTTACCCGCCATCCTGAGGCTTACCAGACGGTCGCGCGCGATATGGTACGCAGCTATAACCTTGCCTGCGGGCAGTTGCGCATGGTGGGTCTGTCTGCCCCGGTGCCCGAGCGGCTGGCGCGGCTGCTGCTGGGTTGGAGCGAGCCCAGCCAGAATCCCACGAGCGGCTCGCGCTGCCGGCTGTCGCTCACGCACGAGGAGATTGGCGAATTCATTGGCGCCTCGCGCGAAACCGTCACCCGCACCCTAACCATCTTTAAGAATCGCCGCCTGGTGGCGCAGCACGGCGCCACGCTCACGATTCCCAGCCGCGATGCCCTGGAGAGCTACGCAGCCGTTTAAAGCCTGTTAAGAACTTTCGCACGGCCGGCCGTTCGTCTGGACTACGCGATGTTGGAAGGCATCGCGAATCCCCGGCGAACGGCCAATTTGTTTTTGAGCGCGCGGTCATCGCTGCTTCATTTGCCGCAGGGCCATCTGGGCGGCGTGATAGCCGCACATTCCATGCACGCCTCCGCCCGGAGGCGTCGAAGCCGAACAGAGATAGAGGTTGGGCGCACCGGTCGAGTAGCCGCGCAGAGTTGGGCGGATGAAAAACTGCCGAAGTGTCATTGCGCCTCCGCTGACGTCGCCGCCGAGAAGGTTCGCATCCATCGCTTCCAGCGCGGCTGGCGGCGAAACGCGGCGCGCCAGCACGCAATCGCGGAACCCGGGCGCGAATCGCTCGATCTGCGCGTCAATTCGCTCCGTCATATCGAACATTGCCCCGTTGGGCACGTGGCAGTACGCCCAGAGGACATGCTTGCCGTTTGGCGCACGCTGGGGATCGAAGAGCGTGGGCTGCGCGGCCAGCACGAAGGGCCGCTCGGCTTCGCGTCCGTGCGCCACCGCATCTTCGGCCGCGGCGATCTCTTCAAACGTGCCGCCCAAGTGGACGGTGATTGCGCGCCGGCACTCCGGCGCTCGCCAGGGAACCGGCTGTGAAAGTGCGTAGTCGATCTTGAATGCGCCCGGCCCGTGCTGGAATCGCTCCAGCTTGCTCCGGTAGCCGGGCGCAAGCCGCTCGCCGGCAATTGCAAGCAACTGCCGCGGCGCAGTATCAAAAAGAACCAGCGCGCTGTCTGCCTCCAGTTCGCGAAACGCTGCCGCATCGATGCGGCGCGAGGTGTGCACCGTGCCGCCCAGCGAACTCAGGTAGGCGATGAGCGCTCGCGGAATAGCTTGCGCACCGCCGCGTGGAACCGGCCAGCCCACCGCGTGAATGGTGATGCCGAACATCAGACCGATAGCCGCGCTCAATGGCCGGTTGAAGCTCAGGCACGAGTGGCCCGCCAACCCAGCAAAGACGGCGCGCGTGCGCGGATTCCGAAAGCGGGTTCGCGCGAAGCTTTGCGCGGATCCGAGCGCGGACCATCCGAATCGCGCCATCCGCAACGGATGATGCGGAATACGCAGCACCGGTCCAAGGCTGTCTTCCGCAAACTCCTGCCAGTGATCGACAGCGGGCTCGAGTAGACGCCGCCACGCCTCGCCGTCCTCGCCCAGCGCGCGCGCGCTTTCGCCAAGGCCGCGCTCGAGCACAACCGCCGTGCCATCGTCGAGCGGATGCGCCAGCGGAGCTTCACCGTGAACCCACTCCAGTCCGAAGTCTGTCAAAGGGAGTGAATTGAAAAACGGCGAACCGGCTGCAAACGGATGCACAGCCGAGCCGAAGTCGTGCATGAACCCCGGCAGCGTGAGCGGGAGCGTGCGCGCCGCGCCACCCGGCTGGGATTCGGCCTCGAAGACATCGACATGCATCCCTGCTTGCGCAAGCACAATGGCCGCGGCGAGCCCATTGGGGCCCGATCCAATCACGCAGGCGCGTTTCATGCTGTCATCGTCCTCCATACAATTCCTGTTCAGTCGTGCGGCGGCAGCTCCTGCGGCCACTCCACGACGGCAAAGTTTCCGTCCGCGGTCAGCGTCAGCTCAGGCGCGTAAAGCCCCAGGTATTTTCTCCGCCACCAATCTCCGGTGCGCCGCTTTTCATCCATCGAAGTGAACCAGTACTGCCACAGGACCGCGCGCACATAACGCGGCGGAGCCTGCGGGAATGGATTGCCGCGGAAGAGCGCCAGTACGTCCGCGTCGCCAAGCAGCAGCCGCTCCTCGGTGAGAGGAACAATCTCGTTCTCGCGCCAATCGCCCAGCGAGGCGAACCACAGGTTCCAGTCGAAGCGCGGCTGATAGGGCGCGTAAATGCGAGGAGCTTCGTTCAATGCCTGCGGCTTGTTGCGGAACGGGTACGGAGTCCAATTCACTTGGTCGTCGGAGCCCTGAAACTCGATTTCGTAACGGCCGCGCGTCATCACCGCAAACAGCCCGTACTGGTTGGCGATGCGAAAGGGATCGAGCGCCACAATAGGGGTGTCGGGCAGCGGAATCCGCCCGAGCGGGATGCCGATCATCTCCACTGTGGTGTCGTAGGCGATCCACGTCAGCATGGTTGCCACAACGGCCAGGCGCGCCGATCTCAAGAAAAGATGGAGCCGATTAAAGAGATTCATCCGTGCGCGTCCGTTCGCGCGCGGCTCTATTTCCGCTGTTGCCACGCTGGCTTCGCCCACGGCGCCGGTTTTGCCCACGGAAAAGATCGACAACGGCTGCTCTTCCTGCGGCTTCGATTCCGGTTCCGGGATTGGTTCCGGCTCATTCGGGCGGAAACGCGCGGGAACGAAGCGGAGCAGAAACTTGTCATCGAGCAGCAAAAAGCCGAGCGAGAGCACGAGGTAATTCAGAAATGTGTAATTAGCCGTGAGGATGACGCCGATCTCCCAAGGCGTGACGATGAAGAAGCAGATCAGGCGCACGCGGCGTGGGAAGAACATCATGAAGACCAGGCCCAGCTCCAGCCCCAGCGTGCCTGCAACCGTGGCGGCGTGGAACCAGTGCGGAAGATGCTCGACGTACCAGCCGATCCAGGTTGGCAGCGGGCCGTTCTGGAAGTACTCGTCCATGGCCGTGAAGTTGCGCCACTCGGGGTCGCCGCTCGCGAGCTTCACCATGCCGGATTCGAAGTAGATGCGGAACCACTCCCACTGCAACAGGAACCAACTCGCGCGCGAGGGCGGGTCGCTTGCTCCCCATCCCGGCATCAGGCCTCGCGGAGCGAAAAACAGCGCCAGAAAGCCGGCTTCAAGCAGCATGCCATCCGACTGATAGCTCGAAAACACGCTCGACGCGCCGATAAATGAGAGGAAACAGACGAAGCAGACGAAGAAGCTGAGCCGCGGCCACAGGTTGAGGAAGGCAACGGCCGAAGCAAGCAGGCCGATCCACGTGACCGCCATCAACGCCGTCGAGCTGGAAGATATCCAATAGAGGGACGGCGCGTACCAGTAACGCGCGATGCCCATCTCGTGCGCGACGGCGGACATAAACTTCTGCGCGGGCAGAATTCCTTCAGGACCGATCAGGCCTTTGATCTGAAACAGCAGTGAATAGAAAGCGGAAAAGTAGATGGCGGCCAGCGCGCGCAGAAAGATCCAGCGCGGCGCCAGCCTGCCCCGCGGGCCGCGGCGCGCGTCGAAGAGCCATCGGATTGCGTCGACCAGCCTGGTCAAGGTCGCCTCTCGGCCATGTCTCGAACAGGATAACGGCTCGCCAACGACGTGTCATGAAGGAATGGGACCCCACCGCCAGATAGTGGGTCAGTTTGCAGGAACCCATCCCCTCGGGGGCTGAAGCCCAATTCCATTTGCGACGCTTACGGCACGACTGAAGTCGTGCCCTTTCAAAACAGCTTTGAACTGACCCACCCAATACGTGCAGCATTCCTCTCCGCGTTCTCTAAAATAAGAGGATGAAAACCCGGACGTTCTTTTGCGCCGCAATGCGCCTTCTTCTTCTCAGCTTTCTCAGCCTGATTTTGCTCTGCGGGCCGTTGGCAGCACAGACTGCGGGCGCGCGGCCCGGCAAACCGGATGCCGACCTGCAACTGGTTGTGGTGCTCAGCCGCCATGGCGTCCGCGCGCCCATGCGCAAGCCGGATCTCTATAACCAATACTCTGCCGCGCCCTGGCCACAGTGGGATGTGCCCCCAAGCTATCTCACCGCGCACGGCTACGAGCTGATGAAGTTGTTTGGCGCGTGGGACCGGATCAAGTTCTCCGGCGAGGGTCTGCTCGCTGCCACAGGCTGCGCTGACGCTACGCACGTGACGATCGTTGCCGACACCGACCAGCGCACGCGCGAGACCGGCAAGGCGCTGGCAGAAGGAATGCTTCCCTTGTGCGGTGTCACGGTCCGCTCACAGCCCGACGGGACGAACGATCCGCTCTTTCGTCCATTTCAAGCAGGCATCGTCCATGCCGATCCTGCCTTGGCGGCCGCCGCCATTGCCGGACGCATCGGTGGCGACCCCAACAATCTGACCGAGACCTACCGCCCGCAGTTGGCCGCGCTGGACCGCGTGCTGGCCGGTTGCGGGCACGTGCCCTCAGATCCGAAGCGCACCTCGATCCTCGACATTCCCGCCCGCCTCAAGCCGGGCCCCGGCGAACCTCCTGTGTCGGCGAGCGGGCCGCTCGTCACCGGCGCCACGCTGGCCGAAAATCTGCTCCTCGAATACACACAGGGAATGAGCGATGCGGACGCCGGATGGGGATGCCTGGACGGCGCCACGCTGCGCTTTGTGATGCAACTCAATACCGCGCAATGGGATTATGCATTCCGGACGCCCGTTATCGCGCGCATGTACGCGTCGAACCTTCTCGACCACATCCTCGAAACCATGGCGCAGAGCGTGACAGGTAAACCGGTTCCGGGCGCGCTCGGCAGGCCCGGCGACCGCGTGGTCATTCTGGTTGGCCACGACACGAACATCGTCACCGCGGCCGGAGCCCTGGGCATCGACTGGATCGAGGACGGCTGCGCCGACGATACGCCTCCGGGCGGCGCGCTGGTCTTCGAGTTGTGGCGCTCGCGCGCCGACGGCAAGCCTTTCGTGCGTCTTGAGTACATGGCGCAGACTCTCGAACAGATGCGCAAGGCGCAGACGCTCACGCTCGCCAACCCGCCTGCCGAGGCGCCGATCTTCGTTCCTGGGTGCAGCCGTCAGGATCTTTCGTGCACGTGGGAGGGATTTTCCAGCGCAATGCGTCAGGCTATCGATCCGGCCTATGTCAGTGCGCTGCCGTAAGGGGAGTGAAGCCCGGTTCAATCGCTGTCTTGCGGACTCGTTTTTTTAGTCCAGCCGCGTCAGATACGCGTCTCCCTCTATCGGTTGCAGATGCTGCGCGATATACTCGGCCATTTCGCGGTCGTCGCCCTCGGGACGAATGCGTACCCAGAAGCTTCTTTCGCCGGGGAACTCAATGACGTTGGAGCCGGGATAGCGGCGAAGCAACTGTTGCTTGAGCCTGATGGCGGCGCGCTCGTCGTGGAATGCGCCAATCTGCACGCACCAGCGCCCGCCCCAGTCGATGGGCTTTGGGGTTTCGTACACGTCCATGCGCACGCGGGCCAAGCCCTTGCCGTAAACGCCCGTGGCCTTTGCCGAGGCGATGGTTAAATCCAGCATCCTGCCCTCGACAAACGGACCACGGTCGGTAATGCGCATGGCGCTCGATTGACCGGTCGTCATGTTGGTCACCACCACCAACGAGCCCATGGGCAGCGTGCGATGGGCGGCTGTCATTGCCTGGTCATCGAATACCTCTCCGTTGGCGGCGCGACGGCCCTTGTACGGCGCCGTGTACCAGGTAGCGTAGCCAACCTCGCTCAAGATGGGCCTGTGGCTGGCTACAAATTCGAGGTCCGCGGTGCTGATGCCGCCAGGAGGAACCGGAGTGACTGGAATGCGCGCAGGGGGCAGCTCTGGCACCGTGGTGGCGGGAGCCGGTTGCTGCTCAGGCGGCAGGGCCTGCGGCGGAGGTATTTGCGCGGTGTTTTCCCGGTGATGGCAGCCGCTCACGCCCAGGAGCGCGGCAGCCAGCCCGGCCGCGCAGGCCAGGCGGCACAGCGTGGTTGGCTGCCACGCTGCGGCCCTCACGGGCGCGGCTCTCTATTTTCGCCGCGGGCCTCGTTGCTGGTCGGGTTCGCAGCCTGGTTGCCTGGCTGCTCAAAGCGGTCGGCAAGATTGCGCAGCGTGTCGGCGGCCGCACGCATGGCTGAGATCGATTCCCTGCGCACCTGCGGAATCACGGCATCGTTTACGTAGGCGATGGCGTGGCGCAGCTCCATCTCAATCAGCTCCATCGCCTCTTCGATCCGCTGGCCGACGCGGCTCGCGCCCGGGCCTGGAGGGTAATTTGCGCCCATAAAATGCACCCATCTCCAATCACCTATCCAAAGTCTGCTGGATGCTTCATGCCGCGTCAATGCCCCTAACGCGATGGGGGACCGTAAAAATTAACATTGACCTGAAGCGCGGCCTTCTCCGATCATTGCGTCAATGGATTAAACCCATTCACCTGCATATGTTTCGATTTGGCGGACGCTGCGGCTGTGGTGTTTCTCTTTTGCCACAACCCCTGCAAGCGAGGTCCCGGTGTGTTGGCAAGCGACGAACTTCGTTCGATTAGATGCGGCGGAACCCCATGCATGCCCCTACGCGCATATAGATCGCGGCTTTTCAACCTGCCTCTGCTCGGGCTGGCACTGGCTTTGCTTGCAGTCCAGGCTGCAGCCGGACAAGCCCACGCTGCCGAACCGCCGCAAGCGCCGCCGCAGGCTTCTCAACCGAAAAAATCAACCAGAGCTGAAAAGCCACTGGACTCCTGCGCGGTAAAAAATGCGGGCGCGTCCATGGCGGCCACTGGCGGAATGCGGGCCCTCGCAGTCGCCGGCTTCATTCCCCGTGACTCGGCCGAAAGCGCACCGACGGTAGAGGCGAAGGTCTGCGTAACCCACGCGCCCGTCATCAACTGGTATGCCCGGTTCCTTACGGGTCCCGACGTGATGCCATTCTCGCCCGTGCAGAAGCTCCGCCTGGCTGCCGATAACCTGACCAACCCCTTCAACCTCGTAACGATCACCGGCGAGGCCGCCATCTCCGTGGCCGCCGACTCCCATTCCGCCTATGGCCCAGGCTTTCCCGGCTGGGGCCGCAACGTCGGCGTCAGCTTTACCCAGGACATGACCAGCCAGTTCTTCGGCACTTTCGTTATTCCGTCAATCACCCACACCGACCCCCACTACCACCGCAGACCGGATCTGAGTATCCCGCGAAGAGCCTTTCATTGCGTCTACCAGATCTTTTGGCAGCGGGCCGACAACGGCAGGCATACGCTCAACTACTCCCAGATCTTCGGCCCCATGGTCGACATGTCCCTCGCCAACCTCTACGTGCCTGGCCAGGAAACCCATTTCTCGGCCGACGCCGAGCGCTACGCGGTCGATCTGGCCACGGCGCCCATCGACAACTTCATCACAGAGTTCGTGCCCATCGATCGCCAGCCGCATCCACCTCCACGTTGTCTTCGTCCAGCGCCTCGTCAACCGTATCGCCACCACCGGCAACGTGCCGTAGGAAGCGCCAAAACAATCCGCGGCCTGCAACTTCGTAATGCCCCGTCTTTGAGGACCATGAGCAGCCCCCCGCCCCATTCCCCGCCCCCAATTCGCCGTTCGCTGGCGGATTTCGCCATTCGCTGCACCTTTGTTGGGTTGACGGGGGCTGCGAAGTACTCTTGCAATGAGTCTCTAGGCCTTCGGAATCCCTGCCGGGAGCTGCAAGGCCTCAGGTGGCAGGGCTTAGAGCAGAACCAGTGGCTTTTTCATGAGAAAAAAAACCCACTTGGCTGACGTGCTTCCGAGATGCATCTTCCGCTCTAGCCGCTGGCGTCTTAATCAAGTTGAATTATGTTGAGGAGCTGCAATCATGTCCAAAGTCATTAAATATGCCGAGAAAACCGCAGTCTACGCGGCCAAGGGAGCATGGGCCGTTTACGAGCGTTTGAACCGGATCAGCCCCAACCCATCATTCACGCCCAAGTGGAGCGACCAACCCCTGCAGAAGAGCTGGCAGAAGGAAAAGCCGCCCCTGGGCTGGCCGCGCACCACGGACTCGCTTTGTCCTAAGTGCGTGCCGGAGATTCGCAAGCAGATTCTCGACGGCAAGCTGCCCTTCGAAGTCCTCCTCAATGAGAAGGTGGGTGAACTCAAGGCCCAGATCATCGAGCGCGACGGCAAGATCCTGATGGTCAAGGACTGCCCCAGGCACGGCCACTTCGAAGACGTGATGTCGATCGATCCGGCCTTCTTCAAGCACCTTGAAGAGAGCTTCCCCGGCCGCGACATGCGCGCCCACGGCAAGGGAGCCGAGAACCTGCACCATCACGGCACGTCCACCGTCACCCACGGCCGCGGCTCGGTGCTCACCATCGACCTGACCAACCGCTGCAACATGATGTGCGACCCCTGCTTCATGGACGCCAACCAGGTCGGCTTTGTCCACGAGCTCACGTGGGAAGAGATCAAGACGATGCTCGACAACGCCATGACCATCAAGCCCAAGCGGCAGATGAGCGTGCAGTTTTCCGGCGGCGAGCCCACGCTGTCACCTTACTTCCTTGACGCCGTAGCCTACTCGCGCAAGGTGGGCTTTAACTCGGTCCAGGCCGCCTCAAACGGCATCGAGTTCGCCAAGAGCAAGGAACTTTGCCGCGCTGCTGCCGAGGCCGGCCTTCGCTACGTTTATTTGCAATTTGACGGTATCGGCAACGCGGCCAATTCGCACCGTAAGGTGGGCAACCTGTTCGACGTAAAGCTCCAGGCCATCAACAACCTGCACGAGGCCGGCGTTGAGATCGTGCCCGTGACCACCATCGTGAACGGCATCAATAACGAGCAGGTGGGCCGCATCATCCAGTTCGCCCTCGACAACCCCAAGAAGATCAGCTTCCTCAGCTTCCAGCCCGTCAGCTTTACCGGCCGCGACGAGGAGATCACCGACGAGCGCCGCCAAGCCCAGCGCTACACGCTCTCGCACATGGCCCACGACATCCGCGATCAGGTGGGCTTCGGAGTGCCTGAGCGCGACTGGTTCCCCATCAGCTTTATGAGCACCTTCTCCGATTGGGCCGATCTGGTGCACGGACCCCAGGCCGAGTGGGGCCAGCTCTCGTGCGGATGCCATCCCAACTGCGGCATCGGCATGGCCATGATGATCGACAAGGAAACCAAGGAAGCCGCTCCCGTCACTGCATTCCTGCACATGGGCCAGGTGGCCAAGGACCTGGCCAAGGTGAACGACGCCGCCCGCGGCAAGTGGCTTTCCGTCATCGGCTTTGCCCTGGCGCTCCTGCGCAACTACGATCCCTTCCAGGCGCCGACGCACTTCAAGATCGTGGACATGCTCAAGAAGATGGACAAGACCTTCAACGCCACCGGCAAGAACTACGGCAGCGTAAAGGGCGACCGGACCATGGAGGACATTCAAAAGCGCCGCCAGGACCGCTGGAACTTCCTCTTCATCGCCGGCATGTGGTTCCAGGATCTGTTCAACTACGACTTCCGCCGCACCGAGCAGTGCATCATCCCCTACGCCACGCAGGAAGGCGAGATCAGCTTCTGCGCCTACAACACCGGCATCGGCTGGCGCAACATCATCGAGAAGATGCACATGACGGCGACGCTCACCAAGTGGTACGAGGAGCACGGCCGCCACGAGATCTTCGCCGGCGGCAAAAAGGTCGGCTATGAACCACGTGGGCCACGAGCTGGTGCTCAACATGGAGCACGTAAACGCCGAGGCCAACCACACTCTCGACAATCTGGGCATCGCCAAGAACGCCCGCGAAGAGAAGATCCGCGCGCGCCAAACGAAAATGGATGAGGCCAAAATCGACAGGAGGCCGAAAACGCCCGCATGGCCAAGCTCTACAAGGAGCACGTCCTGGGCATCAAAGAGCCCGAGGGCCTGGTGAGCCTCGAGTCGATTCTGCCCGCTTCGAGCGCCCCCGCCAAGCCCGCCAGGAAAGAGGAAGGCGAGCTGGTCGCGGGCGACTAAGCATCACTGGCACCTTGGTTCTCTCAAACACAAAGGCCGTCCGCGCTTGCGGACGGCCTTTGTGCGTTGGAGCCGCTTAGTGTCTGAAGGGAATACCGGAGTTCTCGATCCGTTGCGTGACGGTGTTTCCGGATCGCCGCACTGGAATGACTGCATTACCATTGAGAAGCCGCATGAGCGCGTCCCTGGCCACGTCGGGCTCAGGGTTCGGCCCAATATAAATCTCCGAGAGCGTAATCTTTTTAGATGGATCGCCAAGCGGCACCGCGCAATATGGCAGGACCCCAAACCGACCGGATCTAAAGCACAAAGGGCTCCTGTCGCCTGCGCCAACTACGAGCCGCCACTCGCTCTCCTCCTTGAAGCCCCCGTCTTTTTGAGGTCTTGAACCGTAGTTGGGTACAGCCACGCAATGTGAGACTGCCCCGAATTTGGCTTGGGCGGGAGGATCGCAGCACGCAAAATGTGGCCTAATCGTGTACGATAAATCGCGTGATCAAAAGACTCTATATTCATAACTTCCGCTGCCTGGAGAACTTTGAACTGCCAATTCAAGGCCGATCCTCTGTCCTTTTGGTCGGGAAGAATGGGGCCGGCAAGACCACAGTCGGTTTCGCGTTGGAAATTCTTCAAAAGATTGCGCGAGGTACGAATCGCGTAGGGGAATTAGTCAGGCCAAAGGACCTTACTCGAGGACGCACTGATGCACCGATGCGATTGGAGATCGAGGCCGAATTGGAAGGGAAATCCTACGGATATTCAATCGCGTTCGACTTCCCCGAGGGCTATCTCAAGGAACTCCGTGTTTTCGAAGAGAAGCTCACTGTCGGTGGCAAGCTGGTTTATAGCCGAGAATTGGCTAAGGTCCATCTGACAAAGAGTGGGCAGGAAAAGGAAGCAACATTCTCTATCGACTGGCATCTGGTTGCACTCCCTATTATCCAACAGCCCTCTACAAAAGATCCGGTCTTGTTCTTCAAGCAATGGCTCAGCCGAATGCTCATACTTCGGCCGATGCCGAGCCTGATTATGGGAAGCTCTCAGGACCAAACCCTACAGCCAGATACTAGAGTTACAGAGATAGGCGCTTGGTTTGGGGGCCTCATGTCACACGCGCCCTCTGCATACAGTAGGGTTTATGAATACCTAAAACAGTTCATGCCCGATTTAGAAGACATCACAAATCCGTCCGTTGGCACAGATTCACGCAATTTGTTCATTCAATTCTCTAATGAGAAGGAAAATTTGAGGCTTCCTTTCGAAGAAATTTCGGACGGCGAGAAGTGCTTCATAATTTCTGCACTTGTACTTGCCGCGAACAAAGCCTACGGCCCGCTAC
>CAWHUK010000042.1:0-60498 GCA_963832535.1 uncultured Acidobacteriota bacterium
ATCGAAGGAAACAATGGCCAATATGGAAGGGGGCCGGGACGATTGACTAAGGCAATGAAGATTGACCTCAGGCACAATGGATTGGAACTGTGCAATGCAAGTTCTTCGCTTTGGCTGGCTGTGACGGCGCGCAAGACGGGCCCGATTGGCAAAAGCGTGCGCATCGGCCTGACTCGCGGAGCGAGCCGCCTATTACGCTTCTACGAACGTGGCAATAAATACGTAAGCGGCCCAAGCGCGCGCTCACCAGAAAACGTAGTTTTGATCAACCGATCAAGCAGCGTGAAATACAGGCCGCGCATCAGGCGCCGGAAGCCTGCAATCCGTCCATCAAAATGGCCGAGGAGTCTTCCCACATCTGACTATGATGGCTGGGAGCCGGGTAACTGGCCTTGCTCAGAAACGTCCGATAGCTGGGTTCGTCGCGCAGCGGTTTCAGCATAGGGTCGGATGGAAATCCGAGGCTCCAAAGCGACCCGCTGCGATAGGACTGCTCCAGCCATTGAACGGCATCATGCTTCTCATTCAGGCCCGTCAAAACCAGAGCGATGGCGTAAGGGGCGGCGGTTTTTTTGCCCGGAGCCGGGTGCGTAATAGCATCGAGGATCTCGTTCGCTCTCTGGTATTGGCCGTTTAACGCGATTGCGTACCCAAGCACGCTGCGCAACAGCGCATGATTCGGAGAATCGACCGCCAGGGTCTCTATGCGGGGAATGTAGGCATCCGGCTTCTCGCAATGGATGGAAGCCAGAGCCTCAACTGCATCCAGAGACCGGCCCGGATTGCCCACAGGCACGGGCCTCTTCGACGAGGTTAAGCGCATCCCAGTAATCTCCCGCTAAATAGGCGCTCCAGCAATACAATGCCGTAGCTAGCGCATTCAACGCGTTTTGCCGCACAACCTCTCGCCAGAAGGACGAAGGCTTCCCGTGGACACCCCTCCGCAATGTGAAGCAAGGCCCGCCCGACAAGAGCGCGCGTCGAAGGAACCCGCTGATTCAAGCTCTCATCAAAAGTCTGGCGCGCGCCGCGCCAGTCCCGGTCCAACACCATCTTGAGCCAAGCTGCCGCACACTTTGCTTCCGGCAATTCCGCATCGATCTCAACGGCCTGCTCCAGTGCCGCCTTGGCGGCGATGTAGACGTCCGGAATACGGAGATTACTCATCAGGCCTTGCGCGATCAGCGCATGAGACAAGCCCGCAAACGCATCGGCATTGCCCGGATCCAAATCGATGGCCTCACTGAAGCATTTGGCAATCAGCTTGAGATTCGCATAGGAGAGGTTCGTCCATAGTTTGTAGGCGAAGGCGATCAGCGCCGCGGAACGCTCTTTCGTCGAGCCTGGGATAGCTGGAGAAGCGTAAATTCTGCGCTGCCGGTCAAACGAGTCAGAACCGCCCTGGAGCGCCGGCCTGGGGATTTCGACAAGTGTGCCGTTCGGGGTCCCACCGCGGTTCCGCAGCCAACTGTCCAACTCATCGGCATAGGCGAAAACCGAGCCTCCATCCAAGCCAAGGCGGCGAACCGGAACGCCATACTCGCGATGCCATCGCTGGACAGTGCGCGAACTTCGCCCGAGGTATTGGGCAATCGACTTCCAGGAATCGATCCGTACCTGGCGAAGGGATCCATCAGTGGTTCCTTGGACCATCCTCCTACCTCCCCACATTCTTTCCGAGAGAACCAAACTACGCATTGGAATTGATACATCCGGCTCGAGGGGTGAGCCGGCCAATTACTGACGTCAAGTGTCATACATTTAAGCACACAAATTTCCACAGCACAACAGCACCATCGGTCCGTGGCGCAGGTGACCTGAAGGCGAAGTTATCGCGCTAAAGGTAATCTCTGGTTTCTTGAGGGTAACTTACCAAGGCGAAAGATAACTTATCCGAGGACGCCACGGCGGATATTGGTAACTTACCTTGGATTTTCTCTCTGAGGCTCACTTGAATGCGGAGCGGAGCAGCAATGGACGCCATGGTGCGTACTGTCGTCTTTTGGCCTTATTCGTCAGCTATTTACAAGCGCCCGCAACGGCGCGGAAGGTTAGGATCTTCTCACCTTATCCAACTTTACGATTGGGGAGCTGACTGAATGTTTCCTCAGAGAGAAGTTTGCGTTCAGGGATTCCCGTCCCTTGTCCAGGGATTCGGGTTCCCTCAAGAACATGCGATCCCACAAAGCCCATGGCATGTCCTGCATGTTCGCTCAAATTATGAAAAACGAGTCGCGCAGCACCTTATGGTGCGTGGCGTGGAGCACTGCCTGCCGCTTTACCGGGAGCGCGCGAAGTGGACGGACAGAACCGTCATCACCGAGCGGCCGCTCTTCTCCGGATACGTGTTCGCGCGATTCCTCCACGAATCCAGAATTAAGGTCATCAGCACACCAGGCGTGTTGCGTTCTCTAGGCGACGAAGAAGCGGATCTGGTAAGTTGCGCGGAACTCGACAGGATTCGGGAGGGGCTGGCCAGCGGACATTTACTGCGTCCTCACCGCCTGGTTTCAGTGGGTGCACGGGTACGCGTGCATGGCGGCGTTTTTGACGGCGTCGAAGGCATCGTGACGGAATTCCGCCAGCAATGCAAAGTGATCATCGCCCTGGCCGCAGTGCGCCAGTGCTTTTCGCTCGAGGTTGAGCTGGCAGACGTTGAGGTGCTGGAAAAGCTGCCGGTCTCTGTCGGCGCCACGAAACCGCGAACGGCGTTCGGATACGGCGATTGAAGCTCGGAAGAAACAAAAAAGGGCCACGCCTGTCGCTTGCGCGGCGGGCGTGGCCCTTTTATGTGTCTTGAGTTGTCCTGGCGTCTTCAGGCGCTAAAGCAAAACCAGAGTCGCTTTACCCCGGAGCCTCAACTGCTGAGTCGATGCGACCAACAGGGAGCAGCGACTTGCGTGAAACTCAACAGGGCACACCATCTCTGGTTTTGCCGTAGCTGCTATCGGATTCCGATTCCAATGCTGTGCCGGAGAGCCTGTCCAGGTCAGGCCCTTGCCCGGATTGCGCTCACCTTTTGCAGAACGTCTTCCCCCGCTCCCGATTCGCGCTTTTCTCCCTATCGATCGACCCGCAGCGAGTTTCGCGCGAGAGTTTGCCGCCCAGCCTGCCATGCCCATCGCCATAGCCACAGAACGGGACGCAGGGGCTTGTAGGCCCAGAAAAAACTGTCGGGAAGAGGAAGCATTGCGAAGTCCTGCTGACAATAGAAGAGTTCGGTTAAGCTCTCCCGCCAGGTTGTTCGTGGACGCACCAGCCGCTCGTAACGGATCATACGCGTGTGGTTGCGCAGCAGGGCCAGGCCGATACGACCTCTCGGATCCTGAGAAAGTTTGAGCGTCTCAAGCGGCATCTCGACAAGCAGCTGCGAGGGACGCGCCCCTGTACGGTCAGGGGCAAAGCCGGGCTGAGTGGGAACCTCGAATCCGTAGAGGCTCTGCAACAGAGACAGCGCGGCGGGACAAACCGCCTCCACGCCCGATCCGCGGGCTTCATCCATGGCCGCGCGCCAATCGATTCGCCCGATAGAATGAGCGCGCGCAACATCGCTGAGCCATTTGGCGTTACTCCAGACATGGTACGCCCCGTGGACACAGAGGAAAAGCGCCAGGTCGCCGCCGTTCATGCTCCGGATCGACTGTCCCTGCCACACCGACGGAGTGCTTCTGGCCCAGCGGGCACTCGTGGCATCTGGAGTTTCCCAGTGGTTGCGCCAGTGAAGTTCCAACCAGCAGCCCGTACGGGAATGCCTAAGCTGCACTTCGTATCCATTGCGCAGGAAACTCTCCCGTTGGCGAGGGCTCATGGCGCGAAAACCGTAGCCAGGTTGCCAGCCCGTGCTCTCAAGGCAGGCAATCGCCCTGTGCAGGTCCTCTCTTGGCACCTGCAGGTCCAGATCCGTCGATTGGCGCAGCCCCACATCCCCGTATAGCTCAAACGAAAGCACCGGGCCTTTTAAGGGCATCACGGGAATCCCGGCGCGGTTGAGCCGTTTCAGAACATCGACCAAAAGCAGGGAATCCTGCGTCCCCTGAATGCGGCAAGCATCGCTGAGCTTCCGCAATTCCCGTTTGGCGAGCTCCGGAACCGCTATTTCTGGCACCCGGTTGAGCGCGGCCCAGCTCAGGGCCGGAGTCTGGTGACGGACTACCAGAGAGAGAACTTCCGTCCAGTCAGGTCCCGCCGCAATAGCTTCCCGGATGGCTCGCTCCTGATTCTGCCGCCACGAGTCCGGGGCCAACCAGGAAGTAGCGATTGCCAGGCGAAATGCAGGGCTGGCGCCCTGTAACCAGTCGGCATTACGCATGGGCAACCTCCTCATTTGTGCTAACCAGGATGCCGCGTAGGCTCCACCTGGCGCGATGAGCTGGGTGCGTGTTCCTGACTCCACGACTCGCCCCTTATCCATCACGAGAATGGCATCCGATGCTGGAGCCGGTTACGATGCGGCCCGAAGAACTCCAGTAATCTGCACCAGACCGCTGGAAGCGGCGGGAACACGGCCCGCCGCCCTGGACTGAGCTGCCGAAGGAATCCCGGTGCGGACGTAGGACTTTTCGCAGTCCTGCGAGGACGGCCCACGAAAATCGCCCTCCATATAGGCGAGACCGGGGCAGCGGGAGCAGTAAGCCACATGCGTGCAGTGCGAGCAGGTGTGCAGGTCGCGCACCCGCACGGAGCGCAATTCGTTGAGCGCCGCCGAATGGTACCAGATCTCACGGAAGCTCTGCTTGCGCAAGCTGCCGCAGGACATGGGGAACTGCACGCAGGGAAATACCTCAGCGAACGGCGAAATGTAGGCTAATGTGTGGCCGGCACTGCAACTGTGCCCCTCCAGAATATCGTCGTCGACGGCCGAGACCGGAGCGCAATACTCGGCAACATCCCCGATAAGTTCTTCCGTGTGATATATCTCTTCAAGTTCTTGGCGCGAAATCCCCAGGCTCGTAATCGACCAGTCGCCGTTCAGCTTAGGGGTGATAGTCGGGTCCACCACGAAACCAACGCCCAACTCCTCGGCCAGCCGCTTCACGGCTTTGGCGTGCCCGGAGTTGTGCGTCATCAGGACGCAGGTGAGAGAGACCTTGACGCCGTTGGCCTTCAGGCGCCCGACCGCGTCGATGGTGCGGCGCCACGACCCGGGCAGCTTGGTAATGGCGTCATGCACCTCGGCGCGGTGCGAGTACAGGCTGATCTGAACCTGCTCGATGCCGAGTTGCTTGATGCGCGCGGCTTCCTTGGGGCCGATCATCACGGCGTTGGTCTTCAGCTTTACGTTCAAACGCAGCCCCCGCGCGTACTCCAGGATTTCAAAGCAATCCCGCCGCAACAGCGGCTCGCCGCCGCTGATGCTCAAAAAGAAGGTGCCGCATTCTGAGAGCTGGCGGATGGCGTCCTTGATCTCAGCCGTGGTCATCTCGTCTTTTCCCTCGTGATCGAGGTAGCAGTGGACGCAGCGCTCGTTGCAGCGCCAGGTAATATCCAGGTGCGCGCTGAGGGGAACGCCGCGCGCAGTCGCCTTTTGGTTCATCTCTTCGAGCAGACTCATAAGGCCTCCTTCGGGGATGCCGGTTCGCCGGAAACGAAGAGAATGCCGTGCTGCGCGAGTTTCTCGACAAGCTCTTTGGCGTCCGCCAACGCCCGGTCTTCTGCGACATCGAACCGCGTGCAAATTTTCTCCTCAACGATCCGGGAAAGCGGGGTAGCGCCGTCCGCGGCCTTCCAAATGACTGTGCCCACGGAATTCAACATAAAAATCGTCGAATCCAGGGTGGACATGATGATCGTGTCATCGCCGAGCGTGCTGGCTGCGATGTCAGGGCTGTGCGCGATATAGGTTTCGGTTGATGCCATGTGTCACCCCATCAGCTCCCAAACGCGTTGGTCGGGGAAGAAAGAAAGTTGAAGTACCGGCACGGCCGCCACGAATGCGCAGGCCGACTCAAAGACCTGGCGCACCATCTCCGCCTGGTGGGCGAAAAAGAGAATGTTGCGGAGCAGACGCTGGACCGCGAGCGGCGGCTCCATCTCCTCAATGCGATTCTCCGATGCCTTCTCGAGCAGGTAGAGCGCGGCGATGGGCGCCGAAATATTCTTGCCCGGCTCGCCAAACTCGCCGGCAAAGGGTGTGCCGTAGGCAAAGTAGCGCCCACCCACCTTGCGCACATAGGAGGCCTCATCGGTAAGCAGCGTCGCATCCGGAGGCGCCAGGCGGGCGATGGTCGTCTTTCCCGCCCCTGAAACGCCGGAAAACAAAAACGCCTTTCCGTTCCGCACCGCGCTGGAGGCATGAACCAGGAACCCTCCCTCCGGCGCCAGCATCAACGTGTGCACGATGCGCAGCACCGAATCGATGGAATAGGGATTGGCCGACTGAAAGACCTCGCCCCGGCGCTGGGCGGGATTCCATCGCGCGCGGAAGTCGCCGCGCTCCATCCTCCACTCGCGGTCCTCCAGCCAAACCTCCGCGTCGGCGTCGGAATCGAACGACTCCCGGCTGGTCAACTGCACGCGGAACGCAAACTCGGGCGCCACGCCGGAGACCTCATAGCCGCCGTAACGCCCCCGCAGCACTCGCTCGAAGCCGGCATCGGTGGTTTGCACCTCGATGGGAAGGCCGCCGATTTCGATGACCACGTTGTGACCTCCGGTGCTGCCGGCAAGTTGCGCCGATAGCGCGATCCTATGCTTGGCCTTGGCGGGGAAGAGCCAGGCCTTACGGTGATACGGGAGATTCTGAATTGTCCTGAGAACTCACTGGTGTGAAACAGCCCTTAACCGCCGTGCAGCGGCGCGCAAATGCACCAGAAGCGAAGTGCAAGGTTGCGACCGGCGTAGAAGCCAAGCGGCGGCGCGCTGCCAAGGCGAGGATTCGAGCTTGACCGCGCGGCCATTGCGGCTTATGCCGACGACTATGCCCACCACTTTGTCCCATCCTACCGGCGGGTCGAGCGAGGGGATGCAATCGCCCCGCGTGACGATATGACCTCCCGCGACGCGAACGATGCGATGGGCCGTGAGTTTTCCGTGGCGGCGGTAGAGGAGAATCTGGCCCGGCTGCAGCAGTTCTGGGGAAAGGCTGCGCACCGTGAGCACATCGCCGGGCCATATCGCGGGCAACATGCTGAGACCGGTGACCTTAAGCCGCGCAGAGCCCGCGTCGCGAACCACTCCGGCCAACAGATCGCAGCACGCCGCCTCAAAGTGAGCCTCGCGAATCATGGCGGGCCGCGCTACGAGGCTCGCCGGTTAAAGCGGCAGGAGCCTTGAAACACCTGCACCTTACCGCACGCCAGCGCCCGCGTCTCGAAGACGTGCTCGAAGCGCACATCCGGCTTCACATAGGGCTCTTTCGCCGAATGCGTCCCGTCGCCTGCTGAGTCCTGCGGCTGCTTTTCCGGCGTTGAGTTCGTATTCACCTTTTTACCTCGCTTGCTTAGGGTATGGTGCGGGTTACGCTCTCGAATTCAGATTAACAGGCGGCCAGCGCCCCTGAACTGGCACAAACGTGTTAATCCATCCCCGCCTGCGTCAATTTGATCGCACAGTAAGCCGCGGTGGTTCCGCAAATGGAGGTGGACGTCGCCTGTGTGGTGACGTCGTGCGGTGCGACACTGATTTTGACGGTTTTTGCTGGACCAGGCACAAAGCACGCGAAGCGGGCAAAAGAGAGTAGCCCCAGACGTGAGCCTGGGGAAAAGATTGCAAACCAGACAATAGCCCGCGCAGCGGGCGTAAGGGCACCCGGTCCGAACCAAGACAAAATCCTCAAAATCAACAACGCACTACATTCGATGCGAGGCGCCAGGGACTCACAACTTACGCTGCCTGCCAAGACGCCTCGGGTCTTCAAAGACCACTCGTCCAGCCTTCCCTATGGGTTCGCTTGGCTTGCTTGTATGGCGCACGAATGCTGGAAATTAGTGCCGCATAGCCGCATTGGTCTGCTGGTATGCTCCCGCCCCCGGCGTTGCTGCCGGCTACGGCGCCGTTCAGGTTGACAAGGTAAATGTTTTGAGTTCCTGTTTCCCCAGCCGTAGTTCCGTCGATCGAAATCCCGCCTGTTGCCCAGCAACCGTTCCCGCTCACGTTCGTGAAGTTTTGCCCGCCGGCCACTGAAACCGACCACCGGTGACATTAAGCGACAGGATGCAGCCGCATTCCCAGCCCCGTTGTGCAACCGAAGGACATTTCGGCCCCGCTGTTCACGCTGAAGAAAATGTAGTCGGTGCCGGTGCTTGGTGTTGTAGTACTCCGTGACAGGCGATGGCCAGGGGCTTACGCCGCTCGCCGACACACCGCGACGGCTGCGTTGGGGGCGCCAAGGATGTTGCCAGTGATGGGCACCTGGTATAGAATCCCTCCTCCGGCTGTCCGGACCGGTGTTCCCCATTAATACAGGTTGCCAGTGGGTGAAGCGGGGGTCGCGGACGTAAGTACGTATTGTCGAACGCGCCAGCGTAAAGGTAGTATCCTTCGCCGCCCGTCCCAAGTGTTTCGTAGAAGACAGGAGCGAAGTTCGTGGCCGGATACTGAAGGACGGCATCGGCGTTAGAAGCGCCGCACACTGTGCAGTCGCCGACAAAAACGTAGACTTGCTCGGCGGCGCTATCAACCAGCGGACCGTCGGCTATGGCATCCGCGATTTTCGTGCTTCCGTTTACCGCCCCGGCATTGGTTACGGAATAGAAGCGTTCCACTCATGTTGCCCACCCAGATATTCCCGGAGGTCGAGTCGTAGACCGGGGACGAAAGCTCGCCGCCGAGCGATGCAGACCAGCCCGCCGTCGGAGTTCCGACGAAGACCCCGGTGAACTGGTGCAGGTTGCCACTGTTATCCCCTACATAGATGGCATCGCCTACGTAATCGTAGTACGGCGCAGAGTTTGCGTCGTCGTGGCCGAGGGCGATGGCGCTGGCCTGAGGCCGAAATCAATTCTGCATTTTGGAAGGGCGGTACGAATGACGGCAAGAAACAGACCTTCGTTACGCCTGGGCTCATCTTCGGCCGCTTCCCCATTCACCATCGCGTGGTCTTCGTAGCCGGCGCAGGCTTCCAGATCGCCACCACCCACTACAACCAGTACAACCATGCTGTCATCGCAACGCTACGCATGCCGTTCTGAAAACAGGGATCAGGGTTCAATAAAAGGCCGCGCCGCAAAGCCCAGATCCGTTGCGGAACAATCATCAGAAGATGCTGCGTTCCGCAAGCCTGTTTTTCTGACCCCTGCCCCTGACATCTGAACTATGTTCCCCGCCTCAATCCACCGGAATGTCGATCTTGTCGTCCGGCAGCGCGACCTTCAGATTCTGTTCGCCGGGGTCGCGCACCTGTCCGTGCGGCAAAGGATGCAGCTTAAACAGCACGAGAACACTCCGGTCCGGATCGTCGAAGGCCGTGAAGTTGGCCGCTTGCTCAAGTGAAAAATGCGTGTGCAGGTCGTTCAGCGAACCGGGATCGATGTCGTTCCACACGGCATACCAGCCCGGCTGGTATGCGGCCAGCTTCGACGGCAGGTCCTGGGTGCCGAAGTCGTCGCACAGCGTGGGCAGGTGGGTGAGCAGCGTGATTTCGTCGCCGCTGATCGAGACCAGCAGCGGCTTGCCGTTGGGATGCGTATCAATATAACGAGCTAATTGGCCGGCTGCGTTCGCAAAGGTGTATTCCGGGTGCGTCGCGTAGCGGAGCGTTTGTGCCCCATGAACGCACCCCGCGATCACGGCAATCGTCACCGCCACCCAACCCATCCTGCGCGTCCACGCCACCGTTTGGCCCGCTTGGCCCAGCAGAGCCCCCGCGCCCAGCGCGACCACAAATAAGCAGAAAAACGCCGGCACGGCGAAGTAGCGCGGCTGGGGGTGGTTCTGCAGGGTCATAAAGAGCAGATAGCCGGCAACCGCCCAAAGCGAGGCGCCAAAGAGCGGGTCGCGCCAAAGGCTTCGGCCCCACTCCGCCCGCCACGCCATGGCCGCGGCCAGCACCATCGCTCCCGCCAGCAGCACCAGGCTGTGATCTATCCACAACAACCCGTGAAACGACCACCAAAATGCCATCAGCGGCCAGGTAAACTCCGGCGGCTTGGGGTAGGTGTTCAAAAAAAAGTAGTACTTGTAGTCGCCGAGCAGGCCCAAACCGGCAATCAGCGCCATCCACAAGCCATACGTGGCCGCGGCAGCGCACGCGCAGGCTACAGTGCATCGCGCCGCCACTCTCCGCCTGCTCCCGAGCGGCAGCACCATCGTCCACGCCAACGCCGGCGCCAGAAAGACAGCCGTGGTTTTGGTCAGCACCATCAGCGCAAACAGCAGGCCGATCCAGACCGAAGCCAGCACCGGCCGCCGTACCGCGGGCAGGCGTACAGCCAGGTTCAACGCCGCCAGCGTCAGCACGGTCTGCAAGGGCTCCAGAATGGCCAACCGGCTGAAGCAGTAGAGGAAGGGGCTGGTGACTACGAGCGTCACGCCCAACAGTGCCACCCAGCGCGGACGCTTCGTCCGTAACAGCAGATAACTCAGCGCCAAGTTGGCGAAGAAACACGCCACCGCCAGCCCGCGCGCCGCCTCCACCGTCACGCCCGTAAAGAAGAACAGCACCCACTCCGCAAACGCCCACACCGGAACCGCCGCCGCCGGGTTAAAGTCCCCGGCCATGTACCAGTTCCCAAACAGGTGCGCGCGGATGGCTGCACTCCCGTACCACCCCTCGTCGGTATATTTGGCCCAATCGAACGTCCACGGCGACCCGTTGGGAAAATCGGCGCGCAGATGCCAGGCGTGCAGCACGGCGAAGCCTGCAATCGCAAGCACCCACAGTGCGTAGCCCCAGCGTCGCAGCCCATCGGTCCGATTCGTCAAGGTTCCCCTCTTGCCCAAAAGGCGCTCCCGCGTTTTGCCGGAGGATGAGGCGATGGCGAACCGATCTCAGAAGGTCAGGAGACAGGCAAAGCCAGGTGGGAGGTCGCCTCGGCAGGAATTGCTCTTGAGTATACATTCCCTCTTCGCCGTCCCAACGGGCGCTTTCACCGGCAGCGGCAGGAGGTTATGGCTGTTGAGGGCATTTAGCCAATATGCCTGCGGTGTCCAGCCGTTTCGACAGCCTCTTCCGTTAGCGAAGAAGGAACTTCTGCACGTAGGCCTCGGACGGCAAGCCTCGATCGGCGGAAGTGATGAAAAACGAGGGCTGTGTGGTTCCTGACAGTTTTTCTCCTGAGTTTTCCTCGGCCAATTTAGCCAGGGTCTCCATCTCGCCAAAAGCCAGCGCTTCTGCTGGACAAGTGGCGACGCAGGCCGGCTCGCCGCCTTCCTGCCGGAGGCCGGAGATCGACCCGAGGCACAGATCGCACTTTTGCATCGTGCCGTCCTGACCGAATTGCGGCGCGCCGTAAGGGCAGGCGTCCTCGCATTGCCGGCAACCGGTGCATGCGTCGGCGTCCACCACCACGATGCCGTCTTCGGCACGCTTTGTAATCGCGCCCGTGGAGCAAGCGTCGAGACATGCGGGCTGAGCGCAATGCATGCACGAGACAGCGAGGTTGCGATTGACTGCGCCCGGAAACTCGCCCTGCCAATAATTCAAGACCCGCCGCCGTTTGACGCCGAGTTCGGCTTCGTGGGCTGACTTGCACGCAATCTCGCAGGCATGGCATTGCACACAGCGCCGGGCGTCTAAATAGAATCCGAGTTGCTTATTCATGGCTCGCGCAGTCCTTTCGCACCTGCACCAGAGTCTGGCTGGACATGGCAGTGACCACCGGATCCCAGGCTCGCTCGCGATCGGTACTGTACATGCTGTTGGTATTGGCTCCGTCCAAGAGATCGAGATCGGACTTTTGCAATGCATCGCACCCCTGCCACCAACCGTGCAAGACCATCACGGTATCGGGCCGAATGCCCTGATTCACCTCGGCTATCAACCTCATCGATCCATGCGGCGACTCGACTTGAACCCAGTCCCCATTCTGAATTCCGCGCGTGGCTGCAGTAAGGGGATGAATCTGAACCGTCGGTTCAGGCATCACTTCGCGCAGATAAGGAACGTTGCGCAACCAGCCCGCGTTGTAGACCTTGGAAGTATGAAAGTCAGAGAAGATGAGTGGATATTTCTCCAGCAGTTCCGGCGTCGCTCCAGGACTCTCAGGGGGTTCACGCCACTCCGGCATGGGATTGAAGCCGCACTCCTCAAAGGTTGTGTTGTAGAGGGCGACCTTTCCCTGCGGCAGAAAAGGCGCCTTTGAAAGTCTTGTACTGGGGCCGGCGAAGACCTTTTCGTACTTCTCATAGGCGGGCGCGGCGGCTTCGTACTGGATGCCGGTTGGATGGGTGCGCAACTCGTCAAGGGTGATATGGAAGGGACTCAGCTGATCGTTCATACATTCTGAAAGGCTGCCATTCCAGAAGTCTTTGCCGTATCCCATGCGAACGCCCAGTTCGATCCAGAACTCGTAATCCGATTTGTAATCGCCCAGCGGCTCAACCACCCGGTTGCGCGCCATCAGCCATCCCTCGAAGAATTCAAATGGATGATCGGTCTCATACATGGATGCGACCGGAATCACGATGTCGGCATAGTCCATCTCCGCCGTGCGCATAACATCGACGGTTACAAAAAACTCCAGTTTCTTCAGCGCTTCGATCACCCTTGCTGTGCCGCGCGTGCTGACGGTGGGTTGAGTGCCCGGAGCAATGATTGCGCGAATGGGGTAAGGTTCTTCCGTCAGAACGCTTTCCAGAATGCCGTAGTAGGCCGACGTTGTTCCTTCGATCGACGGCTGAAAGGGACGGGGAAATTCAGGCGCGACCAACTTGTCGATCAACTCTTGCGTACATCTCTCCTTCAGATCGATGGGCTTCGGCATTGGCGCCGCGCCCCGGCCGGGAAATACATTTCCTCCAGGCCGGTCGAGGTTTCCGGTGACGGCCATCAAGATGCCGATGGCGCGAATGGCGTCATTGCAACTGGGAGCGTGTTCCAATCCGTTGCCTGAATCAATGGCGGCAGGTTTGGTGGTGGCGTAAAGCCGCGCAACCTCTTTTATTTGCGCAGCCGGCACACCGGTAATCGGCTCGGCCCATTCCGGCGTGTACTTTTCAACATGCTCTTTCAGTTCCTTGAAGCCGTAAGTCCACTGCTCGACAAATGCGGAATCGTAGAGTTTTTCGCCGATGATGACGTTGAGCATCGCCAGAGCCAGCGCGTCATCGGTGCCTGGCCGAATGGGGACCCATACGTCCGCCAGAGCAACGTCGGGCTCCATCGTAGGCTTGATGGCGACGATCTTGGCGCCGCGAGCCCTGGCGTCGAGAAACCGCTTCAGCGAGCCTTTAGAACTGCCCGAAAAAATCGGTTGGGCGCCCCAGACCACCAGCAGACCGGTCCTCGATGTATCTGGCTTGGTTATTCCGCCCAACGTATAGGAAAATCCCAGCATCCGCTGCAAAACACAGATGCCGCTATGTCCGTAATTGGGACTGCCATGCGCCATGAGAAAGCGGGCCATGTAGCTGCTATAGCTTCTTCGCGCCGGAGAGAGAATGGCCAGAGACTCGGGGCCGTATTTCGCCTTTTGTTCCTTGAGTCTGGCCGCGACTTCGTCGAGCGCCTCGTCCCAACTCACCGCTTCGAAACGGCCCTCGCCCTTCCTGCCGGCTCTTCGCAGCGGATTTTTCAGTCGCTGGGGAGAGTTGAGCCATTGGGGTGCGGCGTGAGCCTTGGGGCAGAGCCTTCCCCGGTTCAGCGGAGATTCCTTCATCCCGGTGACGCCAACGAATTTCCCGTCGCGGACGGTAGCGTAAATACCGCACCCTGGGCCCGGTCCGCACATGGCGCAGAAGGTCGGGACAACTCTCTCTTGTCTTTCTAGAGCGCTGCCGCTTGGATCGCCCACTCCTCACCTCACCTCAGACACTGATTATGCAGATGATTATGCTCCGGAGAGTAGGTAGATGTAAATTACAACCGGCGATTGCCACGCCTGCTGAGATCGATAAAGTCATCGGCTCCGTCGCTGTGGGCACTAACGCATTCTCACGGTTGTTGCAGGCCGAAGCCACAACCCTCCAGGGAACAAGGGACCGAGGGTCCAAGGGATGAATGCGTAAGCAATGATTCGCGGCCGCTTTGCGATCACGCAGCGATTTCAAGAAGGCCGGCTTCCGTGCGGGTCGATAGGAGGGCGGTTGTCTGCCCCATTTATGTTTTTACCCGCTGCGCCGATGAGACTTGTGTCGGTTCGGCACAACGATCGGCCGCATCACCGGTTTGCCGTCAAGCCGCAGCGGCCGGAAGCAGTCGCGCCGCAGCATCAGAAGCGGCGGCTGGGAATGGAACGAATACGGGTACAGCTGCTCCGGCTTTGCCGCAGCCACGGAGGCGAGAGACGTTGAGATCCATGCAGAACTCCGCTCCATTGCATCCGCACCCCTCCGCCTCAGGCCTCACGCTGGTGGAGTTGGATTCCTCTCCCGCGGGCTTCCAGGTGGTCGGCGTCAGCGCGGCATGGCACAAGCTGCTCATCCAAGCCGATATGGCTGCTCCGCATATGCAAATAGCAGCCATTGAAGGCGAGTCCGGCAGCGGCAAGCAAACGCTGGCCCGCTATCTCTTCAGCCGGTCTCCGCTCTCCGGCTCCAGCTTTCAGCGCCGCGATGCCCGCGAGTGGCTGGCCACCGACGCCGATCCCGCCACTCTCGCCGGCTTTACCTATCTCGATCGCGTCGACCTGCTCGCTCCTCCCGGCCAGGGTCTCCTGCTCGGCGTCCTCAAAACCCTCCAGGACCGTCCGCCTGGCCGCGCCGTCGTACTGGCCTCCTCGCAAACCCCGCTGCGCCAGATGGCCGGCCAGGGACTACTGCTCCCCGACCTCGCCTTCCGCCTCACCGCTATCCGCTTTGCGATCCCTCCTCTGCGCGAGCGCCGCGAAGACATTGCCCCGCTCGCTCAGTTCCTGCTCGACCGCATCTGCACGCGCTACCAGCAGCGTCCTGTTGTTTTGGGGTCCGGTACGCTGGCCCGGCTCCTGCAGCACAACTGGCCCGGCAACGTGCGCGAGCTCGCCAGCGTTCTTGAAACTGCCCTGCTCGAAGCCGATAATGGCGTCATCCGGCCCATCGACCTCGCCCTGCCCGACGGCCTCCCGCTTCGCTTCGACGCCTCCTTCGGCGCGCAACTCGGCGCAAGCGCTCAAGTCAATCCCTGGGCCAACCCCATGGCCGGCCCCGTCGCAATGCTTGACCCGCAATCCGCCGCCCGCTCTGCCAACCTCGCTCTCGATGCCGTCATCCGCCAGCATGTGCAGTACGTGCTCGACCTCAACCGCGGCAACAAGCTCCGCGCCGCCCGCCAGCTCGCCATCAGCCGCTCTACTCTCTACCGCATCCTCGCCAACGGAGACCCACTGGCGCGATGACTCATCGGAACCGCACAGGCCCAGAGCGCGCCCAGAGCGCGACCTATTGACAGAGCGAGTCAAGGGAGCCAAAATCAAATTTAGAATTCCCCGGCGCATCAGGGCTGGGAGCGGGCGTGTGCGGCCAAAGGCTCCTTGTGCATGGTCCGATCGTTCGGGGTCCCCCGCCCCCGTCTAAATAACGTGAGATTTGTGACTTGCAGAGGAACACGCCGGAGGCAAACTTTGTCGCAGTTCTCCCAAGCCGCTCTACCGTCGTGCACACGGGCAGAGAGTATCTTTGGGGCAGGGATGCATATCAAGGTGGGGCATCGTCGAGGCTGCCCCGTTTTCCCAGGACGAACGAGACTTCTAAAGCAATCGTGGTTTATCCCGAATGTTGATTAGCGAGGGCACCGATCAGAACGCCCCCTGTGCGCGCTTTTGATGAATGTGTTTGTGCCCGATGCGGAGGATACACGATCATGGACTCACTTACACAGCGCGGCCCCACACAACACAACGGATTATTGACGAATCGGATCATCTCGCCACTGCGTCATCGAGAACCGCCCTTCACCGCCGATGAGCGTGGCTCGGTGACCATCCTCTTCGGAGGGTTGACGTGGAAGCATGAGCGGCTGATCGAGGGGCTGCTCGCCGGAGCCGGATACCGTTCTCAGCATTTGCCCGAGACGGACCGGGAGGCGCATGAACTTGGAAAGGAGTTCTGCGCCAGCGGCCTGTGCAATCCTGCCTATTTCACCGTCGGTAACCTGATTCGATTCCTGCAGGCTAAAGAGAGCGCAGGGCTATCACGCGCAGAAATTGTCAGGAAGTACATTTACTTTACCGCGGCATGCGGCGGGCCATGTCGCTTCAGCATGTACGAGTCGGAGTTTCGAGCTGCGCTCACTGCCGCCGGCTACAAAGGTTTTCGTATCCTTTCCTTCTCGCAGGATCACGGCATCTACGCTTCGACCGGCCATACAGGACTGCAATTCTCTGTCGATTTCGGGATGAATACGATGCACGCTTTCATCCTGGGCGACCTGTTGAACGGCGTGCAACATCGCTTAAGGCCATTTGCGGTTCAGGCCGGCACTGTTGACAAGGCTGTGGCCAGAATGGCGGATACGATTGCGGAACACTTCAAAAACCATCGCGGCTTTGAGTTGCAGAATTGTTTGCCGAAGGCTCTGTTTCCCAAACGACGGTCACGCTGGTATCGCTTTCCGAATACGTTCGGCAAACTCTGGTCGCATTTGTACGGCGACGCGATGACGACGGTCCTGTCCGCAGCCGCAGACGAGCTAAGAAAGGTCGAGGTCGATTGGCTGCGGGTGAAGCCGGTCGTCAAGGTGATCGGCGAATTCTGGGCGCAGATGACCGAAAGCGACGGTAATTTTCGCATGTTTGAGTTTCTCGAAGCCGAAGGCGCGGAAGTGTCGATCGAGCCGATCAGCTCCTGGCTGCTCTACATGCTGCACCAGAAAAAGGCGCGGGTTTCATGTCGGCAGCGGATGGAAGCCTACGCGTTATCGTGGATGAACCCGAAGAAGGCCATCGCTTCGCGAACCTCCGCTCTGGGCAAGAGACTGGGTTTCACCCTTGCCGCGAAGATTTATTCCCACCACTTTTTCCGCCTGTCAAAACTGCTCGGAATCTCCGGCCAGGTTCTTCCCGCGCAACGAACCCTCTCTGAGTTTGCAGATCCGTATTACAACACGTTGTTACGCGGCGGCGAAGGACACCTGGAAGTGGCAAAAACCCTCTACTATACACGCCGCAAAATCAGCCATCTTGTGTTGGCTCTCAAGCCCTTCGGCTGTCTTCCTTCGGTGCAATCGGACGCCGTTCAGGCATCGCTTGTGGAGCGGTTCCCTGAGGTCAGCTTTCTGCCTATCGAGACTTCGGCGGATGGAGAGATCCACGCCTATAGCCGCGTGCAGATGGCGTTGTCCGAGGCCAAGGCAAAAGCATCGCGCGAATTTGAGCGCGTTCTCCACGCGGCCGGCCATTCACTCGATGAGATACGCGGCTTTATCGCCCAGCACGCCGAACTCCGTCATCCGCTGTATCCGATTCCACGCCAGCCGGGCGTGATTTCCACTGCCGCCAACTTCCTTCTGCATGTGGATCAACTGATGTCTCCGCGCTCGATCAGGAATCCGTATTGGCAGGCGCAGCGCGAAGGCGGGGTTCATTCGGTGGCTTTAGGCCAGGCTCATTCCACGCAGGAAATTGAGCCATGAGCGATCTACCAAGAATGCCTGCCGAAAGCGTTTCTCCCATAGACAATCGCTCCGTGGATTCCAAGGCGTAACCGGCAATATGGAGTAGGAGTTGACCCGACAGGCTTCCAATCCGCAATCTTTTCCCGAGCGTGTTCCCTTCTTCGAGAACACTTGCAGGTTTCTCGTCGGCATCGACGTAGGGTCCACAACCGTTAAGACCGTTGTGCGCTCAGCGGCTGACGGAGCGATTCTTCTTCATGATTATCGCCGGCACGAAAGCCGGCAGGCGGAAACGGTTCTGCACGCGCTGCAACAGGCAAAGAACAACTTCAGCATCGCGGACGACCACATGCGCCTCTATATGACCGGCAGCGGCGGCCGGCAGTTAGCGGATTTGCTCGGCGCGCGATTCGTTCAGGAAGTTGCAGCTGTCAGTCTCGCCGTCGAACGGTCATACCCCGAAGTACGCTCCGTGATCGAACTCGGCGGACAAGACGCTAAGATGATCGTCTTTCAGGAGAGCGGTATCGAAGGCAGCCGCAAGAAGATCGCATCGATGAACGACAAGTGCGCCGGCGGAACCGGCGTGGTCATCGAAAAGATCGCAGCTAAGCTGCACATCCCGCAGGAAGAGCTTGTTAGCCAGCCGTATGACGACACCGAGATTTATCCTGTTGCCGGCAAATGCGGGGTCTTTGCGGAAACCGACATCATCGGACTGCAAAAGCAGGGTGTTCCGTCGCGGCACCTGATGGCATCCTTGTTTCACGCTATCGTTCTTCAAAACCTCAGCGTCCTTACTCGCGGTCACACGCTACTGCCTGCAGTGTTCCTGCTGGGCGGACCCAACGCCTATTTCCCCGGCCTGCAAGCGGCGTGGCGCAAAGGCCTCCTCGACCTTTGGAAGCGGAAGAACATCTCCTTGCCGGAGGGCGCCACGCCGGAAACGCTCATCGTGGTGCCGGCGATGGCGGAATACTTCGCTGCCATCGGAGCAATCGAGTTTGGCGCCGCAGACTCAGCGAGCACGGCGCAATACCAGGGGACCGAAGCGCTCAAGGATTACATATGCGAGAAGGAAACATCCGCACGCGAGCGGATATCCGGCGGCGGGTTATACAGCGATGCCGCCGATTTGGAAGGTTTTCGTAAGAGGTTTGCCCTGCGTGCTCCTGTGTGCCCCGCTGTGTCCGACAGCGAGACCGGTGTCTTCATCGGACTGGATGGTGGATCGACTTCCACCAAAGCGGTTGCCCTCTCCTCTGACGGAGAGATTCTGGCTACCTCGTACCGCCTCTCCCAGTCGGACCCGATTACCGACGCAGCCGGGGTTCTCCGCCATCTTCGTAACGAGCTGGAATCTTCTCGTCGCCAAGTGCGAGTGCTCGGCATGGGAACCACGGGCTATTCCAAAGGACTCCTGAAGAAAGTCTTGTCGGCGGATGTCGCTCTGGTTGAAACCGTTGCTCATGCCAGGTCCTCATTGCGCCTGTATCCGGACGCGGAAGCGATCATCGATGTCGGCGGCCAGGACATCAAGATCATCATGCTCCGCGATGGCGCCGTCCGGGATTTCAAGTTGAATACGCAATGTTCGGCGGGAAATGGATACTTCCTTCAGGCTGCCGCGGAAAGCCTTGGGATCCGGATTGAAGATTTTGCAGATGTGGCCTTTCGCGCCCGGCGGATGCCGCAGTTCAGCTATGGATGTGCAGTGTTTCTGCAGTCGGATATCGTGAATTTTCAGCGTCAGGGGTGGCAGCCTGAAGAACTCCTCGCTGGCTTGGCAACTGTGCTTCCCAAGAACGTCTTTCTCTACGTTGCCGGCGTTTCCAATGTTGCCACCTTGGGCAGTCGTTTCGTTCTTCAAGGCGGCACACAAAAAAATCTCGCGGTCGTAAAGGCGGAGGTAGATTTCATCCGTTCGCATTACCATGGAACCGGCTATCCTGAAGTTGTTGTTCACCCCAATTGCTGTGAAGCGGGCGCCATCGGCGCCGCGCTCGAGGCCATGGAGTATTGCCAGGCAAGCGGCTCAACCGTGTTTCCGGGTTTCGCTTTCCTCGACACATTGCAATATACGATTTGCCGGGACGAATCCACGCGCTGCTCCTATTGCACAAATCGCTGCCTGCGAACGTTTGTGGAACTGGGCTCCGGGGTCAGCAGCGAGGCGGGATCGAAGCGCGTCATCATCGCCAACTGCGAGCGCGGGGAGGCGGAGAATCCAGACACGGTAAGGAAGATTAACTCCTCGTGGGCTTCTCTGCGCAAGACCTGCCCTAACTACGTTCAACTCGCTGCGGAACAGACGTGGTTGCCCACATCTCCTCCCTCTGCCAACGCGAATTCGCATCGTAGGCCGGCTTTGTTCTTCGCGTCCAAGGCAAAAATAAGAGCACAGGCGCGCTCGCAATTTCGCATCGGCATCCCAAAGGCGTTGAACCTGTTCACCTACGCTCCGCTCTTCTCGGCCTATTTCGAAAGCCTTGGCGTTCCCGCCGGAAATCTGCATTATTCGCACTTCTCCAGTCCGGAGCAATATCAGCAGGCAGCGGGTTTTTCCGCCATCGATCCATGTTTCCCATCGAAAGTCTCCATCGCGCACGTGTACGAGCTGCTCCAGCATTCGAAAAAAGAACCGCTCGACGCGATCTTTTTCCCGATGTTCGATGTGCTGGTCACGCCGCTCCACGATTGTGCCGCGTCGAGCGCCTGTCCGTCCGGCTCGGCAACGCCGGAAGCGGTCAAAGCAGCCTTTTCCCGCAGCGTGAACTGGTTCGAAGAGGCGCATGTTCAGTACGTGAACCCGGTACTGGACATGGCCGACCGCGACATATTCAAGTACCAGATGTTTTCTTGTTGGAAGCATTTGCTTCATCTGGACTGGGACGAAAACTCGCGCGCGGTCGACATTGCGTTTGCCGCCTGGAAGGCCTTTGAAGCCGGGATCCGCCGCCAGGCCCGGCTTACGCTGGACGAACTAGAGGAAAATGGGCAGATTGGCCTGGTCATGCTTGGACGGCCCTATCACCACGATCCAGGTCTGAATCAGGGCATCCTTGAGGAGCTTCAGAAACTTGGCTACCCCATCTTCTCGCAGAGCCTTTTGCCGCTCGACGCGGATCTGCTCGATCGCCTGTTTGGAGCCGGCGTTGAGGCTGGATTCATTCGCACCCCGCTCGACATCTCCGACGTATGGAAGAACACCTTCTCTGCGAGTTCCAACCACAAGATCTGGGCAGCAAAGTTCGTAGCCCGGCATCCCAATCTCATCTCGGTAGAGCTGTCGAACTTCAAGTGCGGGCACGACGCATTTATCAGCAGAGTTGTCGAGCAGATCATCGAGCAATCCGGTAAACCGCATTTCTCTTTCCGTGATCTGGATGAAAATCGGCCGCTGGCTTCCATACGTATCCGCGTCGAAACCATGCACTACTTCCTCCGGCATTATCGCGAAAAGTTGCAAGTGATTCCTGCCTGGCAGCGCTGCTCGGAGCAAGGTCAGCCGGCACCGATGGCATGGACGAGCCCATTTTGACAGCGGGAGCTGCGACGATGCGGAACTGTGTTTTTCGTCTTTTGGTAGTGGGATTCATCTTTTTCGCAGGGAGCGCGTACGCGCAGGATGGAAAGCCTGCCTCTCCCGGAGCCTTTAGCTCTGCGGAGATTGTGGAGCAAATGGAACGGCACGATCAGGCGCAGTTGGCCAGGTTACGGCACTACCGGGCACTACGGCATTACGCGGTGGTGTATCGGGGGTTCTCTAAAACGATCATGGCGAAAATGGACGTGGAGATCGACTATGACGTCTCTTCGGGGAAAAGTTTTCGGATCATCTCTCAGAGTGGATCGGGGGCGCTCTGTCAAATGGTCTTGAAGCGAGCCGTGGACGGCGAGAAGGACGCATCGCTGAACAAGAGCGCGACAGCGCTCACACCGGCAAACTACAGATTTCATCTATTGGGCAGCGAGAACCTCGCGGGTCGCATGGCTTACATTTTGGATGTGGAACCCATGACTCCAAAGAAATTCCTGTACAGGGGCAGGATTTGGGTGGATGCGGCGGACTTCGCAGTAGCAAAAATGGAAGTGCAGCCAGCTAAGAATCCATCGCTCTGGATATCAAGGACACTTATTCATCAAACGAATTCGGAGACCGACGGGTTCTGGCTACCGGAACATAATCGGAGCGAGACAAAGGTTCTGATCGGCGGTACGGCTGTGTTGACGATCGACTACGGGAAGTATGACTTTCCCGCGAAGGAATTACCCTCGGGGATTGCCCTGGAGCGGCCATAGGGATTGACATTGGGAACACAGGCTTCTTCTACCGGAGGTTTTTCCCTCCTGCCTGCAACTCGCTGTATGAGTGTGTCCACTCTTCGTTAGTTTCAGCGAGTGCATCCCAGCATCCACACGGCCCAACTCCGCTAACGCCGCTAACGCCGGCTCGCTGGCTCCCGTCTCCCTAGTCCATAGTCCCTACGTCCCTGCTTCTACTCGTTCGCCTCAATCCGCCGCCCGTGCGCGTCCTGCACCGGGCGCGTGTTCATCTTGAAGAGGTTCGCAAAGGCGCGAAACTGCTCCCGGCTTATGCTCAGGGCTTCCTCGAAGACGAACCACCGCACCCCCTCGGTGCAGGGCGGCGTCACCTCGGAGCCGACGTAGGTCCAATAGCCGGGATCGGCGGGCAACAGACCGCCCGCGCTCACCATATCGGTCACTTTTTCAGTTGTGCGCGGCTTCGTGGGCAGGTGCGCCCAGAGCGTGGCCAGCGTGGCGTTGGGAAAGCCCTGGTCCTGGTTTAGCCGCACTGCCACAATGGCCAGTTTGCCATTCTCGCTGCGATGCACCAGGTCCGCTTCCATGTCGGCGAGCTTGCCCTTAACCGGGTGCTCGCTGGGGTGGTGGAAGTCGATTTCGACGAGTTGGTAGCGCACACCGCCGGCGACCATGTAGCTGCCGGGGTCCACGTGCGCCAGGATGCCGTTCCCAGTGTTTTCCAGCGTCACGGGCCCCGCGATGTAGTGGAACTCAAGGGGCTGCAGAATCTTGTCTAAGTGCGCACCGCGAATGTCGAGCGGCGACTGCTCGTGCCCCTTCGAACAGGCTTGGTACGCTGGGTCGAGCTTGCCCCAGGCCAGCGGGCCGGTCTTTCCTTCGTAGGTCCAATTGGCCCCTGTTTGCGCAGCGCAGATGGAGACAAAGCCAAACACAAGAGCAGCGATTGCAGCAAGACGCATAGGTTTCTCCACGGGATAAATTCGCTTCGGTACCCCGAAGCATTCTAAGGCATGGCCGCGGGGAGCGCGAAAACCGTGGCGGTGTGGCCTGCCTAGTCGTGGAGGAGCAGGAGTTCGGCGCACAGTGCGAAAAGTGCGGAAAACTGGCCTTTTTTGCCCCGGGAAGAAAGTCCCAGATTAGGAAGGGCAGCGCGCAACTACCATTGTTAGAGGACGGCCACCCGACAAGGACCGGGAAAGTGTCTGCACCCTGCAGGTAGGTGAACAGATTTGGCCTGAGAACGGTCGGTGTCGCTGGGACCTGGTCAACGGTGGGATACTCATCGGCCCTACGGGGTCATTTATCGAAAAGGACTTGCTCCGCCCGAACATGCGCGTCCACAATCCTGGGCGCGTCTCTCAACGGGAGAACTCCAGTTGTGGTTTTGTTGTCCGAATAGCCTCCAACGAACAAGACATGTTCGGGACCACCTATAGGGTTCATGACGGCACCACACTTGTCGCAGTTGAGCCTTGCGTAGGCTGGTTGGGCGTTGATCGCCACAATCCCATTCCGCCGATCTTCGCATTTTGGATTCGTGCATTGCCACCTGCGCATCATGACTAAACCTTTTGAATTCGGTTCCGTTTGAGAACTGGGCGATTACGATCCGGGGCGTCGAAGTCTGTCATTTCCAAAAGCGCCACCACTTCTTCCCGGCTTCGCGAGAATGCGTGTGCGGCTTGAGCCGAGCATAGGCCGCCATGAAGTCGCGTTGGACCTTCGATCCCTCGCCAGCAATGCACACGCTCCGGCACTGGACCCGGGCCGCGTCAGCCTTCCTGAGTATTTCTTCGTTCTCGTCTGGCGTGAACTGACCGCCGAGTATTACGAAAGCGTCCTTACCCTGCTGATTCGCCGAGATGGCTGCCTGGATGTGATCAGGGGTTCGGAGTTCGGCACCCGAGACGAACGAGAAACCCCTCAGGAATCGGACGGCAGAATCCGTCGTGGGTAACTCAACCGTATAGGCAACGAACTCGCCGAAGCGCGAGAACAGCAGGTCAATCGTTCGCTTCGAGAACTCCTCAATATTGCTGCTGGTAGTGTGCGGCACGGGAATCCTCCGGAGATACCTAAGAAGTTTCGGTGGAGTCTCAGAATACTACTACTGGGACAGGACGACAGCGTTTTTCTTGGGGCTGCGGGCGGGGAGCCCGGCAACCTACTCCTGCCGGAAGCGGTTGGCCTGCTCGAATTCGTCGCGCAGCTCGGGGGTGCGGAGGTTTTCGCGCAGGCGGGCGAGGCGCTGCTCCAGGGCCAGCAGGGCGCGCTCGACGGCTTCGGTGTTGGTGTGGGCGATGTCGCGCCACATGGAGAAGGGGCTGGCGCCGAGCCGCGTCATCTCGCGCAGAGCGCGGCCGCCCACGTCTTTGAGCTCGGGCGCGCCGCCGACTTCGTCTTCAAGCAGCGCGCTGAGCGCCGTGGCCGTGAACTGCGGCAGATGGCTGACCCAGGCGACGAGCTCATCGTGACGGACGGGGTCGAGATCGAGGACTTTGGAGCCCATGGCGGCGACCCACTCGCGCCAGCCCTTGACGAGTTCGGTCGAGTGCGGGGAACGTTGCGCCGCGGGATCGTCAGTAAACAGCCAGACTGCGCCGCGAAAGAGGTTGGCGTCGGCGAGGGCTGCGCCGCCGCGCTCTTTGCCCGCCATGGGATGGCCGGGAAGAAACGCCGCGCGCCCGGGCGTGTTGTAGAGACGCGCTGCCGCTTCAGAGATGATGCGCTTGGTGCTGCCCACGTCGGTGACCAGGTGCTCGGAGCCGAGCACGGGGGCGAGCTTCTCCATGAAATCGAGCGTGGAGTAGATGGGGACGGCGAGAACGGTGACCTGGCTCGCGCGCGCGGCTTCGAGCGGGTCGGCGGCAACGGAGTCGACGGCGCCCATGGTGAGCGCGAGTTGCCCGTGCTCGGGAGTGCGGTTCCAGCCGGCGATCGTGCCTTTGAACCCCGCCGCGCGCAGGGCGAGGCCCACCGATGTGCCCAGCAGGCCCGTGCCGAGGATGGAGATGCGCGAGATCATGGATGCCTTGTCAGCGGAGTTAGCGAGTCAGCGAGTTAGCGGTGTTAGCGGAAAACGCAGTCGTAGCACGCAGTGCAGCGCCCCACAGCTCCATTGAGCCGCGTCTTCGACCATCCTCAGCAGCTCTACTTCGTTGCATCGTTGACTCCGACGGCTTAGTGCTTCGCTCCATCTTACAGCGTCCGGCCGACGGCTTGAGCGATCACGCGCAGCTCGCCGACCAGCTTTTCAAACTGGTCGAGGTAGAGCGTCTGCGCGGCGTCGGAGACGGCCTTGTCGGCGTTGGGGTGAATCTCCATGAGCATCGCGTCGGCGCCCGCGGCCACCGCGGCCTTGGCCATGGCGGGCACCATGTCGCGGCGGCCGGTGCCGTGCGATGGGTCGGCGACGACGGGCAGGTGCGAGAGCTTCTTCAGCACCGGAATGGCCGCGATGTCCATGGTGTTGCGCGTGGAGGTTTCGTAGGTGCGGATGCCGCGCTCGCAGAGGATCACGTCGTAGTTGCCGCCGGAGAGGATGTACTCGCTCGAAAGCAGCAGCTCCTCGACGGTGGCGGCGATGCCGCGCTTGAGCAGGATGGGCTTGCGCACCTGGCCCAGCTCGCGCAGCAGGTTGAAGTTCTGCATGTTGCGCGCGCCCACCTGGAAGCAATCGACGAACGGCAGCATGGGCTCGATCTGCGCGATCTCCATGACCTCGCTGACGATGAGCAGGCCGTTGGCGTCGGCGGCTTCGCGCATCAGTTCGAGGCCGGGAATGCCGAGCCCTTGAAAGGAGTAAGGCGAGCTGCGCGGCTTGAAGGCGCCTCCGCGCAGAAAGCCCCCGCCCGCGGCCTTGACGCATTGGGCGATGGCGAAGATCTGCTCGCGGTTTTCGATGGCGCACGGCCCGGCGATGACGGCGACCTGCTGGCCGCCGATTTTGGCGCCGTTGGGAAACTCGATGACCGTGCCTTCGGGGCGCAAGGCGCGGCCGGCCAGCTTGTAGGGCGCGCTGATGCGGTGCACGTGGAGCACGCCCGGCAGCATTTCAAACTTGGTGAGGTCGAGGCCGGCGGTGGGGCCTACGCCGGCCAGAATGGTTTGCATGGCTCCGGTGGTGCGATGCACGTTGACGCCCGCTTCTTCCATGGCGTCGATGACGGCATCGATCTGTTCTTCGGTGGCTTTCTCCTGCATTGCGACAATCATTGTTTGTTTCCTGTCTCGGGCGCATTGGTGCGCCCGCGGCGTGGCCCGGCATCCTGCCCTCGGATGGGGCGGCCTGGGCGTTTCTTTCGGAAGCCAACTCGTTCCTTTGCAATGCCCGCATCACGTCGATGATGCGCTCGTAGATATGCGTCATCTCGATGTCGGGCAGCGGGCCTTTGTTGGCCGCGCGCACGTTGGCGTAGATGATTTTTTCGCGATCCGGCTCGTAGACCGGAAGCGAAGTGGCGGCCTTCAGATGGCCAATCATCTGCGCGGCGCGTGCCCGCTCGCTGATCAGCTCAACGAGCTGGCGGTCCAGGACATCGATTCGCATTCGCAATTCTTCGATGGTCATTGCATCCTCGAGTCAGCTTCTAACTTTAGCTGACAGCTATCAGTTGTCCGTTTTCAGTTGTCAGTTCCATTGTGCCGATACGAGTCCCAGCGCTTCAGGTCGGCGCCGGACGGACCGATCACTGACGACTGATCACTGATCACTGTTTTGTCACCGGGCCAGCGCCGCGTGAGGCAGGCGCAGGCCCTTGATAAATCGAGCCACTGCGCCCGGCGCTGCTTCCGGCGTCGAGCGCTCTACCAGCTCGACGATGGCGCTGCCGACGACCGCGGCATCCGCGAACTGCGCCACCTGCGCGACGTGATTCGCATTGGAGATGCCGAACCCCACGGCCACCGGCAGGCTTACACGGGTCCCGCCCATCGTCTAATGCGCGCGACCAGCGCGGCGGCATCGGTGGCCACGCTCTGCTGCGTTCCGGTGACACCGACGCGCGAGATGGCGTAAACAAAACCTTTGGAGTGCGTGGCGATGGCTTCAAGGCGCGCGTCAGGGCTGGTGGGCGCAGCAAGAAAAATGGGCGCGAGGCCCACGCGGCTCATTTCGGCGAGGTACTCGGCGGCTTCTTCGACGATCATGTCGGTGGCAAGCACGCCGTCTACGCCGGCAGCGGCGGCAGCGTCGGCAAATTTGCTCATGCCGTAGCGCAGAATCGGATTGAGATAGCTGAAGATGACCAGGCCGGCGGCGGGACGGGCGGCGCGAATTTCGCGCGCGAGGGTGAGAACGTCTTTGAGGCTGGCGCCGTGTGCGACCGTGGGCCAGGGCGCGCTCCATGGCGCGCTGGATGATGGGGCCGTCGGCGAGGGGATCGCTGAAGGGAACGCCTAACTCGATCACGTCGGCGCCGGCGTCGATGGCCGCGATGGCGATTTCGCGCGTGGCGTCGAGTGATGGGTCGCCGGCCGTGAGATAGATGACGAGGCCCGGCTTGTGATTGAAAAGTATCGGCATTCGCGTGCGATCAGGCTCCCTGAATTTTCAACTCGCGGGCCAGGATGCCCATGTCCTTATCGCCGCGTCCAGAGAGGTTCACCACCAGTATTTCATGGGCTGGGAGCGCGGGAGCAATGCGGATGGCCTCGGCCACGGCGTGGGCGCTTTCGAGCGCGGGCAGAATGCCCTCGGTGCGCGCGAGCTTGACGACCGCATCGAGCGCGGTGGCATCGTCGCACGAGACGTACTCGGCGCGGCCGGAGTCGTGCAGCGCGGCGTGCTCGGGGCCGATGGAGGCGTAGTCGAGACCCGCGGAGACGGAGTGCGTAAGCGCGATCTGGCCGTCTTCGTCCTGCAGGACATACGAATAAGTACCTTGCAGCACGCCCGGCGCGCCGCCCTGGAAGCGGGCCGCGTGCTGGCCTAGCGCGGTTCCGCGGCCGCCGGCCTCAACGCCGATGAGCCGCACCTGGCGGTCAGGCGATGAACTCGTAGAACGCGCCGATGGCGTTCGACCCTCCGCCGACGCAGGCGATGATGGCCGTGGGCAGCCGGCCTTCCTTCTCGAGGATCTGCTGCTTTAGTCTCCTTGCTAATGACGCGCTGGAAGTCGCGCACCATGGTGGGGTAGGGATGCGCGCCGAGAGCGCTGCCGAGCAGGTAGTAGGTGGTGCGGACGTTGGTGACCCAATCGCGCATGGCCTCGCTGATGGCGTCTTTCAGCGTCTTCGAGCCGGAAGAGACGCCGCGAACTTCAGCGCCGAGCAGGCGCATGCGCAGCACGTTGAGCTCCTGGCGCGCCATGTCCACATCGCCCATGTAGACGACGCATTCAAGGCCGAGCAGCGCGCAGACTGTGGCCGTAGCCACGCCGTGCTGGCCCGCGCCGGTTTCGGCGATCACGCGCTTTTTGCCCATGCGCTTGGCGAGCAGACCCTGGCCGAGCGCGTTGTTGATTTTGTGCGCGCCGGTGTGCAGCAGGTCTTCGCGCTTGAGGTAGATTTTGGCGCCGCCGAGCTGCTCCGTCAGCCGCTGGCAAAAGTAGAGCGGCGTGGGGCGGCCTGCAAAGTCGGTGAGCAGCGACGTCAACTCGGCCTGAAACGCGGCATCGGCCTTGGCGATTTCGTATTCGCGCTCGAGCTCGACAAGGGCGGCCATGAGCGTCTCCGGCACGTAGCGCCCGCCGTAGACGCCGAAGCGGCCGGGCCGCGACTCGGAGGGGTTTGCCGGAAGAATGATGGACGCCATAAGGAGCACCTGCGTTGTTGCCCGCGAAAATGGGGAACTTTTTAGTGTACTAGGGAGCCGCCACACCCCAGAACCGGCTGTTATTTCCGAGCGCCGGGCAACTCCTCTGGCCACTGTTGCGCGCCGTGAAGCACGCGCAATACACGCACCGCATTGCCGGCAATGCGATATGCGGCTATGTAAGGCGTACGGTCTATGACTAATTCGCGCGTCCCTTCAATGCGCCCCGGCCGGCCGATTCCGGGGGATTTTGCAAGGCCGTCCACAGCGGCCTCGATGCGAGCGTCAACGGCAATCGCGGCTTGCGGGCTATCTGCCTCAATGTAATCGAAAATCTCGTCACGGTCGGCTTCTGCAAACTCCGACCATTCCAGTGTGTATGTATCTACTGTCTCCATAATGCTTTCCTCGTAGACTGATACTCACAACTGGGTAAACACAAAAGATTTGAGACAGATTTTCTTGGCGGCAGCCGCATTTATGGGGAAAATATTGGAAAAAAGAAGCGCGAAGCATAGCCGGCCAATTGAGAGATTGGACATTGCGGCTTTTACTTACTTTACTTCAAACTGCTTTGGTACCTTACTTCAAACTATTCCTGCAGTTTGCTCAGCGCTGCGGCGCGCCGCCTGGCGAAATGAGCCTTAACCTGATGGTGAGGTATCGCGGGGCGCGGATCATCCAGGGCTTCCTGCACCCGTGCTCGAAACCAGGTATCATGTTCGGCTGCATTCCTGGCTATCGAAAAAGGGAGGGCGCCTTCGTTTGCAGTTCGGGTCAGGAGGATGCGAACTGCATCCGAGACGGTAATGCCTAGCTCACCCAGAACGGCTGCCGCCCGCTCCTTCACCTCGGGATCGATTCGTGTTTGCACCAAAGCATTGGCAGGCATAGGAAAGCCTCTCCGAACATTGTAATTCAATTGAATGACGAACGGACGGTCGAGCGCGCTCGAAACTGAAAGATAAGTTTCATAAAGCAAAACTTGATTTCGAAAACCGGTGTTGGGCGCACAAGTGTCCCTTTCAGGAGGTACGCTTGTGCGCGGCGCGGGCATTGGCGATGAAGGCGCAGAGTTTGGCGGGGTCTTTGCGGCCGGGAGCGGCTTCGACGCCGCTGACGACGTCGATGCCCCAGGGGCGTAGCGTAGCGACAGCCTCGGCGACGTTTTCCGGCGTGAGGCCGCCCGCCGCAATACACTTACGTGCTTTTGCGATTTGGAAGAGAGTAGTGGCGGCCAAGTCCCAATCAAAGGCAATTCCAGTGCCTCCGATGGCCGTCCCGGTGTGCGAGTCGATGAGGAAGGCGTCGATCTTTGGGTCGGAAAAGCAGGCTTCAGGGGCTAAAGCCCCGGCGGGTTCTGGGCTGCCCATGTACGGGCTGATGCCCCTACCCCTCAAGTTCCCTGATTGCAAAAGGTCGAAATGCACGGTGCGCACGATTCTCAACGCCGGACCGAAGCGGACGCGAACCTGCGCCGGCCACTCCGGCGGAGCGTCGAAGTGAAGTTGCACGCCGGTGAGCGAGCAGGATTCAACGGTGGAGGCGATTTCGGCGAAGGCCGCATCGACAAAGACGCCGATCTTTTCAAGCGCGGGCGGCAGATGCGGCACGATGGCGGCGACTTGCTCCGGCGTCACGCGGCGCGGGCTGGGCGCAAAGACGAATCCCACTGCGTCGGCCCCAGCGTCCGCGGCGAGGTGCGCATCTTCGAGCGAGGTGTTGCCGCAGATTTTGATCCAGAGGCTCATATCCGTCACTGCTTGCCCGCGGCGCCCTTCAACAGCGCGGCCAGCGCCTCGCCGGGATCGGGCTGGCGCATCAGGCTTTCGCCGATGAGGAATGCATCGAAGCCGGCGCGACGCAGGCGGGCGATGTCATCGGGCGTGGAGATGCCGCTTTCGGTCACGCGCACAACGCTCGGAGGAATGCGATCGACCAGTGCGAGCGAGGTTTCAGTGGCTCACATCGAAGGTCTTCAGGTCGCGATTGTTCACGCCGATGGCGTCGGCGCCGGTTTCGCCCAGCGCATCGAGCACGCGATCGAGTTCGTCTGCGGTGTGCACTTCGACGAGCACGTCGAGCGAGAGCGTGCGCGCGGCGTGGGCAAAGCGCTTGAGCTCGGCATCGGTGAGCGCGGCGGCGATGAGCAGAATGGCGTCGGCGCGGTGGGCGCGGGCCTCGACGATCTGGTACTCGTCGATCATGAAGTCCTTGCGCAGGCAGGGCAGCGGCGCGGCGTCCGAAGCCAGCTCCAGGTTGCGCAGGCTGCCCTGGAAGTAGGGCTCGTCGGTGAGGACGGAGAGCGCGGCCGCGCCGCCGGCACGGTAGCGGCGGGCGAGCCATGCGGGGTCGAAGGCAGCGCGAATCAGACCCTTGGAGGGCGAAGCTTTCTTGATCTCGGCGATGACGGCGGGGCCGGTGGCGGCCTGGCGGCGCAGCGCGGCAGCCCAGCCGCGCGGGTGGTGCTGGGCGGCGCGGCGCTCCAACTCGGCCACGGGCACACTCGCCTTGGCCGCGGCCAGCGAGGCGCGCGTCGAGGCCAGAATCGTGGCAAGAACCGTGTCGGTGCGGGTCGTCATGTTCTGAGTAAAGTATACGGGGAGTGAAGTTAGTTAGAACTTGGCAGCGTGAGCTGGTGCGCCGGCCGCAACCAACTCTCGCGCGGCCTTGCGGCCGAGGCGGATGCAGTCGGGAACGCCGATGCCGTCGTAGGCGTTGCCGGCGAGGCGCAGGCCGGGCAGCGCGGCCACATGCGCGGTGATGCGCTGCATGCGCTCGCGGTGGCCTACGGCGTACTGCGCCATGGCGCGGCGCCAGCGCGAGACCTGCGCGTGCTCGGGCTCAACGGCGGCGCTGAATGTTCTGGCGCCCAGAATCTCGCTCATCTCGCGGCGGACGATGGCGACCAGAGCCTCGTCGGGCTCGGCGAGCAGCGCATCGCGCTTCATGCCGCCAAGGAAGGCGCGAAAGACGGCCTTGCCGGGAGGCGTGCGGCCCAGGAACTTGCGATGGACAAAGGTGCAGGCCAGCATGGTGCGGCCCTCGACCGCCGGAACCAGGAAGCCGAAGCCCTCAGGGAGCGCGCCGATTTTGGCTTCGTCGTAGATCAGGTTGACGGTGATGGACGAGGAGTAAGGGATGGCGCCGAGATCGCTGCCAAGCGCGGCGATCGACCGGCGCGAGCAGAGTACCGGCTGCCCACGCGGGCGTGGCCATGATGAGCGCGTCGCACTCGTCGCGCGCGCCGCCGGCCTCAACGCTCCAGCCATCGGTAGTCTTTTTGATCGCGCTCACCGGCGTTGCTGTGCGCACGCTGGCTGGGTTGAGCCGCGCGGTGAGGGCGTCGACCAACTCGCTCATGCCGCCGCGCAGCGCGGTGAATATGGCGGGCGCCGCGCGGTTCGGGCTTTTGGACGAGTCTTCGCCATGGCGCGCATCTTGCGGTGCGCGGCCAACATGCCGCGGGTCAGCGAGCCGTACTTCGTCTCCATCTCCACCATGCGCGGCAGCACGGTTTGCGCGCTGAGTTGCGCGGCGTCGCCGCCGTAGATGCCGCTGAGCAGCGGATCGGCGAGCCGATCGACGGCCTCCTGGCCGAAGTGGCGCTCGACCAGCGCGGCAACGGACTCGTCGCGGCCGCTTGGGCGCGGAGGATGCAGCAACTCAAGCGCCATGCGCACCTTGGTGCGGAGACCGAAGAGGCGCGTGAGAGCAGTTGGGACGCAGCTTTGTGGGAACCAGGAACATGAGCCCGTCGGGCAGCGCCACCAGGCGGTTGCGGACGACGATATAGGTTTTGCGCGCGGCATCGTTCGAGGGAAGCAGATCGGCGCCAAGGCCCAGCTCGCGGCAGAGCTCGGCCGCCGCAGGCTTTTCCGTGAGAAAAGAGTCGGGCCCGCGCTCGAGCACGGCGCCGTTCACGATCTCCGAGGCCAGCGAGCCGCCCAGCCTGGCCGCGCCTCATAGAGCGTGTACTCGACCGGTGCGCCCGCCGCGCGCGCCTTTTCCAGCTCATAAGCGGCTGCCAGCCCCGCTATGCCGCCGCCGATGATCGCAATCCGCATCTTTGGCCCTATTCCATCATTACAGCACCTGCCCTTTTGCGCGAGTGCATAGAAAGACGGACCGTTCTCGGTTCCGGCGGGCAGGGAAACGAACGAAGGCGCCGACACGCAGGCGTTTTCCTAGAGGATTGTGTCGGACCTTACGCGCTGCCCTGCGATCGTGCGCAATGCGGATTGCGCGAAGCCTAAAGCGTAACCAGCGTTCCCGGTTCGACCGGATGGCTGAAGGCTTCGGCCTGTTGCTCCAGTTCCGGGTCCCAGTTTTTGGGCTGGTAGATGCAGCAGGGTTCCTGGGCCAGCGGATCGCCGGTAAGGGCGTAGGCGCGGGCGCGGGAGCCGCCGCAGATCTCCTTGAACTCGCAGGCGCCGCACTTGCCTTCGAGCTTGCTGGTGTCGCGCAGAGCCTTGAAGATGGGCGCGTTGCGGTAGATATCGGCCAGCGGCGTTTCGCGGATGTTGCCGGCGTGGATGGGCAGAAATCCGCTGGGATAGACGTTGCCGACGTGGGAGATGAACATGAAACCCTTGCCGTCGTTGACGCGGCGCGTGGCCCAGGCCCTGGTGCGGGTGGCGGCGTCGGCCGTGGGGGCGCCGGGCTCGTAGGCTGCTGAGGCGGCCGGGCGAGTTGCTCCGGGATGGCCGTGGCCGTGGCCCATCTTTTGCTCTTCCAGGTTGTGCTGCAGCAGGTAGCGGCGGTAGTGCATGGCTTCGGTGGTCTTGATCTGGAAGTTGGCGCGCTGCGAAAGCTCGTAGATCTTGCCGAAGACCTGCTCGAACTCTTCGCCTGAGAGCAGATCGTCCAACTGGCCGCGGCCCACGGGGACCAGGAAGAAGACGTTCCACATGACGATGGCGAGCTTCTCGAACAGGTTGCAGAGGTTGTCGAGGTCGTGCGCGTTGTGGCGGCTGATGGTGGAGTGCACCTGGATGGGAATGCCAGCCTCGTTGGCCCATTCGATGGCCTGGATGGTGCGCGCCCATGCGCCGGGCAGGCCGCGGAAGGCGTCGTGAATCTCGGGGGTCGAGCCGTCGAGCGAGATGCCGAGCCGCACCAGGCCGGCCTCTTTCATCTGGAAGATGGCTTCACGCGTGAGCAGCGGCGTGGCGCTGGGAGTGACCGCAACCTGCACGCCTTTATCGGCGGCGTAGCGGATCAACTCGAAGAGGTCTTTGCGCTTCAGCGGGTCGCCGCCGGTGAAGACGAAGATGGGAATGTGCATCTCGGCGATCTGGTCGATGAGCGCTTTGCCTTCGGCGTTCGTCAGCTCGTCGGGATGCGGGATGGGCTGCGCGGCGGCGCGGCAATGCTTGCAGGCCAGGTCGCAGGACTGCGTGACCTCCCAGATGGCGAGGAACGGCGATTCGTCGAAGTTGATCCCGCCACGGGCGGGAATGTTGTGCATCGGCTCCATAAGACCTCTCTTAAGCAAATCTCCGCGGGCTGGGCCAGGAAATGAACCAGCACCTGGGGATAGGGCCACGATTCCATTCCAGAAGAACAGTTTCGGCGCGGGCCGGGCTGTGATTGAGATCACTTTACGTGCCTTATTGGACGATGGCGCCGCGATGCTGGACAAAATCGGGAAACGGGATGACAATTTTGTCAATTGCACGGCAATCTAGCGAAGCCTGCGTCTATAGTTGTGCAGCAGGGCCGAGAGCGTGGAGCAGGGCTAGCGGATCCAGAAAGTGGTGAGAAGGATCACCCTTTCCTGTGCGGCCAAACACCGCAAAATGTGCAGCGAATCTGCAATCGTTTGAACGCTCTCGAAGGAGGTTCCCATGGCAGCCGTCCTGAAGCCAGGTTGGAGTAAACCCTCCACCATCCTCTTTGCCTCTGAGATACCGGCCAACGAAAAAGCCTTCGCGTTTGCGCTGGCGCAGGCCAGGGAGTTCGGTTCCGATCTTATCCTCTTTCACGCTTATGACACGCTGGTGGTGGCCGCGTCAGAGACTTCGGGCATCCGCTACTACGACTACGCCGCGGCGGCGCGGAGCGAGAAGCAGCATCTGGAGCCTCTCGCGCAACGCGTTCGCGAAGCGGGCCTTGCCTGCGAGGTTGCGGTGCGGCCGGGACTGCCCGCCGACGAGATTCTGGCCTACACGCGCGAGCGCGAGATCGACCGGATTGTGATGGGCACGCACTCTCCGGGCCCGATCGGCAAGCTGCTGGTGGGTTCGGTGGCCGAGGCGGTATTGCGCACGGCCAACGTGCCGGTTTATATCATCGGCCCCGAAGTGGTAGACGGAAGCTACCGCAACTTTGCCACGCGCACTATTCTTTGCGCCGCCAGCCTGCACGAGGCCAGCACTGTGGTGGCCGCGTTTGCCGCGGAACTGGCCGCGCAGCACAGCGCACGGCTGATTCTGCAGCATGTGATCCGGCCCCAGGAGCGCGCGGAGTTTTTGGCTGGCCGCACGCTGGACGAGGTGGAGGCAGGCATGCTCGCGCTGGTTCCCGGCAAGCTGCAGAACCAGGTTGCGATCCAGACCATTGTGGTGCCCGGCGACCCGACCGAAGAATTGCTGTACCAGAGCAATGCACAGCAGGCCGACCTGATTGTGCTGGGCGCGCAGGGCGCCTCGGCATTTGCCGCCATCACGCGGCACGGCGTGGTCTACAAGGTGCTGGCGCACGCGCACTGCCCGGTCATCACGCTGTCGCCGGTGGTGCTGGCCGCGTGCGGATCGAAGTCAGAGAATCTGCGTCCGGCTGAAGCCTATATGGCTGGCGTGTTTTAGCGCGCGACCGCTGCATGCCTCTTAAGCCGTACTCACGGCGTGAGGTGTTGCCCGACGCGGATCGCACAGAGTTCCCGCAGACGGCTACGTTTCGCCCGATGCTAGGAGCCCGCCTCGCGGATGCGGTATACTTGGCGCAGCGGGTCGGCGCGCGATTGCACGCGCCGCTGAGCGAGGTGCGTCTTCCACAGGGACTCCGGCTCACCGGCGTCCGACGTTCCGCCATCGGAGACAACGCGGTGGCGCGCGGTGGTTCGCGTGCTCCGAAGTCCCATGGATAGTTTGAGTTGCGCCCTCCTTCCCGCCTCCTGTGCTCTTTGCGGCTCCCCTCTGCCGCGGCTTTCTCTAGTGCCAATTTGCGATGTTTGCTGGACGGAGTTTCCCGTCCAGAGCGGGCCTGTGTGCGCACGGTGCGGCGACGCGCTGAATGCGCCGGCTGGGCCTTCGTTTTCGCCGCTGTGCCGGGCCTGCCGTCTGGCGCCGCCGCCGTTTGTGCGGGCGGTTGCCTACGGCGCTTACCAGGGCCGAATGAAGGAGGCCATTCACGCGCTCAAGTACGACCGCCTGCATCCGGCCGCGCGCGGGCTGGGCCGGATGCTGGCTGAGGCGATTGCGAAACTGGCCGGCCAGGCTCCGGCCGAGATGCTGGTGGTTCCCGTTCCGCTGCACCGGGCGAAGTATGCCGAGCGCGGGTTCAATCAGGCGCGGTCGCTGGCCCGCGAGGCGCTCGGCTTTCTGGGCAAGAGCCATCCCGAGTGGCGGCTTACGCTGGCCGCGAGCACGCTGATGCGTCTGCGCGCCACGGAAAGCCAGGCCGGGCTCACGCCCCGCCAGCGCCGGATGAATGTGCGCGGCGCATTTTCGGTTTCCGATCCGTCGCGGGTGAAAGCGCAGCACATTTTGCTGGTGGACGACATTTTGACAACGGGCGCCACAGCGCGCGCCGCGGCGCAGGCGCTGCTGAGGGCTGGGGCGGCTTCAGTTTGGGTGGCGACACTGGCGCGCGCACAGCGCATGGAGGGATGGGGACGCGAGTTTCGTTTACAACAACGCGGAGGAATCGCTTGCCGGCGCCGTACGCGGGAGCGGCGATTCACGCAAGAAGGTTTGAGTTCGGATTCATCATTGCAGGAACAACCATCTTTTTGACCGGGGGAAAAGAGATGTCGTTGGGAAAAGCCATGATTCATGCGCGCAAGCAGAAGGCGATTGCAAAAGCGGTAGTGATGGCCGCAGAACACGGGGTCGCCCACGGATCCCCACCACACGCACGCTCACATTCTGCAGATGCCGGTGCTGGTGCTGAACGCCTCCTATGAGCCGATCAATATCTGCGGCGCGCGGCGGGCGCTGGTGCTGGTGCTGAAGGGCATTGCGCGCACCGAGGAGGAGCACGGCCTGATGCTGCACGCGCAGCGCGCGATCATCGCCATGCCCTCGGTGATCCGGCTGCTGGAATACCGCCGCATTCCCCACCAGACGCGCGCCCTCTCGCGCAAGAACATCCTGCTGCGCGACCGCAACACCTGCCAGTACTGCGGCGAGGCGCTATCCTCCCGGCGAACTCACGCTGGACCACGTGGTGCCGCGCTCGCGCGGCGGCAACTCCACATGGGAGAACCTGGTCGCCTGCTGCCACGAATGCAACCGGCACAAGGGCAACCGCCTGCTCAGCGAGATCGACGACATGATCCTGCTGCGCGAGCCGCGCCCCTTCTCGCTGCACACCAGCCGCCAGATCATGCGCATGCTGGGCCGCAGCGACGACCGCTGGCGGAAGTACCTGTTCTATTGAGAATCGGCAGATTCTGGAAAATGCAACTAAAGTTGCGCTTTTCCAGCGGGCCTGCGCTATCGCAAAACCAGAGATGCTATATTCCGAAGCCACGGCACTCAAGTCACCGCGACCGCAAGAAGCGGTGACTCCACTATCCTTATGCCTATCTGACATGTGCCGAGCCCTCTCTGCTTTTGAGCCCAACAATCCCCCCGCACATCAAAAAAACGTGAGATGTGTTTAAGCGAGGAAGGTGCGTGTAGAACGCTAAAAGGGAGCAACAGCTATGCGGATTCACAAACTTCAACTCGCTGCTTTGGTGGCGGCCGGATCGTTGCTCGCGGCATCCTCGGCGCTGGCGCGGATCAGAATCAACAGGGACAGGGACAGGCGGTGGTTACCGTCCTGTCCGGAGACGAGATTCCCGGCGGCATTCCCCAGGACGACCTTGCACCTGAAGGTGGACGGCAAGGATTCCAATGTTACCGGCTGGACGGCGCTGCACAGCCCGAAAGCCAGCTCGAGGTGGTGATGCTGATCGACGACGGCGCCCGCGCAAGCCTGGGAACCCAGTTGAACGACATTGCGAAGTTCATCAAGGGGCTGCCGCCGAATGCGGAGGTCGCCGTCGCGTACATGGAAAATGGCCGCGCCGCATTGGCCGCGCCGTTGACCACCGATCATGCCGCCGCGGTGAGCGAGCTGCATTTACCGCTGGAAGGGCATGCCGGGCGTGAGCGCCAGCCCTTACTTCTGCCTTTCCGATCTGGCTAAGAACTGGCCGTCGAAGGACGCCCATGCGCGGCGCGAGGTGGTGATGGTGACGGACGGCGTGGACTATTACGAGGTCCACTACGATCCTGAGGATCCGTATGTCGCGGCAGCCATCGAGGATTCGATTCGCGCGCATCTGATCGTCTATTCGATCTACTGGCGCAACCAGGGCCGCTTAGACCGCACCGGCTACGCTGACTATGACGGCCAGAACCTGCTGGCGCAGCTCACCCAGGCCACGGGCGGCAATAGCTACTGGGAGGGGTTCGGCAATCCGGTCAGCTTTGATCCGTACTTTGCCGATATTGACCGGCGCATCCACAACCAGTACGAGCTGGACTTTATGACTCCACTGGGCAGCAAGCCGCAGATGGAGACCCTCAAATTGAAGGTGAGCGCGAACGTAAAGATCGACGCGCCGCAGCAGGTCTACGTGCATCCCGGCGCGGAGTAAGCGCGTGATGACCGGCGCCGGGCGTGCTCAGTAAGCAAGCGCACGGCGTCGCAGCGCATGTCGCTGCCGGCTGCATAGACGCGGTCGGCGCCTTGCTGGCGCACCTCGATGCACTCATAGCGCCCGAAGCCGCCGTCGCTCGGGCCTATGGGCCAGCCCAGATCGACGAGCGCCTTGCGCGTCTCGGGTGGAATTCCGGCTTGCCAATGTCCTTCCTCCCAATTTAGATGCGTTTAAGGTTTGTCATACGACGGGCGTTTCCCAGGCCCTGGGCCGATTCGCCTTAACGCCAAATCGGTGAACCCTGAATGCACCTACTCGAATCTAGATAAAAAGCACGCGCGGCAAGAAGAACGCCAGTTGAACGGTCTTGAGGCCGCATTCGGCGGCAAGTACGTCGCACTTTCCCGGCCAAAGCACGAATAGAACGCAGAAAAAGCTTGAGGAGATTGCTGTTGTCCGCGAGCGATTCTACATTCCCCGCTCCGACTCCAGGTTCCGCTGCTGTTGCGGGCGGGCGCGGCGGATCGGGCGCCGGAACGCCACCTGCGCAGATGGAAAATCCCGATCTGGCGGCACATGTGCGCTGGAAGCCGCGGGTGAACCCGTGGCTGATCGCGATGACGGTGGCGCTGGCGGCGTTCATGGAGGTGCTCGACACCTCCATCGCCAACGTGGCTCTGCCGCACATCGCCGGCAGCCTGGGCGCCAGCACCGACGAGAGCACCTGGGTACTGACCAGCTATCTGGTTTCGAACGCCATCGTTCTGCCCCTGGGCGGATGGGCCTCTAGTCTGATGGGGCGCCGCAATTTCTTCGTTTCTTGCATATCGTTGTTTACCGTCGCCAGCTTCTTTGCGGCGCCGCGCCCACGCTGCCCATGCTTCTTGTATGCCGCGTGATCCAGGGCGCCGGCGGGGGCGGCATGCAGCCCATGGCCCAGGCCATCATGGCCGACTCGTTCGAGCCGCACAAGCGCGGCCAGGCCTTTGCTCTTTACGGGCTCGTCGCCGTGCTCGCGCCTTCCATCGGCCCCACACTGGGCGGATGGATCACCGACAACTACTCCTGGCGCTGGATTTTCTTCATCAACATCCCGGTCGGCATTCTGGCCTTCATTCTGGTCACGCGCATGGTCGACGATCCGCCGTGGATCAAGGCCGATCCTTCCCTGCTGCGCAACATGGATTACGTCGGCCTGGGCTTTCTCACCCTCGCCATGGGCGGCATGCAGATCATGCTCGACAAGGGCGAGGAGAATGACTGGTTCTCTTCCGGCTTCATCCGCTTATTCGCGTTCCTGTTCGTCGCCGGCATAATCGGCCTGGTCGCTTGGGAGTGGCGCCAGACGAGCCCGCTCATCAACCTCAAGCTCTTCCGCTTCAAGAACTTCGCCATCTGTTGCTTCCTCATGATGCTGGTGGGCGGCGTGCTGAACGCCAACACCGTCCTGCAGCCGCAGTTCATGCAGCAGTTGCTCGGCTACAACGCAACCACCGCAGGGCTGGCGCTCACCGCCGGCGGCGTCGCGCTGCTGGTGATGATGCCGCTGGCCGGCATTGCCACCGGCAAGATCTCCGCGCGCACGCTGGCCGTCTGCGGCTTCATCCTGTTTGTCTTCACATTCCGCTACGCCGCCGAGGTCACCACCCTGCAAATGAGCTTCGCCGAGGCCTCCTGGCTCCGCGTCGTGCAGATGCTGCCGCTGCCCTTCTGCTTCATTTCCATCACGAATGCGGCCTACGTGGGAATGCCCAAAGAGCAGAGCAACCAGGTCGCGGGCCTCATCAACTTCGCGCGCAACATCGGCGGCAGCATCCTCATCGCCGTCACCAACGCCCAGGTCACCAGCCGCGCCATGTGGCACCAGCAGCACCTGCAGAAGGCCATGCAGCCGGCCTCCATCGGCTTTCAGCAGCATCGGCAGGCGCTCTCGGGCTTCTTCGGCAGCGCCTCTGGCGGGCCGAACGGCGGCGGCATGGCCCTGGCCCAGATTTACAACCAGCTCAACCACCAGGCGCAGATGCAGGGCTACCAGGACGTCTACATGCAGCTCTCCTGGATGTCGATGGTCCTGATTGTGCTTGCTTTTCTGCTCAGCAAGAACCGGCCCGGCAAGGGCGCCGGCGGCGGAGCGATGCACTAGCGGGGTGTCTCCTCCGGACACAATAAATCAACAACCTTTGGTTTACTGCCTTGCAATCGAGAGAAAAGCGGAAAGCTGCGGCGCGAAAGGGTTGGGGCGCAAAAGCGACGCGATCGACCTCGTGCAAAAACGCAAGATGAATGAGGTCGATCCACAGGAAGATGCCGCCTGTCAGCTTGCCGGCGCATCAACGCGTCAGAGCGAGGACCGCGCCGGCGATGGATTGCAGGGGCAGGACTTTGTCCACGCCGTTCAGCTTGATGGCTTCCTTGGGCATGCCGAAGACCACGCAGGTGGCCTCGTCCTGGGCGATGGTCATGGCGCCGGCCTGCTTCATCTCCAGCATTCCGCGCGCGCCGTCGTCGCCCATTCCGGTCAGGATGACGCCCACCGCATTTTGTCCCGCATAGCGGGCGGCGGAGCGGAACAGCACATCCACCGAAGGCCGGTGACGGCAGACCAGCGGCCCGTCCTTGACCTCGACGTAGTAGCGCGCGCCGCTGCGCTTGAGCAGCAGGTGATGGTTGCCCGGCGCAATCAGCGCGCGCCCGCGAATCACCGTGTCGTTGGTCTCGGCCTCTTTGACGGTGATGCTGCACAGGCCGTCGAGCCGGTTGGCAAAGGCGCGCGTGAACAGCTCCGGCATGTGCTGCACAATCACGATGCCGGGCGTATCGGCGGGCAGCGCTTCGAGCACGGTCTTCAGCGCCTCCGTGCCGCCGGTCGAGGCGCCGATCACCACCACTTTTTCCGTGGTCTCGGCCATGGCGTGCGTGGCGGGCGAAAGAATGGCGTCGGCGGTCAGCTTGGGCTCGACGGTGTGGCTGGGGCCGAGCGTGCGCAGCCTGGCGCCGGCCGCGGCCTTCACCGCTTCGCAGAGCGCGATGCGCGAATCCTCAAGAAACTGCTTGGTGCCCAGCCGCGGCTTGGTGACGATCTCCACCGCGCCGTATTCCAGCGCCCTGAAGGTGCTCTGCGCGCCCTCCTCGGCCAGGCTGGAACAGATCACCACCGGAATCGGATGCTGGCTCATGATCTTCTTGAGGAAGGTGAGCCCATCCATGCGCGGCATCTCGATGTCGAGCGTGATCACGTCCGGCACTTGCTCGGCGATGCGCTCGGCCGCCACAAACGGATCGCCGGCCGTGGCGATCACCTCGATCTCCGGGTCGGACTGAGAGCACTTCGCGCAGCGTCTGGCGCACCACGGCGGAGTCGTCCACGATCAGAACGCGAATCTTGGCTGTACTCATCGACCGGCCTGCCTTCGCTTGCGCTCTCATCGATGTCGTTGCTCGCGATCGATTCCGCCGCTTGTCCGTTGTGCGCTGCATGCGGCTTCACGAGTGCCGCTGCAGCAGCACTTCTCCGGTCTCGGTGTTGAACTGAATGTTGACGCCGCGTTTGCCTCCCAAGCGAAGAAGCCGATCACGCTGAAGCCTTCCTCTGCGAGCACCTTCATCGCCGCCTCGCTAGTTCAACTTGCCCACCGTGGGCCGCGACTGCATCGGTCGACCAGCCAGCACATCGCCGCCTCCGAAGAGCTTCACCTCGACCTCGCCGCGGCTGCGCGCCCAGCGCATCGAACTGCCGGGCCAGATCGCGAATGGCAAAGTCCACGTAGCGGCGCCCGGCGGAGCGGCTCAGCTGTCGCGGCCGGTTTGCCGGGAATCGCGGCAGCATGGGATGGCAGAGCGCGCCCAGGCCCAGCCGCGGAACCCGGAACGCGATGCCGACACAGGAGCCGAGCACGGTGCGCAGAATCGTCGGCTCCGTCACCAGGTGCGATTCTCCCGGCTGCACATAGACCTCCGGCAGTGACTCCGTCAGGCTCCGGCATCGATCCTCCTGTAGAGAGCCGGGGCCACCGGCGCAAGCGGAAGATCCATATCGTGCAGGGTCTCGGCGTGACCGACAAACATGTATCCGCCCGGCACCAGGTAGCTGCGAGAGCTTCTGCAGAATGCGCTCCTGCGTGGGCCGGTCGAAGTAGATGATCACGTTGCGGCAGAAGATCGCATCCGACCTTCTCGGCGATGCCGTAGTCGGCATCCATGAAGTTCAGGCGGCGGAACTCGACCAGGCGGCGCAGCTCCGGCACCACGCGCACCCGGTCGGAGCCGGGCTCGCGGCTGCGCATGAAGTACTTGCGCCTTGAGCGCGGCCGGCACCGGCCGCACCACCTCGTTCGTATAGATGCCCAGCTCGGCCTTTGCCAGCACCGTGGTCGAGATATCGGTGGCCAGAATGCTGAAGCGAAAGCCGGGATGGGTCGAGCGCGTACTCGCTCAGCACCATCGCCAGCGTGTAGGGCTCCTCGCCGGTCGAGCAGCCCGCGCTCCAGACCAGCAACGGCCTGCCGATCCGATGCGCGCGGTCAGCTCCGGCAGCGCCTTCTCGACCAGAAAATCAAAGTGCCCCGGCTCGCGAAAGAAGTCGGTCTTGTTGGTCGTCACCACGTCGATCAGGTGAACCAGCTCTTCCTTCAGCCCCTCGCGCCCGAACAGATAATCGCAGTACTCGCCGTAGGAGCTCAGGTCGAGCGCCTTCAAGCGCCGCTTGATCCGCACCTCGAGCATGGTCTTCTTCTCCGTGCCCAGGGCGAATGCCCGCCTCGGCGTAGATCAGCTCGCAGAGGCGCGCATAGTCCCGCGCGGAAATGGATTCGTCGTGAGTGCTCATGGTGTGAACGGGGCGGCGGACCGTTTCAGCCCGCCCCATTCCCTCTTCTTACGCGGCCGCTTCCACGAGCGGCTTGCTTGCGATTCCTGCGCCGCGGACCACGGCCAGCTCCTCGGCCGAGAAGACGCGATCGATGTCCAGAATCATGATGAACTGCGTGTCGCGCTTGCCCATCCCCTTGATGAAGTCGGTGCGGATATGGGTTCCGATGCGCGGCGCCGGCTGAATCTGATCCGGCTCCAGGTCGATCACCTCCTCGACCGAATCGGCCAGTGCGCCGATCACGGTCGATTCGTTGTCAAGCAGCACCTCGACGACGACAATGCAGGTGTTGCGCGTGCTCTCGGTCTTCGACATCTCAAAGCAGAGCCTGAGATCGACGACCGGAACCACGCTGCCCCGCAGGTTGATGACCCCGGCCATGAAGTCCGGCGTCCGGGGGATTGCGGTGATGGTGGTCAGATCGAGCACCTCTCTCACCTTGGCCACATCGGTGGCAAAGATCTCGTTGCCGAGCTTGAAGGTGAGATACTGCCGCGTCTCCGTGATTTCGCTAACGCTCATACTTCAACTCCTTTCTCATCCGTGAAGACTGGGCGGCTCCCGCAGGAGTCCGCTGGTCGCGAGGCAGGCCCGCGCCCGTGCCGGTCAGTAACGCTCGAACTCCCCGTCCAGATCGTCGTGCTTGTCCTTGAGCCGGAGATTGACTCCGCCTTCGCCGCGCTTTGCGCCGCGGTGCCGGCGTGGCCGTTCGGCTTCGACCGCCTTGGCCGGCGCAGCCTGCGCCGGCCTGCGCGGCCTTTGCGCCGCCGCCCTTCCGCCGCGGCCGCCGTCCTCGTCTCCGGTGTGGAAGAAGCGACAGCGCGCTGACCAGCTGATCGGACTGGCCGGTCAGCTCCTCGGTGGTCGAAGCCATCTCCTCGGAGGCCGAGGCATTCTGCTGAATCACCTGCTCCAGTTGCTGCAGCGCCTTGTTGATCTGCTCGGCGCCGGTGTCCTGCTCCTTGCTGGCCGCCGAGATCTCCTGCACCAGTTCCGCCGTGCGCTGGATGTCGGGCACCAGCTTGTCCAGCATCTCGCCGGACTTCTCCGAGACCTTCAGCGTAGTTGGCCGAGAGCTGGTTGATCTCTGCCGGCCGCCTTCTGGCTGCGCTCGGCCAGCTTGCGCACTTCGGCCGCCACCACGGCAAAGCCCTTGCCGTGCTCGCCGGCGCGCGCCGCTTCGATGGCCGCGTTCAAGCGCCAGCAGGTTGGTCTGGCGCGCAATCTCCTCGATGATCGAGATCTTGTTGGCGATCTCCTTCATCGCGGCCACCGCTTCCAGCACGCTCTTGCCGCTCTCCTGCGCGTCCTTGGCGCTCTTGTTGGCGATCTTGTCGGTCTGCTGCGCGTTGTCGGCGTTCTGCTTGATGTTCGAGACCATCTCCTCCATCGAGGAAGAAGCCTCTTCGGCCGCCGCCGCCTGCGCGCTGGCGCCCTTCGAGACCTGGATCGATGCCGTCGAGATGGACTGGCTGGCCGCCGCCACTTCGCCGGCGATGGAGCGGATGTCGGAGACCGTCTGCGTCAGGCCGGCGACCATCGCCGACAGCGCCTGCATCAGCTTGTCCTGCGCCGAACGCTCGCGGATGTCCACCGTCAGGTTGCCGTTGGCAGATCTCCTCGGCCGCCGCGGTGATGTCGTTCATGGCCACGATCAGCGTGTTCAGGTTGTTCTTGATCAGGTTGAAGTCGCCATGGTAGGTGTCGGTGATCTGCGGCGGAATGTCGCCCTTGCTGATCAGCTCCACATACTTGGCGGAGACGTTCAGCGGGCCGATCACCGCATCCAGAATGGCATTCACGCCGCGCACGATCTCGGCATAAGCGCCCTGGAACTGATCGTGCTTCCGCGCTCGGCCAGCTTGCCGGCGTTCGAGGCCTCGGTCAGCCGCGCCAGTTCCTTCTGCAGCCCCTGCAGAACGATGCCACGTTGTTGATCGCCTGCTTCATCTTTTCGTGGTCGCCCTTGTAGGTCTGCGCGATCAGCTCGTCGATCTTGCCGTTCGATATCTGCGCCAGAATGCGATTGCCTTCGCCGATGGGCAGCAGAATGGCGTCCAGCATGACGTTCACGCCGCGCACGATCTCGGCATACGCGCCCTGGAACTGCTCCGGCTTGCCGCGCTCGGAGAGCTGGCCTTCTTTCGAGGCGTCGATCAGCCGCGCCAGTTCCTTTTGCAGGCCCTGCAGCACGATGGCCACATTGTTGACCGCGACTCTTCATCTTTTCGTGGTCGCCCTTGTAGGTCTGCGCGATCAGCTCGTCGATTTTGCCGTTTGAAATCTGCGCCAGAATGCGGTTGCCTTCGCCGATGGGCAGCAGAATCGCGTCCAGCATGGTGTTGACGCCGCGCACGATCTCCGCATATGCGCCCTGGAACTGCTCCGGCTTGCCGCGATCGGAGAGCTGGCCTTCCTTCGAGGCTTCGATCAGCCGCGCCAGTTCCTTCTGCAGGCCCTGGAGCACGATGGCCACGTTGTTGACCGCGACCTTCATCTTTTCGTGGTCGCCCTTGTAGGTCTGCGCGATCAGCTCGTCGATCTTGCCCGCTGGAAATCTGCGCCAGAATGCGGTTGCCTTCGCCGATGGGCAGCAGAATCGCGTCCAGCATCTCGTTCACGCCCTGAATCATCTCGCGATGCATGCCGTTAAAGAGCGTCGCCTTGCCGCGCTCGCTGAGACGGCCCTCCTTGGACGCGTCCACCAGGCGCATGATCTCCTGCAGCACCAGCGTGAGATCGTCTTCCTGGTCCACTCGTCTTGCTCACCCGCTCGCGGCTGTCGTGCCCGTTTCGCCGTGCCCGTTCCCGCCATTTCCATTGCCGGCGCCATTGCAGCTTCCGGCCTTCACTTACCAATGCTGTTCCCATGAAATCCTCTCCTTTCTTTGGCGATCTTTCTCCGCTCGATCCGCTGATCCGTCGGCAATCCGATCTGCCTGGCATCCGCCTTGTGACGGGAAGAGCACGAGACTTCGCTGGTTAATTCGCCCATTGACTTGCGCTGGCGCTCGGTCCAGCGCTGCCGATGCCCTCAAAAGCATTGAAAGACAGTTCCGCTCCCTACGGCGGCTGCTTTCGGTTGCCACTGCGCGCCCTCTTGCGCTCGGCCGCTCAGCGCGCACCGCATCCTGCGCCAGCCGCTCGGGGTCGAGAATCAGCGCCACCGTTCCGTTGCCCAGAATGGTGGCGCCGGAAACCACCTGCACATGCCGGTAGAACCGGCCCAGGCTCTTGATCACGGTCTGGCAGTTGCCCAGCACCTGGTCCACCACAAACCCAAAGCGGCCCTCGCTCGGTTTCGACCACCATGATCTGTTCGATCGCCGGCGGCTCGGTGCGAAATGTTGAAGTGCTCGCGCAGGCGGATGTAGGGGATCAGCTCGCCGCGCACGTTGGCCAATGCTTGCCGTTGGCCCGCTCGATGTCGTCGCGCGTCAGCTCGATGCACTCCAGCGTGGTGGCCAGCGGCAGCACAAAGCACGCGTCTCCCACGCTCACCAGCAGGCCGTCGATGATGGCCAGGGTCAGCGGCAGGCGCAGGGTCACGCTGGTTCCCAGGCCCGGCTTGCTGGCCACGTCGATGGTGCCGCGCAGGCTCTCCACGCGCTGCCGGACCACGTCCATGCCCACGCCGCGGCCGGAGACATCGGTCACCTGTTTGGCGGTCGAAAATCCCGGCTGAAAGATCAGCGCGAAGATCTCGGCTTCGGTCGAGCTGCGCGTCGGCGGCAATCAGCCCTTTCTCGACCGCGCGCCTGCGCACCGCCTCGGCATCGATGCCGCCGCCGTCGTCCGAGACCCCGATCAGCACGCTGGCCCCCGAGTGCCGCGCGGAAAGATGAATCGTCGCCGTGGGGCGCTTGCCGCGCGCGGCGCGCACGCTCCGCGCGGCTCGATGCCGTGGTCCATGCTGTTGCGGATCAGGTGCATCAGCGGATCGCTCAACTGATCGATCACCGTCTTGTCCAGCTCCGTGTCCGCGCCTTCGATGGTGAGCTCGACATCCTTGCCCAGGTCGCGCGCCAGGTCGTGCACCAGGCGGCGGAACTTCTCGAAGGTGGCCCGAATCGGCATCATGCGGATGTTCATCGAGCTCTCGCGCAGGGCCGAGGTCAGCCGCTCGATCTCTTCCGACACCTGCGCCACTTCGGGATCGTCGCGCCGGGCGGCGATCTCGCTCAGCCGCGCCTGCACCGTCACCAGCTCGCCCACCAGGTTCACAAACTGGTCCAGCTTGGCGGCGGGAACGCGCAGGCTCGATGCGTTGTCGGGTGTGTCGTAGGCTGCGGCGGCCGGGAAGCGATCCGCGTTTTTCGAGGAGCGCCTGCGCGGTGATGCCGGCTTCTGAAACCGGCGCCGCCCAGCCCGCCTCAGCCGCGGTTTCTGCGACCGGCTCGATGGCCAGATCGCAGGCATCCTCGACAAAGATGAAGACATCGCGGATGGCGTCCGGGCCCGCGGCCGTCGCCAGCACCATCTCCCAGGAGACATAGCAGCGCTCCGGATCCAGTTCGCCGAGCGGCGGAACCGCCGCCATGCTGGCCCTGACCGAAAGCCCGCCCAGTTGCCGCAGCTCGCGCAGCAGAAGCAGCGGATTGGCGCCGCAGGCATCATTCGGGGCCGGGCGCGAAGCGGATGTGCCAGCTGCGCAGCGGTCCGGCGGCAACGGCGGGGCCGCCGGAAGGCGGCTCGTCATTCTTCGCCGGCGGCGCGCTTTCCCTTATGCCTGCCAAGCGCCGCACCTTCTCGAGGATCCGGCGCAAGCGCCGGGTCGGCGTCCCTGGCGCCACCCGCTTCCTCCTCCAGCATGGCGCGGATCTGATCGAGCGCCGCCAGAGTCAGATCGACCAGTTCCGAACCTACAGCCAGCCGTCCGTTGCGCACCTCGTCGAAGGCCGTCTCCAGATCGTGCGTGAACGCGGCCATGCGCTCGAAGCCGAACATGGACCCCGAACCCTTGATGGTGTGCAGGCCGCGAAAGATGCGGCCCACCAGCTCCTGGTCGCTCCGGATTCTCGTTCAGCTCCAGCAGCGCCGACTCCAGCTCGACCAGAATCTCGCGCGCCTCTTCGCGGAAGCTCTGCTTGAACTGGTCGGCATTGGTGAAAATCGGCTGAACCATGGTCCGAAGATCTCCCGTACTACGAAACCCGAAAAACTTCTCTCAACCCCGCGTCCGCCAGAGCTGCGGAGACCGTCTCCGCAACCCCTCCGGAGAAATCGAACCGAACCGCCGCTTTTTCGGCTTCGCGCCGCGCGGCCCAAAGCAACTGCACTGCCGTAACATCAAAACTGGCGGCGCCATCCAAGACAACCTCGACCGGCTTCGCTCTCCCTAATGCCTCAAGCAGAACCGTCTTCAGCTCCTCCGCGTCCGCAATGTCGATCGCGCCTTCCAGCAGGACACGGCTCGAATCTTCCCCTTGATTCAGGGCGATGCTCATCTCCGGCTCCTTCGATTCGCCGACCGAAACTGAGGCTTGCCCGCATCGGGCATGATACGTGCCCGCATCGGGCCTGGAACATCATTGAGGCGCGCGTCGAACTCCCTGCTAAGGCCGCTCAATTGAGTCATCGGCCCCAATTGAGCAATCCAAGAGTGGTGAACGTATAACTTTCCATTAGGTTTCCCTTAAGAAAACGGATTAAAACAGCTCGATTGCCGGCCGGCTGTGATCGCGCGCTAGCCGCGCCGCCGGAAACCGCGAGGTGCGTTACCGTCTGGCTGGCCATCCGGTAGCGGCCGAGGTGCTCGTCGAGCATCTCCTTGAAGGCCGGGTCGAGCTGTCCGTCCCAGCCAAGGAGCCGTCGCTTTTTCGCTGAAACTTAGAACGTGCTCGCGCATCTCCGCGAGCGCCTCCTGTACATGGCCCATTCTCTGCCGCATCACGTCCTGGAACTGGATGTGTCCCAGCGCCTCGGAAAGCCGGTTCACGCTCTCCGCGTAGTTGGCTTCCACCTCGGAGATCACCTGCAAGAGCAATTCGCCATTCTTCGAGAACTCCTGCTGCATCGCGCTCAGGTCCTCGACGAGATGGCTCATGGAGTTGTTGGCCTCGATCCTGGTCAGCGCAGCCTGCGCCTCGGTCATCTCGGATTCGACTTTTTTGCAAGTGGAGCCGATCTTTTCGGATATTTCCGCGGCAGCCTTGCTTGAAAGCGCGGCCAGCTTCCTCACCTCCATCGCGACAACCGAGAAACTGCGTCCGGCGCTGCCCGCCCGCGCCGCCTCGATCTCGGCGTTCAGGGCCAGGAGATTGGTCTGCGTGGCGATGGAAGTGATGACTTTGATCAGCGGCGTCAACGCGCAAACGTCGCCGGAGAGCGTCCGGATGCGCGTGAGGTTCACTCGCATCTCCCGGTTCTGCTCGTTTAGCTGCATCTCGATGGCGGCGATGACTTCCTTGTTTTGTTCCACCCGCACGTGCGTACTCTCCGTCAAGTCTGTTCCGCTTTTGACGGAATGGGCGATGTGCTCTCTTTGCTCGTCGGACTGGGCGATCAGCCGGCCGATCTGCTCGATGGCAGCTACCACCTCGCGCTCCGATTCGGCCAGCGAGTCGCCGATCTGGTCGTGCATGATGTCGATGTAAGGTTTGGAGTCGCTCAGTTCTCGCATCATCGCCTTGCGCCCGGCCAGCAAAGTCAGCCGCTCACAGGGGCTCATTTTTCCGATATCCCCAAAGTCGGACGCGATCAAGAGTGCATGCCACCAGGCCCCAGCCAGGCTGAAAAGAGTGGGCAACAATGTGCACTCGATCTCCAGGGCGGCGATCCGGGCGCGAAAGGGAGCCAGATCCGGCCCCAGAACATGAGGCAGGATGAGCCAAAATACCGCCTGGCTAAGGACGTACAAGAAAAATGTGAGCAGGAGGCGCCAGCGGACATTGCGAAGATGCCGGTTGTCGCGCTCCTTCAATCCTTGAATCTGACCAGGGCAGGGGCGATAATTTTCGAATTCTCTTCCGCCCGAGACGGCGCTTTGGTTCCTATCCTGGGTTTTCGGCATCCGTCACGCTCCTGGCAGGACTTTCCTTATGACCGCCACCAGGTCGTTGCCCGACACCGGCTTGACCAGCCAGCCGGTGGCCCCCGCGCGCTTGCCCTCGTCGCGCTTGGCGCTCTCGCTTTCGGTCGTCAGCGTGAGGATGGGGACGAACTTCAGCCCCGGCATCGAGCGCACCTTCCCGATCAGTTCCATCCCGCCCATGACGGGCATATTAATGTCGGTCAGAATCAAATTCGGTTTGACTCCCGCTTTCAGCTTGTCCAGGGCCTCGCGTCCGTTGCCGGCGGTCTCCACCGCGTATCCATTCATGGTCAGGGTGGCTTTCAAACTCAGCACCATGGTCGCCGAATCGTCCACGACTAGAACTGTCATTGCCATCGCCATTCCTCGTCGTTGGCTTTCCCATCGCAATCCCTGCGCGGACCTGCGCAGAGTCGTGCCCGCCGATCTGCAGCACGGTTCCGGTCAACCGCGGACGGCCCGTGTCAACTCGGGGATAGATAGCTCATCGGCAGCAATTGGGCGAGCGATAGTGTTGGCTGATGGGTCGCGGACGGAGGGGCGGATCTGACTTCAGCGGGCGATGACAACCGGCCTCACTTCAATCAAACGGGAACTCCTCCCGAGGCAACGGAGGTTGCGATCGAACGCGCAAAGCCTATGCGTTTCGCGAAACGAGATTTCTATGTATTCTTTAGGAAACACAATGAAGGGGCCCGATCATGGCCGCCAGCGAATCTCCGGTTGCCACAATCTCGAGCCCGCCGTCGAGCCCGCTGCCTGCCCGAGCCGCAGAAACTGTCTTTCGCATTCTGTTGACCATCAGCTTTTGTCATCTGCTGAACGACACCGTGCAGACGACAATCATGGCCTATTACCCCGTGTTGAAGAGCAGCTATCATCTCAGCTTCGCGCGTATCGGCCTGATCGCGCTCACCTATCAGATAACGGCATCCATTCTTCAGCCCATCGTCGGCGCGTACACCGACCGTTATCCGCGCCCTTTTTCGTTGTCGGCGAGCATGGCGGTTACGACTCTGGGACTGATCTCATGGTCTCTGGCGCGCGACTTCAATATGCTCCTGTTCTCGGCCGCGCTGATAGGGGTAGGGTCGGCCATCTTTCATCCGGAGTCAAGCCGCGTGGCCCGCATGGCTTCCGGCGGGCAGCACGGCCTGGCCCAGTCCATCTTCCAGGTGGGAGGCAACGCCGGGGCCTCCATCGGGCCCTTGTTGGCGGCCTTCATCGTTGTGCCCCTGGGGCAGTACAGCCTGCGCTATTTCTCGTTGCTCAGCTTGCTGGCCCTGCTGCTGTTGGCCGGGGTGGGCGCATGGTATAAACGCCGCGGTCCGCTCAAGCCCAAAGCCACTGCCGTTCGCGTGCCGGGCACTGACGTAGTCCTATCTCGCCGCAAGGTCGCGTTTTCCATCACCGTCCTGCTTGTGCTCATCTTCTCCAAATACGTCTATCTATCAAGTCTGAACGTTTACTTCACCTTTTACCTGATCGGCAAATTCCATTTGTCGGTGCAAGCTGCCCAGATGCACCTGTTCCTGTTTCTGGGTGCTGTCGCGGTAGGGACCTTCGCCGGCGGCCCTATCGGCGACCGCATCGGCCGCAAGTACGTCATTTGGTGCTCCATCCTTGGCGTGCTGCCCTTCACGCTGGCCATGCCCTACGCTAATCTCTTCTGGACCACTGTACTCACCATCATTACCGGCCTGGTGCTGGCGTCGGCTTTTTCGGCAATTATTGTCTTTGCCCAGGAGTTGGTGCCGGGGCGTATCGGCATGATCTCCGGCTTGTTCTTCGGCTTCGCGTTCGGGATCGGCGGCGTCGCCGCGGCCGTGCTGGGCAAGGTGGCCGATGTGCAGGGCATCGACTTCGTTTACCACGTCTGTTCGTTCCTGCCCTTGATCGGTCTTCTGACGGCCTTCCTGCCTAATATAGAGCCGGCGCGGCGGCGCCGACCGGAAACCCACCGCGCATTACCGGTGGAGTGCGAATCCAGCTCAGATTAGTCCCGGGGGGCCGTCGATTGCCGATAGACCGCCGGAGTGGGCGGAGTCTTTAGATACGCTTGCTAGGGCACGATGACGGCGGAGCCGGAGGCGGTTTCGTGTTTCACCGCTTCAAGGGCGCGGTTGGCGTCGTCGAGCGAGAAGGTTTGGACGGCGGCGCGGAAATCGAGGTCATGGGCTAGGACCAGGAAGTCGCGCGCGTCCTGGCGCGTCATGTTGGCGACGCTGCGGACTTGGCGCTCGCCCCAAAGCAGACGGTCGTAGTCGAAGGCGGGCATCTGGTCGAGGTGAATGGCGTTGATGGCGACGATGCCGCCCTTGCGCAGCGCGGAAAGGGCGCTGACGACGACCTTGCCCGAAGGAGCGAAGGTGATGGCGCGGTCGAGCTCGACGGGAGGCTTGGCGTCTTCGTCGCCGACCCAGGCGGCCCCGAGCGCGGCGGCGGCCTTGCGGTGCGACTCGCCGCGCGTGACGACGTAGACCTCGCAGTTCCACGCGTGCAGGATGCGGATGGCGAGCGAGGCGGAGCTGCCGAAGCCGTAGAGACCGACGCGCTGGCCGCGCTCAACTGCGGCGACGCGCAGGCTGCGGAAGCCGATGACGCCGGCGCAGAGCAGCGGGGCGGCGAGGATTGGGTCGAGGCCGGCGGGGAGCGGATTGGCGAAGTCGGCGCGGACGGCAGTGTATTCAGAGTAGCCGCCGTTGACCGAGTAGCCGGTGAAGACGGGGTGGTCGCAGAGGTTCTCCATGCCGTGGCGGCAGAACCAGCAGTCGCCGTCGACGCCGCCGATCCAGGAAACGCCGACGCGCGTGCCGATGGGAAGGGTTGCGGTTGCGCCCCCCAGCGTGCCGTCGATGACCTCGCCGACGATTTGATGGCCGGGGACGATGCGCGGGTGGAGGGGCGGAAGGTCGCGCTCGACGATGTGGAGATCGGTGCGGCAGACGCCGCAGGCAATGACTTTGAGGAGGACTTCGCCGGGATGCGGCTCCGGGCGCGGGATCTCCTCGATGGAAAGCCAGGCGCCGGGGGTGGTTTGTGTCGACTCGAAGACGGCTGCGCGCATGGGAGAGCCCTCTGAGGACAAGGGTAGCGCAGGAAGGCGGCGAAATTCGTAGACCTGCAAGTGTAAGTTTTCCTCTATCCGTACACTTGCAGGTGCACTTTTCCCAAAATCCGTATCGGCACACTTTCGCATCGCACACGCCGCGATTTTGACGGCCTATAGGTCAATGCTTCGCCGCCCAGCTTGATCGAACTCTGACCGCTAATCGCTGACAACTGTACTTTGTTCCCTTGTCCTCTCGTTATCTCGTTCCATTGTTCCCTGTCTCGCCGCACAAGCCGTGTATACTTGACCCGTTCCGGACCATGAAGCAGTCCATCGCGCCCACCCGATGAAGGGGCTCGCCCATTCCGGAGCCGCATCCTCATGCGGTGAGCGATTGCTTGACGAGGTGAAGGGTTGTCCCAGGTCGTCTCTCCGCCGGAAGCTCCTGTTGCAGTGCTGCGGCCCCTCTGTGTCGATCTCGACGGATCGCTCGTCAAATCCGATACCCTCATCGATTCGTTTCTAGTCCTTGTGCGCACCCACCCGGCGCTTCTGTTCGCGTTGCCTGGTCAACTGCTGCACGGCAAGGCCGCCCTCAAGGCATTCATCACCGCGCATATCCGCCTTGATGTTGCGCATCTGCCGTATAACCGCAAGCTGGTGCAATTTCTTCACGAGGAGAGAGCGCGCGGCCGCGACCTCTACCTGGTCACGGGCGCGGATGCGCGCCTGGCCCAGCGTGTCGCCGGCCACTTTGGTATCTTCACCGGCGTCATGGCCAGCGACGGCCAAGTCAACCTGACCGGAACCAGAAAGCTCGATCGCCTCCGCGGCCAGTTGGGGATTGGCGCATACGACTACATCGGCAATGACGCTCCCGATCTGCCGTTGCTGGCCCAGGCCACTGAACCTATGGTGGCGAACCCGAGTCTTCGCCTGCGGCTGAGGCTGCGCATGCGCGGCATTCACCCCGCGCGCACGTTTACTGAGCGTGCCCGCCCGCTCTGGTCCGTGTTGATGGCCCTGCGTCCGCATCAGTGGGCGAAGAATCTGCTCATCTTTCTGCCGCTGCTGCTGGCGCACGTGATCGCTGTCAATCGGCTCCTGGACGCACTGCTGGCCTTTTGCTGCTTCAGTCTCACGGCTTCGTCGGCTTACATCGTCAACGACCTGCTCGACATCGAGACCGATCGCCGTCACGCCCAGAAGCGCCTGCGCCCCTTTGCCACGGGCGATCTGTCGGCATTCGCGGGGCTTTGCTTCGTGGCTGTTTTTCTGCTTTTGGCGCTCTCGGGCGCGCGCCTCCTGCCGGTTGGGTTTTACGGCTGGCTGCTTCTTTATCTTGGAACGACGCTGGCCTACTCCTGGTATCTGAAGCGGATCGTGCTGGTGGATGTGCTGGTGCTCTCTGGGTTGTACACACTGCGCCTGCTTGCCGGAAGCGCCGCCACAGAATCGCACATCTCACCTTGGCTTGCCGGTTTCTCGATCTTCCTGTTTTTCTCTTTGGCTATCGTCAAGCGTTTTGCTGAGTTGCAAAACCTGCGCATCAGCGGATTGCCGCCCCGCAACGGCCGCGGCTATCTCGTGGCCGATATCGAGCAGTTGCGCAGCTTCGGCACCGCCAGCGCTTTTGCGGCGGTCATGATCTTCGCCATCTATATCAGCGGCAGCGAAGTGATGAAACTCTACCACCGGCCGCAATTTCTGTGGCTGATCATGCCGTTCATGATTCTTTGGCTGTGCCGCGTGTGGCTGCTGGCTTCGCGGGGCGAACTCAGCGAGGACCCTCTCGTCTTTGCATTGACGGACCGCATGAGCCTGGCTATAGGCGCCGCCGTCGCAGTCATCGCGCTGACGGCAATCTGAGCGCCGCCTCGCTGGTTGCAATTCGGGACTCATTCCTTTATGATTCAAAGATGTGCGCAGGGGAAATCCCTGCGCCGTCAATAGCACCACGGCTTTTGGAGTCCTGGTTTGACGTGCGGCAACATTGGGAGGTTGCCTGCGGGGCCAGCGACTTTCCGCGACGGGCGGGCTGGCAAAAGCGGTGGGAGACGAGGGAAGAATGGCCAAGATCGGCAAGAATATTGCGAAGGCGCGCGCCGCTGTCACCAGGCCGGCGTATCCGCTGCCTGAAGCAGTGAATCTCCTCAAGCAAGTGAAGTACGCCAAGTTCGACGAGACCGTCGACCTGACGCATGCGTTTGGGCGTGGACACGCGCCACGCCGACCAGATGGTGCGCGGCACCGTGGTGCTGCCGCACGGGCTGGGCAAGACCAAGACCGTGGCCGTGATCGCCACAGGCGACCGGCAGAAGGAAGCCACCGCGGCCGGCGCCGACTTTGTGGGCGGCGAAGAGATGGTCGAAAAGATCCAGAAGGAAAACTGGACCGCCTTCGACGCGCTGATCGCCACGCCGGACATGATGAAGGTGGTGGGACGGCTGGGCAAGGTGCTGGGACCGAAGGGGCTGATGCCGAATCCCAAGACCGGAACCGTGACCATGGACGTGGGCGCGGCGGTGAAAGAGATCAAGGCCGGCAAGGTGGAGTTTCGCGCCGACAAGACCAGCCTGGTGCACGTGCCCGTGGGCAAGCTGAGCTTCGATCCGCAAAAGCTGATCGACAACGCGACCACGGTGATCACGTCGATCGTGCGCGCCAAGCCTTCGGCGGCCAAGGGCAAGTACATCAAGAGCGTCACGCTGAGCTCGACGATGGGTCCCGGAGTGCCGCTGGATTCGGCGGTGGCCGATGCGGCGGGCAAGCACTAAGGCCAGTTGTCAGTGATCAGTTGTCAGTGGTCAGTTCGTGTTGCGGGTTTGACTCACATCGCGCACTGCTGGGAGCGAGGTAAACGGGATTTGAAGCAAGCCGTCAGATGAGGGCGAGCGGGAAAGATAAGGAAACAGCGAACGGAGAGCAAGGGTCGACGAGGGTTTGAAGCCCTGATCACTGATCACTGACCACTGATCACTGTCCACTGTGCGGAGCACAAAATGGCAATTTCAAAGGCGAAGAAGTCGGAGAAGGTCAAGGTTCTGGCCAAGGAGCTGGAGACTTCGACGACCGCGATTATCGGCACGTTCAGCAAGTTGACCGTTGCCAAGGATTACCAGCTGCGCAAGGTGATTCGCGAGGCCGGCGGCAAGTATCGCGTGGTGAAGAACAAGCTGGCCGCGATCTCGGGCACGGGCACGCAGGTTGAAGCGGCGCTGAAGGGCTTGAAGGGCGTGAACTCGGTGGCGTTCACCGCGGGCGATCCCGTGGCCTGGCCAAGGTCTTCGCCAAGTGGGCGGGCGAGAACGCGGCGGAGTTCCAGTTCAAGCTGGGCATTGTGGACGGCAAGCTGCTCACCGTTGACGATGTGAAGGCGCTGGCCACCATGCCGGGCAAGGAAGAGATCTTCTCGAAGCTGCTCTTCCTCATCAACGCGCCGGCGCAGCGGCTGGCCACGGTGATCAATGCCGCGGGCCGCGATCTGGCCGTGGTGCTGGGCCAGGGCGTGGAGAAGGAAAAGTTTGCTGCGGCGTAGCCGCGCAGTTATCAGTTGTCAGTTGTTAGCATGGTCAACCTGAGCGGTGACTGATCACTGAGAGACTGATCAGCTGAGCTAAGCTGTTTTCAAGGGTTTTGGCCGTGAAGCAGGCAGAAAGGGCGCGGGTCTGGCGCATCGGAAACTTTCAAGCCTTGCTTTTGCGGCCGGGGAAACACGAATTCAAACGGTTCTGATTGGAGAGAGAAAATGGCGGATATAGCACAGTTGGAAGAACAAATTGTGAGCCTGAGCCTGCTGGAAGCGGCGGCTCTGGTGAAGAAGCTGGAAGAGAGGCTTGGCGTTTCGGCCGCAGCCGCTGCTCCGGTGGTTGTCGCGGGCGCTGGCGGTGGCGCGGCGGCTCCGGCGGCCGAGGAGAAGACCGAGTTCCAGGTCATCCTGAAGGACGCGGGCGCCAATAAGATCAGCACTATCAAGGCGGTACGCGAAGTCACGTCGCTGGGTCTGAAGGAAGCCAAGGACCTGGTGGATGGGGCTCCCAAGGCCGATCAAGGAAAACGCGACCAAGGAAGAGGCCGAGGCCATCAGGAAGAAGTTTGAAGGCGTCGCGACCGTCGAAATCAAGTAACGGGTCAAGTAAACGGCACGAGACTTGCAAGGGACGCCGGGACGCGCTACGATATATGTTGCGCGTCCTGCGGGTTCCGTTCGGTTATTCCAGGGAATGGAACGGCTAGGCGGCGCGTAATCTCAAGCGTGGAGTCCATGCACGCGTCCGTGGTTCAGGGCAGTGGAGAGCCTAATCGACGCGGACGTCATGAATCGGTTAAGTTCTTTTGGGTCAACGATCTGCCTTGAGGTCAGGCGGGGCAGCCGTTGATGAGGGTCGGGCAGCTGGCAATACGCGGCGGAAGCGGATATTGCGATCGGCGAGGACAATGGAAGAGAATTCGGTTGGGAGCACTGGCGACGGGCCGCGCTCGTGAGGCATTGCGTCCTTACGGGCTTTTTGTGTCTCCCGAGTGTGCATCTGAGAGATTTTTTTCGAGCTCCAGCTAGTATCTGCGCACAACCTCCCATTGGCGGTTTCACCCTAATTTCAGGGTTCTTCCGTTGCGCTTGCTTCTTCCAATTGTGCGCAGTCTAGCGCACCTGCCCGATGTACTGCAATATCGACCACGCGTTTTTGACGCGGCTCTCACAGAACCCTTCTGACCTGGGTTCACCCCGGTATGACCGGAACCAGTTTTCCGGTTTGCCGGCAGCATGCGAGCGGGACTTTCATTGCCTGCTCCAACGGTATTTTCGATTTCTTCCGGAACAATACCGGCGCCGATGAGACTCGGGCGCCGGACCGGCGCGGCCACTTTGGTAGGGCGGACGCCGGAGCGACGAGGCTCAGGAGTGATCATGCCCAACGAGAAGCGCGCGATTCGCAGCCGGCTCGATTTTTCAAAGATTCCCACCGCAACCCAGATTCCCAACCTGATTGAAGTGCAGCGCCGCTCTTACGAGCGTTTCCTGCAAATGGACAAGCTGCCCAACGAGCGCGACGACAACGGATTGCAGTCGGTGTTTGTGTCGGTCTTCCCGATCACCGACTTCCGCGGCATCTCGCAGTTGGACTTCGTTGACTTCTCGATCGGCAACTGGGAGTGCAAGTGCGGACACCTGAAGGGCCTGCACCACTTGCGCACGGCCTGCGTGCATTGCGGGGCGATGGTCATCACCGATCCCTTCCTGCCCGGCGACGTGCTCTGCCAGAAGTGCGGCACGTACAACAAGAACACGCCCGACTTCTGCAACAAGTGCGGCGACCCGGTGAGCCTGCAGTTGAAGTACGACCAGCAGGAGTGCGAGGAGCGGGGCATGACCTTCTCCGCGCCGTTGAAGGTGACGGTGCGCCTGACCATCTACGACAAGGACCCCGAGACCGGCAACAAGACCGTCCGCGACATTAAGGAGCAGGAAGTGTTCTTCGGCGATATTCCGCTGATGACGCCGAACGGCACGTTCATTGTGAACGGCACCGAGCGCGTGATCGTTTCGCAGTTGCACCGCTCGCCCGGCGTCTTCTTTGAGACCGCCAACAGCCGCACCTATTTCCTGGGCAAGATCATTCCCTATCGCGGTTCGTGGGTGGAGTTCGAGTACGACCAGAAGAACACGCTCTATGTGCGCATCGACCGCAAGCGCAAGTTCCTGGGAACGATCTTCCTGCGCGCGCTGGGGCTGCGCTCCGACGAGGAGATTCTGAAAACCTTCTACACCGTGGACCGTCTGCACATTGCCGACGGCAAGCTGCACTGGGAGGTGCCGCAGGATGCCACGAAGAGCACGCACCTGATGGGCGTAAAGCCGGCGCACGCCATTTTGCACGGCAAGGAAGAGATCGCGCACTCCGGGCGCAAGATTACGCCGCATTCGCTGAAGGCGCTGCGTGCCGCGGGCATCGACAAGGTGGAAGTGGAAGCCGCCGAGCTGGACGGCGCAATGACCGCGTCCGACGTGGTGGATACGTCCACCGGCGAAGTGGTGGTGGAGGCCAACGTGGAGTTGACCGCCGACCGCCTGCACAAGGTGCTGGCCTCGGGCGCGACCAGCTTCGAGGTCTTCTTCCCCGATCGCGACGACGTGGGCAACATCATCTCCAACACGCTGAAGCGCGACTCCGTGTCCACAAGCCGGAAGAGGCGCTCATCGAAATCTACCGCAAGCTGCGGCCGGGCGACCCGCCCACGCTGGACACGGCTACGGCGCTCTTCGAAGGCATGTTCTTCGATGCGCGCAAGTACGATTTCTCGCGCGTGGGCCGGCTTAAGTTCAACATCAAATTGTACGAAAACCAGGACGCCACGCCGCTGGATCATCGCACGCTGACACCCGAGGATTTCTACGCGACCATCCGCTACCTGCTCAAGCTGCGCAAGAACATCGGCATGGTGGACGATATCGACCACCTGGGCAACCGCCGCGTGCGCGCCGTGGGCGAGCTGATGGAGAACCAGTTCCGCATCGGCCTGGTGCGCATGGAGCGCGCCATCAAGGAAAAGATGAGCGTGTATCAGGAGCTGAACACAGCCATGCCGCACGACCTCATCAACGCCAAGCCGGTGATGGCGGCGATCCGCGAGTTCTTCGGCTCCTCGCAGCTCTCGCAGTTCATGGACCAGACCAACCCGCTCTCGGAGATTACGCACAAGCGGAGGCTTTCGGCTCTCGGGCCGGGCGGACTTTCACGCGAGCGCGCGGGCTTCGAGGTGCGCGACGTACACCCCACACATTACGGCCGCATCTGCCCCATTGAGACGCCAGAAGGCCCGAACATCGGCCTCATCAGCTCGCTTAGCTGCTTTGCGCGCATCAATGAGTACGGATTTATCGAGTCGCCTTACCGCAAAGTGAAGGACTCGAAAATTCTCGATTTCATTGAGATCGTCAACGCCGGCGAAAGCGGCTTGCGGGTGGGCGATCACATCGAAAAGGACGAGGCGGCGCGCCTGAATGCACAACTGAAAAAGGCGGGCAAGCGCACCATCGACTCCATTCCCTTCAGCTTCTAT
>CAWHUK010000043.1:0-15901 GCA_963832535.1 uncultured Acidobacteriota bacterium
AGACCCCACCGCGGGCGTCCGCCCGATCAATACCCGCTAGTTTTCAGGCACAGTAGAACCCACGTAAGGTGAATAGCGTGTATAATCTCTCAAATCTGATGGGAATGGCAAGTTGTTTGTATAGAGGACGGGTATTTACACAATCGATGGCCCTCATCTGCGTAGAGCGCAAATAAGAGACTCAACGAGACTCGCGAGGGCTGCCGGCGCATCGGGCTGGAGATTGTTCATGTTGCTCTCGATTTCGAGTTGAGTCCGGTGAGTTCTTCAGCTCGTCAACCCAAGCAAGCTGGCGGCTTCCTCCACGGAAGCCACCTCACGGCCCAGTGCAGTGCAGATGCCCGCCACGCGCGCCACCAGTTGGGAGCTGTCTTTGGCGCGCACGCCTTTGGAGAAATACAGCGTGTCTTCAAGACCGGTGCGGACATTTCCGCCCATGAGCATGGCAATGGTGGTGAGGTCGAGGTTATTGCGCCCGATGGCGATGGCCTGCCAGACGGCGTTGGAAGGAATGTGCCGCACGGTGTGCATCAGGTTCTCGACCGTTGCCGCCATGCCACCCTTTACGCCCATAACAATGGAAAACTGGAGTGGCTCAACGAGCAGGCCGTCTTTCAGCAGATCCAGGCAGGCATCCACATGGCCTGAATCGTAGATTTCTAGTTCCGCTTTGATGCCAAGCTCCCGCATCCTGCCCGCAAGCTTCCTTACTTCTAAAGGAGGATTGCGGAACTCGCCGACGCCGAAGGACATGGTGCAGGGATTCAATGTGGCCATGCGCGGCTTCAGTTCCACCAGCTTGGCGCGGTCCTCATAAGGCACGGAGAGGCCCACGCCAGTGGATAGCTGAAAGAGGACCGGACACCGCGCGGCGACGCTCTCCATTACAGCTTGCGCGATTTTGAGGTTAGCGGTGGGCAGGCCGGCTTCATCGCGGATGTGAACGTGCACAATGGCTGCGCCGGCGGCGTGGGCATCCGCCGCCGCCACAGCAATCTGCTCGGGGGTCACCGGCAGGCCGGGATGGTCTCCCAGCGTGGCGATCGGTCCGTTGACCGCCGCAGTCAAGATTACCGGGTTCATACTGCCTCGCTCATCTTGGAGAGAATCACCACCATCGACGCCGGGAGATTGGTATGATTTACCACGGTGCGCGCCTCGTTCGCCGGGATCAGGCACGAATCGTTGACGCGCAGGACCGCGGTCTGGCCACCAGAAACGACCGTGAGCTCGCCGGCGGTGACTACATAGACCTTTTCGTAAGGCGAGGCGTCAAGATCGGCGCCTCCTCCAGGAAGGAAGTGAGACAGTCCCACCCAAAAGCTCTTGGTGGCGCTTGCCTCCAAACCCTGCAGACGAAACGATGAACAACCGTTGTGTTTTGGAGCGGTATAAGGTTTGGCCTGGTCGAAGCGTGTGCACTCCATGGCTATTCTCCCTTGTCGATGCGAAAACTCTGCTTCGGATCGACCGTTGCTAGCAGACGGATGATGCAGCCGTCGCCGATTTATGGCGGTTTCGGCAATACTATGGCCGGTCAAGGTGGTCGTTAGCGTCTTCGCTTCTTCCACCCCACGGTCCAAGACCTATTCGCGGGGGCCCCGGCCTTAAGGTCGCGACGACTTGCCTGCCGCGAATGCCGGTACGCCATTTCCGCAACCATTGTACTGTTCTGTATTGCAGTACAATTTGTACCGCAATAGCAGACAGCAGCGAATGTACAATTACGGTATGAAGACTGTCAAGGCGGAAAAACTGGCCTTACGCAAGCGCGCGGGGATCAAGAAACGGCGCACTAGCAATATTCAGGTTATTGCGAGGTCGGCGCAGATACTGCGGGTACTCGGAGATTTTAACGGCTTGAGCCTGGCCGGAATCGCCGAGAATGTGGGTCTGCCTCGCTCCACCGTATACCGCATTGTTCTGGCCCTTGAGGCCGAGCGGCTGGTTTCCTCAAACGGCCCGGGACAGTACCGGCTCGGCCCTGAAATTGCTCACCTTGCCGAAGCAGCTAAGCTGGATTCGATCCAAGAACTGCACCCCTACCTGGCCCGTCTTTCCAGGGATTTGAACGAAACCGTCGATCTTTCCATCCGCACAGGCCATACGGTGACATTTGTGGATCAGATCGTTGCCATGCGCCGTTTGCGCGCCGTATCAGCACTGGGCAGGGCTTTCCCGCTGCATTGCACGGCCAACGGCAAAGCAGTGCTGGCAGCGTTGCCGGAGGACCTGGCGGGCGCATTGATGAGCGAGCCGCTGGAGCCACTTACCGCCAAGACCATTGTGGACAAGAAGACTCTGATGCAAAGCCTTGCGGAGATTCGGCGCACCGGAATCGCATTCGATCGCGAAGAGCACACGGTGGGCATTTGTGCTGTCGGCGGTTGCCTGGAGTTCGGCAACGGCGAGGTTGTGGCCATCTCGATTCCTTTGCCCGCGGGTCGGTTTTATGGGCAGGAAGAGCGGTTGTCGCAGGCGTTATTGAGCACTCTGACCCGGATTTCGTCGGATGTTCGTGACTTTCGCCGCCCGGTTGGGAAACGCGTGGGCGCCGGCAAGAAGGCGTCGTAGATACAATTGCGTTTGCATCCCTTGCAACAGCTTCATTTACATTCACTCGGCAACAGGCAACGGGCTGGAGGCGATTGACAGTCGCGACCCTGCGTGTCAACATTTCTATGGCGAGACAAACTGTACAGCATTGCGGTACAGAGTGAAAGAGCGTGCCGCGGCATAGGAAATCGAATTCTGCAGAGAATCGGCCACGCGGCGAGCGTTTTCCTGGTAAACAACCTCTGAAAGTGCGGGTGAGAACATAATGGCGACATTGGCAGTGGATCAGACGGTGAATCTCGATTACGTGAAGAAGATGTTTGACTTGACCGGAAAAGTCGCAATTGTGACCGGTGGCGGTGGTGCGCTGGGCGAAGCGATCGCACAGGGCCTGGCTGCCTATGGCGCCGACATTGTCGTCACCGGCCGCACGTTGAAGACCCTTGAACAAGCGGTGAAGTTAGTCGAAGCGCTGGGCCGGAAAGCGCTGGCTATAACCTGCGATGTGGGTCGCGAGGAAGAGGTCGTGCGGATGGTCGATCAGACCATGAAAACGTTCGGCCGGATAGACATTCTGGCCACGGTCGCCGGCTTGGCGAAACGGCATCCGGCCGAAGATTTTCCCGTGGAAGACTTCAACCAAGTCATGGATATCAACGTACGCGGGACATTTTTGCCCTGCAAGCACGCCGGTAAGATTTTCAAAGAGCAGGGGTACGGAAAAATCATCACCATTTCCTCGGTACGCGCGTTTGCCGGCCATCCCGGTGGGTACGTAGCCTACGGGACAAGCAAAGGTGCGGTTAACCTGCTGACCAAGCAGCTGGCGACCGAATGGGCCAAGTACCACATCAACGTGAACTCCATCGCGCCCTGTATTTGCTGGACCCCACTTACCAAAGAGGTGCTCGAGAACAAGCAGTTGTACGACATCTTCATGTCGCGCATTCCTCTGGGGCGTGCGGCCGTCACGCAAGACTTCATCGGTGCGGCGGTGTATCTTGCGTCGCCAGCCTCCGATTTCGTCACCGGCCAGATTCTTTATGTTGACGGCGGCACGACCGCCGGTTGACACAAACGGTATTGAGAAGGCAATTGCAAGCAATTCAAGCGATGAAAGGAACAACATCATGGGAAAGAAAGTTTTTGTGGATCTGAGCCACCCTTTTTTTGGAGACATGCCCTTGTGGCCTTACTTCTCCAAACCTGAAATCGCCCCGATGCACAGCATGGCAAAGGGTGGCGTACTAACGCAGACAATTAAGTGCACCATGCATACCGGAACGCACGCCGATGCCCCCCGCCACGTAATGGAGCGCATGTTCGATGGCCGGCGCGCGCTTTATTCGCACGAGCTCCCCGTCGACGCCTATTGCGGCGATGCTGTCTGCCTGGACGTCCGCGTGGATCGCTGGAAGCTGATCATGCCCTCTGACCTGGAAGACGCCGTGGTGCGCGCCGGCTTAGGTCTCGCGGAGATTGAGGGCATGGTGCTATGCCTCAACACCGGCATGCACCGGAAGTTCGATGACAGCAAGGAGTACTACCATTACTCGCTGGGCTGCGGCGCTGATGCCGGCAAGTGGTTCCGCGACCACAAGGTGAAAGTCGTGGCGATGGACCAGCAAGCTCTGGACCACCCCCTGCATACCTCCATGGGCAATAACGGCACTAACATGAAGCTCCCAGGCTATACCGGCAAGTCGATCTGCGATGAGTACGTCGAGCAGTTTGGCGAGGAGGCCTACGCCGAGTTCGACAGGGAGATCTATATCAAAGTGCACGGCAAGGCCAAGTACGATGAGAAGTTCGGCGATCTTGAAGCCATTGGTTGCCCCGGCACCTGGGAGCCATGCCACAAGTACATGCTGGGCAATGGCATTGTCGGCGTTGAAAACCTCGGCGGCGATCTGGATAAGGTGAAGGGCAAGCGCTTCCGCTTCTTTGCGTTTCCGATCCGTTGGCATCTGGGAGATGGCTCCATGATTCGCGCTGTCGCGGAGATTGACGAGGACGAGCTCGTCCCGGCCGAGCCGCGGGTTTACAAGTACGGAGCCATGTAAACTTTTGTCCACTCCGCCCCTTCCTGCTCGCGGGACGGGGCGGAAAAACGAGTCAAGCCATTCGACAATTAACGATGCGAACGGGGAGCAACATCTATCTGCGGGGCGTGGCCACGAAGGGACTACCGCATAGTGAGGAGTTGCGGCGCGAGCGCGGCGCAGGCGGAGGCTACACGGTATGACAACCACACGGCCGGGACCGGACGCAACCACGCGGGTGGCCATTGTGGGCGGGGGACTGATGGGGCACGCCCTGGCGGCGATCTTTCTCGACGCCGGCGTAAGCACGACCATCTATGAAGCCGACACCGGTGTGCGAGAGAACCTACCGAAGCGCGTCGGGGCAACGTTGGCGGAGTGGAAGGGTTCCGGCGACGCGTCGCGGCGCCTGCGCGTGGTTTCCACTCTCGCCGGCCTGGATCCGGCAACGCATCTTGTGATTGAAGCTGTACCCGAAAGTCTGCCTCTGAAGCAGGACCTTTTCGCGGAGTTGGAGACCATTGTTCCGAACGCCATTCTCGCCACGAACTCGTCGGTCTACCGCGTGGGAGATGTAGCGAACAAAATGCGCGATCCGAGCCGCGCCGTCGGCACCCACTGGTGGAATCCGCCCCAACTCATTCCGATTGTCGAGGTCATTCAGGGATCTCAAACGTGCCCCGAGTTCATTGACTGGACCATGCGTTTTCTTGCCTTTTGCGGAAAGACTCCTGTCCATGTGCGGAAAGACACGCCGGGCTTTATCGGCAACCGCTTGCAGCATGCTCTCTGGCGCGAAGCTTTTGCGCTGGTCGAGGAAGGCGTAGCCAGCGCGGAGACAGTGGATCTGGTTGTTCGCAACACGCTCGGGATGAAACTTCGCGTCCTCGGTCCGCTTGAAAACGCGGACTATGTAGGGCTGGATATGACGTTTGCCATCCATGAATATGTTTTTCCCGCGCTGTGCCGGGCGGAACAGCCTTCGCAGTTGCTGGCCGATCGAATCAAGGCGGGAATGCTCGGCGCGAAGAGCGGAAGCGGGCTGATGGACTGGCCCGAAGGACGCCGGAGCCAGGTTGCCGAGCGGCTGGCCAAATACGTTCGTGAGCAGGCTTCAAAGCAGTCGTAGTACCCCGCTTGATCGCGCAAAAGAGCGCACAAGACACCCGATTAACTGGTTGCAGTGCAATCGACGCCCGCAACCGCTCTTCCGGCGTCATCATGTCGCGGAACGTGACTCCATTGGTTCGATCTGCCAATGCGTCGCAGATCGACGGCGTTCCAGCCTACAAGGCTCCTGCGGTGGACGAAGCGCCTTGGACGCGCCCCGAAGCGTCGGAGATCATTTTCCGGAACAGCGGCGCCGTGGTCCGCATCGGCGGCGATCGTGCATTTTACTCACCGTCTACTGATCACATCCAGCTTCCGCCGGATTTCGCGTTCAATGGTCCGGAAGAATTCGCGGCGACGGCGTTGCATGAACTCGCCCACTGGACGGGCCACCCTTCCCGGCTCAACATGAACATTCCCGCGTCCGCTTCGCTTTGATCGAAAACGAAGAACGCACGCGCCAAGCGCTCCGGGAGCCGGATCCCCCCGTTCTCAGCACGCCCGTCTCATGCAGACAAAAAACGGCCCCCGTTTTCAACGGGGGCCAAGTTGCCTTGGTTCTCTCGCGTTGCGAGAGCTTTTTTGGCGGCCAAACGGCGGGGTAGCCGTTGGTGCACGAGCAGAGCCTCGGGGGAGGATGGCCGCGAAATTACGGCTGCTCCGCACCAGCTGCGGCAGGTGTGCTTTGGGGTTGCGCCCCTGCCGGGGCCGCCAAACTGTTTTCCATCAGCCGCAGATGCACGCTGCTGGTCCGTACCCGCTCCGGCTTCTGATCGCCGGAGTTCCCGGAGTTCATTGCCTGATCTCCGGAGTTCATTGCCATGGTCGCATTGCCTAACGCCACGGCATGCATGCGGTAGACGGGAATCTGATGCTCGGTTACGAGATAGCGCTTGACCGCCTCGGCCAAACGCTCGGATTCTTGAATGCCTGCGCTGCCCGGCGCCGGCGCGTGTGCTTCCATTTCCAGGATGTAGCCATCGCGGCCTGTCACGCTCGCGGCCAACTGGTCGAGGGTAGCCTTGGACTCAGCTGTCAACACTGGACTTCCGCCACGGAACTTGATCTCAGCGTCTGTGATCTGGTGGTACTGGTCAAGGCCGTTCACGGTGGTATTCACCTGGTCCACGTGCGTTGAAGCCTGCTGCGCGGTGTTGCTGGCGGTCAACGCCTGGGCATTGGCGGCGTTAGCTTGCTGGTTGGCTGCATCGGCTGCGGATTGCGCCTTCTGGATTCCCGCTTGTGCCCGCTCATCCACGTCCTTGATGTCGCGCGCGTTCTTGGCGTTTACCTCATCGAGCTCGGTCAGCCGGTCGTTGATTGGGTCAGTCTGCCTCTTCACCCACCTCTTGCGGGCGAAAGGATACACACGGCCCCAGAACCCCTCTCTCGGAGCGCTTAACGGCTGAGCCGCGGAGGAGGGCTGTTGTTGAGCAGCCGAAGGAGGGGTGTTCTGGGAATCCGCAGCCGATGATTGCGCCTGCTGCGCCCAAACGGGGATTGTTATGGCAGATGCCAGCATAAGTACGGCAAACTGGCGTGGGAACAAGCTCGAAACGTTGGAACATATTCTCATAGTTTGGCCCTTTTGTGGCACCGCACGTACCGGCGCGGCGAGCGTCGGTGTTCCGCTCGCCCTTATCGATTGCAATGGGCCTGCCAAAGACCAGACGAGCCATAATTAGACTCATATCTGATTGAAAAATATGCTTGTTTACCCGCCAGATCATGCGCACAACAGCCGACCCATCGTCAGAACTAGCCCGGTTGCCTGGTAAATTTTGCACGATTGCGCACTTTCTACTCTGTAAGGAAAGCCAGGCCGCATTTTTCGCAAGAAACAAAATAGCAGCGCCCGGACCTGGACCCCGTCATAAGAAGACGAAAATTCGTCGTTCCAAAGCCGCATTTATCTTTGGATGTCGCGAGAAACTCGGACCAACAGTTGTACTTGCTTGCTTCGGGCAAAAATCCGAGCCTGAAGAGGCTGCGGAAAAAGTCCGAACGAAAAGCGAAGTCGGCAAAGGATGGATTGGCAGGGGCTAAAGCCCGACTCATTCCGCTGACTTTACGGCCCGACTAAAGTCGTGCCCTTGTTACAAAGCCCCTTGGATTGAGTTTTTCCGCAGATGTGAAGGCGTGCCCTTGTTACAAAGCCCCTTGGATTGAGTTTTTCCGCAGATGTGAAGGCGTGCCCTTGTTACAAAGCCCTTTGGATTGAGTTTTTCCGAAGCCTGTGAAGGCCCCGCGCATTTGCACCTTTTCCGGGAGCTAAAGCTCCCGGCTCCCACCGGAATTGGCGATCTACAAAAAACAGGCGATCTACAACTGTGGTGCCAAGCCCCCTATTTCGTCTCCACGTGAATGACCCGAATCTCCGGGTAGGCTCCATCCCATTCTTGAGCCACCGTGTCGAAGATCAATCGGAAGTCCTCGGCCTCGCCCGGCTTCAGCGGAGCGGCGCTGAGCGGCTCAACATCGACATACGGGTCGCGCGTTCGGATGATCTTGAGCGGCTGGGTCTCGTTCTGCACCACTTCGTGCGCGGGGTTGCGGAACAGCACCTGCACGGTGATTCCGGTAGCCGTTTTGTTGCCCTGGTTTGCAATTTTCCCATCCAGGTAGGTCACCTTGCCGCCGACCAGGTTTGACGACTCGCTCATTGCCAAACCGCTAATGGAGAGGTTGGCCGCATAGGGATCGGCCGCCGCGGAGATGGGCGTAAACGGGGGCTCGCTCTTGCCGTGCTCGAATACGAGCACCAATCCACCCGCCACGACAAAAACAACAGCCGCGGCGATTGCCAAGGGCAGCCAACTGCGTTCCGCCGGCGCCGCGGGGCGCACAAGTTGTGGGCCAGTGCTCACGAGCGAAATTGTACACCCGTTACCGAAGGAATACCGGCCTGGATAGTGGGTCAGTTTGATGGAAACGTTCCCTCAGGGGCTAAAGCCCGCATTCATTTTGCGGTCTTTACGGCACGAGTAAACTCGTGCCCTTTCAAAACAGCTTCAAACCGACCTACTACCCCGGCCTGCCAGAACGAGTGCCGGGGCAGCACAGAATCGTCCGCAGAACCACGACGATCACGACGATAAGGAATGCAAGAAGAAATGCAAAAAGATTTTTTCACTCTTCATCTTTCACGAATCAGTGACGCAACTTTGGCATCTAACGCCCAAAAGGACAGGAACGCCGGGAACCACAGCCGAAGAGATTTTCTTGAATGGGGGAACCCGAAGCGTGATCCAAACGTAATCAACAGCGTTTCCAGGGTTGATTTTCGCCCGAAGGCAAGGTCCAAAGGTCTACGCGGCTGGCAGAGAGCTGAAACCTCGCGGAGTTCAATCGGGCACAGCCATTACTGGAACCGCCCTAGCCGCAAGGCGTTGAAAGGCAGGCAATGATGCACACCCCTTCTGTATCCATCCCCAGCTCGCCAGCCGCCTCCTCGTATGGCAACTCGCAGTCTAGCCAGTCCGCTGATCGGGCCTACCAATGCTTGACCATCGTCGCGATGCTTTGGTTCTTAAGCAGCCTTTGGCTGCTTTGGTAGATCTCGATAAAAGCGATCGGCAAACCGCCAAGCGCCGCCGTTGCGCCGGTTCATCCCTGGGATAGGCTCCGTCACCTCGGGGCGACACGGAACTTTTGCGGAATCAATAAACTATGCGTTTGAAGGCTCTGCCGGCTCCGCCCGAAACATCTCGGCAACATACCACACAATCGTCACTAAGAGAGCTGCCAGCAGTATCCACCAGCCCCGCCACGATGACGCCAGTTCCTGGCGCCGCACCGCCTGTATTGAAGAGATCTGGATGTAGGCAAAGACCCCGATTAACTCTGCTTTGACCCACGTGATCAGCTTGAGAAAAATCGCCTCGAGTCCAGGCATGCCGTCCGGGTTCTTTTGGGCCGCATTTTTGGCAAGCCAGGAAAATGCCGTTACAACGCTCAGCGCCAGGTACACGATCACGGCGATGACGGGCAGCACCTCAAACGAAGATGGCGTGGTCCAGGCGTCCCCGTGGCCAAGCTGATCGAAATGCGTGGGAATATGGTCCGGCAGCCGGTTCGAACCGTACAGAGCAAACCCGGTGAATACCAGTAGCACGGCCAAGGCTGCGAGGCTAATGGCGTCCAGGTACTTTTGCATAAAATCCTTTCCCCACGAGTTATGGTGTGGCCATCATACAGCGGCCAAACGCGACCCTGGGCGAAGGATTCCGGCTTTTCCTCCTGAAGTAACCAGGACCATTACTTCAGCCTGACAGGCGCGCTGCCAAGTCTTCATTGTCACCGCAATCACTGCACAGTCTCTTGAGCGGGCCTTAGAGTATCTTATTAACTTTGGGGTGGACAGCGTTCCACCCCAGCGGACAAAGACCATGCGGCGGGGACCCGGTTTGCGAGCGAAAATCGGCTCAGAACCGGGGCCTCAACGGACAGGTCTTCGTCCGTGGGGTGGAGACGAGGCGGAGGACGAAGGCTTTGGCCGTTCCAAGGCGAGGACGACAACAAGGTATGAGCCGATTTTCGCCGCAACCCGAAGGGACGGGGCCAGTTTTCCTCATTCCGTCGTCGCTCGTCTCTTCAGTACGTCGAGTACAGCGCGCTCCTCGCTCCTTGAATTCTGGAAAAACTGCCTCGATTTTACTCGCGCGCCTGGCCAGCTCCGCTAGCTCCGCCAACCCCGCGTCCCTACGTCCTTAGTCCCTACGACCCTGCTTTTCCTTCACCTTGAACCAGATCGGCGTCCCTTTGAATCCGAACGCCTCACGGATCTGATTTTCGAGGAACCGCTCGAAGGCAAAGTGCAGCTTCACCTCGCGATCGGTAAAGAGCACAAACGTTGGCGGAGCCACCGCCGCTTGCGTCATGTAGTAGATCCGCACCCGTTTCGCCATCGGCACCGGCGCCCGCTGAAAGTCGATCTTGTCGAGAAACCGGTTCATCTGCCCCGTCGATACGCGCTTGCGCCGCTCCTTGGCCACGGCCACCACCTCGCGCAGCACGCGCGCCATGCCTTTTCTCTCCGGCCCGGTCCCCTCCAGTGCGGAAAGAAAAATCACCGGCGCATAGTCGAGATATTTGAGCGCCGCCCTCAGTTGCCGCTCGAAGATCGTCCGGTCCGCCGGCGGTTTTCCGTCCGTGCGTCCCGTTGTCACCGCGTCCCACTTATTCACGACCAGAATCACGCTGCGCCCGCTCTCGTGCGCATAGCCCCCGATGGTCGCGTCGCTCGCCGTCACGCCTTCGGTCGCGTCGATCACCACGCAGCGCCACGTCGGCTGCCTCCAGGTGCCGCCGCGCCATCACCACGCTCAGCTTCTCCGCCATCAGGTTCGTCTTGCCTTTGCTGCCGGATCCCCGCCGTATCCACAAACCGCAGTTGCGCGCCTTCGAACTCCACGAGTTCATCCACCGCATCGCGCGTGGTTCCCGCAATGGGCGACACAATCGCCCGCGTCGTCCCCGTCAGCGCGTTCAGCAGCGTCGACTTGCCCACATTCGGCCGCCCGATAATCGCCACCGACGTCTCGCGCTGCTCGAACTCCCCATGCGTGCGGATCTTCTTCTTTTCTTTCTCGTCGTCTACCGCACCATTGGATTCGTCGCCGACTTGCTGGCTTGCTGACTCGCCAGCCTGCTGACTCGCTGCTTTCTCCGGAACCGCCTCCGCAATCGCATCCAGCAACTCGCCAAATCCCTGCCCGTGCTCCGAGCTCACCGCGAACACATTCCGGATCCCCAGGCGGCGGAAGTTTTCTGCCTCCGCAGCCAGAGACTCGCCCTCCACCTTGTTCACCGCCAGGAAAAGTGGCTTGCCGCCGCGCTGCAGCAGGCGCGCCAAATCGTAGTCGGGCCGCGCCAGCTCCGTCCGCGCATCCACCACCATCACCAGCGCGTCCGCCTCGTCCAGCGCCACCTGCGCCTGCTGAAAAATCTCCGCCAGGATCAGCTCGGGATCGTCGGGCACAATGCCGCCCGTATCCACAAGCCGGTAGCGCCGCCCCGACCACTCGTACTCGCCGTAGATGCGGTCGCGCGTAATCCCTGGCTCGTCGCCCACAATCGACCGCCGGCTCCCCGTGAGCCTGTTGAACAGCGTGCTCTTGCCCACGTTGGGCCGCCCGACAATCGCCACCAATGGCAGCGCTGCGGCCCCCGCGCTCAGGGGAACAACCGATCTGCGATACGTCGGCAACTTAAGTCTCCAATTGGAATGGTATAGATTCTTCCGTGAGGAACGTACTAGGCCCAAAGCCGCTTTACGCCGTACTCATCAAATATCGTGTCGCAGCTGATGAGCGTCAAATCCAGTTCCAGCGCTTGTGCAGCCAACAGCCGGTCGAAGGGATCCTTGTGGCGTAACGGTAGCAGTCCGGAAGCGATGACATGTCTCACCGTCAGCGGGAGAATGGTGCAACCGCATTTTCTTAACAAGAGTTCGAAATTTTCAAGAATGTCTGTGGTTCCCAACTTCCTGGTGCCGGCCTTGATCGCCAATTCCCACGGCGTCGCAATGGATAATGCCAACGGTTGATCGGAGCCCACGACAACTTCGTGAACCCCGTGCGGTAAGCGCTCTGGTTCCTGAAGGAACCAGAGAAACGTGTGAGTGTCGAGCAAAAAGTTCATCGATTTTTGTTCAGAGGCTCTAACGGGGCGTCGGCCAGATAGTCCAAGCCCATTTCACGAAGCTCCGCATCGGTGAGGGGGTCAAATGCGTCCTCTGTCCAACTCAGCTTTCCGCGATACGAGCCGGCAAGCGCACTCCGCGAGTACGCCGGGGCATGGATTGGCACCACTTTTGCCACCGGCTTCTTCCCCCTCATCACAATCACTTCCTGCCCAGCTTCAACCTCTTTCAAAATTCGCGAGAAATTCGTCTTCGCCTGATGGACCGTGTACGCCATGGACTAAGTATGCTTAGTCCACTTTGCAAAGTCAATTTATCAGATTGGCCACGCACATTTTTCGCAGTAAGATGAGCAGTCTCAAATGTTTGTCCCGTTGTTTTGGTCTCCAATATGCCGTCTGTTGAGCACGGGAGGCGTCATGCACATCCACCCCGCTGCAGCCTTCACTGCCACCTTCGCCGCTGGAACCGAACGCGCCGCCGCCCAGCGCGCCGCCGAAGTTCGCAAGCGTCTTTTCAAATCCGCGCAATCCGTCGAATCCGACAGCGATCCCGACGCCGCCTTCCTCGTCGGCCAATGGCTCGACTTCCGCCACAGCCAGGTGCTGAGCGGGGACGAGTACCAGGCTGTTACGAAACTCGCCGAACGCAATCATTTGGTGCTTTGAAACAGCAGGGGCTAAAGCCCTCGCTCATTTTGCGCCGCTTACGGCCCGGCTGAAGCCGTGCCCTTGTTACAAAACCCAATTCCAGCAGAGTTTCGTAACAGCCTGGAGTACCACGCCGCCGCAGCCGGCAAAGAGCCAGACTTCGGTTGAGCCTCCATTTCCGCACCCGGCGGCAGTCCCCTATGCTTCTCACACAACTGCAGCATTTCCCCGCCAATTTCACCCCGTAGGCCTATATACTTCCCCAGTGCCCGACAAAAGGAGGTCTTTCCCATGCCAAAGTTCGTGATTGAGCGTGAAGTTCCCGGAGCCGGTTCCATGTCGGCCGAGCAGTTGAAGGCGATCTCGCAAAAGTCCTGCTCAATCCTGCGCAATCTCGGCCCGCAGATTCAATGGCTGCACAGCTACGTTACCGGTGACAAGATCTATTGCATCTACATCGCGCCGAATGAAGCGCTTGTCCGCGAACACGCGGCGCAAGGCGGATTTCCAGCCAATCGCGTCTCGATGATCAAAACCATCATCGACCCCACAACAGCGGAAGCGTAGCGCAGTCATCCGCGCAGGGACGGAGAACATCATCGGGTCATCTTGAGCGCAGCGGCCGCGCTTGTTTGCTCGTTTCCGCGTCCCTTCGTTCCCTGTCTTCCCGCCTCCACCACTATCATTAGGTTAGCGCCCGCGCCTGATGCCCGCCACCGACGCCACAACCCGTTCGCTCCCCACGCTCCACGAGTTCTTCGCGCCGGGCGGCATCCTTGCGCGCTCGCCGCTCCCCTACGAGTACCGCCCCGGCCAACTCCAGATGGCCAAGGCCGTGGAGCAGGCCCTCGCCGAGCGCCGCCATCTCATCGTCGAAGCAGGCACCGGCACCGGCAAAACCCTCGCCTACCTGCTGCCCGCCCTGCGCACCGGCCAGCGCGTCATCGTCTCCACCGGAACCAAGGCCCTCCAGGATCAGCTCTACTTTCGCGACGTTCCCTTCCTTGAAACCCTACTCGGCGAACTGCGCGTCTGCTACATGAAGGGCCGCGCCAACTACCTCTGCCGCCGCAAGCTCTTTGCCCTGCGCGACCAGCCGGTTTTATCTGGCCTCGAAGAAATCGATCAGTATCGCCAGATCGCCGAGTGGGAAAAAATTACCGAGACAGGCGACCGCGCGGAACTCTCAGGGATGCCCGAATCAAGCCCCCTGTGGAACAAGCTGGACGCCCGTTCCGACGCGTGCCTCGGTTCCACATGTCCCGACTACCGCCGCTGCTTCATCACCGAGATGCGCCGCCGCGCCCTCGAATCCGACATCGTCATCGTCAATCACCACCTGTTCTTCGCCGATCTCGCGGTCAAGCGCGAAGCTGTGGGCGCGCCCGACGCCGGAGTCCTGCCCGAGGCCGCCGCCGTGGTTTTCGACGAGGCACACGAACTCGAAGAAGTCGCCTCGAATTACTTCGGCCTCTCCGTCTCGAACATCCGCATTGAGGAACTGGCCCGCGACATCGACGTGCTGCTGCGCGGCAAGCAGGGCGCCACAACCACACCCGCCCTCACCCAGCAGCTGCGCGAGCGCGCACGTATGTTTTTCGCCGCTCTGCCTCTTGGGGACGGCCGCCATCCCTTCGACAATCGCGAGGAGTTTCTCGAATCGTCCGGCGAGCTCTATCTCGCCGTCCGCGCCACGCTCAAGCTACTTGAGTCTGAGATGGAACGGCTCACCGAAGTCGACGAGGCGCCCGGCCTTGAGAAGCGCATCGCTCGCCTCCGCTCCGAGCTCGAGTTCCTCCTCGAGTCCAACGCCTCCAACCTGGTGTTCTGGCTCGAGCGCCGCGCCGCAAGCGCCATCGCCGCCTCCGCATCATCGGATCGGCCTGCCGGCGGCGGACGCCAGACCGGTCCTCGTTCCCAATTACGAACAACCTACATCCAGGCCACGCCCATCGACGTCTCCTCGCTCGTCCACGAGCTGGTCTTCGACCAGATCCCCACCGTCATCCTCACCTCGGCCACGCTCACCGTACAGGGTGGCTTCGAGCATCTTCGCCGCCGCCTTGGCCTCACTGAAGCCCGCGAGCTGGTCGTCCCTTCTCATTTTCGATACGGCGAGCAGGCCCTCCTCTATCTCCCACCTGAGATGCCCGATCCCCGCGATCCCGAATTCCCCCAGGCCGCCGCCCTCTGCATCGAGCGCGTCCTCTCCATCACCCGTGGCCGCGCCTTCTGCCTCTTCACCAGTTATGCTCAAATGCGCGCCCTCTACGAGCGTCTCGCGCCCGTCCTCGACTTCCCCATCCTTCTCCACGGCGCCGCTCCGCGCAAAGCCCTGCTCGAGGAGTTCCGCGCCACACCCAACTCCGTTCTGTTCGGCACCGCCAGCTTCTGGCAGGGCGTCGATGTGCAGGGCGAAGCTCTCAGTTGCGTCATCATCGACCGTCTGCCCTTCGCCGTCCCCTCTGACCCCGTCGTCCAGGCCCGCATGCGCGCCATCGAAGAGTCCGGCGGCCGTCCCTTTTTCGACTACCAGGTTCCCGAAGCCGTACTAACCCTCAAACAGGGCTTCGGCCGGCTCATCCGCTCGCTCTCTGACCGCGGCGTCTTAGTCCTCCTCGACCCCCGCATCAGGACTCAGAGATACGGCCAAACCTTCCTCCAAAGTCTCCCACCCTACCGCATGACCGGCTCTATCACCGATGTGGAGCAGTTCTTTGGGGAGAACCCCGGCTAGCGCGCTGCCTCCAGGGTGCGCAATAGACGATCTCGAACCGCAAGTGGAAAAACAGGCTCATGCCGTTCCACTCTCCTTTTGCCATCTTTCCCCAGGTCAGCGAGACGAAGATCGCACGTCCTAGCAAACACCTGAACGGAACCAAGCGGCTAACATAACACGA
>CAWHUK010000044.1:0-17572 GCA_963832535.1 uncultured Acidobacteriota bacterium
TAGTGGTCAGTGATCAGCTAACATTCTGGAACGATCAGTTGCCGTCGTGTTCTCTGTTTCCTCGTTCCGTGCCTTCACGCAGGAACCAACTCCGCTATATGCCGCGCCCTGCAGCCTCACTAAACTGGGCTTCAGAATGGCCAGCACTCCATCATCGCCGGTTTCGGGGTATCGCGGGCGGCTGGCGCCCTCGCCCACGGGCTATTTGCATGTGGGGCATGCGCGCACCTTCTGGACGGCGTTCCAGCACGCGCGTGAGGCCGGAGGCACACTGGTGATGCGCATGGAGGATCTGGATCCCGACCGCAGCCGCTCCGCCTACGCAGACGCCGCCATCGAGGACCTTCGCTGGCTGGGGATCCGCTGGCAGGAGGGCCCGGACAAGGGAGGTCCCTTCGCGCCTTACATCCAAAGCAAACGCCGCGCTCTCTACCTGGCCGCGTGGCGCAGGCTGCTGAGCCGCGACTGCCTGTTTCCATGCCGTTGCTCGCGCAAGGATCTCGAAACCGCGTTAGGCGCGCCGCATGAGCGCGTGCAAACCGGGCGCGGAGGCGGCAAATTCGACACCCTGGACGAAGAACCGATCTACCCCGGGACCTGCCGTCACCTGATGGGCCACGCGCCGCAGCTCCCCGGCCCCACGGCAAGCGACGTCGAAACCCCCGGCGGCAGCAACTGGCGCTTCCGCGTTCCCGACGGCCAAGTGATTGAGTTTGTCGACCGCAACCTGGGGCCGCAGCGCTTTGTGGCTGGCGTGGACTTTGGCGACTTTGTGGTGTGGCGGCGCGACGGTGTGCCCAGCTACCAGCTTGCCTGTGTGGTCGACGATGCGGCCATGCGCATCACTGAGGTGGTGCGCGGCGCCGATCTGCTCAAGTCTACCGCGCGGCAGATTCTGCTCAACCGCGCCCTGGGCTTCGACAATCCAGCCTGGCACCACTGCCGCCTGGTGGTGGACCACAACGGCCGCCGCCTGGCCAAGCGCCATGACGCCCTCAGCCTGCGCGCCCTGCGTCAGCGCGGGCTCACGCCCATGAACATCCTCTCGGCGGAACTGCCGGTCGAGATTTAAAGCTCCTGTTTCCGCATCTGGAACCGGCCCTGGAGCCGACTGGTATTAGAAGTTCCAGAACGTGTCGATCTCTTCGGGGGTGAAATCCCAAAGCGTGTTATGCGGGGGGAGCGGTTCCATTTCAAAAAACTCCGGCAGGCGGTCGTCCTTGTTCGTGAACCCGGCATCCAGATTGAACTGGTGCTCGGTCTTGAGAACATACTTGCCCAAACCCACAACATCGTTGCCGTCCAGATTGATGCCGAAGCGGGCATTGATCATGTCCACGAGGGCGGTCAAAACCGCCGGGTTGTCCAGCACCGGGAAGGCAATGAAGAGGCACATGCCGGTCGAGTCCACCGCCGCGGTAGCAATTTGCAGGTTGCGCGAAAGCTCGATCTGCCCATCCTTCTTCAGCGGATCGATGCGCCCGCCCACGCCGAGGATATTGGCCGTCACCGAGTAGCCCGATGTGTGGTCGGCTCCCATTGGGGTGGTTGCATAGGTGATCCCGATCCCCTTTACCGATCGCGGGTCATAGGCGGGAATCGCCTGATTCTTCACCACTGGCACCCGGGTGACGCCATAAGCTCGTCCCACGGATGCCGTGCCGGCGCCCAGAAGCCGCCCCAGCGGAGTTCCTTTGCCGATTTCATCCTTGAGGAGCCGGACCACTTCTTTCCCGTCTCCCCATTTGAGCACCCCCGCCTCCATTGCCACCCCAAACATGACCGAAGTTTCAATCGAATCCAAACCGAGATCGTCCATGATGCGATCCGCTTCCGCGATGTGGTCCAGATTCTCGACACTGGCGTGGGCGCCCAGGGCCCAGATTGACTCGTACTCGAAGCCGGAGGTGAGGTAATTGCCGTGTTCGTCGTTGTAGATCTGGGAACACCGGATCACGCAACCGGGATGGCAGGCATGTGCCGGCTTGCCCTTGCGCTTCTGGATCGTGTCGAACATCGTCTCGCCAGAGATTTTGTCGTGTGCATCGAACTGCCCAGTCCTGAAGTTCTTGGTCGGCAAGCCACCCGCCTCATTCACGATATTGATCAAAATGTCGGTGCCGTAGGTGGTTAACCCGGAACCGCTCACCGGATGGGCCATCAGAAAGTCTGTAAAAGCTTTGCTCGCAGTCTTAAATTTCTCCGGGTCGGCTATCGTGATGGCTTCCGCCCCCGTTGGGTCGATGGAGATGAATTTGACCTTCTTCGAGCCCATTACCGCGCCCAGGCCTCCCCGTCCATGGCTGCGAAGATGGCTGTCCGGGTCCTTGACCGAGATGTTCGACGTGAGCATCGTCATCTCTCCCGCCGGGCCCAGAACGATCATTCCCGCCTTGGGATTCAGCCGCCCGTTCAGCCTCTGGACCGACTCGTAGTTGCCCATGCCGATGGTCTCGGTCTCTTCCTCAATGCGCGCCTCGCCCTTCTTGATATAGATAGCTCGCCACTTCCCGTCGGTTGGCGCCCCCTCAAGGATGATCGCCTTCAGCCCCAGCTTGGCGATCATCTGTGCCGCAGTGCCGCCGGCATTGCTTTCCTTGATGCCTCCGGTCAAGGGGCTCTTGGCCCCTACCGAAAGCCGTCCGGAGTTCGAGGCAGCTGTTCCCGTTAGCAGGCCGGGCGCGAAAACCAGCTTATTCTTCGGCCCCAGCGGGTGACAGGTTGCAGGCACCTCAGCCGCTACGATGGTTGAAGTCATCGCCCGTCCGCCGAATCCGGCCCATGCCGCGGGAACTGGCTCATACTTGACGCTAAGGTCGGACAGGTTGATACGAAGAATCTGGTTCATAAACGCTCCTCACCGATCTGCAGCCCGGCAATTTCGGCTACGCACCCCATGAATAGAGTATTCTCCGACAATACACCTTCGATGGCTTGCTGTGGAAGATCGACCGTATCCATCAAAGCCTTCCCGATCTCCCCGGAGGATGTTGCTCGGCCCTACTCTACGCTTGCCGGCGAGGGCATAGGTTCGACGAACGGCACCAGGACAGCTTTCGTTTGATTGCCCCGGCCTTGACCCCCACCTTGCTGCGCCTCGTGGGAGTCATGCTGTACCATCGTTGACGAGAGAAATACCATGCATCGTGTCACGGGCCACCGAAGAGTGGCCGTGCATTCCGACACCCGGAAGCTTGCGCTGCCTGGGATCATAATGGGGGACTGCCAGGAATGGTTTCGCTCAGGGATCAATCGATGACGCCTGCCGGTCAACCGGACACCACGCATGAGGAGCCGAACCCACGCTTGAACCCTTTCCGCAGCGCCCCGAATCTGCTCACGCTCATGCGCATCTGCCTGGCGCCATTCCTGGTGGCTGCCATCCTTGAAGGACACTACGCCCTCAGCTTTGGCCTCTTTGTAGCTGCTGGGTTGACCGATGCGCTGGATGGCACCCTGGCGCGCTTGCTCAAGCAGCGCTCCATGTTCGGCCAATATCTCGACCCGGTGGCCGACAAGCTGCTGTTGAGTACGCTGTTTCTGGTGCTTCTGCACAAAGGGTTGATGCCGGTCACGGTGACGGTGCTTGTATTTGGCAGGGATGTTGGCATCTTGCTGGTGTCGGCGCTTCTCTACGCTGCCGTGGGCCGGCGGGAATTTCGTCCCAGCATCTTCGGCAAGGCCAACACTCTCGCCCAGATCGGCGCGGTAGCGGCCGTGCTGCTGTATCAACTCACTACCGCCTATTGGGTAACCGTATGCCGCACGGTGGCGCTCGATGCCACCATCGTGCTGACTGTCGTTTCGGGCTTGCATTACGCGTGGGTGGTCTCGCGCCGCACCGGCGCATCGGCCGCCCAAGGCGCCGCCACGAAATAAACAGCCGGCCCGGCTCTTAGGAGTCGTCCGGAAGATCTTCCGCTCCAGCCGTGTCTTCAATCTCCATATCGCGAAACTCTTCTGAATCGAAGACCTCGCCACACTCAAGGCACTCGACGTATTCGGTGTCTTCGTGCCGGGAAACGATCCGGACTCTGGGGTGTCTGCAGGCGGTTGCCATCGTTCTCAGGATCTGTTGAATTTATCGCAATTCCAAGGCTCCTCTGCCCTTTCCAGTGAGGAGAAGGCCGTCACTCCCCGCCACAGCGAGTTGCATCGGCTTCTACTTCAGCAGCAATCCTTTGGCTGGGCCTGGACGTGAAGGGCTGGCTCCGGGGACAGTCAATCGGAAATGGCGACAGGTGCTCTTTCCGCCAGATTGTAGCTTTCTTTTGAGCGATTGCAAACCGATTTTTGAAGAATTCTTTGATTTGGCGTCAAAATTCTCCTCCTCCCTGAGCCCGCCAGAGGCGGACTTGAAGGTCGGACGAAATCGGTCGTATACTGAAGGAGGACCGATCAAGTCGTATATTTCATGCTAAGGCTCACCAAGAAAGCCGACTATGGGCTGATGGCGCTCAAGTATCTTGCCGAGCATCCTGAAACCCCTGCGCTCAGCGCCAAAGACGTGGCTGACGCTTATGGGATTCCCGCGCAATTGCTGGCCAAGATCTTGCAGCGGCTGACCAAAGTAGGGCTTCTGCGCTCCCACGCCGGAATGAACGGCGGTTATGCTCTGGCACGCGACGCGCGCAAGATCTCGGCCTTCGAAGTCATCCACGCGATTGACGGGCCGTTGTTCATCACCTCGTGCACCAAGGGCGCAAAGGCCTGCGATCTCACCCCTAGCTGCACCATCAAGGAACCGCTGGCGCGCGTCAACGAGACCATTGCCGGAGTTCTGAAGAGCATCAGCATCCAGGATCTGGCTGAGCAGGAGCCTCCCACCGGGCGGGTGAGAGAGACGCACGGATTGGTTACTTTGACGGTTTAGAGAGCGGGGCTTGCACCGCTTGCCGAAGATGGAGACAAGAAGGATGAGCACGGTTCGAAATCAAGCGGAGGCGCCGGCAGGTGTAACCCTGCCGATTTACATGGATAACCACGCCACCAGCCCACTGGACCCCAGGGTGCTGGAGGCGATGATGCCGTACCTGACCAGCAAGTTCGGCAATGCAGCCAGCCGCAACCACTCCTTTGGATGGGAAGCGGAGCAGGCAGTGGAAACGGCGCGCGAACAGATCGCCAAACTGATCGGCGCCACGGCCAAGGAGATCATCTTCACCTCCGGAGCCACCGAGAGCGACAACCTGGCCATCAAGGGCATCGCGGAGATGTACCGCGAGCGCGGCAACCACATCGTCACCCAGGTCACCGAGCACAAGGCCGTGCTCGACACCTGCAAGCGCCTGGAAAAGCATGGCTATCGCGTCACTTATCTGCCGGTAAAGGCCGACGGAATCATCGATCTCGAAGACCTCGAGCAGGCCATGGACGACAAGACCATTCTGGTCACCATCATGGCCGCCAACAACGAAATCGGCGTGCTGCAGCCCATCCGCGAGATCGGCAGGCTTTGCCACGAGAAGGGCGTTCTCTTCCACACCGATGCGGTGCAGGCCGTGGGCAAAGACGCCGTTCAACGTCATCGACGACTTCGTCGACGTGGCCTCAATCTCCGCGCACAAAATCTACGGCCCCAAGGGCGTGGGCGCGCTGTATGTGCGCCGGCGCAATCCGCGCGTGCAAATCGCCGCGCAGATCGATGGCGGCGGCCATGAACGCGGCATGAGGTCGGGCACCTTGAATGTGCCCGGCATCGTCGGCCTGGGCAAAGCCTGCGAGATCGCTCAGGCAGAAATGGAGACAGAGGCCGCGTACTTGCGCGGCCTCCGCGACCGGCTGAAGACGAAGCTCGAATCGGAGCTCGATTACGTTCACGTAAACGGGTCGATGGAGCACCGCGCTGCCCGGCAACCTGAACATGAGTTTTGTCTATGTCGAAGGCGAATCGCTGCTGATGGGCATCAACGACGTAGCGGTTTCGAGCGGCTCGGCCTGCACCTCGGCCACGCTGGAACCTTCCTATGTTCTGAAGGCGCTGGGACTGGGCGACGATGTGGCGCACAGCAGCATACGTTTCGGGCTGGGCCGTTTCAACACCGAGGCTGAGGTGGATTACGTGGCCGACAAAGTGGTGACGATCGTGCGGCATCTCCGCGAGCTGTCGCCGCTCTACGAGATGGTGAAGGAAGGCATCGACCTGACCAAGGTCGAGTGGCAGGCGCACTGACAGGCAGACGGAACGCAGGGTGCTGAATTTCGAGGCGAATCGGCGAAGGCCACGCGGTTAGCCCTGATGGATGCATCGCCAACGTAGCGAATCAAAGGAGAAAGGACGCGGGTACCGCGGGAGGGAAACGGAAACGATGGCATATAGCGAAAAAGTAGTGGATCACTATAATCACCCGCGCAACGTGGGCACGCTGGACAAGAGTTCGACGGAAGTGGGCACGGGCCTGGTGGGCGCGCCGGAGTGCGGCGACGTGATGCGGCTGCAGATTCGCGTGAACCCCGAGACGCAGGTGATCGAAGAGGCCAAGTTCAAGACCTTCGGCTGCGGCTCGGCCATTGCCAGCTCTTCGCTGGCTACCGAGTGGATCAAGGGCCGCACCGTCGATGACGCGCTGGGGATCAAGAACACAGACATCGTGAAGGAGCTGTCGCTGCCGCCGGTCAAGATTCACTGTTCGGTGCTGGCCGAGGATGCGATTCGCGCCGCCATCGGCGACTGGAAGAAGAAGAATGGCGTTGCGGAACCCGCTCCGCAGTCTGCGGAAAGGGCGGTAAGGGCACGACAAAGTCCCTGGGCATTTAGTCTCTGAGGAGGTAAAGGCAATTATGGCAAACATCGAACCATCGAATCCAAAGCGGCTGCAGGAGCGCGTCGCCTGAGACGAATCCACCGCGCCTCAGAGCAATCCCGCGCAGGGCCTGCACGTGACCGAACGCGCGGTGCAACGAATCCGCGTGGCTATGGCCAAGGAAGGCATCTCGCCCCAGGATGGCGGCTTGCGGCTGGGCGTCAAGGGCGGCGGGTGTTCGGGGCTCACCTACTCCATCGCCTTCGACACGCACCCTCGCGAGCGCGACCGCATCTTCGAATTCGGCGGCGTGCGCGTCTTTGTCGATCCCAAAAGCTTCGTCTATCTGCACGGCATGACGCTGGACTACGAAGAGACGCTGATGCGCCAGGGATTCAATTTCATCAACCCGAATTCCACGCGCTCCTGCGGGTGTGGCACTTCATTTTCTGTTTAGAGCGCATTGCGCGTAAGGCCGCCTCATGCTGAAAGTCATCGATACTGCGGTTCCGATTGCCTGCTGGTCCTGTGCCGTCGCTCACAACGAATCCACTCTCTTCTGTCCGCATTGCAGCAAAATTCAACCCCCTCCCGGCGGCGATTATTTTTCTGTCTTTGGACTCGAGCCTCGTTTGAACCTGGATTTGCAGGCTCTGGAGCACGAGTTTCATCGTCTCAGCCGCAAACTGCACCCCGATCGCTTTGCCCGTGCCGAGATGAACGAGAAGCAATGGAGCCTGGCCGACACTTCGCTGCTCAACGATGCTTATCGCACACTCAAAGATCCCCTGCGCCGCACCGAGTACCTGCTCAAATTGCACGGAGCGGAGATTGGCGCGTCTGCCGCGGAGGATGCCGCGGCGAAAGGCAGAGACCGGAAAGATCCTTCCCGCGTGCCCGCCGATCTGCTCGAAGAAGTCTTCGATCTCAACATGCAGCTCGAAGAAATGCGCAGGTCGCGGAAGATGGGCGAAGAAGACCCGGCGCTGAAAGAAAGTTTGATTGAAGCAAAGAGAAAATTCGAAAGGCTGGTCGGCGAAGTGGATCGCGATCTGCGCGCCCAGTGGGCGGATTGGGATGCCGGCGATGCCGCCGCGCGCAAGCCTGCGCAGCATGGCATGGTAGCGCTGCTCGACCGGCGCCGCTACCTCAGCAATCTAGTCCGCGACGTGACCGAAATTCTGGGAGCATAAACAGTAAAGATGGCGGAAAGACGCATCGAACCGATCTCATATGTGGGCGGAATCGGCTCGCAAATTCTATGGGCTCCGGATTGTTGCCGGCGCCCACACGAGGGCAACTGAGGGATGGCGGAAGATAAGAGATCGGTGGTTGTCGGCATCGACCTGGGAACGACAAATTCTCTAGTGGCGTACATGCAGGATGGCGCGCCGGTGGTCATTCCCGGCGTGGACGGCTCCAATCTCGTGCCGTCGGTGGTGGCGCTCGATCCCATCCCCGCCGGTAGCGGCCGGCCCACGGTCACCGTGGGCAACAGCGCGCGCAAAGCGCTCATTGAAACGCCGGAGCGCGTCATCTACTCCGTCAAGCGGCTGATGGGCCGCAGCCTCGATGAAATTCAAAAGGAACTCAAGCTCTTTCCCTTCCGTCTGGCCGACGACATCGAAGCGGGTGAAGTCCCGCGCATTCAGTTCGGCGAGCTGCGCTTTACCCCGCCGGAGATTTCGGCTTACGTTTTGCGCCAGCTCAAGCGCAATGCCGAGCGGTTTTTCGGCACGCCCGTCACGCAGGCCGTGATCACGGTACCGGCTTACTTCAACGATGCGCAGCGCCAGGCAACCAAAGATGCAGGCCGCATGGCCGGCCTCGACGTGCTGCGGCTGGTGAATGAGCCCACCGCGGCTGCGCTTGCCTATGGCCTCGATCGCGCCAAAGAAGGCACCATCGCCGTTTACGACCTCGGCGGAGGCACCTTCGACATCTCCATCCTCAAGCTGCGCGAAGGCATTTTCGAAGTGCAGTCCACCAACGGCGACACGCACCTGGGCGGCGACGACATCGACAATCTGTTGCTGGCCATTGCGCTTGATGAGATTCACGCCGAGCACGGCGTCGATCTGCGCAAGCACCCCGGCGCGGTGCAGGCGCTGCGCAAGGCCGCCATCGACGCCAAGATACGCCTGTCTACTGAGTCCTCGGCCAGCTTCGACTTCGAACTGCCCAACGGCGACCGCTATCAACGCGAGATTCCGCGCGCCGTCTTCGAACTGCTGATCGAGCCGGTGCTCGCGCGAACCGTGGGCCCATGCAAGCAGGCGCTGGCCGACGCCGCCGTCACGCCGGAGCAGATCGACGAAGTGGTGCTGGTGGGCGGCTCGACACGAATTCCTGCCGTGCGCGCGCTGGTCGACGGCCTGTTCCAGCTCAGCGCGCGCGGAAAAAAGCCGCACACAGAGCTGAACCCCGATGAGGTGGTCGCCCTGGGCGCTGCGGTGCAGGCCGATATTCTGGCCGGCGCCTCGCCGGCCACTGAGGAAATGCTGCTGCTCGATGTTACGCCGCTTTCGCTCGGCATCGAGGCTCTGGGAGGCACTGTGGCGCGCATTATCCAGCGCAACTCCACCATCCCCGCCTCGGCCACCGAGCACTTCACTACCGGCGTAGATGGCCAGACCAGCGTGGCGATTCACGTAGTTCAGGGCGAGCGGGAGCTGGCCGCCGACTGCCGTTCGCTGGCTCGCTTCGACCTCAAGGGCATTCCGCCGATGAGCGCCGGCCTGCCGCGCATCGAGGTCAAATTCCTCATCGATGCCGACGGCATCTTGCAAGTCTCCGCGCGCGAGCAGCGCAGCGGAAAGGCCGCGCAAATCGAGGTAAAGCCGACCTATGGCCTGACCGACGAACAGGTCATCAACATGATTCTGGATTCCTTCGACCACGCCGAGGAGGATTTTGCCCGCCGGCTGCTCATCGAGGCGCGCAATGAAGCGGAGACGGTTCTCAGCGCTGTCGAACGCGCTCCGCAAAACCCCGCGTGGAAGCAGTTAGGCGCAGAGGAACAGGCGAAGATCGCAGAGGCGCGCGACCGGCTGGCCGCCCTCAAAGAGGGCGAAGATATGGCAGCGATCCATGAAGCGACAGTCGCGCTCGACCAGGCGACGCGGCATTTTGCCGAATTGCTCATGGATGCGGCGGTATCGAGCGCCATTCGCGGCAAAACCATGAACGCAGCCGGCGAAGAACTGGACGAGGCGGTGGCCGCGCCGCACGCCTTCGCCCCCGCGGAGTTTAAGTAGCAGCGGTGTTAGAGGAGTTGACGGAGTTAGCGGAGCCAGGAAAGCAACAACAATGGACGAGACGGCCAAGAAAAACATTCCGCCGGAGAAGCTGGTCCGCGTGACGTTTCTGCCGGAAGGCCGCACGGTCGAGTTTGAGTTCGGCGCCATGCCTTACGATCGCCACGGCAAGCCGATGTCGTTTCTCGACGTGGCGGAGAACTTCGGCATCTTTCTCGAACACGCGTGCGGGGGATCTTGCGCCTGCACCACCTGCCATCTGTGGATCAAAGAGGGCGCTTCGGGCATCAGTGAAGCAGACGACGACGAGCTCGACCGGCTCGACATGGCTGCCGATCAGCAGTTGAACTCGCGCTTGGGCTGCCAGGCCGTCATTACGCGCCCCGGCGATTACGTGGTTGAGATTCCCAGCTGGAACCGCAACTATGTCTCCGAAGGCAAGCCCATCGCGCTTGCCGAACAGAAATAAGGGGGGCGGCCATGCCGCGCGAAATTCACTGGACCGACGCCGAAGAAATCGGCATTCAGTTGGCGGAAAAGTTTCCCGACGTTGATCCGCTGACCGTCCGCTTCACTGATCTGCGCCGTTACGTGACCGAGCTTGAAGGCTTCGCCGACGACCCCCAAAAGTCGAACGAGCCGCGCCTTGAGGCGATCCAGATGGCCTGGCATGAGGAGTTCGAGGACGCGCAACATTAGGCGTTCCTGCCAAGCGTGGCGACTGAGCAGGGAAGCGGCATAGTGGACTTCGCATCGGAAACAGGCCATAATTGAGGGGCGGGGTGCTTATGGGATACGTATTGCCGAGGGGAAGTTCCAGGTACAGGGGCACCGAACAAACCGGACAGAATAATTTCGACCGCGGAAGGAATCCTGCGCCTGCGGTTCCGGTGAGACTTCCGCCTCCGGTGAGGATTCCACCGCCGCCATCACCGCCGCCACCTCAAACCAGTCTGCCCAGACAATAAGAGGAGTGAAAGGAGCCGCTTAAGATGCCGGCTACGCTTCTCGCCTTACAGGTTTTCCTCATTTTACTTCCTGGATTTTCAGCAGCCTATGCGGTTCAGGCGTTGGCTACCCGCCGTTCGCAATCCGATCTCGAACGGGTGATTGAAGCATTGGTCTTTAGCTTCGTTATCTACGTGTGCTATATGCCGTTGAACGGCGGAAAGCTCCCCTTTCACATACTTCGCGATCCCACTGGAAAGGTCGATGACACCGTCCTTTGGCAACCTGCGCAGTTGGCTTGGCTGGCCGCGGTTACCGCGGGGTTCGCTCTCGTGTCTGTTGCTTACATCCGCTTCGACGGCAATCGGCTGTTTCAGCGGATTCGGCTCACGGAGCGCACCACCCGGAATTCTATCTGGAACGATGTCTTTGAGAGCGAGGCAATCAAAGGTCAACCGCTACAAGTTGAACTGGCGGACGGCAGGAGTGTGCTGGGCAGTCTTCACTATTACTCCGATGCCGCCGAGGATGCGTCGATCTATCTCACCCAAGCTTCGTGGGTAGATGCGGGCGGCAATACCATCCCTATTCCGGGCTCAGGCATCTTGCTAACCAAGAACAGCGGAATTCGAAGCGTGAGCCTTCTGGATCCGGCAAGTGACGCCTCGCGCGAAGAAGACTAAGGCCACTCTGATTCTGAAACATGCAGCAAGGTCTCGTTGACGCGCGCCCTGCGCGTTAAAATTCATTCATGCCCGCAACAGCCATCTCTCCTGGTGTTCTGGCCAAATACGAGCCCGTGATCGGGTTGGAAGTGCACGTGCAACTGCTCACGGCCACCAAGGCGTTTTGCGGTTGCGCCAACCGGTTCGGAGCGGAGCCGAATACGAACATTTGCCCGGTTTGCCTGGGGCTGCCGGGGGCGCTGCCGGTGCTGAACGCGAAGGCGGTGGAGTTTGCCGCGCTGGCCGCGCTGGCGCTCAACTGCCAGGTGCGCGAGCGCTCGATCTTCGCGCGTAAAAATTATTTTTATCCCGATCTGCCCAAGGGCTACCAGATTTCGCAGTTCGATAAGCCTCTCGCCGAGCACGGCTGGATCGAAGTGCCAACCGCTGACGGCCGATCGAAGAAGATCGGCATCACGCGCGTGCACATGGAAGAGGATGCGGGCAAGAGCCTGCACGACGGGTTTCCCGACTCTGCCACGCACACCTATCTCGACCTGAATCGCTGCGGCACGCCGCTGATCGAGATCGTCAGCGAGCCCGACATCCGCACGCCCGACGAGGCCTTCGAGTACCTGACGCGATTAAAAGAAATCCTGCTCTACACCGGCGTCTCCGACTGCAATATGGAGGAGGGTTCGCTGCGCTGTGACGCGAATGTGAGCGTTCGCCCAAGAGGGCAGGAAAAGCTCGGCACCAAAGCCGAGGTGAAAAACGTCAACAGCTTCAAATTCATCCGCGCGGCCCTCGAATACGAAATCGAGCGGCAAATCGACGTCATCGAATCGGGCGGGCGCGTGATGCAGGAGACGCGGCTGTGGAACGCCAACGAGGGCCGCACCTACTCCATGCGCTCGAAAGAGCAGGCGCACGACTACCGTTATTTCCCCGAGCCGGATCTGCCGCCACTTATCCTTACCTCGGAATTCTTAGCGAAAAAGAGCGAAAAACTCCCCGAGCTGCCGGAGGCGCGGCGCGCGCGCATGATCGCCGAGTACGATTTGTCGGTCCAGGACGCGCACACGCTCACCGCCTCGCGCGACTTTGCCGACCGCTTCGAGGCCGCGGCAAAAACCGCGCGCAATCCGCGCCGCGTGGCCAACGTATTGCTGAGCGAGGTGGGCGGACGGCTGAAGGCGTTGGGATTGGAACAGGAGCAGTCGCCGGTGTCGATGGCGGGGATCGTGCTAGGCCGCCGACCTGCTCGACGAAGGCAAGATCAGCTCTAAACAGATGAAGCAGCTCTTCGACGTGTGCTTTGAGAAGGGCGAGGACTTCGGCGCCGTCTATGAGCGCGAAAAGCCGCAGCAAATCACCGACTCCGCGGCCATCGAAAAGCTGATCGACGAAGTGATCGCCGCCAATCCCAAACAGGTGGAACAGTATCGCAGCGGCAAAAAGACCATGGCAGGGTTCTTTGTGGGCCAGGTGATGCGCGCCTCAAAGGGCCAGGCCAACCCGGCGCTGCTCAACGAGCTGGTGGTGAGAAAGCTGGAGGGATGACGGGAGAGAATGGGAACAACGAAGCAAGCGCTTCCCGGGTTCGAAATCGAAAAGCCAAGAGGCCGAGAGCTACGAGCTACAGGCTACAAGCTAAAAGCTGTTTCACTTCAGTTTCAGGTCCGAGATGAACTCCTTGCGGGCGTCCCACGAGCTTACGGTTTTCGTAGCGCTCTTTTTGCCGTCTTTCTCGGCCCACAGATCGTAATCGACGCTCATGTCGATCTGGGCGAAATGGAAGTGGCCATCCTGCGTAGAGGTGTAGCTGCGAATCGCCTTGGTCTTCTCGTTTTTGAGGAAGACGGTGGCGCCGGCAACAGGCTGCGAACTCTCATTCAGCACGGTGCCCGTCACCGTGCGCTCGCCCATGTTCTGGCCCCAGGCAGCGGCCGGCGCAAACAGCGCGCACCGCGGTCCCGGAACCACGCCCAAAGCCAAAAGGCCACACACCATTGCTGTCAGCCTTGCTGCCCGGCTCATTCTCACTCCTCCTCGTCCTCTTCGTAGGGCTCATCATCTTCATCGAGGTCATCTTCCACGCGCGCCAGCTCCAATGGCTCAACGCCAACCACCTCGAATTCAGTTCCACATTCTTCGCAGGCTACCACGTCGCCTTCTTCTACTTCGTCGACTTCAATGTCCAGGTCGTTGTCGCATTCAGGGCAGCTGGGCATCGCAGGTTCCTCGCTTTCCTATCTGACTTGCATTAAGGGATAACAGCACCATACTACAACCATCGCTAGTTTTAGCGAGACCCCGGCCTCAGGTCAAGAGAGCCCCACCATGTTGCCGGACTGCATTTCCATCCCGTCAAAGAGACCCGGCGTCATTCCCTTAAGACGCACTTTACGGAATTGCGTCTACCAGCTACCCGCGCCCCAGCGCACGCCAGTTTAGCGGCCGAGGCAGAGAATTCCGCGCTCGACCCAGAGTCCAATATCCAACAGAACAAGCCAGCGCGGGTGACACTGGTCCGCTTGAACATTTAACCTTGTTCCGAGATGCCAAGGTTCGGTTCCAGTCCGCTCGCCTTCCCCGACTTCCGCGGCGCCACGCGCCGGCTCATCCTCATCAACCTGGCGGCCTATTTTGCGCTGTTGCTTGCCGGCCTGGTGTTCTCAACTGCGACGGCGCACGTTGCCCAGGTATTGGTCTTCGATCCCGGCGCATTTCTTCACGGCTTCCTCTGGCAGCCAATCACTTACAGCTTCGTGCATCCGAGTCTGCTCGGCACACTGTTCGAGCTGCTATCCCTATGGTTTTTGGCTGGCTTTCTCGAGGGATTCCACAACTCCAACTGGGTCACCAGCCTCTACGCAGTCTCGGTGCTGGGAACGGCTGCGGCGGCGCTCGCTCTCTACGTAATCGCCGGCACGCTGTCCCCTTCGCTGCTAGGGAACCCCTCTCCGCTGTACGGCTGTTTTGGCGGCATCTTCGGCTTGCTGGCGGCCATCGGGCTCCTCTACGGCGATGTGCAGTTCTTGCTTTTTCCCCTCCCCATCGGCATCAAGGCGCGCTACCTGGTCGTTATCTACGCGCTCGTCGCGGTCGCCATGCTCTTTGGCCAGGAGCGGCTCTACGCCTTCGCGCAGCTGGGCGGGGCGCTGGCCGGCCTGCTCTACGTGCGCATGGCGCCACGGCGCAGGGCTTCTTTCGCGCTGAGCGAAGGCTGGTATGGGTTGCGCAATCGCTATTACCGCTGGAAGCGCCGCCGCGCGGCCCGCAAATTCGAGGTCTACATGCGCTCCCAGGGCCGCACCGTCAAGTTTGACGGCCAGGGACGCCTCATCGACGAAGACCAAGACGACAAGAAGCGGTGGAACTAGAAAAGCAGGGACCAGGGATCAGGGATCAGGGAACAGATCAAAACCTGAGACTGGGGGTGCCCCACATCTCGCTTTTGAGATGTGGGATACCACAAGCCTCAACCGCCCCCTTTTCAAACCCAGCACTAAAAATGGGTGCCCCACCTGGGCGCCCTCTGGGCACCGCGTCTTTGTTTTTGCGGCCAGGGTGGGCCGCGCAGTGGGCGGCGCGATAAAATTTTGTTTGAATGTCCACTAAGATTGCATTTCTCTTTCCGGGCCAGGGTTCGCAGGCAGTTGGCATGGGCCGCGAACTTGGCCGTACGTTTTCCCGTCGCAGCGCAAACCTTTGCCGAGGCCGATGCGGCGCTCGGGTTCCCGCTTTCGCGGCTCTGTTTCGAGGGGCCTGAAGAGGATCTGCGGCTCACCGAAAACACGCAGCCGGCCATCATGACGGTCAGCGTGGCGGCGGCGCGCGTTCTGGCCGAGCAAGGTGTGGAACCGGCGCTTGCCGCCGGTCACTCGCTGGGCGAGTGGTCGGCGCACGTCCTTGCGGGAACGCTTTCTTTTGCCGATGCCGTGCGTTCGGTGAAGGCGCGCGGCCGCGCCATGCAGCTTGCGGTTCCGGCGGGGCAGGGCGCCATGGCAGCCGTTCTCGCGCTCGATGCCGCGCAGGTGGCCGAGGCCTGCGAAGAGGCCGCGCGCGAAACCGGCCTGACGGTGCAGGCAGCCAACCTGAACTCGCCGGGGCAGACGGTCATCTCCGGCGCTGCGGCCGCGGTCGAAAGGGCTTCGGCGCTCTGCAAGGAGAAAGGCGCGCGGCGAGCAGTAATGCTCCCGGTTAGCGCTCCCTTCCATTGCGCGCTCATGCAGCCCGCGCAGGAGGAAGTGGCGCGGGTTTTGGGCGGGCTCACGATGCACGATCCGCGCATTCCCGTGGCCGCAAACGTCACCGGCGGCCTCGTCACAACCGCCGATGCCACGCGCGATGCGCTCATCCGCCAGGTCACCGGCGCAGTGCGCTGGATGGATTGCATGCAGGCGTTGAAAGCCGCCGGCGCAGATCTGTTTATCGAAGTCGGTCCCGGCAAGGTCCTCTGCGGCCTGCTCAAGCAGATCGATCCGGGGCTGAGGTCGCTGAATGTGGAAGACGCGGCGAGTCTCGAAAAAACGTTGGCGGAAGTGAAAGGCGCTTGAGCCGCCGGTTCGCGCGGCCGATTATCTACTTCGGCGGCTCGCCGGTGCGCGGCACGCCGATCGGTGGTGGATTCGGAGTCACAAAGCGGACCTCAACAGGAACGCGGCTCTTGACCGGCCTGCCGTTCTGCTCTGCGGGATCGAACCGGTACTGCCTCACCGCCGCTGCGGCGCTCGCATCCAGCCCGTAACCCGAGGACTTCTGCAGGCAAAGGTCATACGGATCGCCTTTCTTATCGACGGCCACGTTCACGATCACGTTGAAGTTCCCAATGTGCGTTTTGCCGGCGCCATCGATCGCCTGCTGCGTCATCGGAGCGGGCACGGTGGTCTTGATCCTGGCCGGTGTAACGCCTTTTTCGTTCTGCGCGGCAATTCCGTTGCGCGGAAGGCTATCATGGAACCGCTGCGGGCAGAGCGGCACCGCCAGATCGGCTCCGATCGAATTGAGCGAGCGAACTGTAACCGGCTTTCTGGATTCGTTGGCTGGCGAAGTAGAAGGCTGCTGCGCAACGATGCACGTTGCGAGCGAAACCACTGCAAACAGAAGGAGCATCCTGCCCATCGGGTCCCTCCTATTTACATAGATGCAAACCTTGGAGATTCGTCAGACCAGTCCCAACTCCCGCAGCAGAAACGCATAGTCCAGCGCAATCTCTTTCAGATAGTCGTACCGTCCGCTGGCCCCGCCGTGCCCGGCCTTCAAATTCGTCACCAGCAGCAGCGGATTGCTGTCGGTTTTGAGCGTGCGCAGCTTCGCCACATACTTAGCCGGCTCCCAGTACATTACCTGGCTATCGTGGAGGCTGGTTTTGACTAACATTGCCGGATAACTCGCCGCGCGCAGGTTATCGTAGGGCGAATAACTCAGCATGTACTTGAAATACTCTTCCTGGTTCGGGTCGCCCCACTCTTCGTACTCAGGAACCGTGAGCGGCAGCGAAGCGTCGAGCATGGTATTCATCACGTCCACAAACGGCACATGCGAGACGATGGCGCGAAAGAGATCCGGCCGCATGTTGGCGACCGCGCCCATCAACAACCCTCCAGCCGATCCGCCCTCGACGGCCACGCGCCTGGGGTCGCCGTATCCCGCGGCGGTCAAATGCTCCACGCAGGCGATGAAATCCGTGAAGGTGTTGCGCTTGACGAGCATTTTGCCGGCGTCGTGCCATGGCTTGCCCAAATCGCCGCCGCCGCGAATGTGCGCGTAAGCCATCACCACGCCGCGGTCGAGCAGACTCAGCCGGTTCGAGCTGAAGCCGAGCGGCAGCGAATACCCATACGACCCGTAGCCGTAGACATAGAGCGCATTTTTGCCCGTCGCGCGTTTGTCCCTTCGATACACAATCGAAACCGGCACCTCGACGCCATCCGGCGCCTTCGCGTGAACGCGC
>CAWHUK010000045.1:0-2500 GCA_963832535.1 uncultured Acidobacteriota bacterium
CTACAGCTCCAGGATGCGATGAGCCGACATCGAGGTGCCAAACCAATGCGTCGATATGAACTCTTGGCATTGATCAGCCTGTTATCCCCGGCGTACCTTTTATCCGTTGAGCGATGGCCCTTCCATACAGAACCACCGGATCACTAAAGCCTACTTTCGTACCTGCTCGACTTGTAGGTCTCACAGTCAACCACTCTTATGCTTTTACACTCGACGGCTGATTTCCAAACAGCCTGAGAGTAGCTTCGCGCGCCTCCGTTACAATTTAGGAGGCGACCGCCCCAGTCAAACTACCCGCCTAACTATGTCCCTCTCCCGGATCACGGGAGTAGGTTAGGATCACAGCACTCGCAGGATGGTATCTCACCGTTGGCTCCTCCGAATCCGAGAACCCGGAATCAAAGCCTCCCATCTATCCTGCGCAGCGAGAACCATAACCCATAGTTAAGGTGTAGTAAAGGTGCACGGGGTCTTTCCGTCTAGCTGCGGGTAACCGGCATCTTCACCGGTACTACAAGTTCGCCGAGCAACTCGTTAAGACAGTCGTACGATCGTTACGCCATTCGTGCAGGTCGGAACTTACCCGACAAGGAATTTCGCTACCTTAGGACCGTTATAGTTACGGCCGCCGTTCACCGGGGCTTCAATTCAAAGCTTCGCTTGCGCTAACCTCTCCCTTTAACCTTCCGGCACCGGGCAGGCGTCAGCCCCTATACGTCGTTTTCGACTTAGCAGAGACCTGTGTTTTTGTTAAACAGTCGCCGTACGCGCTTCACTGCGGCCCGCTTACGCGGGCGCTCCTTCTCCCGAAGTTACGGAGCCAATTTGCCGAGTTCCTTAACGAGCTTTCACTCGATCGCCTTTGGATATTCTCCTCGTCTACCTGTGTCGGTTTGGGGTACGGTTCCCTTTGTTCTCCTTAGAGGTTTTTCTCGGCAGCGTGAAATCAGCAGCTGAATCCCATACGGGCCTGCTTTGCGCCTCACTGTTGAGTCCTGGTGGATTTGCCTGCCAGAACCAGCTTACGCGCATCGACCGTCATAGCCATAGGACGGCCTGCTTATCCTTCTGCGTTACCCCATCGTGTTAACGAACATTGGGAGGTCCGGAATATTAACCGGATGTCCATCATCTACGCCTTTCGGCCTCGACTTAGGGACCGCCTAACCCTGAGCGGATTAACCTTCCTCAGGAAACCTTAGACTTTCGGCGCGGAGGGTTCTCACCTCCGTTATCGCTACTTATGCCGGCAGGGTCTCTTCTCGAACGCTCCACCAGTCTTCTCAGTCTGGCTTCACTGCTGTTGAGAATGCTCTCCTACCACGCGCACCCTAAGGTACGCATCCGCTGCTTCGGTGTACGGTTTTAGCCCCGTTGTATTGTCGGCACCGGACCGCTTGACCAGTGAGCTATTACGCTTTCTTTAAAGGATGGCTGCTTCTAAGCCAACCTCCTGGCTGTCTGAGCGTTCCGACTTCCTTTCCCACTTAACCGTAACTTGGGGACCTTAGCAGGCGGTCTGGACTGTTTTCCTCTCGACTACGACGCTTAGCCGCCGCAGTCTGACTCCCGGATATGTTGTCGCTGGCATTCGCAGTTTGGTTGGATTCAGTAAGCCGGAAAGCCCCCTAGTCCATCCATCTCTCTACCACCAACGCAATTCATCCGAGGCTAGCCCTAAAGCTATTTCGGAGAGAACGAGCTATCACGGAATTTGATTAGCCTTTCACCCCTACCCACAGCTCATCCGAGCTTTTTTCAACAAACACCGGTTCGGTCCTCCAGTGGATGTTACTCCACCTTCAACCTGGCCATGGGTAGATCATCCCGCTTCGCGTCTATTCCTGCCAACTGAACGCCCTATTCAGACTCGCTTTCGCTTCGGCTCGCTTACGCTTAACCTTGCTGACAAGAATAACTAGCCGGCTCATTATGCAATAGGCACGCGGTCAGGCATTGCAGCATTGTCGCCAACGCCGCCATAGCCCTCCCACTGCTTGTAGGCACACGGTTTCAGGTACTTTGCACTCCCCTCGACGGGGTTCTTTTCGCCTTTCCCTCACGGTACTGGTTCACTATCGGTCAGAGACTAGTATTTAGCCTTACGGGATGGTCCCCGTAGATTCAAGCAGGGTTTCACGTGCCCCGCCTTACTCAGGTATCCGCTTCGAGTCTGGACTATTTTCGCCTACGCGCCTGTCACGCTCTATGGCTCCACTTTCCAGAGGATTCGGCTAACAGCCAGATTGGTAACTCTACTGTTGCGGACCCTACAACCCCCGAAGCACCGAAATGCTACGGGTTTGGGCTATTCCGAGTTCGCTCGCCACTACTATCGGAATCGAGGTTTCTTTCTTTTCCTTCAGGTACTGAGATGGTTCACTTCCCTGAGTTCGCTCTAGCCCGCCTATGTATTCAGCGGGTAGTTCCCGGGTTTTGCCCGGGAGGGTTTCCCCATTCGGAGATCTCCGGTTATAACGCCTGTGTGCGGCTCACCGAA
>CAWHUK010000045.1:7500-85549 GCA_963832535.1 uncultured Acidobacteriota bacterium
CTGCATCGCCTGCACCGCCCCCGGCAGCAGCAACCGCTTCCGCACCCAGCCAACCCGCCGAGCCGGAGCAGGTGGGAGAGGGGAACGACACGCAGGCGGAGATTGCCGCCGCTCCGCCGGCCGAGCGCCCCGCCGACGCTAAAAGTGTCACCACCACCACGTCGCCTGCACATGCCAACAAAGTTCTCAAAGACGCTCTCGACAATGTCTTCGCGCAGGGCTTCGACGCGCGCATGATGACCTCAATGCCTCGTTTTTGGAAGCTTTACTACGACGCTGCGGCGGAGAAAACCGATTACCGGCCCAAGGATCCCTCTGTGCTGCGCCAGAATATGGTGGACACGAAGGCCCGGCTGGTGTCGACCTTTGAACCTCCGTCCAACCAGTTCGCGCAGGATTACGGCGTCGCCGGAATGTGCTTGTATCACGTCGTTGTCGGCGCAGACGGCAAGCCGGGCGAGATCGCTGTAGCCAGGCCTATCGGCTTCGGGCTCGACGAGAGCGCCGTCGATTCCATCCGCAAAGCGACCTTCGAGGCGGCCATCAAAGACGGCAAGCCAGTTCCTGTCATGTTGGATCTGATTGTCCAGTTCCGCATCTACTCGAAGCGGACAGCCGTTACGGCAAGCCAACCTCAGAATAAACAACCCGCTGCCGCCGAGCCCTCGTTGCCCGGACCGTATAGCGTGCAGCACTCCGAGTAGAGGAGAACGGCATGATCTGTAGGCTTTCCTTGGCCTTTCAGGCTGCGGAAAACTCGCTATCACGGCAGCGCAGGATGGGAACCCATTGACCGAGACGTCGCCGATCCGACCCAACCGCCTCCAATCTCTGACCCCTGAAACCTGACACCTGTTTTACAGCCACAGTACGGTGTGGCCGGGGCAGATGTCAGCCGCTTGCTCGCAGAGGGTTTCGGCCAGTTCCAGCCCGTAGCGGGCGAAGTAGTACGCGGCGCCGTGGACGCGCTCCTGCAAGACGCCGCCGGGATAGAGGGCCTGGAAGATAGTTTCGGCGTGGCGCGAGAGCGTGGTTTCGCGCTGCAGTTGGAAGTTGGCGGCGAGAGTGCGCAAGCGGTTCATCTGGTAGCGCATCTTGCCGGCTGCGGTGTCGGCGGATTGGCCCAGGCCCTTGTCCTGCGACTCGAACCAACCGACGAGCGCGTCGAGCTCGGCGTCGAGGGCGTTGCCTGCGGCGGCGAGTTTTTGCTTGGTTTCGACGGGCATGGAGCGGGCGGCGAGGCGTTGGGCGAGCGAAGCAGCGCTCTCCTCAGCGAAGACCTGTTCCAAGGTCAATTCGTGGCGGCGAAGCATTTTCGCAATTGACGGCTCGATGAGCGTAGCCGAGAAGCGCGCAATCGGCGGCGTTTGGCGGCCGAGAATGCGCTCATAGAGAACGCTGGACTGAGCCAGGTAGGCAATCTCTGCGGGACCACCGGCCTGTGCCGAGGTCGAGAACAGAAAATCCTGAAAGACGGGGCGAAGCAGCGCCGCGGGCGAGATACGCTCGGGCTCGGCCGCAAGGATGCCGAGGAGATCGGCGGTGGAGTAACTCTGATTGCCGATCTGACCTGCGGCCAGCCAGAGGCCCTCGGGCTCGTTCGGCGTGGGCGCGATGCGCTTGAGCGCAGAACGCGCGCCGGTCTTGTCATCCATTAGAAACAAAAGGCTCGACTGCGGGGCGACGGCGACCTGGGCGTGATAGCCGGCGGCTTCGAGGGCCTGACTGCGCTCAGTGAGCGCGGCGTTGAACTCATCGGCGCGTTCCAGGGCCGCGCGCAGGACCGGCGCGCCGAGCCGGTGAAAGTCGCGGCTGCTGGCATCGACGATAAGGAGACCTTGCGCGGCGAAGATTGCTGAGTAGAACTCGGCGAAGGCCTGGGCAAAGCTGCGGCCGGGTTTGTAAGCGGCGGCTAAAGCATCGGTAGCGGCGGAGGGGCCGAGGAGTTCGGCGGCGCGATCGACAAGCGGCGTGATGGAATCGTCGAGCACGATGCTGCCGGCCGGAAGCGCGGAATCGGGAGCTTTGGCGTAAGTCAGATTCACAAGCTCGCGGCTGGCGGGAAACACAACCCGGTTGATCTCGGCAAAGTCGTGATCTTCTGAGGCCAGCCAAAAGACAGCGACGTGGGGATGGCCCGCCGCAGTTGCCGTGCGAGCGCCGGCGATGGCGGTTGCAGCTTTGAACGGAGAATAGAGCGGACCGCCGAATAGACCAACCTGTTGCCCGGTCAGGATGGCTCCGGCGCCCTGGGTGAGCGATTCAATCGCCAGCGCGGCGGGGGATGGGTTCTGCGCAGCCAGGAGACGAACCAGCTCCGGCCAATGCGCGGGGAGCTGCGGGCGCGGCTGCTTCAGATCGGCTGAGGGAAGAAAGGCGGGGAGACCTTCGGCGCAGAAATCGAGGAAAAGCCGGCTTTGACCCGGCATTACCGTTACGGGATAACAATCTTCGGTCGACAAATCGTTCACTTGCGGCTCGGCTTGATAGGAAGGGAGTCCATGTGCTCACTGGGAATTGGATTTTAGCTCTTCTTAGGATGCCACGGCAGGCCGGATCGATGCAGAACCCGACTGGGAAGACGAGCGCAATGCGTATACTCGTGTTGAATCGAGTTCAATAATCTCTCGCAAAAAAAGGGGAGACGATGCCCAATAAAAAAACCGGAAAGGCCCCCAAGGCGGCGAAAGTAGCGAAGGCTGGCACGGCAATTGAGCGCGCCACGGTGTTGAGCTCGGAGGTTGTCTATCAAGGGCCGCTGTTTCGCGTAACACACGACACGATCACTGAGCCGAACGGGCAGCGGAATGAGCGCGACGTGATCCGCCACAACGGGAGCGCTGTGATTCTGGCCATCGACAACTCTAAGAGCAAAAAGAATCCATGGATTGTGATGGAGCGGCAATACCGGCATGCAGCCAACCAATTTCTTTGGGAGCTGCCGGCCGGAAAGTTCGAGCCGGGTGAGGATCCGTTGGCTGGGGCGCAAGCGCGAGCTGGCCGAGGAGACCGGATACCGGGCGAAGAAATGGCAGGCTCTGGTGGAGTACTACCCCAGCCCCGGCTTTCTGGGCGAAGCCATGAAGGTTTTTGTGGCAGAGGGCTTGCGGGTAGGCGATACCCATTGGGATCAAGACGAAGACATCGAATTGCGTTTGGTCAAGCTCTCCGACGCGCTGAAGTTGATTGAAAAGGGCGCCATTCAAGACGGCAAGACACTAACCAGCGTGCTGTTGTACGAATGGCTGAAGCGCAAACGGCGCAAGAAGTAGAGGCCTTGACACCTGTTTTTCACACGTTGCGGTGCATTTCTGCCGCTGCGGCCAGACCCACCTGCTTCACTTTGTGGAATCGGCCGAAAAGAATCAACCTTTCTCCTCATTTTGGCGTCTTATTGTTATCGGCGCGGTACTCCCCACAACACGCGCCTTTCCCCTCAACGGAAAAGGAAGGATAGGAAACTGTGGCTCAGTACAAAGGGAAGGTCAAGTGGTTTAACAACGCCAAGGGCTACGGATTCATCGGACGCGAAGACGGGCCGGATGTATTCGTTCACTACTCAGCAATCCAGCTGGACGGATACAAAACGCTCAAGGAAGGCGACGACGTCGAGTTCGATATAGTCGAGGGCCAGAAGGGCCCGCAAGCGGATGCCGTAGTACGCTTTAGGGATAGCGCCAACAGTGCCCACAGCGCCGCCTAGGCGCGCGTGGGCTCCGGCGTTCCGCACGACCGCCGCCCGGCGCGAAGGGCGATGTGCGCCTATTGGTTTTCCCCCTGTCACATTTCAAACTATATCTTCATTTTCGCTTGTGGTCGGGCCCCGGTTCTCTGGATTCCGGCAAGCAGGAACGGATGTTCGCCCCGGAACGATCGTGCAGCAGATTGGTAAATTTGTTTGTATATGATATTTTTGCAATCAGTTTAATTCCACTAGACTATACCCATGACCCGGATTTTTTCCTCTGATTGTCGCGACCACTGCACAAAAGAACACCCTGACCCTTTTCCAGTTCACATCTTGAAGAGAGCCGATCGCCCCACAACGGCCGTCCACGAAGAACAGATCAAGCGTTTCGATCAGCGAGAAAATGGCTTTTCCCGCGCTGGCCGGGGAGACTTCGGTCCGTTTATCGCCCACGAGTTCCCGCGCTTTGGCCCAAAACACCCTCTGGGGGGCGCCCTGATCACCATGACTGGGATTCTGGGACATCAGGTTGAGGGAGAGAACCGTAAAGCCCTGGATCCTTCGGCCCGATCCGGGGAGGTGCCTCCTATGCATCTGGTTGCCCCCAGCTGTGCGCCGGGCACTGACGATCCGGCAGCCATGGCGCGCCACATCAAAGAAACCGCATACTTCCTTCGCGCGGATGCGGTGGGCATCTGCGAGTTGCCGCCATACGCGGTTTATTCCCACGGAGCATTGGACGGAAAACCAATTGAACTGAAGCACAAGTACGCCATTGCCATCCTCATCGACCAGGACTGGCGCACTGCTGCGGCGTCCAGTGGCCACGACTATATCAGCATCTCGATGAGTTTTCTTGCCTATGCCAACTCCGCCTTCATCGCCTGTACGCTGGCGGACTACATCCGCCGCTTGGGCTATCCCGCGCGGGCACACCATGCCCGCAACTATCAGGTGATCCTGCCGCCCATCCTGCTATGGGCCGGTCTGGGGGAAATGTCCCGCATCGGGGACATCGTGGTGAATCCTTTCCTGGGACCAAGGTTTAAGGCCGCAGTGGTGACCACCGACCTGCCTCTGGCGGTCGATAAGCCCATCGACTTCGGGCTTCAGGACTTTTGCAGCAAATGCAAGAAGTGCGCCCGGGAATGCCCGAGCGGCGCCCTCAGCGACGGCGGCAAGGTGATATACAACGGCTACGAAAGGTGGCCGACGGATGTGAGGAAGTGTACGTCAATGCGGGTGGGAAATCAGAAAGGCGCGTCCTGCGGCACCTGCATCGCCGTATGTCCTTGGAACAAGCCTTACACTCCGTTCCACCGTGCCATCAATTGGACGATGCGCAAGATCCCGATGGCGAGAAGTTTCGGCGTCTGGGGCGATGACCTGCTGGGCTACGGCAAACCCGACCCGAAGCGGAAATGGTGGCTGGACCTGGAAGACGTGAAGGGCGACGGTGTCCTCCACGCCCCCGAAACCAACGGGAAACAAGAAACGCTATAACTGTACTCGCGCGCCCTATAGCGTTTCCTGAGGTGAGCCGATTGGCCTGAAATGCCGCAGACCGTTACTTGAGCGGTTCCAGAGTTCATGCGTACTCTTACCAGTGGTTGGGGTGGCATTTTCTTGAGGAAAATGCCACTCAGCCGTGTGGCTTAGCGGTACAACAATTCTGTAACCGCTGTGTTGCCGACGGAGGGCCTTCCCATGGACAACAAGACCATGGCCCGCTTGCTGGCGGAGACGGCAGACTTGCTGGAGATCGACGGAGCCGATAGCTTTCGCATCCGCAGCTACCGGCGCGCAGCCGAAGCCGCCGAGCAAACCACTGTTGACCTGGCAGAGGTTGCCGGCGACATCAAGCGGTTGCTCGAGATCGACGGCATTGGCAAAGGCATGGCCGCCAAGCTGCAGGGCATCGTCGCCACCGGCACGCTGCCGCAGCGCGATGAGCTGCTGGCCAAGTATGGCGCGGGCGTACTGGAGCTGCTGAAGCTGCCGGGCATGGGTCCCAAGACAGTGGCCCTCCTTTGGGACGCGGGCGTGATCGGCAGCGCCAAAGTCGACAGCGTGGGGCAGCTTGCTGATGCCATCGCGGCGGGGCGCTTGGCGGGTTTGCCTCGCATGGGCGCCAAGCAGATTGAAAAGCTTCAAAAGGGCATCGAGGATTACCGGCGCAGCGCCGGTCGCTTCCGCATCGACGTGGCCGAGGAGGAAGCCCGGCGGATCGCGGACTATCTGTTGAAATTTAAGGGAATTGAGAAGGTTACGCCTGCCGGTTCGCTGCGCCGCGGACGTGAAACCGTGGGCGACCTGGATCTGCTGGCGACTGGTGCGGCCTTCCACCCCAGCGAGCCAAAGGCGGGCTCGCCCCCCCGCTGCGCGACCCTGGCGTGCGAACCGGAGCATACGGCTGCAGCTGTGGAACACGTGGCCGCTTACCCCGGCATTCACAACATAATCGCCAAAGGCGAGAACAAGGTAAGCTTCTACGTGGAGCAGGGCTTACAGGTGGATGTGCGGCTGCTGCCTTCTAGCTCTTATGGTGCTGCACTGCAATACTTTACGGGATCGAAGGCGCACAATGTTGCGCTGCGGCAGCGGGCGCTGAAGATGGGCTGCACGCTGAGCGAGTGGGCGCTGGCAAGGCTTGACGATGACTCGACCGTGGCTGCGGCCACCGAGGAAGAGATCTATGCCGCGCTAGAGATGGAGTGGATTCCGCCGGAGATGCGCGAGTGCCTGGGCGAGATTGAGAGTGCTGCGCAGCATGAACTGCCGCAGATTGTTGAGGCGGGCGACCTGCGCGGGGACATGCACATGCACACCACCGCGAGCGACGGGCGGAACTCGATCCGCGAAATGGCCGAGGCGGCGCTCAACTGCGGCTACCGCTACATCGCAATCACCGACCACACAAAGAATCTGGCCATGACGAACGGGCTCGATGAGAAGCGGGCTCTCGAGCAGATCGCGCGCGTCAGTGAAGTCGACCGGGCGATGGAGGGCCGCATTCGCGTGCATTCGGGCATTGAAGTGGACATTCTGGCCGATGGCGCACTCGATCTGGACGACGAGGTGCTGGCGCAGATGGAGGTAGTGATCGCCGCCGTACACACGCGCTTCGAGCAGAGCCGCGAGGAGATGACGGCGCGGGTGTTGCGGGCCATCGAGAATCCGTACGTGCGCATTCTGGGGCATCCGACGGGACGGCTGCTGCTGCGCCGCGAGCCTTTCGCGCTGGATATGGGAGCGGTGCTCAGGCGCGCAGCCGAACTGGGCGTGGCCATGGAGCATAATGCCGCTCCGGAACGTCTCGATCTTTGCGACCGCGACCTGCGGCTGGCCAAAGAACTGGGCTGTCGCATTGTTATCTCCTCTGATTCGCACGATAGCCGCAACTTGGGAAAGATGGGGTATGGCGTGAAGCAGTTGCGGCGGGCCTGGCTGGCGCCAGCAGACGTGCTGAACACGCGGGATGCCGAGGGCTTTCTCGCCGGCCTGAGAGTGCGGAATTAGGATAGGGTCCCATTTCAAACCCGTTTTGGAAGGGCACGGCCTCAGCCGCGCCGAACAATGCCTCGCGGGGCACGACTTCAGTCGTGCCGAAAAAGGCCGCAGAGCTGAGGGGTTTTAACCCCTGAGGGATGTTCTATCAAACTGAGACACTACGGGAATTAGGAACCGATGGATAATCTGTTGCTTCTTTGCTAGGCTCAAGCAGAGGCAGCAGAGTGTAGGTTCACGACTGTGATCGAGCCGCAACCGGACATCGCTGTAGAACTGGAGGCCTGAAGCACGATGTTGCCAATCCCAAATCGACTGTGGCCCGGGAAGCTCTTCGTTTCTTCGCGCCCCCGTGGCGGCGATTGGCTCAGCGATGAGGCAGAGAGGTGGCGTCAGGGCGGCATTCAAACCGTGGTTTCACTCCTTACACACGATGAGAAGTATGAACTTGGTATTCAGGACGAAGCTCAGGAGGTTGCGAAGCAAGGAATGAGGTTCATTTCCTTCCCCATTCCCGATAGGGGTACTCCTGGCTCAACAACCACGGCGATCGAAATGCTCGACGAAATCCACAACGAACTTCAACGCGGGAAGAACGTCCTGGTTCACTGCCGTCAGGGCATCGGACGAGCGGGAATGATCGCGGCATCGCTGCTGGTGCTCGACGGCAAGGGACCTCGCGCCGCAATTGAAGAAGTAAGCAAGGCTCGCGGCGTCCCTGTCCCCGAAACCCCCGATCAGGAGCAGTGGATATACCGCCTTCCCGCGAGGGTCAAGTGATTCCCCTCAGATCGCTGCATCCGGATACGAGTCTGGTCCAGAGTAAGCTTGCTGACTTCCACAAGGTTCCAAGTGACGCACTCAAAAAGAGTCTGGCTCCGGGACAACCGCACTGTCTCAAGACAAGGCAAGACGGAACGATACTGGACGGTCATCATCGGATTTACGTCCTTCGTTCCCGCGGTGAAGATGTGGACAATCTGCCCCGAGAAATTGTTGCCAAAGAGACCGAGAGTTGATGTCAAGGCCGGTTCGCGGGGTACCCGCCCTCGGCGCGTCTTAGATTTTGCGCCTAGGGTGAGGTTTGCTCCCCCGCTCCCCGCCTTCCCCATAGCCCGTTCCAGCCTCTTCGAGCTAAGATGAAGTCGCACCGTGACTGGAGGCCGTATGAGCCTACTGCACCAGGAAGAACTCGACAATGCCGCGAAAGGCGAGGAGTATACAAAGGGCAGCAGCCATGTGGTGATTGCTACCCTGGCCGCAACCGTTGTGGTGGCCGCGGCCATTGCAATCTATGTGATTGCCGAACAAAAGCCGCCCGTCGCCAAGGGAGAGATCGTTGCGGTGTGGGCTCACCCGCAACACATCGAAACTTCAGGATTTGACGCCAATGGTGCGCCCATGCAGAAGCAAATCGTGGACGAAGTGTTGGTGTTTACCCAGGTGAGGCTGCATAACCAGTGCGATCACCCGCTGTTTCTTCAGGACGTATTGACCAATGCTACGCTGGACGACGGCATCCACTCCAGCTATGCGGCCAACAAGGGCGACTACGACCGGGCATTTCTCGCCTATCCGGGCCTTACGGTGCCGCACGGCCCGGCGCTGTCTCCGCTAGACACCGAGATCGATCCCGGGCAAACGGTCGAGGGGTCGATTGTTTCAGCCTTCAAGGTGAGCAAAAAACAGTGGGACGCGCGCAAGAAACTGGACTATACCTTCACCTTCCGGTACCAGCCCAATCTGGTGGTCGCGCCCCACGTGCCCGTTACTGAGCAGTAGCAGTGACCGGAGCGGGCGCGCTCTTGGGCACCGACAAGTACCCGGTCACCTGATTCTTCGAGTTGATGGTGTTGACGACGACTTCGAACAGCGCCGGCTCCTTGCCACTGTAGAACTGCAAGGGCTCGTCTACTCCCTTGTCTCTCTTCGTTACCAGCTTGTCGTCCGACAGGATTTCCAGAGTGAAATTGTTCTTCTTGGTGTCGGCCTTCTTCAATTCCATGCTGATCGTCCCCACGGGCTTCTTCTGTCCCTTGGTCAGGGTGAACTCATAGAAGTTGCGGTCGCCCTTGTGTTCCAGCAGCACCAGCTCATCGTGATTGCGGGCGATCACGCTGTTGGTACTGCTCAGGTCTCCGCGCACACTTTGAAGCTGGCTGATCGTCGTGGCCAAGTCGCTTTGCGTCTTGCCCAGGTCGGTTTTTACGCCGCCGACGTCTGTCTTCACGTTGGAGACTTCACTGGAGACCGCGCTCACCTGCTGCGCGGTCTGTTGCTGCGCGCTCGCCAGGCGCTGGCTGTCGGCTTGCTCCTGGTGGACGATGGCCTGTGCGCGCTCTTCCATCTGCTTCTGCGTGAGGCCCAGCGATTTGCCCAACTCATCGGTGGCCACCTGCAAACGGGCGTTGGTTTCGCGCAGATCCGCGGCAAGTTGCGTGTTCTGGTGCTTGGCGTCGGCCAGCTCAGCTTGAGCACTGGTTAAGCGGCCGCCGAGCACGTAACACCAGATGAGGCCGCCGATGGCGGCCAGCAGGGCAATAGCGATTGCCGCTAAGAACGCGCCAGAGTATGTTCTGGGGGCATCGTCGTACGTTTTGGGGGTTTCGTCTATTTCACTCATTCTTTGCCTTTCATGCTCAGGCAGGTCTCCTTGAAACCAACCGCGCCTGACGTAGTGGTGACAACCTTTCCGATTAGACGCCTTTTCGGGATAAATTGCCTATTTCATTCCCGGATTCCCATGATTCACGATGGCAGCGGGGCATCCGGTCAATCGAAGTCCGCGAACCCGCTTGGCCCTTCCTGGGAACTAACAGGATATATCGGACAGCCGGGCTTTTGCAGCTTCAGCGTGTTTCTTGCCCACTGTTTTTCCCGCGCTCCGTGACAAGCATGGAATGGCTACGTTATAAACATCTTAACTGCCTTTTTGGCGCCGGGCTGTTTTTGGGGCCCGGAACTCAGCCACAACGCCCGCACCGTCACCGAAAAAAGGGAGATTCAGGAGTTATGCCGACTGCTGTCGCAGGAAAGGGGCTGGAAGGAGTCGTGGCCGCGAACTCCGGCATCTGCTGGATCGATGGAGAAGCGGGCATCCTGTCCTACCGGGGCATCGACATTCACGAACTGGCCGAGCACTCCACCTTTGAAGAGACCACATACCTGCTGTGGAACGGGATGCTGCCCAACGAGCTTGCTCTGCGCGAGTTTACGGCGCAACTGACGCTGGCGCGGTCGCTCGATCACCGCATAATCGATATGCTCAAGTCCTTTCCGGCCGCGGCCACGCCGATGGAGGTGCTGCGCACCGCGGTTTCCGCGCTCAGCTTTTACGATGCCGACGAAAAGGACAACTCCCACGACGCCAACGTGCGCAAGTCCTATAACCTGACCGCGCAGATCGCCATGCTCGTTGCCATCTACGATCGCCTGCGCAAAGGCAAAGAGATTGTGCCCCCGGACCGGTCGCTATCGCACGCGGCCAACTTTCTGTGGATGCTCAAAGGCGAGATGCCCTCGAAGACCGCCGTAAAGACCATGGATATGGCTCTGGTGCTGCACGCCGACCACGAGCTGAACGCCTCCACCTTCGCCGCCCGCGTCATCGCCGCAACGCTCTCCGACATCCATTCCGCCATTACCGGCGCCATTGGAGCGATGAAGGGGCCGCTGCACGGCGGGGCCAACGAAGGCGTTATGCGTCTGCTGCTCACCATCGACAAGGAAGGCGCCGATCCGGTGGAGTACGTGAGGAACATGCTGGCCGCCAAACAGAAGATTTCCGGCTTCGGGCATCGCGTGTACAAGACCGAAGACCCGCGCGCCACACACCTGCGCAAGATAAGCGAACAACTGGGCAAAGACTCGGGACTGACCAAGTGGTATGAGATGTCGCGTGCCATTGAGCTTTATATCAATGCCGACAAGAAGCTGAATGCCAATGTGGATTTTTATTCGGCTTCAACGTATGCGACGCTGGGCATCGATATCGACCTCTACACGCCTGTCTTCGTCGTCAGCCGCATCGCCGGATGGACTGCGCACGTGATTGAGCAGTTGGACGACAACCGGCTGATCCGTCCCCGTGCCGAATATATTGGACCGGTTTATCCGACGCACTGGATCCCGGTAGAAGAGCGGCCGTAAGCTCATCTGTCCGTTCCCACAAATTTGTCACCCGGAGCGGAAGTCGCCGCGGGCGACCGGAGTCGAAGGACCTGCCGTTGCTTTTCTTGTCGGGCGCCCCAGCTGGGCCGGAAACCGCAAATCTTCACGCCTTCGATACCACGCATCCGATCAGCCAATCAACGGCCGCTTCTTCGTCATCGATCCCGATGCGCAGTTGCGCCGTTTTGAGCGGGAGGGATTCCGGGAGGGCCGCGGCCAGCGAGCCCAGACGGACGCGGTCTTTTTCAGTGGTGATGAGGGCTTTCGCTCCGGCTTGGCGGGCTGCGGCAATCAGGCGGTCGAGGTCTCGCGCGGTGTAACCGTAGTGGTCGGGGAAGACAATGCGGGCTGCGAGGCGCAGACCGGCGGACTCGAGGCCTTGAAAGAATTGCTCGGACCGTGCAATCCCACAGAAGGCGGCGACGGGACCAGCCGCCGAATCGCCAACTGGATCGTCAACCGGCGGGATTTCCATTGAGCGGCGTATGCGCCAGATTGATCCCTGCCAACCCCAGGACAAGCCTCGCCATTTGATCTCCTCGCCGACATCGGTTTCATCTGCGGGTATCGCAATCACGGCCGCGCGTTTTGCTGCGCGCAGCGCTTCGCGAAGGTTTCCTGCGGGAAGCAAGTGATCACTCAGGTCCGCACGACTAAGCAGCAGAATATCCACACCGCGGTCGAGCTGGCGATGCTGAAACCCATCATCAAGCAAATGGACGCGAACTTGCTGACTTGCTGACTCGCTGACTTGCTGACTTGCTTTCTCCGCCAGCAGCCCGGCCTGGTAGCGCTCGGCGGCAACATAGACAGGGACGCCCGTCTCGCGCGCAATGAGCAATGGCTCGTCGCCAAATTCTTCCGCTGTGCCCCTGGGGTCGACCAAAAGGGGGACCGCGGAGCGCCGGCTATAGCCGCGTGAGAGCACATCGACGCGCACGCCGCGCGCCGTGAGGGCCTTGGCCAGGGTGATCGTCAGAGGAGTCTTCCCCGACCCGCCGGTGGAGAGGTTGCCAATACTGACGACGGGCCATCGCAGGCGGCGGATGGGCTTGAGGCCCGAGCGCAACTGGAACTCGCGTAGAGCGAGGCCTAGCCGGTAGGCGGGGACCACCGGCCAAAGCAGCGGACGCGCAGCCGGGGCGTGCCTCATGGCGTGCGCTCCCGCTTGGAATTTGCGGCAAGCAGCTCGCGGATGGTTGCCACGCAACGATCGGTGGCGCCTGCCTCGCGGTCAAAGACTTCTTTCGCGCGTGAGCCCATGGCTTCCGAGGCAGGACGGCCTTGCAGCAGATCGATCAGGGTCGCGGCCAATTCTTCTTTAGCGGCGATGCGCGCGGCGTTGTGTGCGAGCAGGTCGCAAGTGATGGCGCGGAAGTTAGCGTAGTGTGGACCGATAACGATGGGGACGCCGAACTGGGCCGGTTCGAGGGGGTTGTGGCCTCCGGCGGGAATCAGGCTGCCGCCCACGAACGCGGCGCTGGCGACCGAGTAGACCGAAGCCAGCTCGCCGATGGTGTCAAGAAGCACAATGGAGCCGGGGCTGAGCCGGCAAACGGACCCAGGGGCTAAAGCCCCGGCTGGAGTTATTGTGGGATCGGCACGACTGAAGTCGTGCCCTGACACGCTTCCAGTGCTCGAAGCGGAGCGCGATGGCTCCGCCAGCCAATCGGAGCGCCGGGACCAGGGGACGCCGGATTTTTCGAGGAGGGATGCGACGGCAATGAATCGCTCGGGATGGCGAGGGGCCAGCACCATGACGAGTTGCGGATCGGCTGCGAGCAACTGCGGCCACGCGTCGAGGAGAGCGGATTCCTCGCCTTCGAGCGTGCTGCCCGCCACGACCAGACGCAGCTCGCCGGAGATCGCCTTCAAAATACGCGTAGCATCAGTTTCCTGCGCGACACGCACATCGAATTTCAGATTGCCGGCGACTTTGACGGATTCCCGGCGGCAGCCGATCGCGAGCAGGCGCTCGGCATCGATCGGGCTCTGGGCCAGCACGCCGCTAAGGCGTGAGAGGAACGGACGCCATTGGCCGCGCAGGCGCAGGTAGCGCGGCCAGGAGCGGTCGGAGATGCGGGCATTGACCACCATGACGGGAATTCCGCGGCGGAAGCAGCCACTGAGCAGGTTGGGCCAGAACTCGGTTTCAGCCAGAACGAGCAGGCGGGGCTTGAGAGCTTTCAGATAGGCGCGGACCGCCCAGGGCAGATCGAGCGGACAGTAAAAAACGCGATTCGGCCCGAAGCGCTCACGTGCCAGAGCCTGGCCGGTGCGCGTGCTGGTGGAGATGAGGATCTGATGGTCAGGGAGCGCGGTTTCAAGGATCCCGACCAGGCGAGTGATCGCCAAGACCTCACCGACAGAGACGGCATGGAGCCAAATCAGCGGGCGTTCGCCGGCAGGCCTAAAAAGCGTGGCCAGCCGTCTCGGTACGCGCCCCACGCGCTCCCACAGTCCCTCGCGGTATTTGCGCGTGGTGGCCATGCGCCAAAGCCACCAGGGCGCGCTGGCTACGAGCGCCGCCAGCAGTGCTACGTTATAGAAAAAGAGAATCAAGCTCAACCGAATCTGCTTTCTACCGGTCTAATCACATGGGCTAACCTTAGAATGATACAGTCGCACACGATGAGAACTTTGCGGGAAATTTCGTTCTTTTTGTTTTGGTTGGCGTTGCCGGCTGTTGCCGCCGACCATACACCGCCGCCGGTCGAGCCTGCCACCTCGTTCGCGGCGGTCGAGGTGCACCCCGACGAGCACGTAGCTATCGCCGTGGAACCGTACGACACAAAGGAGAAGGAGTCGATCTTCCGCGTCGACTATATCGGCCACGACGTGATGCCGGTACGGCTGATTGTGACCAATCTGGGTGACCGGCCGATCTCGCTGCGCGACGCGCGAATTCTCTTTGAGACGGCCGCGGGCGACCGGATTCAGGCCGCCGAGCCGGAAGACGTGGAGCGGCTAATGACGCGAAAGGAACGCATGGGCGGCAAGATTCCACTACCCGCCCCCTTGCCGCCGATACATACAAAGCCCAAGGGCAGCAACACTGAGATCCAGCAGGATTTTGACACCTTCGAGTATTCGGCGCTGGCCGTCGAGCCGCATACCACCCGCGCAGGCTTCCTGTTTTACGATGTCTCGGGGCTGCCCCATCCGCTGGTGGGCGCCAGAATCTACGTGCGCTCGCTGCGCGACGCCGACGGCAATGAGCTTTTCTACTTCGAGATTCCCTTCAGTAAATATTTGCAGTCGAAGTCGAGCCAGATGAACTGAGGAGCGGTTCCGGGGCAAGCGCGCAAATCTTCCACACGCGCTTGAGATTCGGCGCAAGCCCAGAAAGGGCGAGCCGCCACGCGAAGGTGATGAATTGCCAGAGTCATGGATGCCCCGAACGGTGGCAGGGGAGCGCAAACGGGAAACGCGGGCAGCTACTCGTAGTAGGTAGCCGTGGTGCTCTCGGTCTCCCAGATGGTGCAGTCTTTCACCCGCACGCGGTCCCCGGTCACTCTGGCGAGCTGCCGGTTGGTCTCGTCGTAAAGGTATTTGGCGATGTTCTCGGCCGAGGGGTTGAGCGTGGTGAAAGGCTCCAGGTCGTTGAGCATCTGGTGGTCGATGCGCTCGATGACCGGCTTGAGCACCTGCTTGAGCAGCTTGAAGTCGAGCAGCAGCCCGGTTTCGTCGAGCGCGGCGCCGGCCAGCGTGACGCGGACCTTGTAATTGTGGCCGTGCGGGTTCTCGCACTTGCCTCTGTAGTTTCGGAGATAGTGGCCGGAGGCGAAATCCGCCTCCACAGTGACTTCATACATCGGTGTCAGCTCGATCCTGTGCGGGGAAACCAGCCGCGCTTCCTCATTCTAATTAGTTCGGCACGAAAATACTCAGACTCGATACCCCATCCTTGCTGAGTGCCCCAGACCTCGCTTTATAGACTCGGCCCATAAATACTGAGACTTTTTAGGTTTTTGATTCGTCTCAAGGTATATGGGACATGAGGATGCACGAAAGTTAAGTCCAGCGGCTCAGCATGAGCGCCGACGGCAGGTGATTCGAGCCCATAAGCGGGGCCGGAATCGATCTCAAATTGCGCAGGATGTGGGCCTGAGTTACACCGCAGTCACGAACACCCTGAAGCGCTATGCGCAAGCAGGTATGCAGGGTCTGGCGCCGGGCAAGAGAGGACGCCCGGTTTTCTTCGGCCGGTCACTCACCAAGGAGCAGGAGGATCGTGTGCAGCGGCTGATTCAGGAGAAGCGTCCGGAGCAGTTGAAGATGGACTTTGCTCTCTGGACGCGCGCCGCGGTGATGTTGTTGATTGCGCACGAGTGCGCTGTAAAGATGAGCGTGCGCGCCGTGGGCAAGTACCTGAAGCGATGGGGATTCACTCCACAAAAGCCCATCCGGCGCGCCTATGAGCAGAACCCCGTGGCCATCGAGGCGTGGCTGCATGAGACGTATCCCGCCATCGCCGAACGCGCCAAAGACGAAGGAGCGGAGATACATTGGGGCGACGAGACAGCGTTGGTCAACACCGATGTGCGGGGGCGGGGATTTGCACCCAAGGGCCAGACGCCCATCGCTCGCGTCGTGGGGGGAACCAGACAGAGACTGTCGATGATCTCCACCGTGACCAATCAAGGCAAGACCTGCTGGGAGATCGTCGACGGTAACTTCAATCACCAACGATTGATCGATTTCCTCCAGGCACTTATCAAACAGGCGGGACGCAAGGTATTCCTGGTGCTCGATAACCTGGGCGTGCATCACTGTAAGCCGGTGAAGCAATGGCTGGCCGAGCACAGCGAGCAGATCGAGGTCTTCTACCTTCCCAGTTACTCGCCGGAACTGAATCCGGACGAACGACTCAACGCCGGCCTCAAACACGCGATCGCAACCAAGGTTCCGATGAGAACGAAAGCAAAATTGCAATCTGCCGCTGCCCTGCATATGGAGAAGCTGACCACCACACCAGAACGCGTCAAAGCCTTCTTCAAAGACCCGAGAGTCGCATATGCTGCTTAACACTATTTTGGGGCCGGATCAATAGTTATTATAGGGCGGCAAACGATCCAGATATGTAGGACAACTAGTCCCTCGTCTCTGCCCGTGTCCTTGTAAAATCATCCCATGTGCGGCATCGTCGGGTATGTTGGCGAGAAGAAAGTCGTTCCAGTCATCATCGAGGGGCTAAGGCGCCTCGAATACCGAGGCTACGATTCGGCGGGGATTGCCGTCGGCAGCCCGTCGCGGCCCAAGCTTGAGGTGCGCCGCGCGTCGGGCAAGCTCGCCAAACTGGAAGAGGCTCTGCGCGAGCAACCGCTCGACGGCACCTTCGGCATTGGCCACACGCGCTGGGCCACGCATGGGCGCCCCACTGAAGAAAATGCCCACCCCCATCGCGACTGCACCGGCCGCATTGTCGTCGTTCACAACGGCATTGTTGAGAATTATCTAGAGCTGAAGCGCGAGCTCACCGCGCAGGGGCACAAATTTGTTACCGAAACCGACACCGAGATCATTGCTCACCTGATCGAGCAGGTGCAGAAAGATGCCGAAGTTGCAGGCAAGCCGATCGAGCTTGAAGATGCCGTGCGCCGCGCGGTGAAGCGGCTGACCGGAGCGTTTGCGCTGGGCATTCTGTCGGCCGGCGAGCCGGACAAGATTGTGGTGGCGCGGCTGGGCCCGCCCGTGGTGATCGGCGTGGGGGAGGGCGAGGCGTTTGTCGCCTCCGACGTTCCCGGCATTCTGCACCACACGCGCAACATCTACTTTCTCGCCGACGGCGACATGGCCATCCTGACGCCGGCAGCGGTGAAGCTCACAGACTTCGACGGCAACCCAATCAAGCGCGAGCTCACGCGCATTCAATGGGACCCCATTCAGGCGGAAAAGGGCGGCTACAAACACTTCATGCTCAAGGAGATTTGGGAGCAGCCACGCGCGGTGACGGATACCACGCTGGGCCGCGTGTCGCTCGACTCGGGCAAGGTATTTCTGGGCGAGATGGAGATCGCGGACGAAGAGCTGGCCGCCGCCGAGAGCATCAACATTGCCGCTTGCGGCACGAGCTGGCACGCCGCGCTCACCGGCAAGTACATGATCGAGCGGCTGGCGCGCCTGCCGGTGGACGTAGACTACGCCAGCGAGTATCGCTATCGCGATCCCATCGCCGGCCCTGACGCGCTCGGCCTGCTCATCACGCAATCCGGCGAGACCGCCGATACGCTCGCCGCCCAGCGCGAAATGAAGTTGATGGGCTCGAAGACCGTGGCCATTTGCAACGTGGTGGGCGCCATGGTGGCGCGCGAGGCGCATGGCGCAATCTATACGCACGCGGGGCCGGAGATTGGCGTCGCCTCGACAAAGGCGTTTACGTCGCAGTTGACGGCGCTGTTCTTGCTCGCGCTCAAGCTGGGCCAGGTGCGCGGCAAACTGGATGCGGCGCAGAGTGTCATATTGATTGAAGAGTTGAGCCGGATTCCAGCAAAGATTGAGGAAGTGTTGCGCGGGTGCTCCGCGCAGTGCGAGCAATTGGCGCGCGACTTTTCGACCTCCCGCGATTTTCTCTATCTCGGCCGCGGGATTCATTTTCCCATCGCGCTCGAGGGCGCGCTGAAGCTCAAGGAGATTTCCTATATCCACGCCGAAGGCTACCCGGCCGGCGAAATGAAGCACGGACCGAACGCGTTGATCGATGAAACCCTGCCGGTGGTGGTTTTGGCCACGCGCGACGAAGCGGACCCGGCATCGAAACTGCGCTACGAGAAGACCCTCTCGAACATTCAGGAAGTGACGGCGCGTAGCGGACGCGTGATTGCCGTGGCCACCGAGGGCGATACCACGATCGGCAGCCTGGTGGAGCACGTAATCCACATTCCGCCGGCGCCGGAGCTGCTGTCGCCGCTGATCGAGACTGTCCCTCTGCAACTGCTGGCGTACAACATTGCCGTGCGCCGCGGATGCGACGTCGACCAGCCGCGCAACCTGGCCAAGAGCGTGACGGTGGAGTAGGACGGAACCCAAGGGACACGCAGGGCAGGCTGCGGTGATTCATATTTCCGTGTTTGCACACGAGTCCTATGAGCAGGGCAACGGTTCGTTGGATTCGTGCAAAATAGCTCGTTCTAGAAAGTGTGATCGACATGCCGAAATGTATGATTTGCGATGCCGAATTTGATGCCAAAACCGGAAGTTCAAAGAATTTTTGCCCGAAACATTGTGCACCTACTCGAAAAGACTCAAATGCACATATGATTTGCCCTCACTGCCAGACAAAGGGATGTGTCGTCACGATCTCTATTCAAAGGAAGGTGGGCGTATCTGGAGGCAAGGCCACTGCTGCCATTTTGACCGGGGGCCTGTCGTTATTCGCAACTGGATTGTCAAGGAACGAGTCTGCGACACGTGCCCATTGTAATCACTGCGGTGCGAACTGGGTTTATTAAGTCGAAGCCAGGATCGGGCCCGCCCCGCAAATTTGCGCGTCTCGGTATACACCTTCAGTTTTTCGCCCTCCTGAATGTAGAGCGGGGCCTGATTGATTCGGATTTAGGCTGCGGCCTCATCAAACAGCGCGTAGCGCGGCGTGGTCAGGGACGATCAGGCGGGTTTCGAGCGATTGTTGCCTATTCGCCCAGATGAATTGGCGTTTCTCCGGGAACTCGCGAAGAATTGGCTTACCGCCGACACAGCGAAAATTCGAAGGGAAACTGAGGTCGGCAATTTACAGGAGATCGAAGATGACTAAGAGACTTAGCAAGGTGTCCGAGGCAATTCTTGAGATGGCCGGCGATCAATATCGAAGCGGCCTGATGGACAAAACCACCCATGAAAAGATCACGGTTCGGCTGCTCGGCGAGCAGGCTCTTCCCACAGCCAAACCCATCAGCAGCAGGGAGATTCGCAAGATCAGAGAGAAGGCCAATATGAGCCAGGCCGCCTTCGCACGTTCTCTCAATGTGAGCGTGGGCTACATCTCGCAGTTGGAGCGCGGAACCAAGCAGCCAAAAGGCCCGGCGCTGGTGTTGTTGAACGTGGCTCGCCGCAAGGGGTTTGAGGCGATACAGTGATATTCCCGCCGGTTCAGCACCTTGCTCAGTTCGCGCGCTTTAGGCGCAATGCTTGGTCTATTCTTCGGGTTATGCCAACCCGATAATGATGCTCCTCCCTGTCTGTGTCCTCCGTGCCAGCCTGAGCCGTGCAAACGAGGTAGTCTCCTCAAGGAGATCGGTGGCGCACTCTGGCTGCGCATCGGCGATCGCTGAATCGAGCACGGGGCCCCAGAACCACACCGTCCCCGATCTCCGATACGCGATCTCTGAACCCGTCTAAAATCAAGAGAGATGTCCGACACGCTTTATCTGAGCCTGTGGTACCCGAACCTGCGGCTGGAGGCGCTCCCCGACAAGCTGACGGCGGTGATGGGCGCCTTTGCCGCACACGGCGGCGAGGCCAAGGTGTACGCCGCCACCGTATGGCCGATGAACTGGAACGAGGCGCCGGTCTTCCAGCGTGTCTGGGGCCGGGCCGGCGAAGGCCCCGAAAGTGGTTCAGCCCGTGGAGCCTTGCCACGACAAGCCGTCGAGGAGGCGCTGGAACTGCTCCACGACGACTACGCATACGAATTTCAGATTGGCTGGAGCTTGTGGGAAATCGAGACCGGCGGCGGCGCCTCGGCGGGAGTAGAAGCAACCGCAGGTCCTTCGACTCTCGCCCTTCGCTGCGCGCAGGTCTCGCTCAGGATGACAAATATTTTGGGCGCTGGGTGCGAGAGCCGCGGCTGGTGCGGGTGACGGGCTTCGGGCCGCTCTTCGACGAGGGGACATACGATCAGGACGGGCACATCCGCGTGGACTTCGGCACGGATACGCCGTTTCTTGAAGAAGATGCCGAGCTTGACGCCGCTGGCGCGCGCCACGTGGAAGAGAACGTCCGCCAACTGGTGGAACTAACAACGGCAGTTGAGAAAGCCTCCGGCGCGACGGCACGCCTGTTGTGGAGCGAGCTGGGCGAGAGCCTTGCGCAGAAGCTGGCGGCGCGGCTTGGAACGAGGAACTAAGGCTGCGAGCGATTTGTGCCGGGTTGAGATCCCCTACCCTACCGACAAAAACAAAAACGTCGCGAGGGTGGGCGCCCCCGACTGGGAATGAGGAATTGAGCCGTGCGCTTCACGATTGAACGAATCCGGACCCTGGTGCTGGTCGCGGGAGCGCTGCTGCTTGTGGCCCTGGCGGGGTTCTTGTGGGTGGGCAAATGGAAGAGCCTGCTCAATCGCCGCGATTTGCCGCAGCGGCTGGGCATCAACATCCAGCAGGAGGCCAACGGGTACACCTTCGTTCACGCGTTCGGCGCACACTCGCAGTACAAGATTCACGCCTCGAAAGAAGTGCAGCTCAAAGACAACCGCATTTTGCTGCATGACGTTCAAATCGAGCTTTATGGCCAGGACGGCAAAGACATCGACCGGATTGCGGGCGACACATTCGAGTATGACCAGAAGAGTGGAGTGGCGACAGCGGAGGGACCGGTAGACATGCTATTGACGCGTCCGGCGGTAGTGCCGGCAGCGGGCAGCGAGGGCAAGAACCCTACCGCCGGGGCCGGCGCGTCAGTTCAGATTCACGTGAAGACCAGCGGAGTGACCTTCGACCGGAACAGCGGCATGGTGGCGACCGCGCAACACGTGGACTTCTCCATGACGCAGGGATACGGGAGCGCCATGGGCGCCCAGTTCGACTCACAGAGCGGCTACCTGACGCTCGAGCAGGCGGTGGAACTGACGACCTACCGGGGCCGCGATGCGGTGCGGATCCACGCGCAGCATGCGGAACTTGACCGCAATGCACAGCTTTGCTTGCTGCGCTCGGCCACAGCCGACTACCGGGGCGGGCAGGCGGGCGCGGCTCAGGCCAAGCTTCTTTTCCGCACCGACGGCTCTGCGCAGCGGCTTGACGCGACGGGCGGTTTCACGCTGGCTACCGCGATGGGCGGCCGTTTGGCAGCGCCAATGGGATGGATGGAGTTCGATGATCACAGCCAGCCGCGCCACGCGCACCTGGAGGGCGGTGTAACCATGGATTCGGTAAACGCCGTCCGCACGGTGCATGGGACCTCGCCTATGGCGGAGTCGAGTTCACGGCCGAGGGACAGTTGCGCCATGCGCACCTGGAGCGCGGTGTGACGTTCGATAGCCAAGAAACGACCCAGAAACGAGCCAAGCGGCCAATGCGCGGCTGCACTTGAGCCGCACCTGGCGCTCGCCGGTGGCTGACGTGGACTTCCGTCCGCCGCAGCAGATGGGCCATGGACAATTGGAGCCAGAGGCTATTCGCGGCACGGGCGGTGTGGTGATTACCAGCGAAAGCCAGCGCGGCAATGGAGCCGCTTCGCCCTCAAGGATGACCGCCGATGAGGTGACCGGCGCGTTCGGTCCGGATTCGGCGCTGCGCTCAATGACGGGCGTGGGCCACGCAGAAATCGAGCAGACGACCGCCACAGGAACCCGGCAATCCGCAAGCGGCGATCGGCTGCAGGCGGAATTTGCAGAAAATGCAGGGAACAGGGAACAGGGACAGGGAACACAAAGCCAGGGAACAAGGGGACAAGGGAACAAAAGGACAGGAAATCGGGAGCCGGGGAGAAAGCGCGGCGGGCGTTTCCGAGGTGCGGTCGGCCGAGCTCGACGGTCACGTGGCGCTCTTTGAGCAGGCAGCGGCAAAACCCGGCGCGCAGCCGCAGCCGGCAATGCACGCCTGGGCGGGCAAAGCGGTATATGAGAGCGTGGGCGAGTGGCTGCACCTGACGCTCAACCCGCGCGTGGAGGACGGCGGCCTGGAGTTGACGGCCGACAAGGTGGATGTATCCCAGCAGTCGGGAGACGCCTTTGCGCACGGCAACGTGAAGGCAACATGGACAAGCCAGGGCCCCGCGGCGGGGGATGGCGCGCCAGGCGCGAAAGCGGGCCAGGGCAACGTGGGTCTGGGAGGACAGGGGCCGGCGCACGTGATTGCGGAGGAGGCGCAACTGCACCAGTCGACGGGCGAGGCCACATTCCGCGGACATGCGCGGCTGTGGCAGCAGGCGAACTCGGTCTCCGGGCCGCTGATCGTGCTGGACCGTCAGAAACAGACGCTGGTGGCCAGCACCAAGGACCCTGCGGACCCGGTAAAGGCTGTGCTGTTAAGCGCGGGCGCGACGGCGGGCAAGGCGGCTGCGCAACCATCGGGGCAGAATGCGGCGGTAATGCAGCCGCGAAGACGGCCATGCCGTCCGTAATCCGCGTGCGCGGGGGCGATCTTTGGTATTCCGATGCCGAGCGCAAGGCGGTGATGCACGGCGGCGTGCTGGGCGCGGTGGTGGCCGAGACGGGCACGGCAACGTCGACTTCGAATCAGGTCGAGCTCCGGCTCACGCCCGCGGGAAATCGCGAGAGCGGCAATGGCGGGCAAGCTCAGGTGGACCGCATGACGGCCACAGGCCGCGTAACGCTGACCTCGCAGGGCCGGCGTGGAACCGGAGAGCAACTGGTGTACTCGGGCGCGACCGGCGACTACGCGCTGACCGGAACCTCTTCAACACCGCCCAAGATGACCGATCCCGAGCGGGGCAGCGTGAGCGGCGAGGCTTTGATTTTCCATAGCCGCGATGATAGCGTCAGTATCGAAGGCGGCGGGCGCGAGACAACAACGGAAACGACCGCACCGCGCGCACAGAGAAACTAGCGGCAGAAGAGAGCCAAAACCTGAATGGAAACACTGATTGCCGAGGGAATCGGTAAGAGCTACAAGGGAAGGCAGGTCGTCCGGGGCGTCAACCTGAAGATCTCCCGCGGCGAGGTAGTAGGATTGCTGGGCCCTAACGGCGCCGGCAAGACAACCTGCTTTTATATGATCGTTGGACTGGTGGCGCCCGAAAGCGGACGCGTACTGGTGGACGAGACCGACATCACGCGGCTGCCGATGTACTTGCGGGCGCGCAACTTCGGCATCAGCTACCTTCCCCAGGAGCCTTCGGTCTTCCGCAAACTCACCGTGGAGGAGAACATCCTGGCGGTGCTGGAGGTGCAGCCGCTGGGTAACCGGGAGCGCCGCACGCGCGCCGAGAAGCTGATCAAGCAGCTCAACCTTGGCCACATCCGCACCACGCGCGGTTACGCGCTTTCAGGCGGGGAGCGGCGGCGCGTTGAAATTGCGCGGGCGTTGTGCATCCAGCCGAATTTTATTTTGCTCGACGAACCGTTCAGCGGCATTGACCCGATTGCGGTGCTGGAGCTGCAAAAGATTATTTTCGACCTGAAGGCCGGCGGAATTGGCGTGCTGGTGACCGACCACAACGTTCGCGAGACGCTGAGCGTAACCGATCGGGCGTACATTATTGCAGAGGGGCTGATTTTCCGAGCCGGAACGCCGCACGAGCTGGGCAACGACGTGGATGTGCGGCGCGTCTATCTGGGCGAGGGATTCACACTGGGCTAGAAAGTGCCAGACGCCGAAGGAAAGGACCGCATGGCGCCGGACCCTGGCGCGAGAACTCAAAATCGCGCTATAAATTCCAGATAGAGATTCCGGGATGGGACAATGCCCATTCTGGAAGGAGTGATTTGAATTAAGTCGTTTTCTTCCTTAAGCTTTTTCTTACAAGACTAAACTCGCATTAGGTCAACAGGAGGAACGAGTCCCATTTATGCCGCTGCTGCAGCCAAGACTGAATTTGAAAGTGGCGCAACGCCAGGTCCTGACGCCGGGCCTGATGCAGATGGTGAGCGTTCTTGCCCTCAATAAGCTGGAACTGAAGGAGATGATCGATGCCGAGATGGTGGAGAATCCGGTCTTGGAGGAGATTGACGAGACGGTTCCGATGCTGGACGAGGTGGCGGGGCGCGAAGAACGCCTGGAGCGCGGCGCCGAGGAGACAGCCGCACCGCCCAAGGACATTTTCAACGAGATCGATTTCGGCTCGTACTTCCAGGAGTATCTCGACCCCGGCTATCGCACGCAGCCGGAGTACGAAGACAGCGAAAAGCCCTCGTTTGAAAACTTTCTCTCCCAACCTACGACTTTATCCGATCACCTGGCGTGGCAGTTGGGAGCTCTGAGCCTTGATCGCGACTTGCGCGATGCGGCCGAGTTCGTGGTGGGCAATCTGGACGAGGGCGGGTACCTGGCGGCGAGCGAGGAAGAGCTGGCCGCGGCGTTCAGCGCGGTTCCCGAGGGTGCGGGTGAAGGCAACGGCCATGAGCCGGATCAGGCCGCGCTCGACCTGATTCGGCGCGCCATCGATCTGGTGCAGCATCTCGACCCCGCCGGTGTGGGCGCGCGCGACCTGCGCCAGTGCCTGGCGATTCAGATTACAGCGCAGCAGCACGAGTTCGGCCATTTGTACGCGAAGCCCCTGGAGGAGCCGGGCGAGGAACCGGACGAGAACCCGCATCGCAGCTTTCACGCCGAGGCCGAAGTCAAAATTGAAGAGCGGCGGCACGCAATGGAAGTGGCGGCGCTGATTGTGGACCGTCACTTGCCTCTGTTGCAGAAGCGCGACGTGAAAGACCTGGCGCGCGCGGCGCAGGTTACGCCCGACGAGGCGCACGCGGCCATCGAGTTCATCCGCACCCTCGACCCGCGCCCTGGGCGCATGTACAACCGCGAACAAACGCGGCTCATCGAGCCCGATGTCTTCTTCGTCAAGCGTGGCGGCGAGTGGGTGGTCTCGATGAATGAGGAGGACCTGCCCAGCCTACGGCTCAGCCAGCGATACCGGCGCATGCTGGTTTCAACCGACACCGAGAAAGAGGTAAAGGAGTACGTCAAGGAACGGTTCCGCTCCGCGCTGCAACTCATGCGCAATATCGTGCAGAGGAAGAGCACGATCCTGCGGACTTGCGAGGTGATTGTTCGCCGCCAGCAGGACTTCCTCGACAAGGGCGTGGAGGCGCTGCGGCCTTTGATGATCAAGGAAGTGGCCGAGGAAATCGGGGTTCACCCATCGACGGTGAGCCGCGCCGTGGCCAACAAATACGCGCACACGCCGCAGGGCGTGCTGGAGCTGCGCTTCTTTTTCTCCGAAGGCGCGAACGGACCCGAGGGCGCGGATACGCCGCTGCTGGTGTTGAAGCGCAAGGTGCGCAAGCTCATCGCGGATGAGGACGCGAAGCATCCGCTCACCGACGACCAACTCGCCGCGATGCTGAACGCGCAGGGGATTCAACTCACGCGGCGGACAGTGGCCAAGTACCGCGAAGACATGCAAATTCCCTCGACGCACCAGCGGAGACGGCGGGACGCCTAAGTCCCACGGAATGTGGATCAAACGCTCGATTCAGTGCGCGGAACCCGGTAACTCTACATTTAAGCGGTTAGAAACATCGCCCGAATGTTCGCTTGGAGAGGCGAGCCGCCCGCTATTTTCTGACCACCGCGTCCGGCACATCCGGCTGACTGTCCTGCACATTGGTGAAATTGGTGGGCACATTTCCAGCCACCGAGTACAGCGCCCCCGGCGCATTGCGTGTCTTCAGGAACTCCTCCAGCGGTTTACCGGCCATAGCGGCATAGATGTGCAGGTTCGAGGTTCCCACCACCGCGCCCATCTTCTCCAGCATGAAAAAGCTGGCGCCATAGTGGATCAATCCGCGCCAATCTCTGCGCCGGATCAGGCCGCACTCCTCATTCGTCAATCCCCACTCCCGGAACAGCGCTTCCGGTTCCTCCTTGAAGCGCCGCCGATGTTCGGGAACGATCAGTTCGTGGAGAAAACGGTTCAGCCGGAAACCCTTCGCACTCCGTTCCAGCGTAAACGGGTAATTGCCTTCGAGTGTCTCAACTCCCTTGTACTGCGCAATCATGTGCTCGCGGTAGGCCGTGATGGTGTCGGCCGGCGGATCGACGGACTCGTCCTCGAGAACCAGGGTCGCAAGGCCCGTCATGGTCGGCAGGTAGTAGCTCTGGTGCACCTTCCGCACGTTGGCTGACAGCGCACCGCGCATGATAAGCCACATGATCACCTCGGCGCCTTCCATGCCGCCCAGCCGCACGTAATCCGCAATGGTCATCTCGCTCAACCGCACCGGGTCGTTCGTAATCATGTCAAGGAACTGAAGGTCCCACTCCGTGTTGTTGAAGCCGGACCGCTCACCGTGCACCTGGTGCGACAGACCGCCGGTGGACACAATCACCACATTGATGTCCTCGGGATAGCTCTGAATGGCGCGGCGCAGCGACTGACCGAGCTTGTAGCACCGCCGCGGGGAAGGAATCGGCACTTCCAGCACGCCCACCTGCAGCGGAACAATGGGCATTGGCCACTCGGTTTCGTGCGGCAGCATCATCGAGAGCGGTGAAAAGCCGCCGTGATCGAGCGGCTTGCCCTGGAAATACGCGAGGTCGAATTCGTCGGCCACCAGCCCCGCGGCAACGTGCTGCGCCAGCTTCACATGCCCGCGGATTGGCGGAATCTTGCGCGGTCCGCCGCCCTCGTCGGCTGCCGCGTACTCCTCGCCTATGCCCAGCGCGAAATGCGAGTAATGGTCGAAAAAAAACGACGTGACGTGGTCGTTGTAGATGTAGAACAGAACATCGGGCTGCTTTTGCGCGAGCCATTTCTGTACCGGCTCGTAACCTGCAAAGATCGGCGCCCACACCGGATCGTTCTGCTTTCCGGCGTCGAGTGCAAAACCAATCGTCGGGGAATGCGACGTTGCGATTCCGCCCAGAATCCTAGCCATGAACGGCTCCTTCCAATCGAAATTTTGTTCTGTGATCATAGCTCCGCGCATACTCGCCAGCCAAGCCCACCCACATTGCCGCTTGTTCCCTGTGTCCCTTTTTCTAGTCCTGGTGGTGGAAATAGGGTAGTGACCGCCGGCTTTACCACCTTACCCATGGCGTTGCGAGGAAGAGCCTCCAAGACCAGGAGCCGGGAAGGCAATTTATGAACCGCAAGCAGTTCCCTGGCCCAGGTCCGCGGTGAATCCAAACTGAGCGCAGCGCCGGCCCGCAAAACCAGAGCGGCAGCAATACGTTGTCCCCACTGCTCATCGGCCCGTCAGGGTCTCGCAAGTTGCTTTGCGAATGCGGGAGATTTATCCTTCGTTTCTGAACGTTTCTACGTGCGGCTCCTCTGCCAGGCGGGGGAGCCAGTGTTTTTTTGTCGGATCGAATTCTTGAGTTCCCTTGCGGAGACAGGAACATGGCCCCCCAACCCGTAACGCAAACGAACCACGCGGCCCCCACCGAGCAACCCATTCCCGCGATCCAGAACGGGCGAACTCTCGAAGCCAACCGGCGCATTCCGCTCAATCTGGATTGGGTAGACCAGGTGCGCGTGAACACCAGCGCAGTAGAGCGGCGGGCAGCGACGCATTGCGCGCGGCGCACCGTGAAGAAGGAAACGCAGGCGGCTTGGTTGCTGCGCGCCATCGCGTGCATGGACCTGACTACCTTGAGCGGTGACGACTCGGCCGATCGCGTGCGGCGGCTCTGCGCCAAGGCGCGCAATCCGCTGCAACGGCACCTTGTCGAGGGCCTGGGCATCGAGGATCTGCATCTGACCGTCGGCGCCGTCTGCGTCTATCACGCCTTCGTTGAAACGGCCGTGAAGGCGCTCGAAGGCTCGGGCATTCCGGTGGCCGCGGTTTCGGCCGGATTTCCCGCCGGGCTTTCGCCGCTCGCCGAGCGCGTGGACGAGATTCACCGCAGCGTTGAGGCTGGCGCGTCGGAGATCGACATTGTGATTACGCGCGCGCATGTGTTTGGCGGCGAATGGCAGGCGCTCTACGACGAAATCGCCGCCTTCAAGGAGGCTGCGGGGCCCGCGCATTTGAAGGCCATTCTGGGTACCGGCGACCTGATGACGCTGCGCAACGTGGCGCGGGCCAGCTGGGTGGCGATGATGGCCGGGGCTGATTTTATCAAAACTTCGACGGGCAAGGAGGCGGTGAACGCCACGCTTCCAGTTTCTCTGGTCATGATGCGCTGCATTCGCGACTACGCGGAGCGCACCGGCTGTGCGGTGGGATTCAAGCCGGCCGGCGGCATCCGCACGGCAAAGCAGGCGCTGGACTGGCTGGCGATGATGAAGGATGAGTTGGGTCGGTTCGTGGCTCGAGCCATCGTTGTTCCGCTTCGGCGCCAGCGGCATGCTGGGCGACATCGAGCGGCAGTTGGAGCATCATTTGACAGGGCGGTATTCGGCGACGTATCGGCATCCGATTGCATAAAGCGCAGATTGAGTGCGGGTCAGGAGACCCGCACGACAGCCGGTCAGGAGACCGGCGCTACTTAGGCGGCTGGCTTTTGGAAGGAGACGCTGTGAGCATCTCGGAAAAGTTCTACACCATGGAGTACGGAGCCGCGCCGGAGGATCCGAAGGAAGCGGTCTCGTGGCTCGACCGGCATCATCGCCGGTTTGAAGAGTTTATCGGCGGCGGATGGGTAAAGCCGGCGAGCGGCGAGTACATGACCACGAGCGATCCCTCCACCGGCGACACCCTTGCCGAAGTGGCCAAGGGCAACGCCGACGATGTGGAATCTGCCGTCTCCGCTGCGCGCAGGGCTCTGCCTGCGTGGCAAGCCTTGAGCGGTCACGAGCGCGCTCGCTATCTCTACGCGCTGGCCCGGCAGGTGCAGAAGCACTCGCGCCGCCTCGCCGTGCTCGAGACCATGGACAATGGCAAGCCCATCCGCGAGAGCCGTGACATCGACATTCCGCTCGTCGCGCGGCATTTTTATCACCATGCCGGCTGGGCGCAGTTGCTGGAGGCGGAATTTCCCAACTACAGGGCCTGCGGTGTCGTCGGCCAGGTCATTCCGTGGAACTTTCCGCTGCTGATGTTCGCGTGGAAGGTGGCTCCGGCGCTGGCCGCGGGCAACACGGTGGTCATCAAGCCAGCGAAGTACACGCCGCTCACCGCTCTGGCCTTCGCCGAACTCGCGATGGAAGCCGGCCTGCCCGCAGGCGTGCTCAACGTGCTCACATGCGACGCCAGCACAGGGCAGGCGCTCATCGAACATCCCGGCATCGACAAGGTCGCATTCACCGGCTCGACCGAAGTGGGCCGCATCATCCGCAAGGCCACGGCGAACTCCAGCAAGAAGCTCTCGCTCGAACTCGGCGGCAAATCGCCGTTCGTCGTCTTCGACGATGCCGATCTCGACTCCGCCGTCGAGGGCCTGGTGGACGCCATCTGGTTCAACCAGGGCCAGGTGTGCTGCGCGGGCTCGCGGCTGCTGGTGCAGGAGCGCGTGGCGGAAACGCTCTACTCCAAAGTTCGCGCGCGCATGGAAACGCTGCGCGTGGGACCTCCACTCGACAAAGCCATCGATATTGGCGCCATTGTTTCGCCGGTGCAGCTCGAAACCATCCGCAAGATGGTCAATGCCGGCGTGGCCGAAGGCGCCCAGTGCTGGCAACCGAGCAATCCGCTGCCGGAGAAGGGCTGTTTCTATCCGCCCACGCTGCTCACCGATGTACATCCCGCTGCTACCGTCGTTCAGGAAGAGATCTTCGGTCCGGTGCTGGTCGGCATGACTTTCCGCACGCCGGCCGAGGCCGCGGAGCTGGCGAACAACACGGTCTATGGGCTTGCCGCGAGCATCTGGAGCGAGAACATCAACGTGGCGCTCGACCTGGCGTCGCAGGTGAAGGCCGGAGTGGTGTGGGTCAACTGCACCAACCAGTTCGACGCAGCCAGCGGATTCGGCGGCTACCGCGAATCCGGCTACGGGCGCGAAGGCGGCCGCGAGGGCATGCTGGAGTATCTGACGCCCAAGTGGCTGCACACGCTGCCCGCCGCGCGCGAGACGGCGGAGCATATTGCAGCGCCGGATGAGGAAGACGGATTTGAGGCGGATTCTTGCGGGGGTCCGGAGACCCCCACTACAGCCGGTCAGGAGACCGGCGCTACCATCTTGCGACCGGCCTCGACAATCGACCGCACCGTCAAGCAATACATCGGGGGCAAGCAGGCGCGGCCTGACTCCGGCTATTCCTTCCCGGTGTACGGGCGCGAGGGTCAGTTGCTCGGCGAAGCTCCGCTGGGCAATCGCAAAGACATTCGCAACGCGGTGGAAGCCGCGCGCAACGCCTCAGGCTGGGGAAGAACCACCGGGCACGCTCGCGCCCAGGTGATTTACTACATTGCCGAAAACATGATTCAGCGGCGCGACGAAATTGCGCATCGGCTCGCGGCGGCCATCGGCCCAGGACCGAGTGAAGCCCAGGCCGCGGTCGAGGTCGATCTCTCCATCCAGCGGATCTTCAGCTATGCCGCGTGGGCTGACAAATACGACGGAGCGGTGCATCATCCACCGGGCCGCAACATCACCATCGCCATGCCTGAGCCGGTGGGCGCCATCGGCATTCTTGCGCCGACGGAGGCGCCGCTGCTGGGACTGCTCTCACTGGTGCTGCCGGCGATTGCCGTCGGCAACACCGTAGTCGCCGTTCCCTCTGAGCGCTACCCGCTCATCATCGGCGACTTGTATCAACTGCTCGATACCAGCGACCTGCCCGGCGGCGTGGTGAATCTGGTCGCCGGCCGTCCCGCCGAACTCGCCAAGACGCTGGCCGAGCATGACGGCATCGAGGCCATCTGGTGCTTCCGAAGCAATGAGGAAGCCAACGCGGTGCGCGCCGCCTCCATCGGCAACATGAAGCAGGTTTGGACCAACGACGGCCACGAGTACGACTGGTTCAATCCCGCGCAGGCCGAAGGCCGCTGGTTCCTGCAGCACGCCACGCAGGTCAAAAACATCTGGGTGCCGTACGGGGAGTGATCCGCCAATCGGCAACTCGCCGAGTTATTTTCCGGCGCAGAGAGTGTTTGACTATGAACCCGGCGCACCAGGACTTCATTGCTTGTGCGTCGGGTGAACGGGACAGCGGGGAACCGCGAGCTGTCAGCTCAACGATGCTATGCGAGCGAGGAGCTGATGTTGGTGAATGCGTTGTTTACCGCATTTGCCAAACCGTTGATACCCGGGATCAGCGCAAGCGAAATCATCGTGAGCAGCAATGCATACTCGACCAGATCCTGCCCATCTTCGTTGTTCGCCAGGTTTTGGAATTTCACATACAGTTTGAGAATCGTACCTTGCATCTGACTTTCCCCTTATAAGTGATTTTCCGGCCTGCGCCGGCGTCCCTTGCCTCCGCAAATTCGCGTCTTTCAACGAAGAATAAACCGGTGAGGAGCAGCCTTGGATTTGCGGGCTATCTTCATCGGTCCGCGTAGACTGATGGATTAGAAGTTATCCTTTTGAACCTAACTGAGCAATTCCACCAAGGTAGAAGAATCAGACAAAAATACTACACATTTCGAGATATAGATACTCAACAATTAGGTAACCGATCTCCGATTACTCAGGTTCGCCGCCAGCCGCCCGTTTTGAACGGACGGTCATGGAACTGGCGCGGAACTACGAGATCGAGCCGCTCTTGGGACGCGGCTCAGATCCCCAGCTTGCGCACCTCGTCGTTGTAGTACTTGCGATACAGAATGTCCCATTCCTGCGAGCCTTCCAGGATGATCTTGCGCTGGTTGGCGATCTTCAGCCGCGCCGAAGTGTCGATCCGCGCTTCCTCGGTGAGCAGAAGCTCCAGCGCCTTGCGCGCCTCCTGGCGAATCGTGTTGCGGTCCTCAAGAAAACCCACCTGATCGATCTCGGCCAGTGTGTCGGCTACGGTGTGCGCCAATTTATTGACCTTGTCGCGGCTGATTCTCATAGCACCGCCTTGTACTTCTTGGCCAGCTCGGTCTTCACCTTCTTGAACATCTCGGCGTACTGCGCGCCGCTCTTGCGCATCTCCTCGGAGTAGGCCTCCAGAATCACGCGCACTTCTTCGTTGATGCGGTCCTCCAGCGCAAGCTCGTCGAGCAGCGCGGCATTCACGCGCTCCTCGGTTGCCTTCAAATCGCTGGTGGTGATCATCTTGGCGTCGATCAGGTGCTTGACCGTTCGGCGAGCCAGATACCCAATGTAATCACGAGAAAAGATCATGGGCGAAGTTTCAGAATAGCGCACCACGCCGCATCCTGTACACTGCCAAGGCGTTGTGCGGGCCAGCGAACAACAGCGAGCCATGCCGACCGATCCACTGTTCCCTAGTCCCTGGTCCCTGCCTTCAGCCTGTGCGGGCAGCTCTTATTGTTCAGGCACCCCTCGGCAATGCGCAACCGCTCCACCGGGCGCCCGCCCACCAAGTGCTCCGCGACAATCTCCGCCGCATCCTCCGGCTTCACATGGCCGTACCAGACGGCATCGGGATAAACCACCACAGTGGGGCCATGCTCGCACTGGTCCAGGCAGCCGGACTTGTTGATCCGCACCCTTTTGCCAAGCCCAGCCTCATCAGCCAGTTTCTTCAGTTGTGTATGCAGATCGCTTTGGCCGTCGGCGGTGCAGGACTGGCGCGGCGCATCGGCCGGGCGGGTGTTGAGGCAGACAAAGACGTGGTGTTCGAATGCGGGCAAGTGGCGATCCTCCGGCTTCAGGATACTTCCAGACTAACGCCCTGCCCCTTGTTCGATTTTCCCGCAGCATCAGCAAAACACCGCGAATTCTTATATCCCCTTCGTTAACACCATATCTATCAAGCCGGCCCAAACGGTTTCCACATTATTTTTTGCCACCCCGCCCCCATCTGCGAAAATGGTTGTTTGACGATGAGAGCCGACAACCTACTATCGCTGAAAGACGACATGGTGGCCTTTATCGCGGGCCACGGTCTACAACGCCTGCCCGGCTACGTAACCGAGGACATTCCCTCCATCCTCTGGGAGGGCCGCGGCAATCCCGACGCATGGAAAGACTTTGTGGAGATGGCCAAGCACGTGGGCGCTCCTTTCGTCACCTTCAGCGAAATGACGCTGGAGCGCGAGGAACTTGACGCGCTCATCGAAGAAGCCGGCGAGATGAACTTCCCCGACGAAGAAACCACCGAGCTGGTCGAGGCCAAGTGGCTGCGCAAGTATGCGGGCATGTTGGGCTACATTCAGCTCGGCTTCGTTTATCAGGGGCTGGTCTTTCTCCACGAAACCACCACCGAATGGTACGAGCGCTACCAGGATCTCCTGGAGAACCTCGAAAGCTTTCAGGACATCGTGATCGACGACGCTCATTCGCACGAAGACGAGGACGAATAATTCGCGTGAGCTCCGCCGGGGCCGAAAACAAAGCCACTGCCGCACTCAATGACCGGAGCCCCCACGGAGAGGTCTTAGTCCGTGGGGAACTCAAATCTCCGCCGCAGCGCTGGCTCCTCGCCGAGCCGCACCTTGAAGAATCCGCTTCCCTTGCGCGCGAGGCCCGCCTGCCGCTGGTGCTCGCCGAGTTGCTCGTAGCGCGCGGCATCGCCTCCGCCGCCCAGGCCTACGCCTTCCTGAATCCCGAGCCGGCCCACCTGCACGATCCCTTCCTCATGCTGGGTATGGCCGCAGCCGTCGACCGTCTCGAGCGCGCCATCGCTGCGCGCGAAGCAGTGCTTCTCTACGGCGACTACGATGTGGACGGAACCGTCGCTGTCGTCCTGCTCAAGACCGCCATTGAAATGCTCGGCGGCCTCGCGCGGTTCCATGTCCCTCATCGTCTGCGCGACGGCTACGGCATGCAATCGAGCGTTCTCGAGGCAGCCCACGCCGAAGGCGTCCGCCTCGTCATCACCGTCGACACCGGCATGCGCGCCTTTGCCGAGGCAGAAACCGCGCGCAAGCTGGGCCTGGATCTGATCGTCACCGATCACCATCTGCCCGAAGCCAGGGTCCCCGCGGACAGGTCTTCGTCCGTGGGGTGGGAAGCTGGGGTCCCCACGGACAGGTCTTCGTCCACGGGGCGTGAAGTGCATTACAAGATTCCCGCCGCGCTCGCCATCCTTAATCCCAACCAGCCCGGCTGCGCATACCCTGAAAAATCTCTCTGCGGCGCGGCCATCGCGCTCAAGCTCGCGCAGGCGGTGCTCGAGCGCCGCGATTCGGCTCGCTGCCGCGAAAAAACCCTGCCCAGTTTTCTCAAGATGGCGGCCATCGCCACCATCGCCGACGCCGTTCCCCTCTGCGGTGAAAACCGCACCATCGCTTCTCTCGGCCTGCGCGAGCTGCGCCGCCCCGTTGGCGCCGGTCTGCGTGCTCTCTTCGCTTCCGCGGCGCTCGACCCGGCAGCCAAACAACTCACCGGCTACGATGTCGCCTTCCGCCTTGCGCCGCGCATCAACGCCGCCGGCCGCATGGACGTCGCCTCCGACGTGATCGAGCTTTTCTCCACGCGCGATTCCCAGCGCGCCACCGAGCTGGCCGCAAAGCTGGAGCGCCTGAACCGCGAACGCCGCGATACTGAAGCGGCCGCGCTCACTCAAATTGAATCCCGTTTGAGGACAGACGCGGAAGCAGCGGGCGAGCGAGCTGCCGACAGGCTTTTGGTTATCGACGGCGACGGCTGGCATCGCGGCGTCATCGGCATCCTTGCCTCGCGTGTGGTGGAGCGCACCGCCAAACCGGCCATCGTCGTCAGCGTGGAAAACGGCGTGGCCCATGGCTCCGGCCGCTCCGTCGACGGTTTTCTCCTGCTCGCCGCCATCGAATCTTGCGCCGATCTCTTCACGCGCTTTGGCGGCCACGCCTTCGCTGTCGGCTTTGCCCTGCCCGCCACGCAGTTGCCCGAGCTCAAGCGCCGCCTGCGCCTCTACGCCGACGAGCATTTAGCCGCGCGCGAGCCTGAGCGCATGCTGCGCATCCACGCCGAGCTGCCGCTCGACCGCATCACGCCCGTGCTGGCCGGTTGGCTGCGCAAGCTCGAACCACTCGGCCACGGCAATCCCGAACCCATCTTCATCGCCCGCTCCGCGTGCCTTCTCGCGCCGCCACGCATCATGAAAGATCGCCACCTCTCCCTCGAACTCGCGCAGGCCCCCGGCCCGCAGCTAAATCGATCCACTCGCAACTTGCCGGCCAGCGCCGCTCCCATAGCTTCCATCCGCGCCGTCGGCTGGGGCCTTGCCGAGCGCGCCAGGGATCTCCGCCTCGATCAGGGCAGCCTCGTCGATATCGCCTACCGCATCCGCGAAAACGACCACCCCGACTTCGGCGGTCTCGAAATTGAAATTGTTGGCATCGAAACCGCCGGAATCGAGCGGTTCGCCCGAGAAGCCTGAACCAAGCTGTCATCCCGAGCGGCCGCCGTCCAACTCAACGCGGACTCCCGAATCCGCAATCCTTCCACAGCTTTTCCCAAACCCAGATCCCGGCGCCCGCCTTCACCGGCAACGGGAATCCGAGCTGATGGGCCAGCATGCACACCTGGCCGCGATGATGCGCTTCGTGCGTAATCATGAAGGCCGCCATCGCCACCCCGCAGGCCACGGCTTCGCCCACCCGTCGCGGCGAAAGGTCCTCACCCTGCTCTTCGGCCCAGTCAGAGCTTGAGCCAGCATCTCCGCGCTGCATGCAGCACTCTCTTTGAGAGCAGCTTGAGCCTCCTTCAGCGTGCAGCCGGAGCGGTCGAGCGCGGCAGGCCGCTTCAGATGCGGAGCCGATAGCCTGATCCATTTGCGGCGGATGTTATGCACGTGGGCGACGATGGCGGCAATTGTCCGTTCCTTGCTGCCAGGCAGTTTGGCGCGCCATGCGGCAGGATCGAGATTCTCAAGAACTATTTGCATCATCCGCTCGTTGACAGCCCAGCTCTCCATGAGCGCCTGGCGAAGGTCGTCGTCAACGTAAGCGGATGGGGCGGGCATTACGATCCTTGCGCGAGGCGCAGCATTACATAAGTGACTACGCCGGTGACGGAGACGTAGAGCCACAGCGGGAACGTGAAGCGCGCGATTTTGCGGTGCTGTGGGATGCGGCCTGAGAGAGAAAAGAAAAACGTGGTGAGCACCATTGGCAGCGCGACGACGGCGAGAATAATGTGGCTGGCCAGCAGATATAAATACGGCGTGCGGAAGGCGGCGTGAAGAGGATAGCGCACGTCGCCGTGCAGCGCGTGGTGCGCGATGTAGCTGACCAGAAACAGCGTGGAGAAAACGAAGGCCGTGATCATGGCGGCGCGATGCTGCGGGATGCGATGGGCGCGAATGAAGGTGTAGCCGATGAGCAGGGCCGTGGCGGCGAGGCCGTTGAGGATGGCGTTGAGCGCGGGCAGGAACGCGAACTGCGCGCTGGTGGCCGCGGCGGGATGAATATAGATGAGCCAGAAAAGAAAGATGGTGGCTGCGGCGCTGATGGCGAGGATGGCGGCGATGGCGGCGCCTGTGCCGGAGCGGGGAGTTGAAGTTGGCGTGGTAGCGGTCATTGTCCTCTGTGTTTTGCGTTCCCTCAGGGTCTAAAGCCCCCAATTTGTCTTTGTGTTCGGTTCGACTAAACTCGTGCCCCCTGTTACAGGCCCTCGGCCAACTAGGCCTTTGCGATGGCGCAGAGCATGAGCGTGGTGAAGAGCAGCGGCAGATAGAGCACGCTGACCTTGAGCAGATCGCGCGCCAGCATGCGGCTCTCGTCTTCAGAGCGGACACGCAGGATCCGCGCGAAGCGGATGGTGTAAGCGAGATAGACGAGGCCGAGGGCCGTCGCAGGGATGGCGTAAATCGCGCCAGTAAGGCCGAGGCGCCACGGCGCAAGGCTGACGGGGATCATGAGCACGGCGTAGAAGAGCGCCTCGACCACGGTGGACAAGCCGTCGGGCTGAACGACGGGGAGCATGCGGATGCCGGCGCGGGCGTAGTCGTCGCGATAGAGCCAGGCGATGGACATGAAGTGGGGAAACTGCCAGACGAAGAGGATGGCGAACAGGGCCACGCCGGGCCACTCGATGCGGCCGCGGGCGGCGGTCCAGCCGAGCATGGGGCCCATGGCGCCGGGAAATGCGCCGATGAAGGTGGCCATGGTGGTGACGCGCTTGAGCGGCGTGTAAATGGCCACGTAGGTGAAGGCCGTGAGCAGCGCGAGTGAGACGGTGAGCAGGTTGGTGCGCAACGCCAGCCACGCCGCGCCCAGCGCGATGGCGCCCATGCCGGCGAGAATTCCAACAGCCAGCGGGAAGCGGCCTGAAGCGATGGGACGGTCGGCGGTGCGCTTCATGCGCGCATCGGTGGTGCGCTCGAGAGCCTGGTTGAGCGCGCCGGCGCCGGCGGAGACCAGGCCGATGCCGAAGAGCACGTCGAGCAGGCCGCGCTGAAAGCTGGGGATGCCGGATTGCATCGATCCCAGATAGAAGCCGCCCCAACCGGTGACGAGGACCAGGCCAACGACTTTGACTTTGAAGAGTTCGCGCAGGTCGTGGATGAGGGTGGCCGTAGCGCCGGGACGACCACCCCACCGCGCCAAAAGCGGGCGCGCCGGGGGCCCCGGCGAAGGCGCGTGGAGGGCGTGTCCATCCGGAGAGCTTTCCACGGAGGAGGGCGCAACGGGTTCTGCCGGGCTGGCGGCCTGGGAGGCAGAGGTCATGGGGATCGAAAGACCTGGACAGAAGCGCGAGCCGGAGCGCTGCCGTCTTGCTTCGATGATAGCAAGGGCGGGTACCGGGAGCGTACGACGAAGAGAGCGGCAATGCCCGCGAAGGCATGTCATCGAATTTTTTGACACACTTCGTCGGCGTAGTATAAGTTTCAAAAAATTGGCGCCTGCCCACCCCAAGGCAATTCCCAAGGCGCCCGGAGGTAAAACATGCGAATGATCATGCTGGTTCAGTGTCCTCTTGAACCATTTAATACCGCGGTCAAGAATGGGACAGCGGGGACCAAAATCAGACAAATCCTCGATGATGCGAAGCCCGAGGCGGCGTACTTTTGCGAGCGCGAAGGAAAGCGCGGCGGCATCTTCATCATCAACCTCAACAGCCCGTCGGAGATTCCCAAGTTCGCCGAGCCGTGGTTCCTTACCTTCAACGCCGAGGTTGAGTTCCGGGTCGCCATGACACCTGAAGATTTGGGCAAGGTCGATTTGGGGGCAATCGGCAAGAAGTGGGGCTGAAGAGAGCGGGTCAGCGGATTAGCGAGTCGGCGTGTCCCGCCCAAGCGGAGCTTGGACGGGGCACCCCAGGCTTGCGCGCCTGGGGCTACTGTCTTTTGCCCGTACCAGAGGGTCCCCAGCGGGCCAGCTTTCCCAGGGCTGCGTAAGTCCGAGGTGCGCCTTCCCCGATCGGCCGTCCCCCAGATGAGGGATTGCGGGCGGAGTTATCCGGCAATATAAAATAGGAGTAACCGGATGACGCCATCCCCACCAGCGGCTGCTCCCCAGGCATCCCGCGCCGCGCGGGAGCCGGACTCGCGGGCGTCCGCTCTCGAAGCGAACCAGTCACCGGCAGTCCAGTCTCCAGTGATACAGGTTCAGGGCCTTTCAAAAACTTACAAGACGGCGCGCGGCGCGCTGCATCTGTTTGAGGGGCTCGATCTCGAGGTAGAGGCCGGCGAACTGGTGGCGATTGTAGGCCAATCGGGGGCGGGAAAAAGCACGCTTTTGCACATACTGGGCGCTCTTGATACGCCTTCCGCGGGAACGGTATACTGCGCGTCAACCAATGTGGCCTTGCTCACGGCGCGTGATGCGGCGGCTTTTCGCAATCGCGAGATCGGCTACGTTTGGCAGTTCCATTATTTGCTGCCGGAGTTCACGGCGCAGGAGAACGTGGCCATGCCGCTTATGGCGCGGGGCATGCGGAAGGCGGAGGCGCTGGCATGAGGCGGCGAAGTGGCTGAGGGAGGTGGGTTTGGAGGATCGCGCCGACCATCGGCCGGGCGAGCTTTCAGGAGGCGAGCAGCAGCGCGTGGCGCTGGCCCGGGCGCTGGTTTGCCATCCGCGGCTGCTGTTGGCCGACGAGCCCACGGGCGACTTGGACGGCGCGACGGCGGGCCGGGTGTTTGAATTGATCGAACGTCTGCACTTAAGTCACGGGCTGACGTCGATTTTGGTTACGCACAATATGGATTTAGCAGTACGATGCACGCGAACCCTTCGGCTGGAGAATGGACGACTGACGCAAATCACAGACGTTCCCTCAAAGCCGTTGCAAGATGGGAATTTCCGTTAGAAAAAAGCAGCCGTTTGGTTGGTTTTTGAGTCTTATTAAGTAACAGCTTGCAAAGGGTTTTTTCGCCCGATGCAGGCAGGCGAGGTCGGGATGGGAGTCAGCCGGCGGCCACAAAGCCGGTTGACGATGGTGTAAGCGGGGTCGAAGCGGACCCAGGACCATCCAGAAGAGCTGTTCGGAGCGAGGGTTTAGCAATTCTAGGCGCCTCCGGCGGCGAAGCAACAGGAAGGGCGCGCGCAGTTGGGCCGAAGCCGGTAAGGCCACCGGACGGCCACTCCAGCCGATAGCCTGGATTCGGGGGAGAACATTATGTTCGAACGGTACACGGAGAAGGCACGGCGCGTGATCTTCTTCGCGCGGTACGAGGCCAGCCAGTTCGGGTCGCCTTATATCGAGACCGAGCATCTGCTGCTGGGTCTGCTGCGCGAGGACAAGGCGTTAACCAACCGTTTCCTGCGCTCGCACGCCTCGGTGGAGTCGATCCGGAAGCAAATCGAGGCGCACACCACCATCCGCGAGAAGGTTTCAACCAGCGTGGACCTGCCGCTTTCGAACGAGTGCAAACGCGTGCTGGCGTATGCAGCGGAAGAGGCGGAACGGCTGGGGCACAAACACATCGGGACGGAACATTTGCTGCTGGGGCTGCTGCGCGAAGAGAAGTGCTTCGCGTCGGAGATTTTGCAGGAGCGGGGCCTGAAGCTGGCGCAGATTCGCGACGAGCTGGCGCGCGTGACGCAGGAGAAAGCTCCGCCGCAGCAGCGGCAGCGCGAGTCGAGTTTGCTGGCCGAGTTCAGCCGCGACCTTACGCAAGCCGCGATGGACGGGCAGCTCGATCCCCTGGTTGGCCGCGAAGGCGAACTGGAACGCGTGGTGCAGATTTTGTGCCGGAGAACGAAGAACAATCCGGTGCTGATCGGCGAGCCCGGCGTGGGCAAGACGGCCATTGTGGAGGGCCTGGCGCAGCGCATCGCCGACGGCGAAGTGCCGAGCTTCCTGGCCGACAAGCGCGTGCTGGGGCTGGACCTGTCGCTCATCGTGGCGGGCACGAAGTATCGCGGCCAGTTCGAGGAGCGGCTAAAGACCATCATGAAGGAGTTGATGGAGAGCCAGAACTCGATCGTGTTTATCGACGAGCTGCACACGCTGGTGGGCGCGGGATCGGCGGAAGGGTCGCTGGACGCGGCCAACATTCTGAAGCCGGCTCTTGTCGCGCGGCGAGATTCAGTGCATCGGCGCTACCACGCCGGCCGAATACCGCAAGTCGATCGAGAAGGACCGCTCGCTGGAGCGGCGATTCCAGGCTGTGAAAGTGCCGCCGCCCAACGAGATCGATGCCGTCAAGATCATCCACGGCATCAAGGACCGCTATGAGAAGTTCCACGCGGTCAGCTATACGGATGCCGCGGTCGAGTTCGCGGTCTCGCACTCGAATCGCTACATCCCCGACCGCTTCCTGCCCGATAAGGCCATCGACTTGATCGACGAGGCCGGCGCGCGCGTGAAGCTGCGCCAGACCTCGCTGCCCGAGGAGATTACCGAGGTGCAGAAGCGCATCAAGTTTATCGTGCACCGCATGGACTCGGCGATTGCCAATCACGAGTTCGAGAAAGCGCGGTTCTACTCCGACGAGGAGCGGAAGGAGCGCGAAAACCTGCGCGCCCTGCGCGATAAGTATCACCTCGACGATTCCGCGGCAGGCATTGTGGGCCGCGAGGACATCGAGGACGTGGTGAGCCGCTGGACGGGCGTGCCCGTGACCAGCATCAAGGAAGAAGAGACGCAGAAATTGCTGCGCGTGGAAGAAGAGCTGCACAAGCGCGTGATCTCGCAGGACAAGGCGATCGGCGCGCTGGCTCGCGCCATTCGCCGGTCGCGCGCGGGGTTAAAGTCGCCGAACCGGCCCATCGGGAGCTTCCTGTTCCTCGGCCCCACTGGCGTGGGCAAAACGGAGATGGCGCGGACACTGGCGCAGTTCTTATTCGGCAGCGATAAGGCGCTCATCCGCTTCGACATGTCGGAGTTCATGGAGAAGCACTCGGTTTCGAAGCTGATCGGATCGCCTCCGGGCTACGTGGGCTACGAGGAGGGCGGCCAGTTGACGGAGCGCGTGAGGCGCTCGCCTTACTCGGTAGTCCTGCTCGACGAGATCGAAAAGGCGCACCCGGATGTGTTCAACATTCTGTTGCAGGTGTTTGAGGACGGGCAGTTGACCGACGGCCTGGGCAACACGGTGGACTTCAAGAACACCATCGTCATCATGACCTCGAACATCGGCGCGCGGCACCTGCAGAAGAAGCAGGGACTCGGCTTCCAGAGCGAGCGCGAAGACATCGTGAGCGAAAAGGTCGAGGAACTGGTGAAGAACGAGGTGAAGAAGACCTTCAACCCAGAGTTCCTGAACCGGATTGACGAGGTGATTCTCTTCCAGTCGCTCAACGATGCGGACCTGATGCAGATTGTCGAATTGATGGTGCAGCAGTTGAACGGCAACCTGGCGCAGAAGTCGATTACCATTTCGGTCACCGATGATGCGAAGAAGTGGATTCTGGACAAGACCCTCACCGACCGCAGCTACGGCGCGCGCCCGCTGCGCCGCGCTTTGCAGCGGTTTGTCGAGGATCCGCTTTCCGAAGCGCTGATCGCCGGGCAGATTACCGAGCGGCCGGCGTTTCTCGAGGTCTACCTCGACCAGAACCAGCTCTTCTATCGGCCGGTAAGCGCCGTCGAGAGCGGCAGCGAAGAGAAGGCGGCGGGAGTGGCGCTCTCGAGCAACTGACAGCCGCGCTTTTCAACCGCGCGAATAAAAAAGCCCCCGTCCGAGCGCCGGGGGCTTTTCTTTCGCTCCATTCGATGGTTGCAACCTGTCCGGCCGCGGTCCGCTTTACACAGCCTGTGCGGAAAGCATCTCATGCACCTGGAGCGCCTGGTCGAGGCTGGACTTGAGCGCGGAGATCTTCTGCCGGCCCTCATCGGTTTGGGGGGCGGCGGCAATATCCCGCGAGTTGCGCAGGATCTTGAACTTGGCGCTGGCCTTGATTTGCAGCAAAATGAAGCCGCAGTGCCAGTGCGTGCGGCGATCCACATCGCCGTTTTCCAGCCAGTTCAGAGCCATGCACGAGGGGCAGGCGGAGACGAACGGGCATTCGACACACGGAGACGGCTCCATCTTACTCACCTCATCCCAGGACTTTTCAGGAAAACTGAGCGGGCCATCGTAGGAAAGCCCTGTCGAGACGGGCACAAAGCGGTGGCAGGGCAGAGGGCGGCCCTCCACGTCATAGCAGATCATTGGATTTCCGGAGCCGCACCAGCGCGGGAAATACTCCTCATCGTTCTTTGCAAACAGCTTTTCGAAAGGAAGATCGATGAGCCGGGGCGGATCCAATTGCGGTCTCTCCAGATAAAACTGCACCAGGGCATCCGACTGGCTGGCAAACTCCGCCAGACAGGGCTCCAGCCGATCGCCCCAAATGTTCTCATAGGGAACATTGGCGTCGATCTTGTCGAAGCCCATGGCGTGGAGTTCCGCAATTCCTTCGGCGATCATGGGAACCGTATCCGGGCCGATGGTCATCTTGACCCGTTTTTCCTGGCCCAGCCGCGTGCAGCGGTCAAGCGCCCACGGCACATGCCGGATCATCCGCTCGTACGAGCCGCAGCGGTTCAGGTCGTGCGCAGCGCGCGTGCCGTCGATGCTGAAGGAAAAGGCCATGCAGGAATGGCGGTCAAGCCAGGCCTTGATTTCGTCGGTAAAAAGCGTCCCGTTGGTTGTGAATGAGAAGCTACTGTTTTTGGGCCACTTGCGGTCGTGGACGAATTCCACCACTGCAACAACCACGTCCCATACCAACAGGGGCTCGCCGCCGATGAAGTCGAACTCGACCCTCTCATACGGGCCGTCTTCGTTTAGGTGCCGGTCGGCGATCTCGATCGCGGTGGCTGCCGTCATGGACCGCGACGAGCGTGGAGCATGCCCCTCGTAACAGTAGGAGCAGCGCAGATTGCACTGATCGGTCAGGTGCAACTGAACGATGCGATAGTTGGCGTGAAAGGCCATCAATAGCTATTTGCTGGTGTTGGAGCAGGTGCCCTGGCAACCCTGGCAACTGGTGCAGCCGCCGCTGCACGTGCCAGTGCAGCTCTCGCAACTGCAACCACCGTAGGCGATTTCACTCTCAGGAGCCTGCGCCGGAGCGCCCACCCGTGAGCCCCGCGCCTGCTGCGCCCGCCGCGCCGCGTCCAGATCCTCTTCGCGCAGCGCCAGGCCATCGGCCAGCGTTCGGCGGCTCGCAGCCGACAGCATTAGCGCCGCCGCTCCGCCCATCTGCAGCACGCTGCGGAGAAACTCCCTCCGCCCCGCCATTCCGTTTTGTTCAACTTGGGTCCGGACCAGTTTCATACCGCTCCTTACTTTCCCAGGCAGCTTGCGTCTGTCTGGCTCCATCCTGGCACTGAGGCTAAATCTGGGGATCATCATATACCAGAAGCGGCTGAGGAAGGGTGAAAAAATGCGCACTATTCCGTGTCAGGCCGGCCTGGAAATGCGTGCAAAAGAGGGCGCATCTTCAGCGAACGGAGACCGATGCACTACGAACTGAGACCCAAGCAACTGCCCAGGCATCCGCCCTGGCAACCGCCCAAACAGCTACCGGTGCATGAGCCGAGGCAATCGCCAAGGCAAGTTCCCACGCAACTGCCCAGGCAGCCGCCCACACAACTACCCAGGCAACTTCCCTCGCAGCCGTCGCAGCCGCCCGACGATCGATAGGCTTTCAGTTCCGCTCGTTGCTCCGTGCCCGCCGGCGCTCCCGGCACATTTCGAGCCTGCCTTGCCGTCTCAAGGTCGCGTGGATCGAGTTCCAGACTCCTGACCAGTAACCGGCGGCTCCCGGAACTCAGCAGCAAGGCTGCCGCTCCGCCCATCCGCACCGTGTTGCGGAGAAATTGCCTGCGGTCCGCAATCTTTTCCCTGGGGGATTCTTTGATGTTCTTCCGGCTCAGTGTCATGAGACGCCTCTCTTTCAGCGGAAGCCCGGGAAATTCCAGGGACGATTCTCCGGGAAAATCTCAAGCGCAAACAGGATACATCGGGTGTCGAGGACGGCGCAGGGACGGTGAATGCCGTCTTTTCCTTCACCTCAGCCATTTACACTGATAAGCGGAGAACACTGTGTTTTTCGATAAGTTCTTAACGAAGATTTTCGGGACCGCGAATGAGCGGCTCATCAAGCGACTGATGCCGATCGTGAGTGAAATCAGTGCGATGGAGCCGGAGATCAAGAAGCTCTCGGACGAGGAGCTGAAGGCCAAAACAGCCGAGTTCCGGGCGCGGATTGCGGCGCGCCTTGAAGGGATTAAGGACGCGGAAGAAATCAAGAAGGCCGAGAAGGAAGCGCTGGACGAGATTCTGCCCGAAGCGTTTGCGGTGGTGCGCGAGGCGGGCTGGCGCGCGGTCGAGATGCGCCACTTCGACGTGCAGTTGATCGGCGGCATGGTGCTGCACCAGGGCAAGATTGCCGAAATGAAAACCGGCGAAGGCAAAACGCTGGTGGCGACGCTGGCGTGCTACCTGAATGCGCTGGCCGGGCACGGCGTGCACGTGGTGACGGTGAACGATTACCTGGCCAAGCGCGACGCCGAGTGGATGGGCAAGATTTACGAGTTTCTGGGCCTGACCGTGGGCGTGATCGTTCACGACCTGAGCGACGATGAGCGCAGGGCCGCGTATGGCGCCGACATTACCTACGGAACAAATAACGAATTCGGATTCGACTACCTGCGCGACAACATGAAATTTGAAATAAAAGATTGCGTGCAGCGCGGGCACTACTACGCCATCGTCGACGAGGTGGACTCGATTTTGATCGACGAAGCGCGCACACCGCTGATCATCAGCGGCCCCACTGACCAGACGACGGACAAGTACCAGCGCGTGCGCCACATTATTCCGAAACTGGTGCTGGGCGAGGAGATCGAGTTCCACGACACAAAGCGCCAGCAGGAACTGGGCATCCGGCTCGGCGAAGGCGAAAAGCACCTGACCGGCGACTACATTGTGGACGAGAAACAGCGAACTATCGGAGTCACCGACGATGGCTGGGAGACGATCGAGAAGGCGCTGGGCATCGGCAACATTGCGGACGCGGAAAACTGGGAACTCAAGCATTACGTGGAGACGGCAATCAAGGCCCACGCGCTTTACAAACGCGACGTGGACTACGTGGTGAAGGACGGCGAGGTGATTATTGTGGACACCTTCACCGGCCGGTTGATGCCGGGCCGCCGCTGGAGCGACGGTCTGCACCAGTCCATCGAGGCCAAAGAGGGGGTGAGCATCCGCAAGGAAGACCAGACGCTGGCCACGATCACCTTTCAGAATTACTTCCGGCTTTATCAAAAACTGAGCGGCATGACGGGCACAGCAGAGACCGAAGCGGCCGAGTTCGAAAAGATTTACAAGCTCGAGATTGTCGTTATCCCCACCAACAGGCCGCTGCTGCGCCTCGAAAATGCCGATGTGGTTTACCGCACTGAGAAGGAAAAGTACAAAGCAGCGGCGGACAATATCTCGGAACTGCACGAAAAGGGACAGCCGGTGCTGGTGGGCACTGTGTCGATCGAGAAATCGGAGCGGCTATCGGGGATTTTGCAGCGCAAGGGCGTGGAGCACGTGGTGCTGAACGCGAAATTCCACGAGCGCGAGGCGGAGATCGTGGCGCAGGCGGGGCGCGCGGGGAGGGTAACCATCGCCACGAACATGGCCGGCCGCGGCACGGATATTTTGCTTGGCGGCAACGCGGAATTTATGACCCGCCAGGAACTGGTGAAGAAGAGCAAGGCGCGGGCGATCAGCGTGGCCGAGGGCGCCATCAGCCCCATGGCGCCTGCGGGTTTCCAGCGCTTCTATTACCAGGGGCAGGAGTTCGAGGTCGCCGACGCGGATTGGGCGGCGGCGAACGCGGTTCATGCCGCTGTTGCGCAGAAAGAGCATGAGGAAGTGATCGCGGCTGGCGGGTTGTTCATCCTGGGCACGGAACGGCACGAGTCGCGGCGTATCGATAACCAGCTTAGAGGGCGCGCTGGACGCCAGGGCGATCCGGGCGAGTCGCGCTTTTATCTTTCGCTGGAAGACGATTTGATGCGCATCTTCGCCAAGCAATGGGTGAGCACACTGCTCGAGCGGCTGGGCATGGAAGAGGGAGTGCCTATCGAGTCGCGCATGATCTCGAAGCGCATCGAAGGCGCGCAGAAGGCAGTGGAAGCGCAAAACTTCGAGAGCCGCAAGCATCTGCTCGAGTACGACGACGTGATGAACAAGCAGCGCGAGGCCGTGTATGGTTTGCGCCGGCAACTGCTGGAAGGCGTGGAGCAGCGCGAGCTGATCCTGGAGGATTACGTCGGCGGCATTCTGAGCGGACTGCTGGATGAGTTCGCCGGCGAGCGTGTTCGCCCCGATCAGTGGGATTTGAAGGGCCTGGGCGAAAAACTCGTTGACCACTTCGGATTCAATCTTGCGGCGTCGGGCATTAAGCCGGAGACGCTGACGCGGCACGAACTGGGCGACGAGATCTTTGACAAACTGACCGAGGCCTATGGAGCCAAGGAGAAGATTCTCGGCGCAGGGACCATGCGCTACCACGAGCGCATGGTGATGCTGAGCGTCATCGACGGGCTATGGAAAGAGCACCTGCTCTCGATGGACCACCTGAAGGAAGGGATCGGCCTGCGCGGCTATGCGCAGAGGGATCCGCTGGTGGAATACAAGCGCGAGTCCTTCGAAATGTTCGAAGCAATGATGCTCAAGTTCCAGGAAGACACGGTGCGGTTCCTCTTCCGGATGCAGATTCTGGGGCCCGACGGACAGCCGGTGGATGCGGCGCCGCGGCCGCAGCGGGTGGTTCCCAAAGCGCCGCCCGTCGCGAGTGCCGCGCAACCGATGGCAGGCAATGGCGCGCCGCGGGAGATCTCGATTGCCACCCGCCAACCTTCCACGACCATCGATTTGCTCGAAAAGGAGTTCCACCGCAAGAAGGAACGGGAGCTGGCCGTGGCCAGCCGCTCAGGCGGCGGAGACGGAAACCAACCTACGCAGCGCAGAACCGGCAAAACGCCAGGCCGCAACGATCCCTGCCCCTGCGGGAGCGGGAAAAAATATAAGAAGTGCCACGGAGCGGCCGGGTAGGAAGCCAGCGAGTTAGCAAGTCAGCGAGTTAGCCGCGAAAAAGCAACCGCAGTCATACGTGGCGCATGGGCGTCATCCAAGGCCATGAAAATAGCTCGGCGCAAGTCATCGACTGTTCTAAAGGACTTAGCTCTAATACTGTTCACCTAACTGTTTTTGTGAATTCCGACAGAATTCCCTAAACAAACCGTTCGCGTCAAGCACATTTGGCACACGAGACGCCTTCGGGAGACATCTCCACCCGGTGTTCTGGAAGACCTAACGTTGATCGAGCAAATCAATGACCCAGACGACAGGGCCTCCTGTTCGGCGTAACCCCACAGTCGGAGCGGGAATTCGAGAAACGGATCATTGCCAAGCCGGCATGTGCGCTGCTAGAAGTGGCCTAGCTGTCACCGACAGATTATGAGGATCGAGAGATGGTTTCCACCGCTTCTGAAGTCACCCGGAGCCAACAAACCCGCGTGGGTTGAGTTTTCCGGTGCTCAATGCGTGGGTCCAAACGAGGGTCCATTAACGATTTCCGGGTGTTCCCGAGCTAGCTTTTATGAGTCCATCGCTTCCTATTAAGTCCTTTGTTTTCAATTTGGCAATGTCTTCACACGTGGAAGTCGCAGGTTCGAATCCTGCAGCGCCCGCTTTCAACCCGTTCGCTGGCGCGTACTTGCTCAGGATGATAAAGCCTTGATTTCCTTCCGAATCACTGGAAGCGTACCGGCGCGCCGGTGCGCTGCTCGACCATCTCGCGCGTAACGCCATCGGCGAGCTCGACGACTTCGAAGCCCGTTGGAGTTACGTCGATGACGCAGAGGTCGGTGATGATGCGATGGACGACGCCCTTGCCGGTGAGGGGCAGCGCGCACTCGCGCAGCAGCTTGGCGCTGCCGCCGGGACCGGTGTGCTCCATGATGATGATGACGCGGTGGACGCCGTTGACTATATCCATGGCTCCGCCCATGCCTTTGATGCGCTTGCCGGGGATCATCCAGTTGGCCAAGTCACCTTTCTCGGAGACCTCCATGGCGCCGAGGATGGCGACATCGACGTGGCCGCCGCGGATCATGGCGAAGGAGTCGGCACTGGAAAAGATGGAGGCGCCGGGAAGGCAGGTCACCGTCTCCTTGCCGGCGTTGATGATGTCGGCGTCAACTTCGCTGTCCAGCGGGAAGGGGCCCATGCCGAGCAGTCCATTCTCCGACTCCAGCGCCACCGTGATTCCCTCGGGAATATAGTTGCTGACCAGCGTGGGAATGCCGATACCGAGGTTGACGTAGTAGCCGTCCTTCAACTCACGGGCGGCGCGTGCGGCCATTTGCTGACGGGTCCAGGGCATGGAAACATCTCCTAGCTTTTAGCTGCTTAGCTCGATTTGTGGCCATTGAGGCGTCACTGTTTCAAGTTTTCTGTAATCGGTAATCATCCTTCGCGGACGGTGCGTCTCTCGATGCGCTTTTCAGGATGCGGGTTGTGGACCAGGCGATGGATGAAGATGCCGGGGGTGTGGATCTCGTCGGGATCGAGCTCGCCGGGCTGGACGATGATCTCGGCTTCGGCGATGGTGATCTTGCCGCAGGTGGCGGCGTTGGGGTTGAAGTTGCGCGCGGTGCGGCGGTAGACGAGGTTGCCGTGCGCGTCGGCCTTCCAGGCTTTCACGAGAGCGACGTCGGCCACGATGCCGCGCTCGAGGATGTAGGTGTGGCCGTCGAATTCCTTTTGCTCCTTGCCCTCGGCAATCACAGTGCCGACGCCGGTGCGGGTGTAGAAGCCGGGAATGCCGGCGCCCCCAGCGCGCATGCGCTCGGAAAGCGTGCCCTGCGGAGAGAACTCGACCTCGAGCTCGCCGGTGAGGAACTGGCGCTCGAATTCGGCATTCTCGCCCACGTAGCTGGAGATCATTTTCTTGATCTGTCGGGTTTCAAGGAGCTGACCGAGGCCCCAGCCATCGACGCCAGCGTTGTTGCTGGCCACGGTGAGGTTACGCACGCCGGTGTCGCGCAAGGCCGCGATGAGCGCTTCAGGAATACCGCAGAGGCCGAATCCGCCGATGGCCAGCAGCATGCCGTCGCGCACGACGCCGCCGAGGGCGGAGCGTGCGTCAGGGTAAAGTTTATTGAGGCCGCGGGTGGAAGTTGGAACAGTCGCCATAGGATCACACTCGCTCTCTGTCATGGCTCACTATGCCAGGATAGAAGGTTATTGCAAAGAACCGTGAGGCAAAGGAAACTCTCCGGTGACTCTGCGGCATTCGGGGTTCGAGGCAAGGGAGATACGGTAATCACGCTACCGCAACTTAGGACGGCCGTAAAGCCCTATTTGCCCGGAATTTCAGTATTGTTTTTATCTGCGAACCAATATACCACATTCGCGTGCCCGGTTGGCGAATCTGAAATTGGAGCAGTCGCAACCGGAATTTCTTGACAACAAATTCGCGCTGATCATACGACCGTTTAACTCGGAGCGCTCCAATTGTTCGGGTTCAGCATTGGGAATTGAATTCCGGTTCTGTTTCCAAGTAGCCGGCACACGTGATTTCAGTCACGTTGGGCTGCGCTCCGAGAGAATACGATGGCATTTAGCCTACACACCGGTGCTGGAGTGGGAAAGGAACTTCAATGGATCTCGGATTTATTGAGAACAAGACCTACGACGAGATTTCAGTTGGCGACACAGCCGGGACGGAGCACGTTTTGACCATCGAAGACGCGATGGCGTGGGCCTCGATTTCCGGATTCACCGCTTTTCCGGATTCCGGAGGAATCATAGACGGCGCGGTGAGCAACGTGCTTCCGAAAGGACCGAACATGTGGTGTGCCTCGCTCATCTCCGGTCTTTTCGCCACGAAGCTGCCCGGGCCCGGATGCACACTGACGAACGTGTCGCTCACGTTCCAAAATCGCATCCGTGTCGGAGAATGCATTCACGTCAAAGTCGAGGTCACGGCCAAGGACAATTCTACAAAGATGGTTACATTCGATTGCGAGGCAAGCAACGACGCCCGCACGAGCGTTTTTTCGGGCACTGCACAGCTCATTGCACCTTTGGAAAAGCTGCGCATGTCCACGCTCCCCGTACCCCAACTCATTGTGGGCGATCCCCATCGTCACCACCTTAGTTTCATCGCGCGCGCAACTTCCAGGCCGGTCGTGAAAACCGCGGTCGTGTGGCCGTGCGACGAACTGTCTCTCGAAGGCGCCATCCAGGCATACAAAGACAATTTGATTGTTCCGGTTCTTGTGGGTTCTGAAGCGACGATCCGCGGCACTGCCGCCGCCATGCAACTTGACCTGGGATCCATTCAGATCGTTGACGTCGACGTTAGCCGCGCCGCTGCCATCCGGGCTGTTGAGATGGCTCGTAAAGGCGAGGTGCAAATGCTCATGAGGGGCTCGCTGAACATAGAAGAACTCGCGAAAGCTGTGGCCTCACCCGAGGGAGGATTGCGCGCAGGACGGCACATCAGCCACGTATTCGCATTGGATGTTCCGTCCTATCACAAGACTTTGTTCGTTACCGATGCGGGCGTCAACATCCAGCCGGACCTGGAGACCAAAATAGACATCCTGCAGAATGCCATAGACATGATGGTCAAACTTGGGGTCGTGAACCCGAAGGTGGCAATCCTGTCGGCGGTGGAGTCGGTTAACCCGGACATTCCCTCCACGCTCGATGCTGCCGCCCTTTGCAAGATGGTCGAACGCGGACAGATTACCGGAGCCATTGTCGATGGTCCGCTCGCCTTCGATAATGCCATTTCAAGCGACGCCGCACGGATCAAGAAGATCCAATCGCCCGTCGCAGGAGATCCCGATCTTCTCATGGTTCCCAATCTGGAGGCTGGAAATATCCTCTTTAAGGAGCTTCAGTACCTGGCCGGGGCGCTCGTGGCCGGAGTTGTGGTGGGAGCCAAGGTTCCGGTAGTTCTCACCAGCCGCGCGGACGGAGAACAGGCTAGAATGGCAAGTTGCGCCCTCGGCGTACTGCTAGCGAGCCCAGCACCCGATTTGGAAGGCTAGCATCAGAGAAATGTGGGTGATAATTCCGAGAGCGAGCTAACTCCGCTAATCGCAAACCAGGGCCGCGTCAGGGAAGGCTTGCACCGCATCCGTCTTCTCCTCGCAGGCCTCCGGCTCAAACGCCTCGCCTGCTTCAATGCGTGGAAGAAAGAACCGTTCCACCTCGCCCAGCACCTCGACGCCGCTTGGCGCATGGTAGATCGCCGCGCGCAGCTTCGCGCCGCCCGGCACGCCGTGCGTAAACCAAGTGGCAAACTGCTTCATCTTTCCCGCCGGATCGCCCATGCGCGCGTCGCGCGGCAAATCCTTCGTCGCCTCGAATTCCGCCAGCAGCATCTCAAAGTACGCGTGAATCATGCGGTAGCGATCTTCCACCGTCGGCCGGTCGTACGTGCCCGTCGCCATATACTGCGCAATTTGCCTGAAGATCCACGGATTTGCCGGCGCCGCGCGCCCGATCATCACCGCGTCGCAGCCCGTTTCGGCCACCATCGCCACCGCGTCCTCCGGCGTGCGAATGTCGCCGTTTCCAATCACCGGCAACCGCACGGCATCTTTCACCGCGCCTATCCAATTCCACTGCGCCTGCCCGCTGTATCCCTGCTCGCGCGTGCGCGCATGCAGCGCCATCCCATTCAGCCCCTCGGCCTCGGCCATCCGCGCCAGCTCCACGCATACAATCTCGCTCTCGTTCCAGCCCATGCGAAACTTCACTGTGAAGGGAATTGTCACTGACTTGCGAATCGCGCGAAAGATCTCGCCGATCCGCGGCAGATCGCGCAGCAGCCCCGACCCTCCGTTCGACCCCACTACGCGCTTTGCCGGGCAGCCCAGGTTCAGGTCGACCAGATCGAAGCCCGTCTCCTCCACAATCCGCGCCGCCTCGGCCAGCGTCTCGGGATTCGACCCGAACAGTTGCGCTCCGATGGGGTGCTCGTCATCGTAAAACGTCAGGTAGCGCCGCCGCTTCGTCTCCCGCATGCGTGCCAGCCCGTCCGCCGAAGTGAACTCCGTCATCAGCAGCCCACATCCCGACTGCACATTCGTGACCCGCGCTTCAACGCCGTCAATTGTTGTTTTCTGATCTCTGTTCTCTGATCTCTGACCTCTGCTGAACAGGCTCGCATGCCGAATAAATCTCCGGAACACCGTATCCGTCACTCCGGCCATCGGCGCCAGCACCGTCGCCGGCCGCACCACCACCGAGCCCAGGCGCACCTCCGCCGGAACCCGCGCCTCCGCGGGCATCGCGTGCTCCACCGGATTGTCCCAGTTCTTCTTCACCGTGAAACGTTTGCCAGTCATAAAAACCGTTTGATAAGTTACTATTCTCGGAGTTCCCAGTTCGCTGTGTGTTCGGCAACGAAGCGGTCGGCAAGCTCGACGATCTCCTTTGAAGACCGGAAAGCGCTCTGCCTTGAGAATGACTCGGACCTGAAACTTGGGATCGTCCTCGCGTAAATCTACATACAGGATGCCCATTCGGCCCACACCATCCTCAGCAAGTGACTTCTGGATGATTTGTTCCGGGGGAGCGTACTTGCTGGCGCCGGGGCGTTGTTGACGACCGCGGCGTAGAGAAAATGCGGGAGAATTCTCGCCGGTGGAGGAGGGGCTATGCTATTCGCAACAACGGTCTCCAATGCGTTGTCAACGTCCGTTCCTTGATAAACGATATAGACTGCATGAACGTCGCCTGTGCCCTCTCGATCGATGGCAAGCACATCCACTTTTTTGCCATTGAATTCGGCATCCAGATAGACCTTAGGGAAAAGAAGCTTGTGAATCAGGTAATCCTGCACTGCGTTCTTCGCTCTGCCCAAGCCGTGCACCATCTGAATTGAACTCATTTCACCACCCCTCAATCTTCAATTTCCTACCTGTTTCCTCTGCCCACCTTGTGAAGCGCTCAGCATGTTTCACAATATCCTCGATCTCATTTTCTCGCGCTGCATCGGATGCATAGGCGATGCCGCTCTTCTTGGACAGAAGCTTTCCGAGCCGATCCGTACCCCTCAGGTTTTCATACTTTCGATCGGTAAGGCGCAATTTCAAATCCATCGCGGCGCTGCGATGATCGTCCGACGATACGTCCGTACATCCCAGGCCGGTTCTCAATGCATCGCTATACGAAATCGCGCAATGTATGCTAAGCAGGGCCGTTGAGTACTTGAATTTGAGAATCTCGTCGTTGAGAACGTAAATGTCCTCCCTTACGAGGCTCTCCAGCCCCTTCAGAAAGTCTCTTGCCCGACCCAAGTAATGCTGGACCTCGATGGCGATCATGAGGCATTTTCGCACAATATGAGACGAAAAAGCCTCCGCCGCAGCGGAGGCCCACTCTTCAAAACCCGTCTCAGCCGGTTACTTGGTGGCCGCCGCTGCTGCTATCGCCTTGTCACTCTTGGCATACTTCCGCCGGAACCGCTCCACGCGTCCCGCCGTATCCACCAGCCGCTGTTTGCCGGTAAAGAACGGGTGGCAAACCGAGCAAATTTCCACGTGAATGTCTCCCTTGTGGGTCGACCGCGTCTCAAAATTGTTTCCGCAGGCGCACATCACCCGCACCGCAGCGTAATTGGGATGAATCTTTTCCTTCGGCATCTCAAAGATAAACCTTTCCCACAACCTTCTCTCTCAATATTGTAGGGGGATTTGCCGGGTTGCGCAATTCGAGGGCAGGGAAGTCTCCGTGCCCAGATAAAGCCTTTAGCCTTTTGCCATTTGTGCATGCTGGGCCGCTTGGGCGAATTGCAGATGCCTCTGGCACGTGCAAGCTGAGAGCTGAAAGCTGAAGGCTGAAACCCAGAGCTGGCAGCCAGAAGCCCGAACCTAGAAGCTAGGAGCTGCATTTCCGCCTTCCTACCAGCTCCGCTCTTGCCGCCAGTCCGATCGCCATGGCCATCACGCGGTCGTCGTGCGTGCCTGCCTGCGCTCCCGAGCTCCCATTTGCCATGCGCACAAAGCTTCGGCACTCGCCCAGCAGCCGCCGGCTCAGGAACCGTTCCGGCTCCTCCACCAGCGCCGCGTCCAGCCGCCCCAGCATCGCCGACCGGCTCACGCTCGTTGTCAGCCAGCCCGCCTGTCCACTCTGCCGGTAAATCCGCCCGTACTTGCACGCTGTCTCCACCAGCGCCAGCACTCCACTGCCGTGGTTATTCCGCTCCACCACCAGCCACGCGTCGTTGTACTCAGTCGCCAGATCCGTCACCAGCCGCGCCAGCTCCAGTCCACCCACGTGCCTAGCGAACTCCGCGCATTGCAGGCCAGTCTCCAACTCCAGCACCTGCGCAGCGGAGTAGTCGCCGTCGCTCCCGCCGCCCGCCGGATCCACCGCGACCAAATACTCTTTGCCTTTCACCGGCGGCAGCCAAATCTCCAGCTCCCCATTCTTTCGCCGCTCCACCGCCTCCGGCGCCGTTTGCAGCCTTGCGTCCACCGCCGCCAGCTCAAACACGCTCTGCCCGCTAGCCAAAAAGCAGCTCTCTTCGCTCTCGGCATACTCCTGCGCAGTCAACCCGCGAAAATCTGCCCTGATCCGCCGCCGGTAGCCAATCTGCTCCAGCTTCAGCCCGTTCCGCGCCATCAAGCCGCGCTCTTCGTCCGTCAGGCTCGCCGCGTCCACCGCTTCTGACCGGTACCGCCGCTCCATCCACCACGGGAAGAAATGCCGCACCATTCCCGTCTCACCGGCCTTCACCCACTCCTCATGGAAGCAGCCGCCTACCCCCTGCGGCGTCGACTCCAGAATCAGCTCCGCCCCCGGCGCCATCGCCGCGCGCAGCCCTGCCAGCGTCTCACTCGCGTCCCGCGGCCAGCGAGCCAGCTCCGAGCAGTGCAGATTCTGCACCGTCATTCCCCGTCCCGCGTTGCGGTCAGCCGCGCTTACCACGCGGTACTGCGCATCGATTTCCGGAAACACAATTTGCCGCACATTCGCCCGCGATGTCCTCAGCGGCCCGTTCCGTAGACTGTCCGGCAACCAGTCCACAAAGCGGTGCACCATCCTGAAGATCTCCTCCGCCGCTTCCTGCGTATGCGCCACCTCCAGCGTCAGCGTGCCCGGCCGCGTAATCGTCTTCAAAAAGAACCGCGCCGCGACCCATGTCGTCAGCCCCATCTGCCGGGCCTTCAGCACAATATTTCTCGTGCCCCGCCGCCGCTCAAAGGCCCTCTGCACCTCGTTCGCCTTGAGCTTTTGCGGCTTACCCTCGCGCGTCCTCACCACCAAGAGCTTTCCCGACAGCGCCATCCCCGGCGTGCGCCCGCGCAAGCTCGCGGGATGCTGGTCCAGAATCCTCCCCCAGCGTTCCAGCTCCTCCCGGTCCATCTCTTCAGGGTCCAGGTTCAGACTCACCTTCAATTCCTGGGCCTGCAGCGCCCTTTCTTCTCTCGCTTTCATGGGACCCCCGGGGACGAATGCTCCCGCTCCTGCGCGAAGCTGAACCACAGCCTTTAGTTGCCGCCGCACCAGTACTTCACCGTGTACGCCGTCGACGCCGTCAGCGCCGTGTTCGCCGTAATCGTGATCGCCGTGGTGCTTTCTGTCCAGGTGTCGGTGGTGATGGTTGCGCTTGCGCTCTCTGTGCTCACCATGCAATTGGCGTAGTTCGTATGCGTGTTGGGGAAACCCAGCGTCGCCAGTGGCCCCGTCGTGGGACTCGTCCCTGTTGTCAGCGTCACGGTCCCGCTCACGCCGTCGCACACGTGGCTAGTCGCGCACGCAATCGATGGGCTCGCTCCTGCCGCCGATCCCGTCGCCAGCGTCATTGTGCTGCTGCCCATGAAAAACTTGCCCGAGACGAATCCGGTTGCGGTTGTATTGCCGCTGCCGGTCACGGTCAGCACCGTCGACGGGCTCGCCGCTCCGTTCTGCACAAGCAAGCCGCTTGTGCCGCTACTTGCCGCGCAGTTCAGGCAAACGGCATAAGCACCGCTGCCTGCGTTAATATTGGTATTGCCCGCGCCCTGGTAGATTGTCACCCGGTCCAGACTGTTGACGGCGTCCTTGATGCGGTACGTGTAGCTCGAATCCACGCTGTTCAGCCACTCCGCTGTCCCGCTATAGTTCTGCCATTGGATCTCCTCGGTCTGCGCCGACGTGGTTCCCGCCTGAATCTCCACAATGTTGGTTGCCGCCGCCGCGTTGCTGAAGAGGTTCGCGCTTCCTTCCAGGGTCGAGGACGCGCTGGTCGTCATGCTGGTCGCGCTGGCCACTCCCAGCACTGGTGTAATCAGTGCTGGGCTCGTTGCCAGCACCGCGCTTCCGCTTCCCGTCGTAGCCGCCGCCATCGGCTGCCCGCTGCTATTCGTTCCCAGCACCGTCGCATTCGCGGGCACCGATCCGCCATTGATCTTACCCACGCTCGTAGCAGTCTGTGTGCCCGTTACGTCTCCGCTCAACGAACCCGTAAAGTTCGTGGCGTTGGTCACGGCAGTAGTCCCGATCGCGCCCACAATCTGCACTCCGGTCGCCGCCGAGGGCGCTGCTCCCGCCGAAAAGTAGCCCAACCCCGTGAAAGCCGCCGGGCAACTCACCGCTGTTCCAGTCTCGGCATAATAGGCAACCGCGAAGGTTGATGCGCAGTTGTTCACCGTCCCCGATCCGCCCGGCGTCTGGAACACGAAACTATTCGTGCTGCTGTTGTAGTACAGGTAGCCGGTCGCCAGACGCCGGAATCGACACTCCATCGATTCCGTTGGCGCTCGGCGCCGGCAATCCCGTCACCGCCTGGCCCCAACCAACCACCTGCGCTCCCGCCAAAACCCAAATCCACAACCAACGCATACTCGTTCCTCTCGTTCTCTCTGTTCGCCGCCGCGGCCGATTCCCTTATCTTCCGTCCGTCTGATCACAGACCACTAACCACTGTTCCTAGTCCTAGTCCCTAAGTCCCTCAGTCCCTCCCTTTCTCATTGCGGCACGTTGGTCGCGCCAGCGTCGCCCTTCCAATCGCCCTGCCCCGCCACGTAGGTTCCCACCTGCAATGAGCAGGTGCTGGCTGTCGTGCCAATGGTCACGCCGCCCTTCCAGTTACTCGGCCACGCCCATGTGTAAGGCCCGCCACTCGCCGGTTGGCAGACGATAATCGTTACCTTTGCGCCGCCGGCCCCGCCTGCGATCGTCGTACTGGCCACATTGCCGCTCAACACGTAGGTCGCTTCCGCGCGATCTGTAGAGGGCAGCATGATCGACCCGCTGGCCGACGCATTGTATGTTTCGGTGGGTGCGCTTGCGACCGCTCCCGGCGTCCACTTGCTGGTCGTCGCGTTCCAAATCGGCGCATTTCCGCCCGCCACGCCGCTATCCGTCCAATCACCCAGATTGGCAGTTCCCAACGGCGAAGTTGCCCCGGTGGATGGATTCAGAACATTGAAGCCCGGCGCGTCAATCTGCTCGACGGTCGCCGCATGTCCTGTCCCGCCCGTGTAATTGGACGGGCACGTTCCGTGCATTAAATCCTGCCGCCACCGCTCAATCTCATCGATAGGGACATTGGCTGATGCGGGAATATAGATTAAGCACGCATCCCAAAACTGGTTGCCGATACTCGTCCCGCCTCCTTCGAGATAGAACTTGACTGGTCCCGACCCTACTGTGGTGACTTTTGCGATCCCTATTTGCGGATGCCATTTGTCTCCGCGCAGCGTCATACCAAACGGACCCGGAGCGATCCCGCTGAGAACGGCCGAGCCTTCAGGCTGCAACTGGATGGCCGCGTTCGCTCCATAGGCTCCGTGCAATTCCGTCTCGCCTGTTCCAGGCCGCACCCAGGCGCTATAGAGAAATTGGTCCCCTAGCGACAGCGAGCCGCTCCAGGTCGCGACTGTCGCCTGTCCGGCGCCTTGAATCTCACCGGCATTCATCGTTCCGTCGGGCCCACTCACGGCAGTTACCGTGCAATTGCTGCAATCCGCCGCCCATGCCGCAACCGTGTTGTCAATTGGCAGCGTCGTGTACGGAATCACGCTCGGCCCGAGGCTTGCGCCAATTGACCGAACCTCTGCATCGATTGCTGTACCATCCGAGATCGGTCCTTGCGGCGCACCTCGGCCCCAGGTCATTGTGGATTCATCCGCGTTATCCGTTTCGTAGGGAAACTGCCAGTACTTATTCACCACTGCCAGGCTGTAAGTTTGAAAGGAGTACGGAGAGCGAAGGTGAATCTCTGCTTTCGCAGAGTAGCCTGGATCAGTCGAACAAAGATAAGCAGTTCCCCCTCCAAAAACTCCACTGCTTGTGTCGCTCGGATCGGAGATTCCGCTGTTATCAATAAACTGCGGGCCGGTCACCGTTCCATATCGAGGATCAATCGTTAGGAAACATCCATTACTGCGTTCAATCACCACATTTGTAAGGCTTGGTATTGAAATCTGCTGCGGGCTGTCCGGGTTCCCTCTCGTAAAGATGCCGCCGTAGAGCGTAGAGTTCTCAATCATCTGTGGACAGCCGCCCGAAGTTACTCCGCTCGGTGAGTTTGAAGGCAGTGAGTCGCAAAAGATTGAAGGTGGAAAGCTGGTCTGAGAGCAGTTATTTGTTCCGGTTTCGCCGCACCCCGAGCCCCAGTTTGTGGTAGAAGCGGAGACTACATTCTTCATGTACGAGCCTTGATATTGACTTGACGAAAACTCCATCGCAACGGAGCCGAACCCGTCGAACGCATCGCCTTCAAAGTCCATACCCGTCGAGCCTTCACCCCAAAAGGCCGCTCCGTGCCAGCTTTCAACATGAATTCCCTTAAACTCCGTGTGCCCATACTCGTTCCACGGTTGGCGGATTGCGACCTCTCCCCACTGTGCGCCCGCCGGGTGCGCGTAGGTATTGACGAAACAAATCTGGCCGGCCGCGCAGCTTGTGCCGTTTGCCCCGGTGATTTCTACGGATTCAATCGTGTCCCAATTGCGTCCCGTGATAGTGCAGCCCGTCGTCGATCCGACGGCTCCCGTGGGACCAGACCAGCTGAGTTGAAACAGAGGCCAGTCCACTCCGTCCATCACGGCGCCGTTCGAGAGCGTATCGTAGCTAGAGTCCGAACAGCCGCTCACGGTGACAAACTCTTGCGGCCCGATATCGGTTCTTGACGGGCAGGTAATGGTATAGAAATTCCCGTTGCCGCCAGTAGCACTTCCGGTCGTGCGCGTCACCGAACCGGTGCAGGAGATGTTATCCCAGATCGTGATGGCCGACCCGGCGGGAAGATTAGCAAGCGCACCGGCAGAAAAAGTAGGAGTTACGCTCTCGGCGGTGTTGGTCGTCGAGATCGCTGTACCGAAAGTGCCTCCCACGTTTGGTCCCAGGATTAGAGCCGTACACCCTTCATACTCAAACGAGTCATCAGCGCCGCCGCAATCGCCCTCAATCGGCCCACCGCCTAAAACCAGCGTAGAGCTTAGCTGTAGCGACCCCTGTAACTTCACGCCGATCACGCCGCCGCTGCTCTGTGTCAAAGGAGCCGATGTCGGACCAAGGAGGGTCCCTGGTCCTCCACCGGGGATGAGGATTCTACACGAGACTCCTGCGCCAGACGAAGAAGGATATTGCGTGCATTGGCTTTGAGCGCCTGTCAACGCCGTGTTGATCGGCGTGGCTCCGTCAATCACCGCGCCGTAAGCGCGAATATCCGCGTAGGGTGAGGTCTCTGGTATCGTATTGCCCGTCAGTGGGCCATTGAACGCCGGAGCTGTCAGCGGTCCCGTCAGCGTCCCGCCGCTTAGAGCGAGGCCGCCCAAATTCGCCAGAGCGCTGCTTGCGCTGGTTGCGCCTGTCCCGCCCGCGGTCAGCGGAACTGCGCTCACACCTCCGATCGTCGTGCCGCTCGCGGTGTAATACGCAATCTGCCCGCTGTTGCCGGAGTTGATCGTGCCGCTCGTCCCTCCCGATCCTGACCCGCATGCCTCGCCGGTATTGGTCAGATATCCCGACGTATCCACCTGCAAACAAAAATGTCCTGAAGAGGCCGCTAGTCCCGGAAACTTGATGGTCGTTGGCCCTAGGAACGCTGCGTCCAGATTTGTGCTCGATCCCGAATAGATATCCGTCTCCGCGCCCGACCCGCTCTCGTAGTTCAGCCGGATATGTCCCGCCGAGTTACTGGCATCGATGTAAGTATCCCCGCTATTGGTGCTCTGGTAGGCTTTAAAGCTGTCCAATCCTCCCGTCGCGGAGTTAAGCGCCCAGTTATTACTCGCGTCCTTCACCATATACCACTGGCTGTTCCCATTCCAATCCTTGTAGGTATAAGACCCTTTCTGGCTGGTAGTGAGTCCCGGCCACAGATAATAGTCCACCTCCGCGTCCGCATTATTGCGTACCGTCATCGTCCCGGTCGATTGCGATGTCCCTCCCACCTCCAGTGTCCCGTCGAAGTGCGCATTTCCGGCATTGTCGATCGTGGCCACCGCCGCCGGCGACGTGCCGCCGCTGGCGAAGCTCACGCCTCCGGTGCCCGAGTTAGTCGAGCAGTTAAAGCACACGTTGCCCGTGCCTGCCGCGTTCAGCGCGGTTTGGTTGTTAGTGCTGCCCTGGCCATGATTCCACTGCTGTACCTGCAGCCGGTAGACGTTGTTGAGTAGGTCTTGCAGTTGATAAAGCTGCTGTCCGCCCGTAGCGTCGCTGAACCCGTAGACCCAGCGGTAGCCGTAGTCGGTCTGGACTTCGTTCAGCAAACCGCGCTCATTGCCTGCGCCAATTCCGAGCCGGTAATGATTAGTCAGCGTCGCGTCCTGCTGGCTCCCATACCAGTCGCCATTCAAGCCGTTAAAGCTCCGGTGAAACGAGTCGAGGAAGCTGTTGCGCGTTCCGTTGTCGGTCAACTGGCCGGTGAACATCGTTCCCCCTGTCATCCAGTTGTTGTAGGCGCTGCCTGCATCCGCAACCACCTGGCTCGTCGAGTGCTCGTTGCGCAACCCTACGATCGTGTTGTTTTGCGCATTCGGCCCTAAGTGCAGCGCCGTCGCGCATCCCTCCACGTCTCCGCCGGTAAATGTATTTCCGTCGCCTTGTTGTAAGTTGATCCCATAAGTCCCGCTGATCGGGCTTCCACTACTCGTCGGGCAATCGATATGCAGCCGCACAAACGTGCTCGCGTTCATCCAATCGGTCGTCGCCGGGTTCGCCGTTTGGTGCCCGATCGCATTCACCGCCGTTCCGAATCCGCCGATCTCGTTATCCAGAAAAGTCCCGCCCGTGTAATTTCCGGTCCCGTCCAGCGTCATGCCTGTTTGGTTCAAGTTGCCCAGAAAGTACAGGGTTTCTAAGTCCATTTCCTGCGTGCGGTACGCAACCAATCCTTCTGCCCCGCTTGCAGCCCCGGTGGTGTTGATTGCCACATTGTCCATATGGAAGCCCGGCGTATCCGCCGCATAAGTGGGGTCGCCCACCTGCACCATCGCGCTCGTCCCCGAATACGCGAACACCGTTCCGCCCTGGCTTCCGCTCGCCGCCGTCCCTCCCCGCAGCGCACACCCGCGCAGTGCCACGTTGCGCGTCCCCGCTGTCACCACGATCTGGTTGGCCGTCGCAATGGTCGCGCATGGCAGTAGCACCGCGGTATTTCCCGTCGAGATCGTCAGATTCGACGCCATGGACAAACTGCCGGTAAAATTCCGCGCATCGCACGTGCCGCCGTAACTCGCATTCACCGAGTTCACGCATGCCTGGATCTTCGCTCCGATATCCGCGCCCGGAAACTGATCCACCGCAAATGTGGGTCCAACCTGGCTGCTTCCGACCATGGCCACATAAGTGCCGCCGCCCGGCAGCGTCCCGCCTCCACCATCCAATTGCGTCCCGTAGCTCGTTGAGCGGGCCGCGTTCCACACCGTGTACCCGCCGTTGCCCTTCAGGAGATTTCCCGCGAAGAACGTCATGTCCTGTCCGCCAATCAAATTCACAGGCGCAGCGGTGTCCCACGTTCCCGCCGCTTTCACGCTCGCCGTCGTCGTCGCCGAGCACCCCACTCCGCCCTGCGTCACGCTCACGCTTGCAATCGATCCGTTCGCGTTCACCGTGGCCGCTGCCTGCGCCGTGCAGCTCCCGCTGAACCCGACCGGCACAGTCGTCCCATACGGATCCCATCCCAGACCGTGCTCCGTTCCGAGTGTCACCGCGGTCACCGCGCCACCAGCCGCCGTCACCGTCAGCGCCGGCTGCACCGCAATCCACGTTGGCATCACCACCGCGTTCCGTACCGTCCATCCCTGGGCGTACCCGCTCAGGTCCAGCACCAGCCCCGTCGGCGGCTCATCCGTCGCCGAAGAATTTCCCGCCATTGCCACCACGTTGTCCAGCAGGTTGTTCGATCCCGCTGCCGCCGTGAACGCGTGTGTCGCCTGAATCGTCACGTTCTGCCACCGGTTCGAATCTGCATTCAGTCCCACCGGCGCCGTCACCGGCAGCGCCGGAATCGCCACGCCCGTATTCAATCCGCGCACATCGATATTCCGGAACTCGCTCCACTGCGGCCACTGCGCCAGATACATTCCGCACGTATGCGTCGAGTGTGCCCCTGAATACTGACCCGCCATCGGGTCTACGCCCGTCGTCGCAATCTCCAGGTTCTCGACCTCTGCAACCTTCAGCCCGTTGCCGCCCGCGCCCGTCGCCGCCTGCATCGCGATCGCGCAATTGCCCACCCACCAGCCTGCGCCCGTTCCTGCCGTCCCGTTCAACCCGTCGCCTCCGGCCGAGAAAATAGAATTCCCCTCCATCGCCCGGCTCATCTGGCAGCTTCCCGCCGCCGCGTGCCCCTCTGCCGGTGCGCACGACGCATCCACGCTCTGGTCCACATAGATCGTCAAATCGTGCAGCCGCGTATAGCTCAGCATGTTCGTCGCGTCCGGCCCGCTCGCCAGCACGTCCTGCCCAGGAAATCCCATCAGCGCCGAAACCTGCTTGCCCAATCCTCCAATCGACTCCCCATGCCAGCTGAGCGTTCGCGTCTTGCACGTCCCCTCGGGAATCGTTAGCGCCACGCCGTGCGCATTGGCATAGTTGATCGCCGCCTGCAGCGCGTTGGTGTCGTCCGTCACGCCGTCGCACACCGCGCCGAACTCCTTCACGCTGCGCTCCGTCTGCTGCGCCACGCCCGTCCGCAAATCCGTCACCCGCACTCCATTCGGATTCGTAAACGTGTCCGTCCCTGCATACGCCGGCGGAATTTCCATCGCCCCATTCGTCCCCGCCGCCGTCATTGCCGCCTGCAAGGTCGACTGCCCGCTCACTGCACTCGGCGCCTGCACGCCGTTGATCTCCGGCGACGTCAGCGCTCCCGTCATGTTCCCGCCGGCCAATGGCACCGCCGTCGCCATCTGCACATCCACATAATGTTTGTCCGCCGCCTGCAACGGCTGCGTTGGATCGCCGCTCAAATACAGCGGCCCGCTCAGCGTCCCACCGCTCGCCGTCAGCAGGCTCCCTGTCAATTCCTCAATCGCCTGGTCCACATACGCCTTGCTCACCGCCTGCACGGCCTGCGCTGCCGGCATCACCTGCGCCTGCACCTGCGCCAGACTCGCCGACGCCGCTGCCGGCACCACCCAGTACTGCGTGCTCGTTGACCCATCGCTCATGTAGTACACGGCCGTGTAGTATTCTCCCGCGGGCGTCGCGCCCACGTTCGGCGCGAGGTTCACGCTCACAAATCCGTCTGGCGCAATCGTCACTGTCGTCGAGTCCGCCGCAACCTCCTGCCCCGCTGCAGTCGTAAATGCCAGCCAGCTGATCGCAAGCGTTCCCGCGCCTGGCTGCCCATTCGCCAAGTACACCGTCCCCTGCACCGTCGTCGTGCTCACCGCCTGCGCGCCCGCTATCTCCGCGCCCAGCAGCCCCATCGCCAGCAGTGCCGCTGCCGCAGCCCGGAGAAGGCTAGTCCGCAGAGCGGGCGATAGACGGTAACCCCAGGCGCAAGCCAGTGGAACACGGGTAGAGGTTCCGGATCGCAGCCCCGTAGGGGCGACAGAACTTTCCCGGCCGGCGATCGCCAGGCAATGCTTGTTAAGAAAGCCTGCATCGAGCCCGCCGAATAGAACTTGCATCTTGCTTGCCGCCGCGAAAACAGCCGAACACCGCAACCACACGTACTTCATGAGCTTCATTCCCATCGCATCCTTCTTCTTGAGAGCGTCTTTCAAAGAATGGCCCGCCGCGGCGAGTTCCCGCGCAAAGCCTCGCAACTTGCCCAAAACATACTGCAAAAGCAGGGGGCTTCGCCACCGAGCGAAGCCCCCACCACCAATCGCTTGACATGTGTTCCACCACCTCGTGCGGGTCCAGATCGGCGATTCACGCCGTCTCGCTGCTTCACGCGGTCAAGCAAAAAGGGCAACTCGCATCGAGTTGCCCTTTAGAGTTTTCCCTTTAGAGTTGCCTCTCTTGCTATCTTCCTCCTCTTTCCCACTGCAGCGCCCGCGGGCTTGGCGCAAAGAAGATCGAAGAGTCTCCTCGACTCTTCCACTAGTCAGTACCATTTCAGTATGGATGTTCTTAGCTTACCCAATTCGCCGAGAATTTCCTGCAAACTTGCGCAAATTTATTTTTCCCCTGCCTAAGTTCCAGCTCTCTCAACTCTTTAGTCCCTCAGTAGTGCTCCCCATCCTGCTCGAAAGCCCGTGGGACAAACGCAGCATCGGCTAATGCACCATCACGACCGTTGCCGACAGGTGTGCCTCGAGTCCAATCCCATCACCGAGAACGCAATCGTTCCTGTTAAGGAGCGCGTGGGGTTCGCTACTTTGACCTCCTGTTCCGTATCTTCTGAGGGAATTGGTTTATCTCGGCGGGGCGTCCGCAAATTCGAATCCAACGGCTTCAAATTCCAATTCTTCCCATCCGTGGGTTGGATTCTGCAGCAGGCGCACGCAGCGATTCCAGCGGAGAATGGCATCGTCGTTTCCTGCCGGGCGGATCTTTTCCGCCTCCGCGAAAGAATGAAGAGCCAGTTCGAAAAGCGTCAACACTGCGCGCGGCGGGCACCCGGCTTTGAGCTGCGCCTTGGCGCTTCGTTCATACAGAATCCCAATGTAGTAGTAACGCTCGTACGGATCTGCGAGTAGTTGGAAGATCTTTTCCGCCTCCCGAAAGCGATCGGATCCCCGGCCGCCAAACTCGTCGGTAAGGGCGAGCCCGAGTAAACGCAATGCCAACTGATGATGAGGTTCGATGGCCAGGATGTCGTGGCAGATCGATTCCGCCTCTTCCGGTTCGTTGAGCGAGCGATACAGTTCCGCCTTCGCGATCGCCTCAGGTATTCCGCTTATCGAAATGTGCTTGAGATTGTATTCCATATCCACTCCTCTCCACGTCAGATTCTCGCAGCGGCGCGAATTCTGCCGCCACCTCGATCTTCACGCATGACACTTTCAAAGTGCCGCCAGATCGGAAGCGAGAAGCCCCGATCTCAGCGGACAGAACCACTCCGGGGACGGAGTGGCATACCAGCGGCGGCGTTCTCACTGAATTGTAGATCGCCCTGGTCTGCTTTCCTGACCTCGACATTATGCTTCTTTTCTCAGGAGTAGTCCAATCTGACAGGAGCCGGCGGTGACGTCAAGCTGCTTGTGTAAAAACGCGGAGGGTGCGGGTTTTCCATTCCAGGTTGAATCTCTGGAAGATGGAGTAGATGATCCGATCCACCGACTGCACGTTGACGAAGCAGACCATGGGCCGGGTTCTTCGCCGGACTTCGACGAAGCAGCGTTCGATGATGTTGGTGGTGCGCAGCTTGCGCCACAGGTGTTTGGGAAAACGGAAGAAGGCCAGCAGCTCGGGCAGGTCGCGCTCCAGTTGTTTGACCATCGAAGAATACTCACTGCGCCAGCGGCGGCAGAAAGCGCGGGCGGCGGCCACGGCTTGTCGGCGGCCATCAGCCAGGTAAATGGCCTGCGCGCCGGTCTTGACCGCGTCATAATCGCGTTTGCGTACCTTCTCCAGGATGTTGCGCATCTTGTGCACCCAGCAGCGTTGATGGGCGGCGCGCGGGTAGACGGTCTGGATGGCCGCGGCCAGTCCCGGACAGCCGTCGCTGAGGACCAGCAGGAGCTTGTCGCCCTTCAGGCCGCGCCGGTAGAGGTCGTTGAGCAGTGCTTCCCAGTGGGCCTGGCTCTCGCCTTTGGTGCGCAGAAAGCCGAGCAGTTGGCGCGTGCCGTCCTGGCGCACGCCGTAGGCCACCAGCATTTGCACGCACTGGCGGCCGGCCGGCCGGCGCACCTTCAGGTTGACGCCGTCCAGGAACAGGTAGGCCCACTCATCTTTGAGCGATGCCCGATGAAACTCGGCTACGGCTCGGTCCAGATCGCGGGTCAGGTTGGAGACCGTCTGCGCGCTGACCGTTTCGCCGGTCAGCGTGGCCACCACGCGGCCCACTTGGCGCGTGGAAATGCCGCGCAGAAAGGCCTCGCGGATGAGCATGGCCAGCTCCGGCGCCCGGCGCTGGAACTTGTCCAGACCGGCGGGAAGGAAGCTCTTGCCGCGAGCGCGGGCAATGCGCAGCCGGATGGTGCCGAATCGGGTCACAAAATCCCTCTCGTAGTAGCCATTGCGGTAGCCGCCAACGGGCCGACGGGTGCGCTCGTAGGTCTCGCATCCGGCATAGAGGTTGCGCATCCGTTCCGACTCGGCTTCAAAAAACTGCTTCCAGGCCAAGCGGGTCTTGGCTTCCAGGTCGCCCCAAAAACTCTCCTTCAGGTCGGTCAGGAAATGTTGGAAATGCTCGGTGATGGATGTAATCTTCGCCATGGGGTGTAAGTCTCCTTATCGAGATCGGCTTTAGCTGGTCAGGCCAAAGCCAACTTACACCCTCCTGCCTTTTACACAATCGAATTTACGCCACCGGAGCCGGCTGACGTAAATTTGATTGGGTAAAAGGCAGGAGGGTGTAAGTTGGCTTTGGCCTGACCAGCTAAAGCCGATTCCGAAAAGGAGACTTACGTCGCTGTAGCTACATGTTGGGGCAACTGGTCTCGCTCAGTACGTACTGACGGCAAATTCAGCAGTTCGTCCCGACGCCAATCAGGCCCTCCCTTGGGGTACGGTGAGTCAGGCGGATAGCCATTTCCTACGTTATGTCGCGAGTCCTCCGTAGTCTCAATCCGCCGACGGCCGTGGACGAACTCCGGAAGACCTTGCGCGCGGTGTCCAGGAAGCCGAGCGCAACTGGTGAGGTTTCTCCCTTCCTCCAGGCTATGTGCACTTCCAGCGCCATAGGTTCATCCAAGGGAATGGCGATGATGCCCGCGCCAAAGCTGGGAAATTTCAAAGGTGAGCCCGCCAGCACGTAGACCCCTTTGCCGGCTGCGACCAAGGCTGCGCCTGCTTCGTGAGGCAACGACGTAGTGTGGCTCACCTTCAGCTTCAGGCCGGTGTCGGAAGCCATCTGCAACACCATACGATTGCTCGTTTCGGTTTGCTCCGGCAGCAGCAATACTTGGTCGGCGAGCTGCCGCAGGCGTAGCTTTTTGTGTTTGGCCAGGGGGCTTGCTTTCCGCACAATCACCCGAAAACGCTCGTCAAATAGCCGTTCGGAGCTGATGTGCACCTGATCGATCGGCGGCCAGGAGATCCCGATATCGATTTCTCCTCGGCGCAGGGCTTTGTCTTGCGCGTTCGCCAAAAGGATGTCCTGGTATTGCACGTCCACCTTGGGAAACTGCCGAGCGTATTCCGTGACCAGCCCCTGAATGCTCTTGACCAGCGGAATGCTGACCCCAACTTTCAGGTGGGCGGGCGCCGCATTTGCTCTTCGGTCTACGGCTCCGGCAATGGCCGCAGCCTCAATCAACAAACTCTGGGCCTTGCTCAACACCGCGTGGCCGTTATCGGTCAACTGGACGTGCCGCCGGTCGCGAACGAGCAGGACGGCGCCCAACTCTTCTTCGAGTTGGCGCACATGCCGGCTGACGGAAGGCTGCGTGACGTGCAGCCGCTCTGCCGCCCGGCGAAAGTTCAGGGTTTCGGCCACCGCAACGAAACACCTTAGCTGCCGCAGCTCCATCCTCCCACCCCCTGATAACCCCCGCGCGCCTCGGATTGTAAGCTAGCATTGTTTCCTGAGTCGGAGCGCGGCGCTGGCGGAAACGGCGCTTCCTGTTCTTCAACACGGCGGGACGCATCGTGCGCCACGCCCGCAAGATGCTGCTGCGGCTGGTCATGACGGATTTTGGCCGGTGCGAAAAACTCTGGACACTACCAAACAATTACACTACAATCTCCGTCAACGTTCCAAATCTAAGTTGTCCGTTTTTCAGGCGGACAGCTTTCAGCATCGGTTCTTAGGGATGCTGGCGTGAAGAGAAGAATACGTCTTTGGGTAAGCAAATGGAAGCCAACACCGATCGAGACTCCAAGATGCCAAAGGCGGCGTTTCGGCGGGCTTCAGCCGCATCGCGGCTTCCAGTCGCAACCCAACCTGCCGGCTTTCGGCCGGTAGTCGTCTAGGTCGTTCACGAACATAAAGAAAAGGAGGCCACATCAAATGGCCGAGAGCAAGTACGGAAAGTACATCATCAGGGAACCCTTGGAAAAGGGAGCGGCGCCGATGCTCCACATATGCGCGGAAAAGGACTGCCTTGGAGCCCAGTTTGCTGGCTTCCCGGTTGAAGTCCAGCTACTCACCATCACCGAACCGAGGTCATTTCCCCATCCGCCCCACGCCCACAATGCCGACGAGATATTTTTCATCTTCGGCAGCGATCCCAAGAATTACTACGATTTCGACGCCGAAATCGAGATTTATTTTGGTGAGGAGAGAGAAAAACATATAGTCAACTCCACCTCTATCATCTACATCCCTAAGGGGGTAGTACACGCTCCGATTGCTATTACCAAGGTGAATAAGCCCTTTCAGTGGATGCATGTTCTTTTTAATCCTAAATACAACATGACGGCCGGTGACATTACGCAGCATCCGGCGCACCCTCGTGCGCAATATTCACCCGAAGAGGTAGCGGCGTTAAAGGGCCGCTAGCTTTCGTATTCACGTTCGGCGTTTGAGCTTCGCTACGGTCTTCTGGAACTGCATAGGAAATGGGCAATCAGATGCGCCGTAATTGACAGTTGATACCTGAATAATGCACGGGAGCCATTGGGCAACTCCTGAGAATGTAGGGACGCGACGAAGTTGGGAGCTTCGCGAACCGATTCTCAGGAGTAGCCCAAATGGTGAACAATGCAAATCAGAGTACGCGCTGCAGGCGCGTGAATCAGGGGTTCACGCAGATATTTCGCAGGCTAATAAAATCAGGGCTTCCACGCCCTATGACTTTGAAGCGCGCAATCTGACCGCCTATGGCGGGCTGCTTCCGGTGGCGGCCATGCTGGAGAAGCTCGGCTTCCAGCAGTTGATCGGGGAACTCCGGCCATCAGCCGGCAGACGCGCTCGATGCCGGTAGGATGATTCAGGAGCCGCTACTGAAGCAGACCCAGGTCCGAATTATCCGGCCTTCGCTTTCACAATAAATCGACCTTGCGGCAGATGACGGCTTGTGACTCTCCAGTTGTATGATCATTGCATAATTTCAAAATGGAAAGGCTAAGCATGACGGAAACATCGGCCGTATCCTCCATTGATAATGGAAAAACATCCGAGCAACTTTACCAGGAGAGAGCGAAGCGCTTAGACGATGCCATACACCTGCGGCAACCGGACCGCATACCGATTTCATTAGGGTTCGGCAATCTGCTGGCACAGATCGGGGGCATTACACGGCAGGATTTGTGTGAGAGCCCGGATATGGCCCTCGCCGCGCTGGAGAAAGCGGCACTTCGCTACCAGCCCGATTTGGCCAGGGGCTCATTCGGTAGTTTCTCCGGCCCCAGCCGGGTGCTGGGCGACCGCATGACCAAATTCCCAGGATATGGACTGGGGGAAAACGATTCCTTCCAGTTCCTTGAAGACGAGTATATGAAGGCCGAGGATTACGACGCTTTTTTGGCCGACCCCGCCGATTGGGCCATTCGCGTCTATCTGCCGCGTGTGTTCAGCAAGCTGGGGGGGTTATCCAAGTTGCCCAACCTTGCCATGGCGGCCATCGGAACCTACGGCATGTCGATGTATGTGGCCGATATGGCGCTTCCATCCGTCGTGACCGCTTTTCAGGCGCTTGCTGAGGCGGGCCAAGTCCAACTGGCCTATCTAACGAAGATGAGGGAAATCGAACCGCGCATGGCGGCTCTTGGCTTTCCACCCGGCTCGTTATTCCATGGCGGCATGGTGGCTGCGCCCTTCGATTTTATGGGCGACACCTTGCGCGGGATGAGAGGCATATTCCTGGACATGCGCCGGTGTCCTGAGAAACTGCTGGAGGCCGAAGAAAAGGCTGGCCGTATGCAAACGGAGAACGCTATCGCCCGGTGCAAGGCGATGGGCGCCAACTCAGTATTCATTCCGCTGCACCGCGGCTCTGACGGGTTCATCTCCATACCCGCGTTCGAACGCTTCTACTGGCCGCAGCTTAAGAAAGTAGTGTTGGATTTGATTGCAGCCGGAATCACGCCTGTCGTTTTCTGGGAAGGCACTTGGGATCAGCGGCTGCACTACTTAGCTGAGCTGCCCAAGGGCAAGACTGTCGGCATGTTCCAGCAGAGCAATATCTTCAAGGTGAAAGAGGTGCTCGGCGACACCATGTGCATCCAGGGCGGAATGCCTGTCAGCATGTTATTGAGGTCTGCGCCGGAAGAGATTCGCGAGTACACTAAAAAGCTTTGCCAGGTAGTAGGCAAGGGTGGCGGCTTTATCATGAGCACCGATATCGGCGAGATGGAGGGTTGCGACCCTGATTTAATCCAGGTGTGGGTGGATGCGACCAAAGAGTTTGGCGTCTACTGACGCGCGGGGGCCGCAAATCAAAGTTTCTACCAGAGGGCTGGTGGAGTTCGAGCGGCGCTCCGGCTTGGGCTGGAGGAACTGGGCCGCCGGTTCGATCGCAACGCGAGTTGGGTGTCGCGCCGCATGGGGACCACCGGCCAGCCTCCACGCGCTGTGATGTCAATTCGTTATCAGTCCTGAAAACAAAAAATCATTGGACGCCGCCGCTTCCCTCTGCGATACTTGCTCTTACTTTCACAGCACTGGCTTGGGAGACGCGGAAGAAAGGCAATCCCTAGGCAGCCGGCTCGAGGCTGCGAAACCAACCCATGAGATGAGAGCTGCAAGACCGCAGCGCAAGGAAGGAATCGGATGATGGCAGAAGTAGCGTCCCCCGCTTCAGTGCCCGGGACAGATACCACGCAGGCCGCCTTGGATATGTACGCAAAGGACATCAGCTTCGTCAATCCCGTGCGTCCCGCCGGGGTTGTCCGGCCGAAAAATGCCGAGGAAGTGCAGCGCATTGTGGAGTTCGCCAACCGGACCAGGACGCCGCTGGTTCCGGTGAGTTCGGGCCCTCCGCATTTCCACAGCGACACCGTGCCCAGCGTTGGCGGTGCGACGATCGTAGATTTGAGCGGCATGAAAAAGATAGTTAACGTCCAGCGCGCCAATCGGGTGGCAATGTGCGAACCGGGCGTTACCTTCGGCGAGCTGATAGCGGAAGTAGCCAAGCATGGGCTCCGGCTGAACATGCCGTTGCTGCCCCGAAAAACCAAGTCCGTGGTCGGCAGCCTGCTGGGACGTGAGCCGGTGCTTATGCCCAAGTATCAATGGGACATCTCCGATCCCTTGGCCTGCGCCGGTCTGTTCTTCGGAACGGGCGACGAGTTCCGGACCGGTCAAGCGGCCGGTCCGGGTACGATTGAGGAGCAATGGGCAGTGGGAGGGGTGCAAAAGGCCCCATATGGACCCGGGACGCCTTCCTTGCACCGCCTGATCCAAGGAGCTCAGGGGACTATGGGCATCGTCACCTGGGCCTCCATGCGCTGTGAGCTACTGCCCAGTCTCGAAGAGCCGTTTGTGCTGGGATCTCCACAACTCCAGCCGCTGCTCGAACTGGGCTATTGGCTGACCCGGCTGAGGATGGCGAACGAGTGCTTCATTCTCAATAACACCAATCTGGCCGCTATCTTTGCCGAGGATATTCCTAACGACTATCAGAACCTGAAGGCCACTCTGCCCCCCTGGATTCTTTTCTACACCGTAGCCGGTTACGAGTACTTCCCGGAGGAAAGGGTCGGCTCCCAACTTAAAGACATTATGACAATCACTCAGCGTTTGGGAGTGGAACCGGTCAAGGCCGCCGGCGCCGTCTCGGCGAATGCCATCCTGAGAGCGGTCCAGCAGCCTTCGGCAGAGCCCTATTGGAAGCTTCGCCCCAAGGGAGCTTGCCAAGACGTGCTCTATCTGACCATGTACGAAAAGCTGGAAACCCAAGTCGCCGCGATGAGCGGTCTGGCTGAAAAGGCCGGCTACCCGGCCGCCAATCTGGGAGTTTATATTCAGCCGGTAGTCCAGGGCACAAGCTATCACTGTGAGTTCAACCTGTTTTACGATCCCGAAAACCGGCAGGAGCGGACGCGGGTGAAAGAGCTCTCTTCCCTTGCCGTCGGGAGCCTGATCGACAAGGGCGCATTCTTCTCCCGGCCGTTCGGAGAAGCTGCAGGAACGGTTCTGAATCGAGACGCGGCTACTGTTGCCGTTTTGAAAACATTCAAGCAGATCTTCGATCCCAACCAGGTGATGAATCCCGGAAAACTCTGCTTCTAATTAGCCGGCGCAAGCGAAAACAAACGATCAAGCAAGAAAATACTGGAGGGAGCCGCGATGGGATTGGAACAGTACAAAGGCGATATGGAGATGTGCTGCCGTTGTTCCGACTGCAAGTTTGTGCCGATGCAGAAGGTCGGCGGTTATCAGTTTGTGAATGTCTGTCCCAGCATCTCGAAATACAACTTCCACAGCTACTCCGGCGGCGGCCGGCTGAACATCGGCGCGGACATGTTGAAGAACGGGATGAATTATACTGACAAGCTCCTTGACATTGTCTATAACTGTCAGATGTGCGGCGCCTGCGGGGCCTCGTGCAACTATGCCATGGACATGGAGGTCAACGAGCCGATCGGCGAATTCCGTATCCAGTGCGTCCAGGATGGCCGGACTAACCCCGCTCTCGATAAGACCATCGCCGGCCTGCGCCAGCATGGTTCGATGGTTCCAGTGGCGGGAAAGCGCGGTGACTGGGCCGCCGGCCTGGGGTTGAAAGATGCCACAAGGGAGAAGGTCGACGTTCTCTATCATGTCGGCTGTCTGACCAGCTATGATCCAAATCTCAAAAAGCTGGCCCAAGCCACGGCGAAGATTCTCGAGAAAGCCGGCGTCAATTTCGGTATAGCCGGCGATGCCGAAGTCTGCTGCGGCGGCCGCGCTTACCAGATGGGCTACGAGGAAGACTTTCTCGCTCAGGCCAGGAAGAACATGGCCATGGTTAAGCAAGCCGGCGTCAAAACCGTTGTCACCGCCTGTGCCGATGGATATCAAGCCTTCAAGGTGCTCTATGACAAGTTCCACCTGAAGGACGGCCTGGAGGTGCTGCACATCTCGGAATACGTCGCCAAGCTTATCGATGAGGGCAAGCTCAAGCTCGAAAACAAAGTTGACCTATCGGTCACATACCACGACCCTTGCCGGCTGGGCAGGCTGGGCGAACCCTGGGTGCATTGGGAAGGAAAGAAGATTCCCGGTGACCGCTTCGTTTTCGATCCGCCCAAGACCTACCGCCGCGGCACGTATGGCGTCTATGAGCCCCCTCGGGATGTTCTTCAGAGCATTCCCGGCATAAAGCTCACGGAAATGGCCCGGATCAAGGAATACGCCTGGTGCTGCGGCTCCGGCGGGGGCGTCAGCGACTCCAACCCCGAATTCGCTCAATGGACGGCCCAGGAGAGAATCGAGGAAGCGGCGGCAACCGGGGCCGAAGCGCTGGTGACCGCTTGTCCCTGGTGTGAGAAGACCTTTGAGCAAGCTATTCGGGCAACCGGTAGCCGCCTCAAGGTTTATGACATTGTCGAACTGGTCGAGAAGGCAATCGCCTGAGGAGGATGTTTATGGCTTTGAGCAAAGAAGTTTACACCGCCTTCGAAGACGTGGTTGGACCGGAGTACATCTGCGCCGACCCAGTCATCATGCCGTCGTATCACTCGACCGAGTTTGCCGCGGTGATCCTTCCCGAGAACACCGCCGAAGTGCAGGCCATTGTCAGGCTGTGCAACCGATACAAATTAGTCTTCCGGCCGATTTGTACGGGCTGGACGGGCCAGTTCGCCAAAGGCTCTGTTTTACTGGACCTGCGGCGGATGAACCGCATCGTGGAAATCAATGAGAAGAACATGTATGCCGTGGTGGAGCCGTATGTGATCACGGCGCAACTGCAAGCCGAGCTCATGAAACGGGGGCTGCATCTGAACGTGAAGGGCGCCGGGACCAACTGTTCGGCGATGCTCCGCGGCCACGGGCATCTGGATCAGACTACCAGCGGCGACGATCGCAACCATTTAGCTATCGAATGGGTCACCCCGACGGGAGACCTCGTTCGCTCGGGATCGCTGGGATCTGGGGACGAGTGGTTCTGCGGCGATGGGCCGGGCCCCTCGTTGCGGAGCATCTTGACCAGCGCGGTGCCGCCTGGGGTAACACCGGGCGTCTTTACCAAAGCGGCCCTGAAGATCTACCACTGGCCCGGGCCGGCTCGCTTCCCCGTTCAGGGAGTGTCGCCGAACTACACCTTGAGCGAGATCCCTCCCAACTTCATGGCGCGCTATTATAGCTTCCCATCGGTAGAGAAGATGTGGCAGGCGGAGCGCAAGATCGGCGAAAGTGAAATTTCCTTCGAACTAATGGGCTTCAACGTGGCCATGGTGGCCGCCAACATAACCACCTGCAATGAAGAAGAAGAACCAATGTTCCGGCAACTGAGCCAGGCCGTGCAAGGCCCGGGATTCTTCGTCATTATCGCCGGCAACTCTGTCCCTGACTTTGAATACAAAAAGCGGGTCCTGCAACAGATCGTGGGCGAATCCGAGGGAAAGTCTTTGACACAGCTCGAAGATCCCAGGCTGGAAGGTATTCTGCTGTGCCAGTGCGTAAGAATCTCCGCCTCCATTCGGGAAACTTTCCGGCCCGGCGGCGCCTTCAGCTCGATTCCGATCATGGGCCAGCGAGACTTGACTATCAAGTGGGCCGTTGGCGCCGGCCAGGCGAAACTTCCGTTGATCGAAAAAGGCCTGATCGTTGACGATGGAGGCGCCTTCTTCGGTTGGGGGGTGGAACAGGGGCATGTGGGCAAAACGGAAATCTTCTGCAAGTTCGACCCGCAAAATGAGACCGCCAAGAAAGCCGTGGAGCAATGGCACAAAGAGCAGGGAGACCGCGCCTTTAGAGAGCGCTACTTCGCTTCGTTGATGGGAGACAAAAATCCCGAAATCGGCAAAGGCATGTGCAATTACGACGTATGGTGGCACAAGATTCAGGAAGCCCTCGATCCCAATGGCGTGTCGCCGGAGCCAGGCGCGCTGGTGTAAGCCTGGGATAGGGGCCATCGGGGCGAGAGCCACTGACAGTGCCGGCTGATCTGGCTGATCTTGCACCAGGGAGTTCGCTACGAAGAACGAGGTCCGGCCGTAGCCAAGAAAATTGCAACAAAAGCGCACGGCGAGAATGACAGTCAATCTTCGCAACCGCGGCCGATCGCAGCCGCCAGCACCCGGCTGGGGCCGGAGAAACCACCGAATGCGCTTCTGGCTAAATCGGGCCGGTAGCGCACCGCCGCTTTCTCCAGCGCGGCGAGGGCCATATCCGGACTCTCACACAACTGCTGTCGTGTAATGCCCGCGAGCTCCGCCGGCAGATTGCCGAACCCTAATGAAATCGGTATGCGGTTCGGCTGCCGCTGGTGTATGGCATCGTCTGAGCGCTTCGCTCTCTCCTGGGAAAGTTGCTCGGGAGTTTTCCCTATCAATGGAGGATGCGGCCGTTGTTTCCCATGATCGATTATTCAATTTTTAGGCGTGCTTTCGGGATTCGCTCATCCTATTGAGGAGCTTATTGACGGTTTCCCGGGCGTGTTCTACGCTTCGTAACATACTTCACAAACACGGCTTCATGCTTGAGGGGCCTGCGCAACCTGACTTCCAGGAGTATGAGGACCGGCGAAAACAGGCTGAGGAGACGGACGATATGACAACTTCTCGTAGCGAGGTGGTCGAGCCCGCGCGGACCACAAAGGTCTGCAGAGAGACAGAAGTCCTGGTGGTAGGAGGAGGCCCTGCCGGAGTCGCTGCCGCGGTGGCTGCGGCCCGCAATGGCGCAGACACTACCTTGATCGAGCGCTACAACCATCTCGGGGGAATGGCCACAGGCGGATTGGTCATCCTGCTCCCTCACATGAGCGCGGGGACGGCGGAACAGGAGGTCGCCGGCGTGTGCCAGGAAATCGTGGACCGGCTGGACGCGATAGGAGGCGCGCGCCATCCTGAGCGCAAGCAGCTCGGGTCCGACGACCCGGAACTGACAAGCCGCCTAAAGCATTACCACGACTTTGTGGTGCGCGGCCGCGTCCGGATGAGCGTGATTGTGGACCCAGAGCTGTTGAAATGTGTCCTGAACGACATGATTGAAGAAGCGGGGGTCAAGCTTTTCCTTCATTCCTGGGGCAGCCGGGCGCTTAGCGATGGGAATAAGGTCGAAGGCGCGGTCTTCGAGAGCAAGTCCGGCCGCCAGGCCGTCCTCAGCAAGCTGACCATCGACACCACGGGCGATGGCGACATCTTTGCCTCGGCGGGAGCGGAGTTCAACGGCGCCATCGATCACAACCTGAGAACCGGCATGCTGGCCGTCGTCTTCAGGTTAGGAGGAGTGGATTACCTCAAGTACAGCACCTTCAGGCATTCCGATCCGGAGGCATTCCAGAAGATCCAGGCTGAGATGCGGGCGATTGGCGGCTTCCCTTTGCTGGCCCTGGCTACCCACCGCGACGACCAGGTTTGGGTGAACAACTGGGTGCCGGGGAATGACTGCCTGAATGTCGAACACCTTACCGGAGCGGAGGTGAAGGTGCGCAAGGTCATGCTGAAGGTTCAGGAGCTTTTGAGGAAGCAGATGCCGGGCTTCGAGCAAAGCTATGTTCTGGATACCGCGTCGCAAATTGGCACGAGGGGCAGCCGGCGGCTGCGTGGCGAATACGTGGTTACGCTCGACGATGTGCGCGCGGGCACGGTATTTCCCGATACCATTGCTGCCGTTCCGCCGTATGCGGAAAACATCTCCCAGACCATTCGCAACAAATGCATTCCCTATCGCGCCCTGGTTCCCGTCACCATGGAGAACCTGCTGGCTGCGGGCCGCTGCTTCTCATCGGACGTGGAAGCCAACGATCTGCTGAACCTCATCCCCTTCTGCGTACAAATGGGCGAAGCTGCCGGGACCGCGGCGGCGCTGGCCCTGAAAAACCACACCAGCCCGCGGCAAGTAAGCTACCAGGCATTACAGAAGCGGCTGCTGGAGCAGGGAGCCTGGCTGCCGCAGGAAATGCGCCCTGGCGAGGACACGGCGAA